>CAKNIB010000006.1 GCA_930979925.1 uncultured Clostridia bacterium
AGGAAGTGTGGATGCATACAAAGCAGCTAGCGGCTGGTCAAGTTATGCAAGTAAAATTTCATCAATATAATAAAACAAAAGGTGTTTGCTTAAGTTTGCAAACACTTTTTTCTTTACATATCACTGCCTTTTTGCTATAATATCTCCATGAGAGTTACGGCAGGTAAGTTTAAGGGTAGAAATTTAATTGATAATAAATATGAGCATATTAGGCCGACAGCGGATATGGTCAAGCAGGCTATTTTTAATAAGCTTGCTTTTGACTTGCCAGGCTCTAGAGTGCTTGACCTTTTTTGTGGCACAGGTGCTCTTGGCATTGAGGCGCTCAGTCGTGGCGCCCGCGAAGTTGTCTTTATTGATAAAGACCCTCGTAGTGTCAACCTCGCCAAAGCCAATCTTGAAAAGTTGGGGATAAAAGAGGGTTTTCACTTATACAAAGCAAGTTATGAAACAGCTCTTGAAAAACTAGAAGGTCAGTTTGACATAATTATCCTAGACCCACCTTATGCCAGCGGACTTTATGAAACTTGCGTCAAGAAGATTGCTGAGAAAAACCTTCTTTCACCAGAAGGGATAATCGTTGTAGAGCATGAAAAACGAGACAACTTTGATTATTCTCCCTTTAATGTAGTAGACGAAAAGACCTACGGCATCAAAACAGTAACCTATCTTAAAATAGAGAATTATGGAAATTAGGTATAAAACAATTTGAAGATAAAAAATTACAGGGATTAAACCTGTAATTTTATTTTTAAAATTTTGTTGCTACCCCAATTATCCGTGTCACCGTTTTATTGTCTTAACGTCATAAAAACATACCCGATAAGGGTCCTTGTTGAGGTAAAAAATCTAGAAGATTTTTTGTCGAGAGTGAAGGGGGAGCTATCCACCCACAAAATCTTATGATTTTGCGGGAACCCGGAGGGAGGGGAAACTTGGGCTCCCATAAAATCATTCGATTTTATGGGTTTAGTCAAAAGTGTTTTGAGTGACGTTCACGAAAAAACACGTACCTTAGCTGTTAGCTTTGCCTCTAGCAAAGCGTGTCAGCGTTAGCGTTTTGTTGCCACCCCAATTATGCCTCCCCAACCTATATCTTCGGCTCAAAACCTTCAAAAATCACATTGTCACAATATTTAACAACTTTAAGGTATTCGCTTTGACTGGTTACCGTCCAAACAAGTAGAGGAATCTTTTTGTACTTTCGCACAAACCTATTAGGTACCCTCTTTGCTTCATAGCTGATAAAATTAGGGTGAGATATTTTTTTGTTTAAAAGCATACGCTTGAGCGCATATTTTTTGAAAAAGGCAAGTTTTTCGTGCTTCATAAACCCAGCAAGCTGACCTCTCAAAATATTAGGTGCATGTTTGTAAAAATACTCAAGCACATATGGATTAAAAGATTGCACAGCATATTGACCTTTATAGTCCTTTAACGCCTCAATAACTTTTTTCTCAAGCTCTCCAACTTTGCTTGGGTTTTTAATCTCAATTAAAAGTGGAGTTCTTCCGTCAACAAACTTTAATACCTCATCAAAAGTAGGTATTTTTTCTTTGCTATCCTTAAGCGTTAAGATATCAAGGTCAGACTTATTTAAAAACTTGATATATCCATCATTATCCGTCAGCCTTGACAAACTTTCATCATGAAAAACCACAAGCGTGCCATCAGAAATCATTTGGACGTCAAGCTCGATAGGATACCCACCATCAATAGCGCATTGAAAAGCGGATAGCGAATTTTCAGGGTGCTCTTTGTCATGGAGCCCGCGATGAGCGATTGGAGTTTGAACCAGCCAAGAATTAAAAATATCCATTGCAACCACCTTTAAATAAAAAATATAGACATATTTGTATATTTTATTCTAAATTACGCAAAAATAGGACAAATTACGCAATTTTTTGTAGATTTACTATTTTTATTATAACACACCGATTTAAATTTTGCAAAATAAAAACAGAGGTAAATTTGCATTTGCAATGATATTTTGGCTAAAGTTTTATGTTTTTATGTGGTAACAAGAAAAAAGATTGATTTATTTTGCAATTTTTACTATAATTTAAACCATGGATAGAATTAAGAAGATAAGAAACTTTTGTATTGTAGCACACATTGACCACGGTAAATCCACCCTCGCTGACCGCCTTATTGAAAAGACGGGAACGCTTGCCAAACGTGATATGCAGGACCAACTTCTTGACAGCATGGACCTTGAGCGTGAAAAAGGAATAACCATCAAACTCACGCCTACTCGCATGCTTTACACATATGAAGGGGAGGAGTACGAACTAAACCTCATTGACACGCCCGGACATGTTGACTTTACCTACGAGGTGTCTCGCTCTCTCGCTGCTTGCGAGGGTGCCATACTTATTGTGGATGCCACTCAAGGTGTGGAGGCTCAGACGCTTGCAAATGCCTATCTTGCAATAGACAACAATCTTGACATACTGCCTGTTATCAATAAGATAGACCTTCCAAGCGCTCGTCCTGAAGAGGTTAAGAAGGAGATTGAGGATGTTGTAGGCATTCCTGCCATGCACGCACCATGCGTTTCGGCGAAGGACGGTACAAATATAGACCAGGTCCTTGAAATGATAGTCAAAGAGTTCCCAGCGCCAAAAGGTGATGAGAACGGCAAGCTTAAGTGCCTCATTTTTGATAGCTATTATGATAACTTTAAGGGCGCAATCTGCCTAATTCGCGTCTTTGACGGCTCGGTTAAGGTGGGCGACGAGATAAAAATGATGCAGACAGGTAAGGTGTTTGATGTCACTGAGGTAGGCATTTTTGTGCCTTCTCCAAAGCCTGTCGACAGTTTAAAAGCGGGCGATGTTGGCTACCTTGCCGGCTCAATTAAAAATATCAGCGATATAGCAGTTGGAGATACTATCACTCATGTTGATAACCCTTGCGCTTTGGCTCTTCCAGGTTACAAAACAGTGCAACCGGTTGTTTTTTGCGGAGTTTTCACTGTTGATGGTGCAAAATATGGCGATTTAAAGGATGCACTTGAGAAATTAAAACTTAATGACGCCTCACTTGAGTACCAGCCAGAAAACTCTCAGGCTCTCGGCTATGGCTTTAGATGTGGCTTTTTAGGACTACTACACCTCGAGATAATAACAGAGCGCATTGAACGAGAATTTAATCTTGATATTATTACCACAGCGCCAAGCGTTTACTATCATGTGCATAAGACAAATGGTGAGATGATAGAGCTTTCAAATCCATCTTCGTTGCCAAGCCCAACAGAGATTGATTATATTGAAGAGCCAGTTGTTAAAGCTAGCATTTTTACTCCACCAGAATACGTTGGCGCTATCATGGAACTTTGCCAAGAAAAGCGAGGAATTTATAAAGACCTAACCTATCTTGACACCAATAGGGTACGCCTAAGCTATGTTTTGCCACTCGGCGAGATTATATACGACTTTTTTGATAGCCTTAAGTCACGAACAAAAGGTTACGCCAGCCTTGATTACGAGATGGCGGGCTTTGAGCGAAGCGACCTTGTGCGTGTGGATATACTGCTCAACGGTGAAAAATGCGACGCGCTGTCAATAATTGTCCATAAGGATAAGGCCTACTCACGTGGCAGAGCGCTGACAGAAAAACTAAAAAAAATAATACCGCGCCAGCTTTTTGAGGTGCCAATCCAAGCAGCAATAGGTAGCAAGATTATTGCTCGTGAGACTGTTTCTGCTATGCGCAAAGACGTGCTTGCAAAATGTTATGGCGGTGATATAACAAGAAAAAGAAAACTTCTTGAAAAACAGAAGGAAGGCAAAAAACGTATGCGCAAGATAGGCTCAGTAGAGATACCGTCAGAGGCTTTCATGTCCATTTTAAAACTTGACGATGATGATAAATAGTTGATAAAATTTAAAAAACGACAAAATTTTTATAAAATAAAGTGTTTTTTAATGATATTTATATAATTTTTAATGATTTTAATTACTTTTTTAATAAAAATCTAAATATCGAGGAGTTTATGCTAGGAGTATATATCCACATACCATTTTGTCAAAGAAAATGCCTTTACTGCGCATTTTCTTCTTTTGTGGATTTAAAAGAAAAAGATAGATATATTGAGGCGTTAAAGGAGGAGATTGAAAACTTTAATTACAGCTCTTATCCTAAAAACTTAAATCTTCCATTTGAAAAAGGTGAGGACGGCGCTCAAAAGCCAAAAATTGATACTATATACATAGGTGGCGGTACACCTAGCTTACTAGATGAGAAGGACTTAACCAGAATATTTGATACCCTAAAAGAGAAATTTAACATAGACGCTGATAGCGAGATAACACTCGAATGCAATCCAAACTCTTTGACATATGAAAAGGCAGTTTTTTATAGAAAACTTAGCATAAATAGGCTGTCTATTGGCGTGCAAAGCCTTCGCGATGAGCAGTTAAAGTTTATAGGCAGACTTCATAGTAGCGCTCAAGCACTAGAAGCAATAGATATTGCAAAAAAAACGGGCTTTACAAATATTAGCTGTGATATGCTAATAGGGCTTTCTTCCTCTTCTGACCAGTTTATCGAAGACTTAAAAAAACTAATTGACAAAGGAATAACCCATATTTCTACATATATGCTTCAAGTTGAAGAAGGCACGCCACTTGCAAAGATGGTGAGTGCAAAACCACATCTCTTGCCCGACGATGACCAAAGCGTAGAAGTTTATAATAAAACATCCGAATTTTTAAAAAATAATGGATTTTTGCGTTACGAGGTATCAAATTTTGCAAAAAGAGGTTATGAAAGCAAACATAATATAAAATATTGGAGCGGTGATGATTATGTAGGCTTTGGTTTATCCGCTCACTCATATATAAAAGGCAACCGCTATGCAAATGCAAACAATTTTGCAGATTATTATGCTGGAAAGAGTAAACTTGAAGAAAAACTTTCAAAAAAAGAGCTTATTGAAGAGCATATTATGCTTGGACTTCGCTATAATGGTGGTGTAAGCATAGAATATCTTAAAAAATTAGGCTATAAAATAGAAAATAACGAAAATTTAGCATATTTTACAGATAAAAATATAATTTCTCGCGACCAAAATAGAATTTATCTCAATCCTGACTTCTACGGAATAAACAATTTTATTATTGTAAAATTACTTCCTTAAAATTAAAGAAAATACTTGATTTTATTTTTGCTTTATGCTATACTCTCAAAGTAAAGCATTTTTACTTTACAAGGGAAGGTCTATGAAGGTCGAAGAAAATATCAGACTATGCAAATTATTTGATGCCTATGGCAAACTATTAAGCAAGGGTCAACAAGAGGTACTTTCATATTATTTAAATTATGACCTTACTATAAGCGAGATTGCATCAAACTTAGACGTTTCTAGACAGGCAATAAAAGACAGCATTTCTAAAGGCGAGAGAAAACTTGAGTCTCTAGAAGAGAAATTAGGTCTTTTAAAGCGCATTGAAGAGCTTGAGGATAAAATCAATCAACTCTCAAGCAAAAAGGAGGATTAATGGCACTTTTTTCATCACTATCAGAAAAATTTAACCATATCTTCTCAAAGCTGACAAAAAGAGGGAGGCTTACCGAACTTGAAATTAAGGAGGCAATGAGAGAGGTTAGAATAGCACTGCTTGAAGCCGATGTAAATTACATGGTCGCAAAAGACTTTGTAAAAAATGTCTCCGAAAAGGCAGTTGGCGATGAAGTTTTGAAAAGCTTGACACCTGCTCAACAGGTTATCAAGATTGTAAAAGACGAACTTACAAGCCTTATGTCCTCAAATAACCAAAAACTTGCCGTTTCGCCTAATCCGCCAACTATTATAATGATGTGCGGACTTCAAGGTGCAGGTAAAACCACAATGTGCGCAAAACTAGGAGCATATCTTAAAAAGTCTGGCAAGAAACCACTTCTCGTAGCCTGCGATATCTATAGACCAGCGGCAATCAATCAATTGCAGGTAGTAGGCAAACAGGCAAACGTCGAGGTGTTTGAGAAAGGCACACAAAATCCAGTGAAAACTGCAAAACAGGCAGTCGAGCATGCAACAAAGCAGGGCTTTGATACAGTTATCATTGATACTGCCGGCAGACTTCATATAAATGAAGAGTTGATGGACGAGCTAAAAAACATCAAAAAAGAAGTATCTCCAACCGAAATTTTGCTCGTTGTTGACGCAATGACTGGTCAGGACGCGGTTACAGTTGCAGACGCTTTTAATAAAGACCTTGACATAACAGGAATTATCCTTACCAAACTTGATGGTGATACTCGTGGTGGTGCTGCCTTGTCAATCAAGGCAATTACCGGCAAGCCTATAAAGTTTACCGGCGTTGGAGAAAAGATTGGCGATATTGAGCCTTTCTATCCAGACCGAATAGCCAGCCGAATACTTGGCATGGGCGATGTACTCTCACTTATTGAGAAGGCACAAGAGGCGGTGAGCGAAGAGCAGGCAAAAGAGCTTGAGCGTAAGTTTAAAGAAAATTCTTTCACCTTTGATGACTATTTAAATCAGATAGAAAGCATCAAAAAAATGGGTAACCTTAAGGATATTATAGGCATGATACCTGGTTTAGGCGGAAAGGTAAAGAACCTTGATATTGATGAGCAACAACTTATAGTCAACAAGGCAATTATCCAGTCAATGACACCGCAGGAGCGTCGCAATCCAGATATAATCAAAGCTTCTCGCCGTCAGAGAATTGCAAAGGGTAGCGGAACATCTATCCAGCAAGTCAATCAGCTTCTAAAGCAGTTTGAGCAGTCAAAGGAGCTTATGAAGCAGATGAAAGGCGGAAAGTTTAAAAAGATGTTTTAAAACATTCTAATTTTAGAAAAACATCGCTATAGACAAAACAAAAATCAAATTTCAATGTATATCCTCGCTTAAAGAAATTTAGGCGCTAAAGATATAAATTTTTAAAGGAGGAAATCATGGCAGTTAAAATCAGACTTACAAGAATGGGCGACAAAAAAGCACCTTTCTACAGAGTTATCGTTGCTGATTCTAGAGCACCAAGAGATGGTAAGTTTATCGACATTATCGGAACATACAATCCACTCACTGACCCAGCTCAAATCAACATTGATAAAGAGAAAGCAGAAAAATGGCTTAAAAATGGCGCTACACCAACTGACACAGCAAAACAACTTCTTGTAAAGAGTGGCGTAATTGAAAAGAAACAATAATAAATCCAAAATTTTAAGGAGCAAATAATGAAAGAACTTGTAGAATATATCGTAAAAAATCTAGTAATAGATGAGGCAAGTGTTAATGTAGCAGAAAGCGAAGAAGACGGCGTAACCATTCTTCACGTATCTGTTGCTCCAGATGATATGGGAAGAGTAATTGGCAAGGCTGGCAAGATTGCATCAAGCATAAGGTCAATAGTTAACTCTATCTCATCAAGACAGCACAAAAAAGTTGTTGTTAAATTTGGAGAATAAAAGTGATTGAAGTAGCTATCATTGTAAAACCGCAAGGAATAAAAGGGGAGGTCAAAGCTCGCCCTTTGACAAACGTCCTTGCTGTTTTTAAATCATTGAAAAATGCACAAGTTGGCGAAAAAAATGTGACAATAGAACACATTTCACTTCGTCAAGGCTTTTTGTATATAAAATTTAAAGAGGTAAAAACGCGAAACGAGGCTGAAGAGCTCCGCAATCAGACCATTAGGATAGACAAAGAACTGCTCACCGAGGCAAAGGGCGAAGATGAGTTTTTTATTGACGACCTCATCGGCATGGTACTGTATGACGACAAAGGCGAACTTGTCGGACAGATAGTAGACGTAACAAACTATGGCACCTGCGACATCTTTGTCATAGAAAAAGAGGGTCGTAGATATGAAGCGCCATATGTAGACGATGTTTTTATAAAACAGGGCGACAGAATAGTTGTAGATAGCGAAAAACTCAAAGAGGTTTTGATATGATTATAGATATTTTAACGCTTTTTCCAGAGTCCTTTTCCTATCTTAACTCAAGTATTCTCAAACGCGCGCAGGAGAGCGGAATACTAACAATCAATATAATAGATATCCGCACTTTTTCTAAGGACAAGCATAAAAAGTGTGATGACTATCCATTTGGTGGCGGGGCAGGCATGCTTATGACACCACAGCCTATCTATGACGCAATAAAAAGCGTGCAAAAAGAGAACTCTAAAATTATTTTACCTTCACCAAGCGGAAAAACACTATCACCATCACTTGCAAAAGAGCTTTCAAAAGAGGAACATTTAATCTTTGTTTGCGGACACTATGAGGGCATTGACCAGCGCATAATTGATATTTTTAGTCCTTTGGAGATTTCAATAGGCGACTATGTGCTCACGGGTGGCGAGCTGTCAACTATGGTGATAATAGACACACTCTCAAGGTTTGTTGAAGGGGTTATCAGCGAAGAAAGTTTAGCAGAAGAGAGTTTCTCAAACGACAATCTTGAGTATCCTCAGTATACAAGACCTGCCGACTTTATGGGCTATAAGGTGCCAGAGGTACTACTCTCTGGCAATCATGCCGAGATAGCAAAGTGGCGCAAACAGCAGTCAGAACAAAAAACTTTAGCCCGCCGTCCTGACCTAATAAAAGGCAAAAAATAATAAAAATTTATAAAATTTATATAAAAATCATGATTTTTTGTGTTTTTTTATTAATTTAGCTTAAAAAGGAGGAGATATGAAGATAAATTGGTTTCCCGGTCATATGAAAAAGGCTTTAAAAGAGATAAGAGAACTTAACAATGTAGATGTCGTCATATACGTACTTGATAGTCGCGCGCCAATATCTTCTATCAATCCAAGCCTTAACAAAATTTCGCAAAATAAACCTGTCCTATATGTCTTTAACAAGATTGACCTTGCAGATGAGGGACGAGTAAAAGAACTTGCAAAATCTTACAAAGGTGAAAATTGCGATTATATTATCTTAAATAGCACGATGTCAGGAGCAGGTAAACTTATAAGGCAAAAGATAAACTCACTTGCAAAAGCAAAGATTGAAAAACTTAAGGCAAAGGGCATAAAAGCGGTAGTCAGAGCGGTTGTTGTCGGCGTACCAAACTCAGGCAAGAGCACTCTTGTCAATAACCTCTGTGGTAAGGCAAAGGCTGTCACTGGGAACCGCCCAGGAGTGACAAAGACTACTCAGTGGCTATCAATCGGCGACAATATAGAGCTGTGTGACACACCTGGTACCCTTTATCCAAACCTATCTGACCAAGAGGTTGCCAAGAAACTACTTTTCGTAGGTAGCATAAAAGATGAGGTAATAGCGGATATTTGCGAGCTTGCTGAGGAGTTTATAAAGATGGCATCTCTGCGTTATGAGAATTTACTAAAAAACCGTTTTGGACAGGAGCTAACCCTTGAGGCAATAGCGAAGAGACGAGGTTATATCATTTCCAAAGACGAGTACGATATTGATAGAACAGCTCAGGCAATACTCGACGATTTTCGTAAAGGTAGAATAGGTAGGATTACTTTAGATTAAGGGTCGCACATGAAAGAAAATAACAAAATAACAGGCAATATTGGAGAGCAAAAAGCTCAAAAATTTTTAAAAAAGAATAAATATAAGATTTTGGAATGCAATTATACTACTCAATTAGGAGAAATTGATATAATTGCAAAGCAAAAGGACTGCATTGTATTTGTCGAAGTAAAAACGCGAGAGACCTTAGAATATGGACGTCCAAGCGAGGCTGTGGGCGAGAGGAAACAAAATAAAATTCGCAAAGTTGCAATGCTATATTTACAAAGGAACAAACTCTTTGATGTTCCATGCCGATTTGATTGTATAGAGATAGTTGGTGATAAGATAAATCATTTGCAAGACGCTTTTTAAGAGAGCGTATTAATTTTTAAAGTTTTGTCAATAATACTTAAGAGGTGTTTATGACAAAATTTTTTTATAGGTCTATTTTTGCATTTATTTTAATTATACCCCTTATTTTCATGTTTGCCTGCGAGAATGCTACCAGACTTGAGTGTGCAAGTTTCTCAGAGATAACGTCAGCTGGAAGTGAAAATTATGCAGTTCGCGTTAACTTTGCAAGTGATAGTAGAATAAAGGAAAAATATCTTGATATACAGATAAAGACGGATAAGATATGCCAGCTTACCTTTTGGGAAGAGAATGACGAAAAACTATCATTAAACTTTCCTGACTTTGATGAGTGGTACTCACTAACCACGCTTATAGCAGAAGCAAAAGGCTTGCAAGGCGAGGAGGAGTTTGAAAAATATTCAGAGGCGGCAGGTAAAACCTATCTTTTTAATTATGATGGCGAGCTTAAAATAACCATGCGAGCGGTTGTTGGCGATATAGAGGATAATAGCTCAGGTACCGGCAAAATACTTGTAGGAAGCGAACCGATATCGAGCCAGTTTAACTTAAAGATAAAAGCGTGAAAGTTAGTTTTCTTCAAAATTTAGTAAAAATATAAATAAAAGCAAAAAACGCTTTTATTTTTTTTTAATTTATAGTAATATAATATATAGAAAAAGTTTTTTGAGGTGTCAAAAGTGATAAGAATAAAAAATTTATATCTTCGTTATACTCGCGAGTTTTATGCTTTATATAATGTTAATATTGAAGTGTCACAAGGCGAAAGTGTAGCCCTTGTCGGCGAAGATGAAAGCGGTAAGACCAGCCTTCTTCGAATTCTTGCCAAGCTTGAAAAACTTACTAAAGGCGAGGTTTTTGTCAAAGATATACCTATCAAAAAATTAAATTTTAAAACTGACATAAATGCCGGCTATGTTCCAGCGACTCCAGTATTTTTGAAGAAAAAGTCGGTCTATGAAAACTTTAAATATATTTTAAAGGGTTGGGACCTTACCGATAAAGAGATAGAAGCAAATATAAATAACACAATAATTGAGTATTCGCTTGAAAAAATCAAGGATACAAAGATAAAAGACTTGACACTTGAAGAAAAATATGTTCTCTCACTTATTAGACTTACAATGCGAGGCGACCTCGAACTTTTAATGATTGATAATATATTTGAGAAGCTCAGCGAACCTACAAAAGAGGTTGTTTTTAACTTAATAAAACAATTAAAGAAGAAAAAGACCACACTTATTGTTGCAACTACCAAAGAGGAAATTGCAGACGCTCTTTGCAAGCGAAAGATTTACTTTAAATATGGCTCGGTTGTCGACAGTTTAGAAGAGGAAGACGATAATAAGACCAATAAACCACATACGAAACAACTTATAGAGAAGATGAAAGAAGAACAATAAAAACAAAGCGGTTAAATAATAGAAAATGTTACTTAACCGCTTTTTTATAGAAAAAGAATAACACTAATAAGTTGAGTGTTATTCTTTATGCACGCAAAAATCACACGAATGTAATGATTGCTACAATATCAAATCATCTTTAGGCGAGCTTTCATCGCTCCCACTGCTACTGTCTTCTTTTTTGCTAGCAACGCCTGCAATACCTGACATCAAATCGGATAGTGATTGATTTTTGCCACTTAGCAGTGATAATAGCATAGGCATCATGTTTTGGTTATTAAAATTTTGATTGTTGAAAAAGTTGTTGTTTTGATTATTTTGACTTGTTTCTCTTTGATTTTCTTCTGCGCTGTTATGGATATCTCCTGGATAATAGTCAAAAGCAGGGTTAGAATTATTTTGCCCGCTCGTACTTGCCTGCGAATTGTTCTGCCCGCCAGACATATTATTTTGCCCAAATCCTCCCATAAGCATTTTAGAGAACATTTCAAAGATAGAGTTATCCATATTAAGATATATTCGAAAAGCAGTCAGAAGTTGACAAAAAGAAAATAGCTGTGAAATAATCCTTTTTCTTTGCATATATTGAAATAGGAGTAAACATGAAACTATCAGATTTTAAAGGGCAAGAAACCAAGGCTCAAAAACCTCAAAACAATATTAAAGAAGACGATATTATGGAAAAATATAATTCCTACAAGGACTTATCAAGCGACCAGTTAAATCAGGAGCTTTTCAAAGAGGTAGCAAAACAAAAGCAAAACGGCAGTTTTGACTACCAAAAGCTTGAAAACATGGTGGAGGGCTTGAAAGGCTCCCTTTCTCCAGAAAATTATCAGAATGTAAAAAGGATACTAGAAAGCTTAAAATGATAAATGCCAAAGTAGATAAAGTTTTACGTAATATTGTTGAATTTTTAGAAGAAGACAAGAAATCCGAGTGCATAGTAAAGGCGTTTGATTACACAAGACTTAAAAACATATTGTTACATAAGAAGATTGAAATATTAGATGAATATTTATTCATAAAATCCTTTCGCATAAAAGCTACAAGAAAACAAATTTCTAATCTCTCCAACTTAAGCCAAGTCAAGTTTATCTCTTCCGTCAGCACTGCTTCCATGATGATGCAGATAGCAAAAAAGATATTAAAGACAGAGGAGCTTAACCTAACAGGTAAGGGCATAAATATAGCCTTTATTGACACTGGGATAATTGAACATGGTGATTTTTGTATAGGTGAAAAAAGAATAAAATATTTTAAAGATTTTATAAACGGCAAAGAAAATCCTTATGACGACAACGGTCATGGAACCTTTGTTGCAGGCGTGTGCAGTGGCAACGGTGCACTGTCCGGCGGGAAATTTAGCGGGATAGCTCCAAGGTCAAATATAATATCACTCAAGGCATTAAATGGACTTGGCGAAGCTTCAGCCGACAAGATTTTAAACGCTATGGAGTGGGTGTACAACAATCACCGCGAATATGACATTAAAATTGTATGCATGAGTTTTGGTAGCGACCCTCTTGGCTTTAACGACCCAATCATGGCAGGCGCCGAGGCACTTTGGAAGGAGGGTGTTGTTGTGGTTGCAGCTGCCGGCAACAGCGGTCCAGAATTTCAGACAATAAAAAGCCCGGGAGTGTCTAGCCAGATAATCACGGTAGGTGGCTTTGATGACAACCGAATTGATAATAATACATATAACGCCGACTATTTTGAGGTTGCAGACTTTTCCTCGCGCGGACCTGCTTTTTCAAGATTTAAACCCGACCTAGTTGCGCCTTCTGTTGACATAGTCTCCTGCGGACGAGATAAGCCGTACATAACCTTAAGTGGTACCTCTGTCGCAACACCAATGGTGGCAGGCTTATGCGCACTGCTACTTGAAAACAATAAAGACCTAAGCCCACTTGAAGTTAAAAGAGCACTTTTGACCTGTGCCAAACCTATTACATATAATAAAAACCTTGAAGGCTTTGGCTATCCAGAATTAAGTGAATTACTGTATAAAACTAATAAAAAATAATTAAATAAATTCGACAAAAATCTTAAAAAATAATTAAAAATAAATGATTTATTTTAAAATATTGTTTTAATTAGATAAAATATAATAAAAATAGTCTAATAAATAAAAAATAATGGCAAAATTTCCATTATTTTTTAATATTTTCTTCAATTATTTCTATAATTTTTTCGCAGGCGTCATTTTTTGCTACTTTTTCCATATTTTTAATGTATTTTTCTCGATTTTTATATAAATTATTTATCTTTATTAAAAACATTTCATCATCATAATCTTCTTCTTGCAATATGTCGGCGTAACCTAAACTATTAAATAATTTAGCATTTTCTATTTGGTCGCCTCTTGAACATTTCTTAGAAAGAGGTATAAGTAACATAGGTTTTGCGAGGGCTAAAAACTCGTTAATTGCTCCCGAGCCCGCTCTTGATAGCACAATATCTGCAAGATTTAAATAGTCCTCTATATTGTCAGCATATTCCACTTGAAAATATCCACTACATTTTGCATCCTTTACTACTTGTTTTCCAGTTATGTGGATAACATTAAAATTTTTTGTCAATTTTTCAATATTTTTTAAAACCTTGTCATTTATAAATTTCGCACCGCTAGAGCCACCAACAACAAGCAAATTAGGTTTATTTTTGTCTCGCTTCTCATAAATGGATAGATTTTTCTTATTCCCTTTAAATAGCTTGCCTCTTATCGGCTGACCGGTATAGAGACATTTTTTGTCAGCCTCCGCTGTCTTTTCAAAAGAGGTACACATAACAGAGCAACAGCGCAGTATTATTTTATTTGCAAGTCCCATTGATAAGTCTGACTCGTGACTAATTATAGGTATTTTTAAACTTTTCCCAGCAATAGCGACCGGCACGGCAACAAATCCGCCTTTTGAGAAAATACAGTCAGGTTTTATGTTTTTTAGTATTTTCTTTGCCTCTCTTACTGCCTTTAAAAGTTTAAAAGGTATAAGCAGATTTTTAAAGGTTAGCTTGCGCACAAGTTTTACTGTGTCTATTTTGTGGTAGACAATGCTTTTGTCTTTTGCGACAATTTCCTTTTCCATGCCATTGCCACCGATATAGTGTACCTCATAATCTTTGCCGAGCTTTTCCCTAACCGCAAGGGCAGGGTAGACGTGCCCCGCCGTGCCTCCTCCTGTTAAAACAATAATTTTCATACTAACTCCTATATGTATTTTACTCAGTTTTAAACAAAATATGCCAAAATTCGACAGATTAATATCTATACAAAATAATGCATAATTATGCAGCAGGATGTATAAATATAAGCTCAAAATATATGCTATATTTTTGAAATTATTAAGAAAAAATGAAATTATCAGCGATAAAAAGATAATAAAAAATAACGATAGAGTGGATTTTTAATTGTTAAAAATGTGAAATTATGTTATACTAGAAAAGAAATTAGGAGTTTATATGTCAAAACAAGAATATGATGCAACGAATATTGTGGTACTAGAAGGACTTGACGCTGTCCGCCTTCGCCCAGGTATGTATATAGGTACAACGGGGTCAAAAGGTATGCACCATCTTTTGTGGGAGATTGTGGATAACGCTATTGACGAGATAGCGAACGGCTACGGCGATACTATAACAATCACACTCAATACAGACAACTCTGTAACAGTAGAGGATAATGGTCGTGGTATACCAGTGGACGAGCATCCAACTCTTCACAAATCAGGTGTTGAGGTTGTTTATACAACTTTGCACGCAGGCGGTAAATTTAACACAGACAACTATAAATTCTCAGGCGGACTACATGGCGTTGGTGCTTCAGTTACAAACGCTCTTTCAAAGTGGTGTAATGTAACGGTATATAAGGGTGGCAAAGAGTACTATATTGGCTTCCATTCTTACCAGGATGAAAATGGTAAAATGCACAGTGGAATTCCAATTGAGCCACTTAAAATGGTTGGTAAGACAAAAAAGACAGGAACTAAGGTTACCTTCTTGCCAGATAGCGATATGTTTGGCAACATCCGCTTTAATTTTGAAACTATTTGCACTCGCGCAAGAGAACTTGCCTTTTTAAATAAAGGGCTCCGAATTGAGATAAAAGATTTAAATACCGATAGAGATGAAATATATCATTATGAGGGTGGTATTGCAGACTTCGTTGAGTATTTGGTAGAAGGTAAAAGCAAACTTTTCAATAAACCTGTTTATTTTGAAGCGGAAGATAAAAATTTTGACCTCCAGGTAGCCTTTATCTATACCGATAGCTATACAGAAAACTCTTTCTCTTTTGTCAATAATATTCCAACGATTGAGGGCGGAACTCATGAGACAGGCTTTAAGAGCGCCTTTACAAAGGTGATGAATGAGTACGCACGTAACAATAACTTTTTAAAAGAAAAGGAACAAAACCTGCTTGGAGAGGACTTTAGAGAAGGTATAACTGTCGTTCTCAATGTCAAAATGAATAATGTCCAGTTTGAAGGACAGACAAAAACCAAACTTGGCAACCCTGAGGCTAAAACTCTGGTTGAAAACTTGACAATTAAAAAACTTTCAGAGCTTTTAAAAGACAAAAAGATGTCAACTACTGCAGAAGTAATTGTCAACAAGGCAAAGGGCGCAGCTAAGGTAAGAGAGGCGGCAAAGAAGGCAAAGGAGCTAACGCGCGCCAAAAACTCAGCTGAAAACTTTAATCTTGTTGGGAAACTTGCCGCAGCAACCTCTAAAAACCGAGAAAATGCCGAACTATTTATAGTCGAAGGTGACTCAGCTGGTGGCTCGGCAAAACAAGGACGTGATAGACGTTTTCAAGCTATTCTACCTCTTAGAGGTAAACCTCTTAACGCTGAGAAAAAGAGGATTGACCAAGTGCTTGCAAATGAGGAGATACGTACAATTATTTCGGCGCTTAATACAGGTATAGGCGAGGACTTTGACCTTTCAAGCCTAAGATATAATAAAGTAATTATTCTATCCGATGCCGACCAAGACGGCGCTCATATCAGAGCCATTCTTTTAACCTTCTTCTTTAGATACATGCGCGAACTTATCAATGACGGACATGTTTTTATCGGACTGCCTCCACTTTACAAGGTGTACAAAAAAGATTACACCGAGTATGTTTACTCAGATGCCGAGCTCCCAGAGGCTATCGCTCGTGCTGGACGAAACTATAGCCTTCAACGTTATAAAGGTTTAGGCGAGATGAACCCAGACCAACTTTGGGAGACCACTATGGACCCAGAAAAGCGTAATCTCGTGCAAGTCACCATTGAGGACGCCGCAGAAGCTGAGAGGATGGTTACAACTCTAATGGGTGACGATATTGAAGCAAGAAAAAAATATATCAACGAGCATGCAAACTTTGACCGTGAAGACGAATTCCTTAAGAATTACAAAAAGATATAAAAATTGGTTTTAAAAAAACAACTCAATAAAAATTTTAGCAAAATAGCAAAAACAGACAATAATATTACAAAAAAATAAACGTTTAAATGAAATTTTGATGGTTTTTCAAAATTATAGGAGAATATATGGACAATAACTACGAGCAAGAGAAGATGAATTATGGAGAGGAGAATATAGAGCCAGAACAAACTCAAGAGGACAGCTCTTCTGGCTCAAACGGCGAGCGCGGTATAATTTACAAAAGCATGAGCGAGGTTCTTCATGATTCTATGATACCTTATACCGAAACGGTTGTCATGGATAGAGCATTGCCTCGTGTCGAGGACGGACTTAAACCTGTTCAGCGTAGAATACTTTACTCAATGCTTGAGCTTGGAGTAACTCCTGACAAGCCATACAGAAAGTCGGCAAGAATTGTGGGCGACTGCCTTGGTAAATATCATCCACATGGCGATAGTTCGGTATATGATGCAATGTGTCGTATGGCACAAGATTGGGTTCTTCGCGCGCCTCTTGTTGACGGACATGGTAACTTTGGCTCAATAGATGGTGACAGTCCAGCTGCTATGCGTTACACTGAGACCAGACTTACTCCACTTGCCATGGAGCTTATGCGCGACCTTGAAAAGGATACGGTAAGATGGAGCCTCAACTTTGACGACTCACTCAAAGAGCCAGACATGATGCCGGGCAGGTTCCCAAATCTTCTTATAAACGGCGCAACAGGTATTGCGGTCGGTGTAGCAACAAATATTCCGCCACATAATTTAGGCGAGGTGATAGACGGCGTTGTAGCATATATTAATAATCCTAATATAAAGATAGAACAACTTATGAAGATAATCAAGGCTCCAGACTTTCCAACAGGCGGGGAGATTATCGACGTAGACGGAGGACTAGAGCAGGCGTACCGCACAGGAAAGGGTAAGTTGCAAATTCGAGCAAAGGTTTCGGTCGAGAAAACGGGCGATAGATGTAATCTTGTAATTACCGAGTTCCCTTACCAAGTCAACAAGGCACAAGTGCTTCAAAAGATAGCCGAACTTAAAGAGCAAAACAAGGACAAGCTTTCTGCTATCACCGAAATACGTGACGAGTCAGATAGAAATGGCATTCGCGGTGTTATCAGACTTAAGAAGGATGCCGACCCAAAAAAGATACTAGAGTATCTATATAAATCAACAAACTTGCAAATTTCCTATGGTATTAATATGGTTGCAATAGCAGGTGGCAAACCAAAACTATTAAACCTGCTTGAAATAGTTTCATATTACGCTCAGTACCAACGTGAAATTATTGTTAGACGCACAAAATATGACCTAAATCTTGCAAAAGAGCGCGCTCATATTGTAGAAGGTCTTTTAATTGCTATAAAAAATATTGATGAAGTTATTAAAATTATTAAAAAATCAGCATCAGTAAGCGAGGCAAAACAAAAATTAAAAGAAAAGTTTAACCTTTCAGATAAGCAAGCGCAAGCAATCTTAGATATGCGTCTTGCAAGACTTGTTCACCTAGAAGTGACCAAACTTCAAGAAGAGCTTGCCGAGCTTAAGAAGAAAATTGCCGAGTATGAGGCTATACTTGCCTCTAAAAAAGAGCAGTTTGAGGTAGTTAAAAAAGAAATACTTGAAATTAAACGTAACTATAACAACCCTCGCAAGTCTCATATTACAGGTGACTCATCAATCGTGTTTGAAACAGTAAAGGATGATGTGGATATCGCAGATACCAAAAACTATGTGGTCGCAATTACTGCTGGAAATACTATAAAGAAAGTGACCGCTAAAAACTACTCTATGTCTCAAAAATCACTTACCGACAACTCTACCTTGACCGACGTTTCACTTCAGGTTGAAACTTTCTCAGGCAATGATACCATTCTTATCTTCACAAGTCAGGGTAACGCAATTAAGACCACAGTCTCTGCACTTAAGGAGTGCAAGTGGCGAGATAAAGGTGCAAGCCTGCTATCAATAGACAAGTCAGTTATTCTTAATGAAGTACCTGTGAAGATAATGAAGGCAGATGGCAACGGCTCAATATTATTCTTTACAAAACAAGGTATGGTTAAGAAGAGCGAGGCAAAAGATTTAATAGTAAATAAGTCCTTCTATCAAGTTTGTAAGTTAAATGACGTTGATGAGGTCAAAAATGTCGAACTTGACAAAAATGGCAAGTCAATTTTGATGCTCACTCGAAAAGGTATGTCACTTAACTTTGAAAAGAGCGATATCCCAACTCAAGGTCGTATTTCAGGTGGCGTAAGAGGAATAAATCTTGATGATGGTGATAGCGTAATTTTTGCAAAACAGATTGACTTTAGCGATATCGTTGTTATAACCGATAATGGCTATATTAAGAAGCTTCCTGTCAGCGAGTTCCCACTAGCACAACGCTACCGCAAAGGACTAAAATATATAAACTTTGCTAAGAACTGCCAAAATGTATTCTACGCAATAGATGTCGAGCCTACCTCAGTGCTTGCGGTAGACTTTGGTTTAAAGATACTCCCTATGGAGACTAAGAAAATACCAACCTCAGAACGTCTCACCACTGGCGCCGAGGTAATCAAAAAGAACTTCTTTACAATAAATAAGATGATATAGATTTGAAACGATTTATCATTAATTATAATATGATACAGAAAAAGCAGATACTAAAATTAGTATTTGCTTTTTTGGTTTCATTTTCTCTTAAAAAATTTAAAATAAAAAACTCATATTTATTGGGCTTAAAGAATAGACTAAAAGTGAATAACTGAAGCTATATAAAAAAATATTTCAAAATTCGACATAAACATACAAAATAACAACAATATGTTACATTTTTCTTTTTTGAAATTTCTTTATAATAGTCTATCATTAAAAGCGAGGTTTGTAATGCCATTCTGCGTAATCAAATCAAGAACCATTAAAATATTTTTAGCTATGCTCACAGTCGTTGTACTTCTTTGTGTATCTTTTGAAGGAGGCGCCGCAGCCCAGGTTTGGTTTGGCTCGTCGTCAAGACTTGTACCAATCTATAGGGTTGATACCGAGGAAAAACAGGTAGCCATATCCTTTGACGCCGCATGGGGTGCCGACAAAACACAGGAGATACTTGACATTCTCAAGGAGTACAACGTAACAGCCACTTTCTTTCTTGTAGGTTTTTGGGTAGATAAATATCCTGAAATGGTCAAGACAATAGACGATGCGGGCATGGAGATAGGAACTCATTCCAACACCCATCCTGACATGGCGAAACTTGACGCGTCAACGATAAGAAGTGAGCTTGAAACTTGTATGAATAAGATTACAGATATAACAAGCAAAGAGGTTAAAGTATTCCGCGCACCGTATGGGTCGTATAACAATACTCTTTTAAAAACTGCTTCCAACCTAGGATTGCAAACAGTGCAGTGGGATGTTGACTCTCTTGACTGGAAGGGGCTTTCGGCAAGTGAAGTGACTGACCGCGTTATGAAACACACTCAAAATGGTTCGATAATACTCATGCATAACAATGCTGACCATGTATGTGACTCACTTAGACTTACTCTTGATTGGCTTACAATGAAGGGGTATAAAGTTACAAGTGTAGGGGAATTAATATATAGCGAAGGATATACAATAGACGCAAATGGCGAGCAACATAAAGAATAAAAGGAGAAATAAATGGAACACATGACAGCAATTACTAAACCAAACAATAGAGGACAGATTGTTGGGGTATTACAAGAAAAGCCGGAGAACATATTTGAGGTAGAAGGCGAAAGATTTTACGAAGGAAAGATAGCCGTAGAGCGATTGTCAGAGGCGGTAGATGTTCTCCCCTTTACAATATCAGAGAAACTAGTTGATGCATACCACCTTAAACTTGATAAAGGGTTAAAAGTAGCCTTTGGCGGAGAATTACGCTCATATAACCGTGTGGTTGATAATAAAAGTAGACTAATACTGTCATTTTTTGTCAAAGAGGTTTTAGATGAGGTAGATAGTGATATAACAAATACTCTATCTCTCACAGGATATATTTGTAAGGAGCCAAATTATCGCACAACGCCTTTTAATCGTCAAATATGTGATATTTTAATTGCTGTCAATAGACCAAATTTTAATAAGTCAGATTATATACCTTGCATACTTTGGGGACGCAACGCAAAGCTTATGCAAAATCAAAAGATAGGAACAAAGGTAAATTTAATAGGCCGCATTCAATCACGCAATTATAAGAAAGAGGTAAGCGCGGGTGTTTTTGAAGAAAAGACAGCCTATGAGGTATCTTGCCAGAAATTGCAGATAGAAGAGAAGAAAGAGGAAACCGCAGACATCGTCGGCGCATAAAAATAACATTTAGTTTATTTAAAAAACACAATACCAATGATTGAAGTAAACCGTACTTCTTAATCTAGGTATTGTGTTTTTTTATTGTTACAAAGTTTTAGTTTAATGTGTTTTGGGCGCATTCCGAGACCTTAACTTCAAATTTTTGCCCATTATTAAAGATGATAATAAATTTATTGTCCTCTTTAACAACTACAGCATTTAGGTCCTCATCAAAGGCAATGCTTAAGATATCTAGTATATCCTCCATATGCTCCTCCTTTGCAAAAAATTTTTTATAACTATTTACTAGCGGTAGAAAGCCTACACAAGTATTATAACTCATTTTTTATTACAATAAAAGAGAATTATTTAGCTAGTTTTGTCGATTTTTAAGCTTTTTTAACGAATAAATGCACATTATAGATAAATAATCGAATTTATTGCTTTAAAAAGGGGATTTATAATGAAATTTGCTGAAATACTTGGTGACTTAATAATAGAAAGCGGATTATCTAAAAGAAAGGTGGCTTTAGGGTGTCATATAACGACTTCACAAATGGCTTCTTTCTTAAGAGGGGCAATTCCTAGCGTGGCAAGTGCAGTAAGAATTGCCTGCTATTTTAACTGCTCTTTAAATTATCTTATGGGGCTCGACGAACAAAAAGACCAAACTAAAATTATCAGAAAAGATTATGATTTTGATGGATTTTTAGATAGATATAACAAAATGCTAGAGTCAAACAAGATTACACACTGGAAACTTTGTCAAAATATTGATATAAGCGAGTCGGTTGGTCGGGGATGGAGAAAGGGCGCAAAACCAAAACTTGAGTCGCTTTTCAAAATTGCGAACTATTTAAACTGCTCTATTGACTACCTTTTAGGAAGAGCAAAGAGCTAAATGGTGTAAATATTAAGTACACGCGAAAAATGTAAATTTTGCTAAAATCTCGCAAAATTTACAGAAAAAACGTGATTTTTTTACGTTTTTTCTTATCTTACTGTCAATTTTTTTTGACAGTAAGATTATTTTTCGCGCTATTTAAAAGTCAAAGTGTATTTAAATTTTAAACCTTTTATGCGGTTTTATCTAATTGTCTTTCTATCCATGCCATGACTAGCTCTACAATAAAATCTATCTCGTAGTCAGTAAGCTTACGTCCTTTTTCAATCTTATGCCATTTTTCAAGACATCCACGACAGCAGGTAGCCGTAGCATGCTGAGCGATAAATACAGGATGATTTTTAGTAGGCGTTTGCTTTCCATCATTTATAGGATAAGCAGGAGCCAGCCTATCTTTAATAAAATGATATGCATGCTCTTTTATTACATTTAATCCTTTTTGATTTATGTACTCTTTATCTTTTTGTTTTAATATAAATTTTCTTCTAAAATCTGATTTTTCAAGATTATCTAATATATTTTGGTAGCTTTGCATAGCTAAATTATATCAAAAATTAATATATTTTACCAATTATTTCATTATATGTTGCAAAGTTGACGATTTTTTGTTAGAATAGGATGCAATGAAAATTTGTGTTATGACGCTCGGCTGTAAAGTAAATAAATATGAAAGCGATGCGCTAATTTACAATTTAGGACTAAAGGGATATGATACGACAGATAAACTAGAACCTGCCGACGTTTATGTTATCAACACTTGTGCAGTAACAGGTGAGGCAGAGAAAAAGTCTCGTCAAATGATAGCAAGATGCCGTAAATTTAATAAGGATGCTAAGTTTTTTGTATGTGGCTGTGCAAGTCAGAAAAATACAACTCAATTTATTGAAAAGGGAGTAGACTATGTTTGTGGCACGGCTGGCAAGATAAAAATATCTGAATATATTGACAAACTAGCAAAACATGACAAAAGATACCTTCGCAAACACGAAAGAGTGTTGAAACTGCCAAAATCATATGAGGACGACCTTTTTGCAAAACAATCACGCACTCGTGCATATATAAAGATACAGGATGGTTGCAATAACTTTTGCTCTTATTGTATTATTCCATATCTTCGCGGTAGAAGCAGGTCACGTGCCATTTTTTCAATTATAAATGAGGCGTCAAAACTTGATAAGAATATAAAAGAGATTGTGCTTACTGGTATAAATGTCACCGATTACAAGATAGATGACAAACCTTCACTGCTAACGCTACTTGAAGAGCTTGACACTTTTGGCAAACGCCTAAGGCTTTCGTCAATGGAAGAGAGCCTTGTTGACGAAGATTTTGTCAAAGGCCTTAAAAACCTCAACAACTTTTGCCCACATTTTCACCTTTCACTGCAAAGCGGAAGTAGCAGTGTGCTAAAGCGTATGAATAGACATTATACCGCCCAGCAATTTAAACAGTCGGTTGAGCTTATAAGAAAATACTTTCCACTTGCCGGAATTACTACCGATATTATAGTGGGCTTTCCTGGCGAGACAAACGAAGAATTTGAGGAAACTTACAATTTTATCAAAGAAATAGGCTTTTCTGCTTTACATATTTTTCAGTATTCTAGCCGTGAGGGTACAGTTGCCTCAAAATTATATAAAGACCTTCCACCAGAGGTCAAACAGCAGCGCTTTGAAAGACTTAATGAGCTTAATAAGATGCTAAAATCAAATTTTATACTAAAAAATAAGTCAGGCGAGGTACTAATAGAGGAGGTTGAAGATAACTATTATATAGGATACACAAAAAACTATATTAGGTGCTATATTGAAAATGACGATAAACTTAAGAAAAAATTTGGCGGCGACCTACTTGATAGAGTGGTAAAGGTTAAAATTGGCAAGGAGTATAAAGAGGGAGCACTTGCTTATATTTTGGAGATTGAAGACTAATTTAATATAATTTTATTTGATTTTCACTTGACAAAAGCATTTAAAATCAATATAATAGTAAGGAACTTTAAAATTAGAAGGTGGTGAGAAGATTGACAACTGTTAAAGTCGGCGAGAACGAAAGTTTAGAGAGTGCTTTAAAAAAGTTTAAAAGAAAATGCCAAAAAGATGGCATTATCGGCGATATCAGAAGAAAAGAAGCATACTATAAACCTAGTGTTGCAAAGAAGATGAAAAGAGAAGCCGCTAGAAAAAGAGCTAGAAAGAGAGGCTAACTTTTAAACACCTTATGTGCAAATGCACAATATAAAAATCTAATAAAAGGAGAAGAATAATGGCTAACATAATCGACCAAATCGAGAAAGATTACATGAAAGAGTCAGTTCCTGAGTTCAATATCGGTGATACCGTTAGAGTTGGCGTTAAGATTAAAGAAGGCGACAAAGAAAGAATCCAAGGATATGAAGGCGTTGTAATCGCTCGTAAAAATGGCGGATCAAGAGAAAGCTTTACAGTAAGAAAGATATCAAATGGCGTAGGCGTTGAGAGAACTTTCCCTCTTCACTCACCACTTGTAGCAAGCATTGAAGTAGTAAGAAAAGGTAAACCAAGAAGGGCAAAACTTTACTACGTTCGTGACCTTACAGGTAAGGCAGCAAAGATTAAATCTGCTGATAACAACTAAATTAAATTTTCAAAAAGACCTTATGTGCAAATGGGTAACATCCCAAACCATAAGGTCTTTTTTTTATGTAAAATTTTTTTAACAATTTTCAAAAATGACGAAATTTTGCTTGACAAAAATTTCGGGGAGGGTAATATAGAGTATCACTAAAAATATAGATATAATTTTGCTATTTTTTAGCCTGCGCCGAAGGCGCAAAATTACACGAAGGTGAGAACAAAGGAGGAAACTATGTCAATAAAGATAAAGATAAACAGGGGAAGTGCGTAAAATAGATAAAAGTACAAAAAGATACTCAAAACAAATAAAAGCACAAAAAATGATTTGAAAAATAAAAAATATATGATATAATATAGCCAAGTTCCCATAGTAAAGTGGATATTACAAGCCCCTCCTAAGGGCTAGTCACAGGTTCGAGTCCTGTTGGGAACACCAATTAAGCCTTTTGCGCTTTTTTATTGTTATATAAAAATTACATTTTGTTAATTTTTATTTCTCTCTTGATATAAGATTTAATATATAAATTTATCTTTTAATTCCAAATTGTCTATAATTTATCTTTTAATTCCAAATTGTCTATTGTTATAAACTTTTATTTGTTTAGAACAGCACAATAATAGTCAGACATTTTTGTACCTTTGATTTCAATAATTTTATTTATTCTCAACTGTTCAATAAAATTTTGTTTTTCCTTTTCAACATCCATGATTAAAAATTTTTCAAGGTTAGCAAAATAATCATCTAAAGAAATGCTTTTATCATGATATTTTTTAGCAAACTCTTGGAAGTCTTCATTGCCCATGACAACATCAAAAGATCTAAAATCATTATCTACATTGTAAAATCTTACTTTAAAACAATATTGTCCATATCTCCTTTCAATTTTATAAATGCACTCTTCAGGTATTTTATCTATATTCCCCAAAAATGATTTTCCCTCTTCACATGGTGCGACCATAAAATTAAAAATTTGAGAATTACCACTATGGTCTAATTTATTTCCAAGATAATCATCATCTAATAAAATGAACTCATCATTAAAATATATGTTAAGGATAAAAAGCGCACCAAGAACTCTGATTAATGTAGCTAAATTTGCTTTTTGTAAATTTTTGACCCTATCATGCTTTATAGAATTGTATTGAGTATAAAAATCATCATTAGATTTATTAATATAATCAAAAGGGCGGAAATTAGGTCGGAACTCTTTTGTAAAATGGAAATAGGGTGAAACAATATAAATAGCTTTTTTAGATATTTGCCAGTTAGACTCTAACCAATTAAAGCATTTGCCAGTGCTGTTAGGTTCTTTTGGGTATATTTTCTATAGATTTCTTTAGCAATTGATTCTAGTTCTATAGAACACCTCACAATTAAATCAGATATTTTCAATGAATATACCTCTAATTGCTCATCTGTAAAATGTATAGCTGAAGCGAGCTCTAGAACTTCTTTTTCAATATTAGAAAAAACGGGGAAATATATTTTGTTAGTATTGCTCACGGCTTACTCCTATTCCTCAAAACCATGAATATATGAAAGTCTTTTAGGAGTAGAGTATTCCTTTAAAAATCTGTTTCTATCTAAGGTGGCTTTTTCTGCAAGCACACAAAGAAGCTCTCTAGGTGTTGGTTTTTCGCATGAAAACTCAAATCTAGAATATTTCTCAAAATCTTCTAAACCATTTTTTCTTTTGCTTGCAATTATGCAATGACGCATAGCGCGATCTATGAGATCTTTGTCAACATTATACTCCTCGGCAAGCTCAGCATATAGTCTTTTGTTTACATTGTGTTTTTTAGACATATCTTTAATAATTTTGAAAGCACCATCAACAAGATATGAGTAACCTTTTAAATTTGGTGATATTTTTAATACCATCATATAAGTATTTAATTGTAATTGTAAAATACATTCTTCTAAATCCATTTTTTTTCCTTTATTTTTTTAATTATACACACAAACAGACAAAACACAAAACAAATTTTACAATTTTTTAAAAATTTTTACAAAATTATACAAAAATATTTTTTTAGTTATAATAATTGACAAATTAGATAATGTATATTAGAATAATAAATATATTGTAATATAACAATAATTAAAAAAGAGGTAGAGATGAAGATAAAAGAGATGGTAAAGGATTACATTGAAAAGGTGAGTGATCCTAAGAAGGCTGAGTTTGACAAAGGGCTTATAAGCACAAAATATGAGATAAAAGGGACAAAGACTAGGAATTATAGATGACTTTGCAAAAAGCTTAGTAAGAATTGGCGCTGATTTTTATGAGCTTCCTATAGATAACTATGAAGAGGTTCTTCTTGCAGGATGTTTTATAGGTCACTCGAAGGCAAGCCCAGAAGATAAGATAAAGATGATAAAGAAACTTTTGCCATACATAGACAACTGGGGCGCATGTGACGCTGTTGTATCAAGACTAAAAGGTCTTGAAAGCCAAAGACACTTTTTTGAAGAGCTACTAAATAGCGACAAGCCTTTTTATGTAAGGTTTGGTATTGTTTGGCTTATGAAGTACCAACTAAAAGATGACATGAAAAATGTGCTAAATCTTGTAAAGGCCGTTAAAAATGACCATTTTTATGTAAAGATGGCATCGGCTTGGTGCTATGCAGAAGCTTTTGCGTATGACCATGACTATATGTACAAGTTTATACAAACCATTGATGATGTATTTATTAGAAACAAAGCCATCCAAAAGGCTTGCGAGTCTTTTAGGGTTGTTGACGCAAAGAAAAAGGAACTTAGAGCTCTAAAAATTGTCGAAAAGAAAAAAGATTAATGTTAAAACGACATAGAAATTTATTTTAAGGAAGAAGAGATAATATTTAAAAATGCTATCTCTTTTTTTATATAAGAATAAGATTTTATTTGTAAAATCCATTCTTTTTTATTATAATCTACCTTAGGAGTATTAAAAATGCTGTCAAAAGTGATGAGTTTCGGACTAAAAGGTATAGAGGGATATCCAATGGACGTTGAAACAGACGTCTCAAACGGACTACCTCATTTTGAGATTGTAGGACTTGCAGACACCGCAATCAAGGAGGCAAAGGAGAGGGTGCGCTCAGCTATAAAGAACAGCGCCTTTGAGTATCCAGCTAAGAGGATAACTGTCAACCTCGCGCCTGCCGACATAAAGAAAGAGGGTGCACTATATGATTTAGCTATAGCCATAGCTATTCTTTCTTGTAATGAAGAAAACAAGATTAAAGATGAGGATAAATATGTCTACATTGGCGAGCTATCTTTTGACGGCTCAGTCAAACAGGTACGCGGTGTCCTTCCACTTTTGATTTCAGCAAGAAAATTAGGCTATAAAAAGTTTATAATACCTCTTGCAAACAAGCTAGAGGCAAGCTTTATTTCAGGCATAGACATTTACGGCGTAACATCTTTAAAACAAACTGTAAATTTTTTAAGCGGAGAGGAAAAACTGCAACCAATTGAAAGTTGCGACTATCAAACGCTACATAAGTCGTCAGAAAACACAGGTATGGACTTTTGCAACGTCAAAGGACAGGCAATGGCAAAGCGCGCTCTCGAGATTGCTGCAGCAGGCGGACATAATCTTTTAATGATAGGACCTCCAGGTAGTGGCAAATCAATGCTCGCCAAATGTTTTCCGTCAATTTTGCCCGATATGACCTTTGACGAGGCGCTAGAGGTTACAAAGATACACTCAATCGCAGGTGAGCTTGACCTAAATAAAGGTATAGTGTCTACAAGACCATTTAGAAGTCCACACCATACAGCCAGCACTGTCAGCTTGACAGGTGGCGGGTCAAATAGCAAACCGGGCGAAATTTCTCTTGCCGACCACGGCGTACTATTCTTAGATGAGTTCCCAGAATATTCTCGCCAAACAATAGAGACGCTCAGACAACCACTTGAGGACGGCGTTATCACGGTTGCAAGAAGTAATGCTACAATTACATACCCAGCAAATTTTACATTGATTGCAAGTATGAACCCTTGTCCATGTGGCAACTATGGCTCACGTGATAAAGAGTGCCGTTGCACACCTGGTCAGATATCAAAATATCTTTCCAAGCTTTCAGGACCTATTATGGATAGAATAGATATCCATATTGAAGTTGACAATGTCACCTATGACCAGCTTAAAAGTGAAGATAAGGAGGAGCACTCAGCCGACATTAAAAAGCGGGTGGACAGGGCAAGAGCTATCCAGCTTGAAAGATTTAAAAATGATAAAAACTATTGTAACGCCAAAATGACCTCAGCTCAGACAAAGAAGTACTGCACACTTGATAGTAGTTGTGATCAAATGCTCAGAAATGCATTTGAGAAGCTTAAATTGTCCGCTCGTGCACATGACCGAATATTGAAGGTTGCGCGCACTATTGCCGACCTAGAGGGCAGTGAAGAGATAAAGGCTATGCACCTTGCCGAAGCAATTTCCTATAGAATGATGGACAGAAAATATTGGCGAGAATAAAAATTTTTAGAAATTTATTTGGAAAAGAGGGACAAAATGTTTAAAATATAACCTTAAAGGACGAAAGAAGATGGATTTTAATGATGATTTTAAAACTTTTTTAGTATTTTTATCACAATTTGATTATACATATTCAAAGAATAACGCGATAATAGAAAGCATGGATGGCGATTTTTCACTAAAGCATTTTTTGAAGAAAAAATTTCCAGAGAACCTACTTTCTCAAGAAAATTTTGAAAAAATGAAGGAAAAAGCGGATATTTTACGTATAAAAAATTATTATAAAAACATGCAGGACCAGGATATTGTACTTGTCACCAAGTTTGATGACAATTATCCTGCCAAGCTAAAAGACCTACCTGACAGCCCAACTTTTCTTTTTTGTCGAGGCGATTTATCCTTATTTAATAGGGTGTCTCTTGCTGTTGTAGGTAGCAGAAAACCATCAGCGTATGGTAAATATGCAACAGAAAAGATTGTCAAAGACGTATCAGCAGGCGGAGTAGTTATAGTCAGCGGACTTGCTTATGGCGTTGACAGCATAGCCCACAGAAAATGTCTTGAGGTAGGTGGCAAAACTATTGCGGTACTAGGCTCTGGTCTTAACGCTGTCTATCCACAAGAACATCAAGGTCTTGCAGACGAGATAGCAAGGAAGGGCTTGATGGTAAGCGAGTACACTCCATATAAACGCGCGACAAAATATTCCTTTCCACAACGCAATAGAATTATAGCTGGGCTAAGTGATGGCGTGCTTATAACAGAGGCTAGCATAAAAAGCGGGACCCTTCACACCAAAGAGTATGCTCTAGATTATGGCAGAAATGTATACGCCGTGCCAGGCAATATAGACAGCCCGCTTAGCGAACTTACAAATGATATAATCAAAACAGGTCAAGCTCAATGCGTGACAAAAGCGGAAGACATCTTGCAAGATTTTGAGATAGATAGAAAAATTTCCGAGAAAAGCCTTCAATTATCAATAGAGGAGCAGGCTATAGTAGACCTACTCTCAGACGGCATGAAAGAGATGGACTTTCTCACAAAAAATAGCGGACTTAGTATAAATATGTTTAACAGCACTCTTACCACTCTTGAAATCAGAGGTATTATTAATAGATTGCCAGGAGGCATAATATCATTATCATAAAAGCTAAAAACTGGAGGACAAATTGAAGTTAGTCATAATAGAATCACCATTTAAAAGGGAAGCTCTAAAAAAGTATCTAGGTTCTGGATATGAGGTTTTTGCAACAAAAGGTCACATACGCGACTTACCGCAAAAATCTTTTGGCATAGACATAAAAGATAACTTTCAGCCAAATTATGAGATAGTTCCAGAAAAAAAAGAGCTAATCTCAGAGCTTAAAAAGAAGGCGTCTTCTGCCGAAGACGTGCTGATTGCAACCGACCCTGACCGTGAAGGTGAGGCTATTTCTTGGCACGTTGCAAATATCTTAGGTTTTCCAAAGGATAAAGTTTGCCGTATAGAGTTTAACGAAATTTCTAAAAAGGCGGTTACAAAGGCGCTTGAAAATCCTAGAAAGATTGACTTAAAACTTGTCAATGCACAGCAGGCAAGACGAGTCCTTGATAGGATTGTGGGTTATAAATTATCTCCAATACTTTGCAAAAAGATTGCACCAAAGCTTAGCGCAGGACGTGTACAATCGGTAGCACTAAAACTTGTTGTTGACCGCGAAAAAGAGATAGAAAACTTTATCCCAGAGGAGTACTGGACAGTTAACGCACTTCTTACTAAGGATAAAAACGAGATTAAAGCAAGTTTAGCTACTTTGAATAAGAAAAAATTTGTACCTAAGAATAAAGAAGAGGTTGATAAACTCCTAAACGAGACCAAAGATAAAAAGTTTACAGTGGCAGAGGTAAAGAAAAGCAAAACAAAATCTCATGCGCCAGCGCCATTTACAACCTCAACCATGCAACAAGATGCTTTAAATAAGCTTGGCATGAGTCTTGCCCGTACAACCTCGTCAGCTCAGCAATTATATGAAGGCGTTGATATCAAAGGCGAGGGCAAAATCGCTCTTATCACATATATAAGAACAGACTCCGTCCGCGTGTCGACCGATGCACAAAACGCCTGCCGTGCTTTTATTAAAGAAAAGTTCGGCGATGAGTTTGTACCTGAAAAGCCAAACAATTATCATACCAAAGAGTCGGCACAAGACGCCCACGAAGCTATCAGACCAATTACTATGGATATCACTCCAGAAATGGCAAAGGAGACTTTGTCAAGCGATAACTATAGACTATATAAACTTATCTATGAAAGGTTTTTAGCCAGCCAAATGTCAGAAGCCGAGTACTCAAATGTGTCGGTAAACTTTGACTGCGCAGGCTATGGCTTTAAAGTTACAGGAAAGACCATGGAATTTCCTGGCTACACAAAAGTCTATAAAGAATTTGTGGAAGAGGAAAACAAAGAAGGCATGGCAGGAAAACTTCCAAAACTTGAGGAGGGGGAAGAGCTTGACTGCAAACAGATTATTCCAGAGCAAAAGTTTACCAAGCCTCCAGTTAGGTACACTGAAGCCAGCCTTGTAAAAGCAATGGAAGAAAAGGGGATTGGCAGACCTGCTACCTACGCTGCAACCATCACTGTACTTACAAGCAGGAATTATACCGAAAAAGAGGGGCGCTATCTTCACCCAACCGAGCTTGGCAGAAAGGTTACCACCTATCTTGAAAAGTTCTTTAGCGGAGTAATAAATGTCAAGTTTACCGCTCATATGGAACAGCGCCTTGATGACATTGCAAATAAAGATGAAGATTGGCACAACGTAGTATCGAACTTTTGGAACGGCTTTGAAAAACTTCTTGGCAATGCAGATGCAAGCTCACTTACCATGAAAGAACCGCCAAAAGAGACAGACATAATCTGTGATAAATGCGGAGGCAAAATGGTCATCCGTAATGGCAGATTTGGTGAGTTTTTAGCCTGCTCAAACTTCCCAAAATGTAAAAACACAAAGCCAATTGAAGAAAAAGTTAAAAAAGCAGGAACATGTCCTGAGTGTGGCTCTCAAATGGTAGAGCGCAAGAGTAAAAAGGGTAAAATATTTTACTCTTGTGAAAGGTACCCAGACTGCAAGTTTATGAGCTGGGATATTCCAACCGGCAAAAAGTGTCCAAAATGTCAAAGCGCCCTTGTGATTAAGGGTAAGCAGATTAAGTGCTCAAATGGGGAGTGCGACTACACCGAAGAGCAAAATTAAAAGTGAATTTAAAAGGTTATAGTTTCATGCTATAACTTTTTTTCTATAATTTTAACAAAAAGATTGAAATTTTGTTAATTTAATTATGATTTTTTATACTTTTTTGCTAAAATAAATATGTAAAGTGTCAAAACTAGACAAACTTAGAGCTTTTTCGTGTTACCTAAGTGCTCTAACAAATTTGTAATAATTCGATTTTATTTTATACTTAAAAAAGGGCGATAAAGGGGTCATACTTTAAAGCCAAAAGAGGAGCTTATGAATTATTATAACAAAGTTGTAAATGTAATAGGTTGTGGATATGCCGGCATAGAATGCGCACTATTCCTTTCAGGGCATGGGGTAAAAGTGCATATGTTTGATGCAGGCTTAAGTTACAGTTGCAACTGCAAAAAATGTACAGGGCAGGAGCGCACGTTTGAGGAGGAGCTTTTAAAAGAAGAGCTTAAGCTTTTAGGCTCTCCACTTATCAAAGAGGAAGAAAACTTGACAAAAGCAGGGCTTGAAAACTGCATTGCTTGCGAGCTTTTAACGGCAGGCAAGGAACTTGTCAAGAAAGATAAAAACATACAACTTTTTGAAGCTTGCTTGTCAGAGCTTAATCCCAAAGAGATTAACGTGATAGCAACAGGCTCACACACAGATGAGAAAATGTTTGACTTTTTGATGAGAAAGTTTGGCTCTATGCGATGCTTTAACCATATGTATAAGTATCCGCTGGTGGATGGCGTGAGGGAAGGCGAACTTTACTCAAAAGGCGAGGAGTACTACCTGCCACTCAGTTACGACCAATATTTGACCTTTGTCAACACTATAATAAAGGTGTTAAATAGGCTAGATATTAGTTTTAATAAGTTTTGCCCAAACACCATGGAAGAGCTGGCATGCAAAGGCAAAGATTGTCTTAAGAATCATGCCATGATGCCGGTATATCTAGAATGCAAAAGACCTTATGCCGTTTTAAGATTACATAAAGAGGCAAAAGGTTACCGCCTAGAAGGCTTGTCATCTCAGCTTGACAGGGCAAGTCAACTTGAGATTATAAGAAGTATAAACGGGCTAGAGGGCGCCGAGCTTATAGAAAGTGGAGATGTGACTGACAGCGTGCATTTAAACTCAAAGTATGTGGTAAATGAGTTTAACCAGGCACAAAAGGATGAAAACATTTTTTTCGCAGGCTCTTTACTTGGCGCGGAGGGCGTTATAGATTGTATTGCAAGCGGACTTTATACTGCAATGAATGTAAATAAATACATAAAAGATTTGCCAATGCTTACTCTTCCAAAGTCAAGCTTGATAGGAAGACATATGGAGAAATTCAGCTCCAGTGCAAAGGAGGGCTTTGGCGGTTTAGATATTCTAGATTTGTCAAATGCAGGCGATCGCGCCAAAAGGTCATTTGAAAGTTTAGAGAAATTTAAGGAGGAATATATTTATGGAAAGTATGTTTAGGGGTACCACCATCTGCGGTGTCAAAAGAGACGGAAAGATTGCCATCGCAGGAGATGGACAGGTTACCATGTCAGAAAGTGTGATATTTAAATCAAATGCACACAAGGTTAGAAGGATATATAATGATAAGGTCGTGATAGGCTTTGCAGGTTCTGTTGCAGACGCTTTTTCACTTTGCGAGCGATTTGAGAATATGCTCAACAAGTTTTCAGGCAACCTTATGCGAAGTGCTGTCGAGCTTGCAGGTACTTGGCGGGAAGACAAGGCGGCAAGACAGCTTAACGCCATGATGATAGTTGCCGACAAAGAAAAACTCTTGATTGTTAGCGGAACAGGTGAGGTTATCGAGCCAGATGACGATGTTTGTGCAATCGGCTCAGGCGGAAATTACGCTCTTGCAGCTGCAAAGGCGCTCAAACAAAACACCAAACTTTCTGCCAAAGAGATTGCAAAGAAGGCACTTGAAATTGCCGGTCAAATTTGCGTATTTACAAATGACCATATCACGGTAGAGGAGGTTTAATATGGATTTAACACCAAGACAGATAGTTGAAGAGCTTGATAAATACATAATCGGACAGTCAAGGGCAAAACGAGCGGTTGCTATTGCTCTTCGAAATAGATACAGACGAAGCAGATTGCCAAAAGAGCTTCGCGAGGAAATTACTCCAAAAAATATTATCATGCGCGGACCAACCGGTGTTGGTAAAACAGAGATTGCAAGAAGACTTGCCAAGCTCGTTGGCGCTCCATTTATAAAGATTGAGGCAACAAAGTATACCGAGGTCGGCTATGTAGGTCGTGACGTTGAAAGCATGATACGTGACCTTGTAGAAGTCGCCGTTCGTATGGTAAAGGACGAAAAGTCTCATGAAATTGAGGCAAAAGTAAGACCAATAGTTGAAAGCAAACTTATTGATGCCATCTGCGATACAAGAAGGGCAGCTGATATGCAGGTTGATAAAACTACGGTCAGCGAGGACTTAAAGGCAGGCAAACTTGAAGAAGAGCAGATTGACGTCTACGTCCTTGATTCGCCAAAACCAATGGTGTCAGTCGGCGGACCAGAAATAAATATAGGCTCGGTATTTGACGGACTTCTTCCACAAAAACACAAGAAACGCAGAATGAGCGTTATGCGCGCACGTGAAATTCTCACTGCTGAAGAATGCGACAGAATTATTGATAAAGACAATGTCTACGCAGAGGCTATTCGCAGAACAGAAGAAGAGGGTATTATCTTTATTGATGAGATAGATAAGATTATCGGCAAAGCAGGAGGCTCAAACAATCAAGACGTATCGCGTGAAGGCGTGCAAAGAGATATCTTGCCTATCGTAGAAGGTAGCACAGTTGCCACAAAATATGGCAATGTAAAAACTGACTTTATTTTGTTTATCGCATCAGGCGCCTTCCATGTCTCAAATATTGAGGATATGATACCAGAGCTCCAAGGACGCTTCCCAATCAGAGTAGACCTTGATAACCTTACAAAAGAGGACTTCAAACGTATCCTTTCTGAGCCTAAGAACTCAGTTACACTGCAATATGCAAGTATTTTAAAGGTTGATAATATTGAACTTAAGTTTACCGACGACGCTCTTGACGAAATAGCCGAGATGGCAGCAACTGAGAATGAAACCAGCGAAAATATAGGCGCTCGTAGGCTTCATACTATTATGGAGAGCCTTCTTGAAGATATCTCCTTTAACGCGTCAAGCGAGCTCCCTCTTACAACGGTAAACATAGATAGAGCCTATGTTCAAAACGCTTTCAAAGAGACCAAGAAAAAGTTTGACCTTAAAAAGTATATCTTGTAAACCTATTATAAAAGGATAAATATGGATAAATCGCGCACCCAAGCTTTAATAGGCAAAAATAATGTTGAAAAAATAGCATTTAAACGCGTCACAATTGTAGGCGTTGGTGGCGTTGGCGGTTACGTGGCAACCTTACTTGCAAGGGCGGGCGTTGAAAAAATTCGGATAATTGACTTTGACACCGTCTCACCAAGCAACTTCAACCGCCAAGTAGTTGCGGTTAAGGGTAATGAAGGTAGACTTAAGGTTGAAGCTTTAAAAGATATCCTTCTTTCAATAAATGAGGATATTGAGGTTGACTCAGTACCCCAAAAACTAGATAAGGACAACGTTTCTAGTTTACTTGAGAATAGTGACATCGTAGTAGACGCAATAGATATAGTAAAAGATAAGGTCGCACTTATAATTTACTGCAAAAAGCATAATATAAATGTAATCTCGGCAATGGGCGCGGGCAATAGATATGACCAACCAAATTTTTACCTTACAGATATATACAAAACTCATGATGACGGACTTGCAAAGGTTATTAGAAAGGCTCTGCGCGAAGAGGGAGTAAAAAACCTTGATGTTGTCACTTGTGACTCAAAACCAGAGAAGGTAGAAGGCGTAATTGGTAGTATTAGCTATTATCCAGCAGTCTGCGGGGCAGTTATAGCTTCAGCAGTTGTCAATAAAATCATAAAGGAGGAGATATGAAGATAGTAAAAGAAAACGAGTTTAAAGAGGAGACTGGCTCAGGCGTCGTTTTAGTTGACTTTTTTGCCACATGGTGTATGCCATGTCGAATGATGGCACAGATACTTGAGGACGTAGCAGAAGAACTTGCAGGTAAGGCAAAGATTATAAAAGTTGATGTTGACGAGAGCCCAAACCTTGCAAAACAGTTTGGCGTTATGTCCATACCAACACTTGTTATCTTTAAAGACGGAGCAGAGCAAGAAAAACACATTGGCGTATGGCAATACGAAGACTGCACCGACGCAATAAAGAAGTATCTATAATGAAAAAACAGCAGATTATTTTTCTGCTGTTTTTAAATATTAATATTGTTTATCCAAAAGATCAAAAAAGGTAGACGTTTTTGTCTACCTTCTATTTTTCTAAGGCCGAGAACTTGGTTCGATAAGATTTCACCAACTGCCTTGCAAACTTTAAGCTCCACCAAAGCTACCTTATGGCACACCAAAGTGTCTCCTTAATGATGCTGCCGTCAGGCTCTGACATGGTTCAAAGATTTTGATTGCATAAGACCTTGATTTCATCACCTAAAGAATGCACACATATTTGACAAAATCAAACCTCTCGCAAGCGTTCAATCCCACTATAGCGGATTGTGGGTTACAGCGCACCGCTAACTCGCCATCTATCTCGGTCTTAATATTGTAGCATAAAAGATTTTATTTTGCAATAATTTTAAAGCAATTAATTAGAAACCTTTCAATTTATTTTTCTATAATTTGTTGTAAATTTTAAAAATTTTAGATAAAAATAGATAATTTTATAATAAAATAGCTAGTTTATTATGAAAATAAATCAAATTATGTTATTATAAAAAGGTATATAGCGGAGAAAATATGGAAAAAGACTTTAAAAACAGTAACGCAAAACGTTTCTTAAATGCTTATAATAATATTGATTATGCATTAAAAACAAGATACAACTTAAATAGGGCAATGGGCTTTTCAGATCTTATTAGAAAATCAGTTGTAATGAATTACGTTGTAAGAAAATATGAGGATGAGCTTATAGATTACGGGAGGCTTCGCAATGCCATCATACACAACAATAACGAAAATTTTGTTATCGCCGAGCCTCATGATAGCGTAGTTGAGGACATAGAGCGTATAGAAAAACTCCTCACAACACCGCCTAAAGCGATGGACACAGTCGCCAATAAAAAGGTGCTAGTAACCTATGCTGGTAAAAGCATGAGAGAGGTTATAACTCTTATGGCGTCATCAAATTATAGCAATATCCCAGTTTACCGAGATGACACTTTAATTGGCGTGGCAAACGGTCAAAAAATACTTAACTCTTTTGGTCAATATCTTTTGTCAGGAGGAAAATGTTCATCATTTTTAGATAATGTTCAAATAGAGGACATGCTTTCAACCTTGCAAAATAGCAATTACTATGTGGTCAAAAAAGCGGACTGTACAATTGAAGAGGCACTAAACGAGTTTGATAGAAATCACAAATTACTTGCCATTTTATTTACTAAAAATGGGCGTGATAGTGAAATGCCACTAGGCATTATGACAGGCGCAAACGTTGTTGAAGCTCAAAGAATTCTTGAAGAGTATTGACATTTATGCATTATTATGGTATAATAGCTTTATCATAAGAGAGGTGTTATATGAAACGTCACGCAAAAGAGGTTATTGATGCAACTTTAAAAATTACAGCTGGCATTGCTTTGCCACTAGGGCTTGCATCAATGATTACAGGTTTTGCCGTTGCAAATTCGACTGATTATTGGCAAGCAAATAAACCGGATAACGAGGCAACTGCACAAGCCGTCCAAACTGTAGAAGACAAAGAAGTCGCCGGCGACCTTAAAGTAAAGTTTCAAAATGGTGATATAACTTATATGGAGTATAAAAACGAACTTGAGAAAATCAAACCACAAGCTGAGGTTCATCAAGAGATAATTAACAGCGTTTCAGATGGTACTGTTAAGGTTGAATATTCCGATGAAAATGTATATCAAATAGGTCGTGCAATAGGATTTGCAGGAGTGGGACTCGTAGCATTAAGCATGGTCACTGGCGGAATATCACTATTTGTTGAAGATGAATCTGATATTGTTGATAATATGTAAAAGGAGCTTTGGACTTGCTCCTTTTTTTGTATGATAAAAAGGAAAAGACAGTAAATCACAATTTTAACACCATATAGTTTGTAATTATCCTTATTTTAATTGACAAATTAGGATAAATGATATAAAATACTATTAAATTTAAAAAACGTTGATGAAAGACAAGGTTTTTATGTGATGTCTCACAGAGAGTTGCCAGTTTGGTGAAAGGTAATAGAATAGCATAAAAATTATCACTTTCGGAGTTGCAACTGCCAAAAGCTTTGCCTGCTTAGTAGTTGTTGCCGGGACTTCCCGTTATAGAAGAGGCGGGTGCTAGCCTGCTACAATAAGCTTACAAGTGGTATAAGCCCCATTAGGTTCTTGTAACTTAATGGGGATTTTTAAAGTCAAAACACTTAAAAAGGAGAGTAAAATGTACAAAAAAGTTGAGTCAAAACTAGATTTTGTTGCAAACGAGACAAAAATTCTCAAATTCTGGGAGGAGAACAAGATTATTGACAAAGGTCTGTCACTACATAAAAATAGCGACAAAAGCTTTGTTTTGCATGATGGACCGCCAACTGCCAATGGTAAACCGCACATTGGCCATGTTTTGACCCGTGCTATGAAAGACGTTATCCCAAGATACAAGTCCATGAAGGGCTATTATATCTATCGAAAGGCTGGCTGGGACACTCACGGACTGCCTGTCGAGGTCGAAGTAGAGAAAAAGCTTGGTTTCAATGGCAAAAAAGATATTGAAAACTATGGCATTGACAAATTTATCGAGCTATGCAAGAGTTCTGTCTGGGAATACAAGTCCATGTGGGAGGACTTGACAAAAAAGATAGGCTACTGGGTTGATATGGACCATCCATATATTACCTATGACAATAAATATATTGAGAGTATCTTTTGGGCTCTTAAGGAGATGGACAAAAAAGGTCTTATCTACCAAGGACACAAGGTAGTCCCATACTGTCCACGCTGTGGCACCTCACTTTCTAAAGCCGAGCTTGAAAATGGCGATAATTACAAAATTTTAAAAGAAAACTCAGTATACGTTAAACTAAAAAGCCTAGATGAAGATAATACCTATTTCCTAGTTTGGACAACTACTCCTTGGACTCTTCCATCAAACGTAGCACTTTGTATGAATCCAAATGAGGAGTATACCAAGCTCTCTTTTGAAGGCAAAAACTATATCATGCTTGATAAGCTTATACCAACACTTTTTGAAGAGGGTAGTTACACAAAGCTTTACACTAAAAAAGGCAAAGAGTTTGAATATCACAAGTATCAACCATTGTTTGACTATGTAAAGGATGAGGTAAAGAAAGGCTATTTTGTTATAGTTGATGACTATGTAACCACCGAGGATGGTACAGGTATCGTTCATATTGCACCAGCTTTTGGTGAAGACGACTACAAAGCTGGCATTAAATATGGGCTAACCTTTGTTCAACTTGTAGGCGAAGATGGACTTATGAGTGATAAGACAGACTTCGGCGGACTTTTCGTCAAAGACGCCGACAAACTTATCATAGAAAAACTTAAAAATGAGGATAAACTGTTTAAAGTTCAACCTATAGAGCACTCTTATCCTCATTGCTGGAGATGTAAGAGCCCACTACTTTATTACGCTCAAGATGCCTGGTTTGTAAAGACTACAGCCATCAAAGACAAACTTGTCGAGAACAATCAGGGTATAAATTGGATACCAGACCATATCAAAAATGGTCGTATGGGCAATTTCCTTGCGGGCAACATTGACTGGAACATCTCACGTAATAGATATTGGGGTACACCTCTTCCTTTCTGGAAGTGTGAAAACGGACATATCCATGTAATAGGTAGCGTTGAGGAGCTTAAAAAATTGTCAGGCGTCACTGGTGAGCTCGACCTTCATAAGCCAACCCTTGATAAAATCACCTTCCCTTGCCCAACTTGTGGCAAAACCATGCATAGAACCCCCGAGGTCATGGACTGCTGGTTTGACTCGGGCTCTATGCCATTTGCACAATATCACTATCCGTTTGAAAATAAAGAGACCTTTGCGAAGGCTTTCTGTGCCGACTATATCAGCGAGGCAATAGACCAAACAAGAGGCTGGTTCTACACACTTCTCACAGTAAACACAGCCGTTTTTGACAAAGCTCCATATAAAGCCTGCAATGTTTTGGGACTTGTACTTGACAAACACGGACTTAAAATGTCAAAGAGCTTAAAAAATGGTGTTGACCCATGGGATGTTCTTTCAAAATATGGTGCTGATGGTGTTAGGTGGTACTTCTTCTCAAGTTGCAACCCAGCTCAAGGCCTGCCATTTATAGAGGAAAACCTTGTTGACCTCCAACGTAAATTTATGGGCACCCTTTGGAATGTATATTACTTCTATGTACTCTATGCTGAAATTGACCAGATTGACCCAAGCAAGTATAGCCTAAAAGACTGCAAACTTTCCTTCCTTGATAAGTGGTTACTATCTGATTTTAACGCGCTTATAAAGACTGTTGATGAGTGTCTTGACAAATACGATATGCAAACTCCAGCTAGAGCTATAAGCGAGTTTGTTGATAAGCTTTCAAATTGGTATATCAGACGTTCTCGTGAAAGGTTCTGGGGTAGCGAAGAGAACGATGACAAAAAGTCAGCCTACAAAACACTTTACGAAGTACTCGTATCTTTAAGCAAACTCATTGCACCTTTTGTGCCATTTATTGCAGAGGAAATTTATCAGAATCTTGTTCGTAGCCTTGACAAGTCGGCACCAGAAAGCGTACATTTCTGCGCCTTCCCTGAGGCTGACGAGAGCCTTATTGATACCTCTCTCAACGAAGGTATGGATAAGGTACTTGAAATTGTCAACCTTGGCAGAGCTTGTCGAAGTGCAAGTAACGTTAAAAATCGTCAACCACTTTCAAAGGTAATCGTCTGCACAAGTAAGGAACTCAAGCTAGACAAAGAACTCCAAGAACTTATAAAAGACGAGCTCAATGTCGAGACAATAGAAATCTTACATAACGCTGACGAATATGTTTCTTATGAGCTTAAACCTCAACTCCGTACAGTTGGGCCAAAGTATGGCAAACTCCTCGGCGGAATAAAGAACTATTTGACAACTGCTGGTAGTGCAGAAAACGTAGGCAAGGTTCGACAGGGCGGAGCTCTCGAGTTTGAAGTAGACGGACAAAAAGTAGAACTCTTTGAAGATGACCTTTTAATCGGACTTAAAAATAAAGAGGGCTACTCAAGCGAGACTAATGGAGAACTTACTGTAGTTCTAGACACTAACCTTACACAAGACTTACTTGAAAAGGGCATGGTTAAGGAATTTGTAAGTAAGATTCAATCACTACGAAAGGATAGCGACTTTGAAGTTGTAAATCATATAAAGATAGAACTCTCTGGCGATAAAACTTTAATCGACCTTCTACTAAAATATGAGCGGGCAATTAAGAAGGGTACCCTTTGTGATGAGGTCAAAGAGGGCTCGTCCGGCTCTCACTCAATGACCTTTGACTACAACAGCAAACAAGTAGAAGTCAAAATCGCAAAAATATAATATAAAAATGCACTCTATAATAATGAAATGCACCTTTAAAAAGTTTTTTAACTTTTTAAGAGTACATCATAACCATAGAGTGCATTTTTTGTCAAATTTAGCAACAAAATTGTTATTTACTTGACAAAAATTTTGCAATAGCGGTAAAATAAATTATAAAAACCTGAAAACTATTTTTCTACTTACAAAATAAATAGAGTAAAATGGTTTAAAATAAGGTTATAAATAATTTTTTTAAAAATTATAATAGGGAAGGGAATGCTAAAAGAACTTTTGGATAAAAAATATTATTTTTTAGTGGTAATGTTATTAATAACATTTTTAATAGCAAGTTTTTCTTTTCCGTCAAGACAATCAAAGTCTAATGCTGAGCCTACTGGCTCGTGGAGCTCTTATGCGGATACCGAATGGGCAGGTAGTGGCACTCAAAGTTCTCCTTACCTTATATCTACTCCTGAGGAGCTTGCTGGTCTTGCTTACATGGTATATAGTGGAACAAATTATTCTGGAACATATTTTAGACAGACACAGGACATTGACTTATCTGATCATTATTGGACTCCAATAGGGGCTCCTGCTATGGGATTTAAAGGTAATTATAATGGAGATTATTATAATATTTCAGGACTTTATATCAATACAAGTTCGACGGATTATGTTGGTCTATTTGGTTATATAGAAGATGCGAATATATCAAATTTTTCACTTACTAGCGGTAGCATTTTAGGGAATAAATATGTTGGAGGCATTGTAGGTTATTCCAATAGCTCAAGTATACAAAACTGTATAAGTGATATTTCCGTTGAAGGTTATACCTATACTGGTGGTATAGTCGGATCTGCAGGTGACTCAGATATTTTAAGCTGTGCAAGCACACTAGCTGTGTTTGGCAGTAGCAGTCAGATTGGCGGTATTGCCGGAGGAACGTCTGGAGGATCTGTGAATTATTGCTATAATACAGCTGGTATATATGCTTCAAACTCTCAGTATGTAGGAGGGATAGCAGGTGAAGCATGGAATATGGAAATTAATTATTGTATTAATTATAGTACAATTATAAGTACAAGACATGTTGGTGGTATAGTAGGGGGAACAAATGGAGCAACAGTTTCATACTGTGCAAATGAAGGCAATATACTTGCAGATAAAATGTTTGGTGGAATAGTAGGAGTAGGTAAAACTTCTGAAATTAATAATAGTTATAACTCAGGCGATATGCTGTGTCTTGGAATAGGACCCAATAATGATAATGTGTACGCAGGAGGAATAGTAGGATATCACTGGCGTCAGTTTACTTTTCGCGTTATAAGTAATTGCTTTAACTCAGGAGAGGTGAGTGCTTCTTATGGTAATTATTTGGGTGGTATAGTTGGATGGTCTAATTATGCCATTTATAGTTGTTTTAATTTAGGAGAGGTTTACACTATTTATGGTACTCAGAGTACTGCAGGCGAGCTAGCAGGATCAAGTATTACTGGTACATATAGATGTTACACCTCTTCACAATCTCGACCTACAGATTTATCTTGGTTTACCAACACATCAAACTGGCATTACAGCTGTCAATGGGATTTTTCAAGTAGATGGGGATTAAGCTCTAATTATAACAATAATTACCCATATTTAAGAATGTTTACTTACAGCATTAACTATAACTTAGACGGGGTGACATCAGAAACTTTGTATTGCGATTGGGGAACTTCGTATGAATTTTTGACAGAGGGGGCAAAAGAAGGATATGTCGTTTCTGGTTGGACAAGTGCTGACCTAAATAGAAACTATGCAAAAATAGGTACATCTAAAGCTAATGTATATTGGGATGGGTCTACAACAGATGCAAGCCACTTTGCTGACCTTGGTTCAAATGGACAAACTGTCACCCTAACTGCTAACTGGGAAGAGATACAGTATGATGTACAAATAGAATACAACGATGGAGTAACTTCAAACAGGACAATAAGTAATATCCCATATTTGACGGTATTCAATGTGCCTAATCCAACAAGGACGGCATACAACTTTGCCGGCTGGAGCTCTAGCAACAAAGATGATACCGCATTAGTAGGCGACAGTGCAACCTCGTGCACAACCTCATGGACGAGCGGAACAACCAAAGCCACATTTTTTAGTAAATTGACTTCTACCGATGGAAGAACAGTAATCTTAGCAGCCAATTGGGATCCAATAAACTACACCATAGATTTTGATCTAAATGGTGGCACGTTATCAAATCCTTTTTCATCATATAATACTGAAAGTACTACAACATTGCCAGAGCCTTCAAAGACAGGCTATACATTTACCGGGTGGTATTGTACAGCTTCTAATGGCAACTGGAGGGTAGGAACAACTTATCCTGCAGGGACGGCACTTGATGGGATGTATGGTAATGTATCTTTCAGAGCCACCTGGCGAGCAAATACATACACTTTAACCTTTGACCCACAGGGTGGCTCAGTAAGTCCAACAAGCATTCAGGTAACCTATGACCAGCCATATGGATATCACAACGGGGGAGTACTACCAATACCAACACGAAACGACTATGTCTTTGGGGGGTGGTATACACAACCTGGGAACATAAGCTCAAACAAGAAAACTGCATCAAGCATTTACGGTATAGCGGGAGATAGTACCCTCTATGCTTACTGGAATGAAACATGGAATATGTACGCAGAAAAGCCATCAGGCAATGGAACTACCGCTTCACCGTACTTGATATCAGAGCCCGAACATCTCGGCTGGCTATCCTATGAGGTTGCAAGAGGGCGAGAAACAACAGCGGTATGCAGGCAGACAGCAAATATAAGCTTGGAGCAAAGTAGAGGAGAGTCATCATCCGAGCCGGCATGGTATCCAATAGGCACTGAGTCTTATCCGTTTAGAGGCAGTTATGATGGCAATGGATATAGCGTTGAAATAGGCTATTACAATTTTGCCTTTTATGCAGATAGAGATATGTTTGGGCTCTTTGGGTATACGAATGGAGCAAGAATCAATAAAGTATACGTAAGAATATGGTGGACTTTTGCCCAAATTACACAAACCTTAAATTTTAATAATATAGGAACGGTAATAGGCTATGCAAAAGGAAATACAGTTATATCCAATAGCGCAATATACGCAACCCTCGCACCATTTTTCACAGGCATGAGAAACTCTGGGATATTTATAGGTTATGCGGAAAGCACGGTGACGATAACAGACTGCGTTGTATTTAGATTTACCGCAGAAGACCCTGATGTAGAGACGGTTGCACTTTCAGGCGGAAACCCAAGGATAGAGAGCTGTGTATATATAATAAATGGAGTCAAGGGTTACGCCTTTACTGGCTACTCAGACTCTACAGAGACAAACTTTGTGATAGCAGACTACCTATCAGCTCCAGTTCCAGCAGGGCTATCTTGGCTAGCATATGGCGGAGAGCGAGCCACTCTTGCCGAGATTAAAGCTTGGGCGAATAGTTAAAACAAAAAATCAGCAAAAAATGAAATTTTGCTGATTTTTTTGTTGGATTTAATCAATTCTATAAAATTATGAAATAGATATAAATCTTAGTTATAATCTAAATTACTCTCGCTCTTCGTCTTCATTTTCGCTTACTTTGTCGTTTTCATTGCCACTTCTGTCAATAAGATTATAAGCATCAATTCTATAAAACATTGGTCTATTTAACATATATACTTGCCATTCTGTAAACATTTCAGCTTCAAATCTCTTTTGCTCAATGTGGTAAGGGCAGTCTTTGCCATATTTCATAACGCTGCGACTATTGATAAGGTCGTTTATGTATTTTTGATATTTTTTAAGTTCTTCCATTGGCAATTGTCTAAATCTTCGCTTGTCATTTTCTAAGTCAGGTTCGCCCCAATGAAATCGTGGAACGCTAGGGAAATAAACACCTTGCTCTAAAAAGTATTCAAGGTCGTTTTCAACCTCTTTGTTAAGCTTAATTATATCTCCAAGATATATAGGGTATTTATCACCTTGATCCATAAAGAACAACTCACGAACAAGCTTGCTGTGTTCTTCTTCAAAGATATATGACTTGCCACCATTCCCAAAATTTATATTTATATCAGCGTGTTCACAATCATAGATTATTTGAGACAAATTTTGCACATTCTTTTCCCTTTGCACGCTGTCAAGACGAGAGATAAAATATTCTGCCACTTCTTGACTGATTTTACCTTGCTTATATTTATCATAAATTTCAAGCATTGCAAATCTGATATTATTAATTCCCATAAAAATCTCCTTATATGACTATTTTATCACATAATTTTTGTTTGTCAATACCAAAAACATAAATAGTTTAATTTTAATTGTAAAAACGGCGAAGTTTTGATATAATAGTTTTCAAAGGATATTATATGAAAATAGCAAACGATTGGAAAGATTATAAAGTAATTGCAACAGGTGATGGCGAAAAACTCGAAAAGTGGGGTGATTATATTTTGCTTCGCCCAGACCCTCAAGTTATTTGGCATGCAAAAAGTGACTTATCAAAGTACCCAGGACTTGACGGACATTACCTGCGTTCTAGCTCGGGTGGTGGAAACTGGCAGTTTTTTAAAAATGTTCCAGAGAGATGGTCGATTAATTGGAGAGGACTAAAGTTTATTATAAAACCAATGGGGTTTAAACATACAGGGCTCTTTCCAGAGCAGGCTGTCAACTGGAACGATATAATGAAGGCGATAAAAGAGGCAAATCGTCCTATAAAGGTGCTAAACTTGTTTGCTTATACGGGTGGAGCTAGTGTTGTCTGTGCAAGCGCAGGAGCACAAGTCACTCACGTTGATGCCAGTAAAGGCATGGTGGAACGCGCCAAAGAAAACGCCTCATTAAATGGTATCACTAATATACGCTATATAGTAGACGATTGCAAAAAGTTTATAGAAAGAGAGATAAGACGAGGCAATTTTTATGACGCTATTATCATGGACCCTCCAAGTTATGGTAGAGGCACAAATGGCGAGATGTGGAAGCTTGAAGACAACCTTTTTGACTTTGTCGAGCTTACCAAAAAGGTCCTCTCTCCAAATCCTCTTTTTGTGCTAATCTCTTCATATACTACTGGGCTTCAAGCCAGCGTGCTTGCCAATATCTTAACATTGGTCTTTGGAAGTGGTGGAATTGATGCTGACGAAATAGGACTGCCAACAGACGAGACAATAGTTCTTCCTTGTGGAGCAAGAGGTTTAAAATTATGGAAATAAAAGAAAATATGGAAAATAAAGATATGGAATTAAAGGAAAATTTAGAGAAAATTAATGAAAATATACAAAAAAATACAGAAAAAACACAAAAAAACGATGAAAAACCGTTAAAAAACGACAAAAATCAAGATTTAATTGTTTTATATGAGGACAATCAAATAATTGTTGTGGTAAAGCCTCAAAATGTACCATCACAATCTGACATTACTGGCGACAAAGACATGCTCAGCATGGTTAAAGAATATGTAAAGAAGAAATACAATAAAGAGGGTGAGGCATTTATTGGGCTTGTGCACCGCCTTGACCGTCCAACTGGTGGTATTATGGTTTTTGCACGCACTTCAAAGTCAGCGTCAAGATTATCAGAACAGATAAAAAACAATCAGATGCAAAAGATATATTACGCGGTTACAACAAAAATTCCTCAACAAAAGAGTGGGAATTTAATAAACTATCTTAAAAAAGACGAAAAAAATAACATTGTAAAGATTGTTCCGCAAAGCGAGAGCGGTGCAAAGCTTGCAGAGCTTGGCTATAAAGTATTGCAAACAAATGAAAATTTAGCTCTTGTTGAGGTCAAATTAAAAACGGGCAGGTCTCATCAAATAAGGGTGCAATTCGCTGGTATTAATTGTCCGCTTTATGGAGACAATAAATATGGAAAAGAAAGGAAACTATCTAACAATTTAGGCTTGTGGGCAGGAAGACTTGAGTTTACCCACCCAACAACCAAACAAAAGATGACTTTTGCCTGTCCTCCCGACAGTGAGACAGCACCATGGAATAAATTTTACATGGACAAATACTTTTTAAGATAGGAGTTTTTATGAAAAATAGAAGTGAAATTGAGGAGAAATACACCTGGGATTTAACCCCACTATGTAAAAATGATGAAGAATTTTATAAAAAACTACAAAAAATTAATGATTATTTGCCAAAATTAAAGGCATTTGAAGGAAAACTTAACAATAAAGAGACTATCTATGAATTTTTAAAACTTGACGAAGAGTTTTCAAAGTTTGTCGAGCCCATTGCCTTGTACGCACATCTTAGGTCTGACGAAGTTTTGTCTGACGATAGTAGACAGGAGATGGGTGAAAAGTTGTCTCATATTTTAAATATCTTTTCAATTGAGACTTCTTTTGCCTCTTCTGAGCTTAGTAAACTTTCAAACGCAATGCTAGATGATATTATAAAAGATAAAAAATTTGAAAATTATAATAGGATGTTTGAAGAAATCAAAAGAGACAAAAAACATATGCTATCAAAAAGCGAAGAAAAATTGCTTTCTGGCATGAATTTTCTTTCTGGTTTTTCGTCAAATATGGAGCTTCTTGCCGATGTTGATATTAAGTTTGGTAATATTAAAGATAGCAAAGGCAAAATGCATGAGCTAAATCAGTCGACATATACAAATCTTGTAAGAAGTGATGATAGAAAGCTACGCAGACTTGCCATGACCAAACTCAATGGCACTTTTGGCGATTATATCAATATGCTTGCAAATAACTATATTAATGATGTCAAATCTAATTGCTATTTTGCAAAAGTTAGAAAATACAAGTCAGCACTTGACTCGGCACTGCTTTCTGAAGAGATAGATAAAAAAGTCTATGATATGCTGATAAAAGAGGTTGGTAAAAATCTCCCAGTTCTTTTTGACTACTTTAAAACCAAACAAAAACTCTTAGGCGTAAAAACCATGTATGTTTATGACCACATGGCAAATGTCGGACACACAACAACTCATAAATATACTTATGACGAGGCTATAGAGATAATAAAGAAGGCAGTTAGCCCACTAGGCGAGGAGTACGTCGCACTGATAGACCGCGCAAAAAATGAGCGCTGGATAGATGTTTATCCAAGCAAAGACAAAGCATCAGGCGCCTATCAAACAGGTGTAAATGGAGTGCATCCATATGTGCTGACAAACTTTGAGGGCGACCTTGACTCGATTTTTACTCTCGCACATGAGCTCGGCCACGCAATGCACAGCTATTATTCTGACAAGACCCAAGTTTATCAAAAATCAAATTATCCAATATTCTTGGCAGAAATCGCATCGACTACCAATGAAATGCTACTGATAAACTATCTTTTGTCGGTTGCTAAGAGTAAGGAAGAAAAAATAGCTCTTTATAACAAACTATTTGATGAGGTCAAAGGTAGTATCTTTAGACAGACCATGTTTGCCGAGTTTGAAGAGAAAGTGCACTCTCTTTGCGAAGAGGGCGAGCCTCTAACCAAGGATAGACTATGCGAAACATACTATTTTCTTGCCATGAAGTACTTTGGACCAGTCAAACTTATCAAAGAAATAAGGTACGAGTGGGCAAGAATACCTCATTTCTTTAGAGCGTTTTATGTTTACAAATATGCAACAGGCATGATTTCGGCTATAACATTTACAAACAGGATATTATCAAATGATAAGGATGCACGCTCTGATTATATTAAGTTTTTATCAGCAGGTTGTAGTGAAAAACCATTAAAAATTTTGCAAAATTCTGGTTGCGACCTATTAGACGCCAAAACTTTCTCGTCATGCTTTGATTATTTAAAGAAGATGATGGCAGAGTGGAAAGCTTTAATAGATTAATTATGACGGAAATTAAGGACTTTATATCTAAGTCCTTTTTTCTTTTACTCTTTATTTTGACGCAACTTGCTTTTAGTTGACAAAAATAAATTTTTATTATACATTATAAAAGAATTTTATAAAGATATGTAGGTATGTACATATATCAAAACAAAAATAGAATAATAATTATAAGGATAAATCAAATGCTTAAAGTTGTAAATCTAGTAAAAACATATGGCGATTCTAATAATCCCACCGTCAAAAATATATCTTTTGAGGTAAATGACGGTGAAATTTTTGGTTTTTTAGGCTCTAACGGTGCCGGAAAAACTACAACAATAAAATGTATTTGTGGTATTCTTCCTTTTGAAATAGGGGATGTTTTTATTGATGGGATAAGTTTAAAAGAAAACCCAAGCGAAGCGAAATTAAAACTTGCCTACATATCTGATAACCATGCGGTCTTTGAAAGACTTACAGGACGAGAATACGTCAATCATATAGCAAATTTATATAACACTCCAAAAGAGGAGAGAGATAAAGTTGTCTCTGAGCTTCTTGAGGCTTTTAATTTATCATTTGCCTATGACCGCCCAATCAAAAGTTACAGCCATGGTATGAAACAAAAGATAAATGTCATAGCAGGACTTGTACATAAACCAAAACTTTGGGTTCTAGACGAGCCTCTTCTTGGTCTTGACCCACAAAGTGGTATAGAGCTTAAAAAGATTATGCGCAAACACGCACAAGAGGGCAACACTGTATTCTTTAGTAGTCATATACTAGAGGTTGTTGAAAGTCTTTGCGACCGCGTTGGCGTGCTTAATAAAGGCTATTTAGTTGGCGTTATTGACCTTCACAAACTTAAAGAGAGCGGACAAAGCCTAGAGGAAATTTTTGTCAAACTTACATCAGAAGAAAGTGCTGAAACGATATATATACCGCCTAGGGATGTAGATGTTGACAATAAAGAGGAAGGAATAAAAACTGAAGATTTTAAAATAACGAAGATAGAAAAAAGAACAAAAGAAAAAGCTTCAAAGACTAAAAAATCAGAAAAAATTAAGAAAAAAGACCAAAAATAAACAATTTTTTCAAGAAAAAAGCTTATTTTTTTAAAATTAACTAAAATTTTACCGGAGGAACAATGCCTACCATCTTAAAACTATTTAAACTACAAATAGATGAAAAGATGAATATATTTAGAAGTGGTAAGTGGTGGAAAGTGCTACTTACAATCTTTTTGTATTTGGCTATTATCGCAGGCGCCTCGGTAGGACTAATTTACGCTTTTATAAGGTTTAATGGTATTGGTCTTGCAGTAGATACCAATCTTTTTGCAGTTCTTTTGATGTTTACTCAAATTTTGTCTTTTGTAATAGCTCTTGGCTCTATTATAAAGAATTTATATCACAGCAAAGAAAACGACCTTTTAATGAGCCTTCCATGTAGCCACAATCAAGTATTTATTTCAAAATTGATGGTTCTATATTTTAACGAGCTTGTTGCAAATACTCTTTATACCACACCTATATTTATAATGTATAGCTTTGTTTCTAATGTAAATATTGGCTATTATTTTCTTTGCTTGCTATTTTTATTTTTGCTTCCACTTATGTCACTTGTTTTTGCAGGCTTTTTCTCAATACCAATTATGTACATATCAAATAAACTTAAAAAGTATCCTGTTTGGTCAAGCGTTGTCCTCGTGGTAGTCGTTGCTGTGCTTGTTGGGTTATATATGTATTTAATCATTTCATTTACCTCAAGCATAGACTTTTCTGGCAAACAATCGACAATTTTATCAAATATTAACGACATAATAGCGCGTATTTCAGTCTATAGTGGTGTATTTAGGTTTATGGCAGAGGGTATCTTGGCAGAGACTGGCTGGTGGTGGAAGGATATAGTTATAATCGCAGTCACTGCCATCATGTTTGTCCTAACAGTATTAATAGTTAAAAAGTTCTATTTTAACCTAGCTATGAAAAATAGCGAGACAACTACAAAAGCTCGCCGCGGCAAGGATTATATTGAACCACCTTTCAAAAGCATTCTTCGCAAGGAGACCTATACAATCTTCCGCGAGCCCGGCAATGTTTTCCAGTATTTTATCTTTACAATTTTAATGCCTTTTATTGTGCTTTTGTATGATAAAATGTTACTAAGTATCACTGTCAATCAAACAGGTCAGGCAATGATAGTTGCAAGCCATGTCCTAGTTGTTGCAATACTTGCCATGCTATCAAACATAGTTAGCGCAACAGCAATATCAAGAGAGGGTGGTAATTTTTACATATCTAAATTGTCTCCAGCTTCACCAAGACTGCAAACAAATGCTAAAATAGTATTTAATTTGTTTTTCACCTATGGCGCACTAATAATTACAGCAATTTTTACAGCAATTTTTACCGACATCCCAATTTTATACAATATTCTTACAACAATCGCCGTAGCTATTATGTCACTTGGTCATATTATCACAAGCGTGCTGATTGACCTAAAAAAGCCAGTTCTCGACTGGTTTGACTCAAATGATATAGAAAAAATGTCAAAAAGCACAAAAATTTCAATGGTTCTTGGGCTTATTTTTGCCTTTTTGATGTTTATTATAGTTGTAGTTTTTGCTCCAACATCTCACACAGAGCTGCCATGGTATATATTAATAGGTTCGGTTTCTCTCTACACAATAGCCATAATGATTTACTATCATTTGCGTATCAATAAAATCTATCAAAAGGTGGAGTGTTAACATGAAAAAAGCGATAATTTCCATCTTAGTACTCCTGCCACTTGTGCTTGTTGTGATAATTGCAATAACAGGCAGAATTTATGGTTCGGTTGAATATGTAGATGTCAGCGAAGTGTACTTTGTCGACGAAGATGGCAAGAGAATAGACTCAATGTCAATATATGTAGATCAGACGGAAACTCTCAATTATGTTGTAGGCCCAAGCCTTGCAACCAATAAAAATGTAACTTTTAGGTCGGAGAACGCTGATATATGCTCAGTAAACGGCCAAGGCGTAATCACAGGAAATAGCGTAGGTCAAACAGATATAGTGATTTCTTCAATAAATAACATTGAGGCAAGACTTACAATTAATGTCCGCTCAAGTGGCTCGACCAATATAACTCTTTCTCACACCTCGCTCAACGGTTACCTTGGTTGCAATGCTATTATAACCGCTTTGGCTCAGCCATCAACTGAGACTCAGTATATTACTTGGCAGTCAAGCGATACAAACATTGTTTCAGTTAACGGACAGGGCAGGTCAGCTACACTTTCATTTAATGGAATAGGACAGACGACAATATATGCAACTTCAAGAGACGGACTTAGTGCAAGTTGCACTGTCACAGTTACAGATAGTGGTGTGCGATTTGTAGAAGACACAATCACAGTGCCAATCGGAAGCATTGACTTAATCAACTTCCTAGTAAATTATCAAAGAGAGCAAATTTATTTTGAAAAAACGGGAGGAAGTGGTACTATAGAGGGTAGCATCCTTACATGTAATGGAGTTGGGGTTGCCCGAGTAAGATTTTATATAATTGCAGATAATAGCAATGAAACACTCAACTATGACGAAGCAATATTTAGATTTGTGTAAGCTTAAAAGGAGAAGATAATGATAAAGATTAAATCAGCAAGCCTATTAAAAGCTTTTCTTATTATTGCAATAGCTCTTTTTGCAGTTCTTTTAGTAGGTTGTGGCGATAAAGAAGTAACAGAGTTAAGACTATCGCTTACAAACAGCAGTAAACTTTCATATTCTCCAAGAGAAATAGTTAACCTGACGATTGAAGCAAACGTAGAATTTGACGAAAACAATATAACCCTTGTCGTTACAAACGGCAATAGCGACGTTACTATTATGGGTAGCTCGCTAAAGATAAACGACGACGCACAGCCTGGTCAAACAATAACTCTTTACGCTACATATGGAGAGGTTATAAGTAACATCTTGACTTTTTCAGTTGCGCACATTGAGGCAAACGAGATTTTTCTTAACATAGACCAAGATGTCTTTTACTCAAGTGAAATTATCGCTCTTTCAGCTACATACCTTCCAACAAATGCCACACGACCACTCGAGTATACAATAGTAGAAGGTCAAGACAAAGCAAGCATAATCGATGGCAATAGACTGTCAATAAACGGCAACGCTCAAACAGGTGATAAAATAAGAGTTTGCGCTAAAATGGGCGAGGTTTATTCCGAGCCGTTTGAAATAACAGTGACCGCACTTACTGATAACATGATAAGCGGATTTATGTTTAACAATTCTTCTCTTACTATAGACTCAAGTATAGATAGCCTTTCACAATCTATTTATATTAGTGCCTATGTCGGAGATGATTTTAGACAGATAACCACAAACCTTCCAACTTTGACAGTTGCAGAAGGCGAGGATGTTATAAGAATTATAGATAACAACCATATAGAAGCATTAAATAGCGGAAGTGCAACAATCTCTGCTAAATATAAAAATTTTGAGGAGCAACAACTGACAGTTACTGTTAACATGACTCCAGACCAAGTTAGACTCCCTGAAAACTTTAGAGAGGTGGCAGATTATAACTACGCTCATTCTCAGGCAATTGAGTTTTCTCCATCTATTATAAACTCACATGGTAGCGAAGACCTTAAGATGATGGTTTCAGGCACACTAAACGCAACCTTTTTAAGTGAAGATGGCGTATGGAGGTTAGAGAACGGCTCTCAAGACATTTCTTATGATGGAAAAGAACTTACAATCAACACAATAGGTGACTATGAGATATACTTTGAGTCTCTTTCGGGATGTGCAGTAGAGGTGCAAAGCCCAAAAATGACTTTAAGCATAAATAATGGCACAAACGTTTCAACAAAAGAGGAATTTATCTCAGCCCTTTCGCCAAGAGAGGAAGCCGTTGTCAATCTAACATGCGATATATTCTTTGAAGGCGGAAGCGAAGTAGTAAATGCCTATGGCGACAAAACAATAAATGGTAATGGCTTTAAAATTGACCTGTCTTCTCAACTTACCGACGCCGAAATGGCTAAGAAAGGTCTAGATTATGGTGGCAGTTGCTTCTTAAACTTTTATAGTAACGACAATACCACACCATATAATGTTCTTTTACAAGATTTAGAGATAGTTGGTAATGTTGGTATGCTTAGCCTTGAAGAATTTGCTAAATATAAAGGTGACAGCGAAGAGGAAGTAAATAATCATCTAACATCAGCAGATACCGATTATTTTACCGAGACTGGCTATAAGTGGGCGCTAAACTTTAGTGCAACAAACTCAATCACTCCTGACGGAAACACAGCTTATACTTATTGCGTGCCAGTAGTAAAAAATGTAACAATCTCACAATTTACATGTGGAATTAGCTTTGAGCATTGCATTGATGAAATAGCACTAGGCATTCAAAATCCTAGAGCAGCCATAGAGGATGTAACTCTTTTTGACCTCTTTGGTGATGGCGTAAGATGTATGGGCTCAAAGATATCAGCAGGTGATGTAAACATAGGTACGGTTGGTGGTTCTCCATTTTCATGCAGTGCAACCGATACAGACCTAGCCGGTATTTATAGAAACGAAAATAATAAATTTATCATTTTAGGCAATATCATTTGTGATAACATTATTGATGGAAGCGGTCTTTATGTAAATGCAGAGATAATGGCAACTGGTGGAATAGCAAATGTCTTTGGTGGCGGGTTGTCTGGAATAATAAATACAGCAATCACTGCAATGTCAGCTGAGCTTATGCAACCATATTATGGCACGGCAAATGAAAGCGAAATGTATCAAGCAATAAATGAGGGCAGATCTAATATTTTAAACACTCAGGGTAGCAGCAATACATTTAACCTTTTTTGCTTTACAAGAAATGGAATAGGAGAATATCAGTTTAGCGAAGATAACTCTGCTTTAATAGTTGACTTAAATGACGAATTTTTCTATAATGGTATTGATACTACACATAAATTTATAAAGGTCAATGTGTATGATGTGGTTATGAGTATAGAAACTTTAGGTGCTATTCGCGACCAAGTTATTGCAAATGCAGATGCAATAAAACCTATAAACATCATACTAATAAACCTTAATTATCAAGGTTAGGAGGATATTATGACTAAGAAAACAAAGATAATTATTTCTTTAGTTTGTGCAGCAGTTGCCGTTATACTGCTTGTCACTTTGCTTTGCGTTTTTCTTATTAAGGACGACCCATATAAAATTGACGGACAGGGCTCAGTCACAGTTACAAAAAATGAGGATGGAACAAGAACGCTAACCGCACAGCCAAATAAGTGGAATGAATTTGTAGGCTGGTATGAAAGCGTAGATGGTCAGCTTGCAGACAAGCCAGTTTCACAAGAGCTAAGTTATGTTATTGATGATGACGCTCCTGTTTACACAGCAGTATTTGCATCATCTGCCATTAACTCACTTGATAGACTTTTAAACGGTGTTTATAATACATATAAAAATGGTATAGCTTCACAGCAAGATTACTTTAACTTCTCCGGTGATATAACACTCAATTTTGCATACGGTGATATTAATATGAATCTTGACATTTCAGCAGGTGGCTTCTTTAACTTTGAGGGCAGAGGCAATGAGCTTTATCTTACAGCTAAAGAGCACGCTTCAGGCATGAATATGCTTGGCGCTTACTATGTTGATAATGGACTTGATGCCAATCTTTATATAAACCTTTTAGGAAATACCAAGACCATAGTAGTTCCTTCTCTTTCAAGTGTATTTACTGGTATTGGCGAACTTTCTCCATATACCTGGTCGGTACGCAATGTATTAAACGGCGCTTTAGATAGCGAAACTGCAAACTTAGTTTATAGCGTTATTGACTCAGTACTTGGTATAACAAATGCACAAGGCTTTTATGAATCAGCAGCAAATGATGCAAGTACCTCATCTTTAAGCTTAAGACTTGGCGTAATGCTTAAAAACTTAAACGACCTTCTTGGAAACTTAAATTTAGGCGAACAGGCTTCAGAGATAATTTCTTCAGTACTTGGTATCTTTACAAGCGAATATCCAAACAGCCTCCTTCCATCAATCACCCTTGACCTCAACGTAAATTATGAGGAACTTAACGGAGAAGAGGTTGTTGATAATATAGATGTAGCATTTAAAATAGCAGATGACTATAAAATAAACGTAGGCGAGGTAGTTACAATAGGTAAGACTGATGTAAATCTCACAATAAATGAGCTTAATATGGGTTTTGCACCAATCGCAAACGCAATAGACCGCTCTGAGATTGCTATCTTCCCAGACGCAATTAATCTTTTAAATATGCATGTAGGCGGAGAGTTTGCTTTCTTAAATGAGACTCAAAGCGGAGATGATCTTTCTACAATTTTAGATAGAATTGATTTGTATAACGTTGATTTATATACAGACATCAATCCATTAGCAATAACAAATGCTAGAGGCGAGGATGGCTCACTTGACGTTACAAAGATAGATTGGGCAAATCTAGGTATGCTTTCTCTCAGAATATCATTAGATAAAGAAAATTCTGACTTGACAGGACACTATATTGATGACGCAGATACTTCTAGTGTCGTTGAGCAAGATATAGTTGACGATTACCTAAATATCTATATGGATACAGAAAAGTACGGCGCAAAATTGTTTGTTTTTGCTTCTCTTTATAACCCAAGCATACACTATTCGGTTAGCATGTTTGGCATGCCTATGACTGTTGACTTAACTCAAGATTATATTTTAAATACCGTTTTTGATATTCCTACATTTATAGCATATATGAGTAGCGTAGCAGAAAGTCAACCTTCAGATGAGGCAACAACTATTAGCTCAAGACAATTAAACGCAACCACACTTTCTAATAAAGAGACTCAAGCTCCAGTAGCACAAACAATTTCATTTGGTTTTGTTCTTGATATAATCACCAGACTTGTAGGTGGCGAGGATGCAAACTCAATAATATATTCTGTATTAGAAACTCTTCTTCCATCTATAGACACAGATGGTGTTGTAACAAATAACTTAACATATAGCGCAGATTATGGCTTAATGTTAAAATTGCAAGACTATAGAGACTTACTTTCAAACTTACTTGCATCAGATGATACAACTGACGCAGGTGACAGTTCTTTTGATATTGCATCAATATTAAAACTTGATAACCTTCTTTTTGGCGAGAACTCAACTCATCTTGCTATTAAGTTTACAGAATTTGACTACGCAGTTGTTGCTAGAGCTCAGTCAACTGAAGGCGAGCTTGGCGATTATGTAAATGAAAATAATGAAAGCATTCTTGGCATCTACAATGAACAACACCTAACAGCTATCGGAGTTGAAAACCTCTATACAAAACAGGGTGGAGCAGGTGGCTCTCAACTACAAATAGAGGATATGACCTTTGACAAAGATACATTTGTTGAAGAAATTAAAGCAATAGATACAATTTATTCTGACCAAATCTTGTACAGCGATGGCTCGCTGCAAAATGAAATTTCTAATATTATAGGTAGTAGATATGAAGGACGTTTTGGTATCCTTGACGTACAAGTGCTAAGCCAGAACGATACTTCGGCAGAAGTTACAATTGTATTAAGAAGAGCAATGCAGGATAATGTAGCATTAGCTGCTGCATCTGGCTCTCCTCTTCCAGCTCCATTTGATACAGCAATGGGCGTAGAAGATATATTGTATATTTTAGGCTTCCCATATGGCGTTTATACTTATACAACTACAGTCAAACTAGAAGATACAGCCGATAGCAATATAAACCTTTCAGCATCTATAATGGTTATGGACGCTCAAGCAACAATCAATGGTTATATAAGTGGCGCATTCGACACAACTGGAAATATCAGCATAGGTAGCACTTCATTTGATGCTACAACAGTAGATGAAACAACTTTTCAAAATATCCAGTATGGCTTTGACGGAGAAAATCCAATAACACTACAGTTTACTATTACAAATAATAGTAGCACTCGAGCAATGACAGCAAGAATTGATGACCTTGCTACCGAAAATTTGGCAAGTAATATTAACTATACTATAAATGAAGGAAGCCAACAAACCTACTCACTTATGGAAGACATAACAGTTGATGCATTATCAACAATAAACTTCTATATCACATTAAATACAAATGATAGCAGTGTTGATGTAAATAATGTGACACTATCTCTCACATTATCACAAGCAGCTTAATAATAAAACAGGATTAAAAAATGCAGACTTTTGTGTCTGCATTTTTATGTAAATATATTGTTTTTAAATAAGTGGAAAAGAGAATTATATATAAATTAACCGCAATCAAATTTAAATTTAATCTATTTCAACCACTTGACCAGGATAAGTTTTTTCAAGGCCTGTTTTTTCAAGTTCTTCTTGAGATTTGTAAGAAAGATGCACAGGGTAGATTTTGACCTCACTATATTCTTTACTTAAGTCCTCAACCTCTTTTACTGTTAGGTGACTGTTGTTAGGCTCTACTGATGCGCCGTCAATAAAGGCAACCTGAGAATGCTTTAATATTTTGTGCACACTATTGCACATAATGCTGTCTCCAGAAAAACCTACTTTGACTTTGCCATCACTTATTATAAAACCATAGGCATCAAGTGACTTGTGTTGCATTTTAAACGCTTTAATTTTATATGGATCTAGCTTATAGGTAGCTCTGTCGGTTAAATCTAAAAAGGTGACACTATCATCAAGATACTTTTCAATATAACCGACCTCAAAAAGCTTTAACATTTGTACAATACGCTCTTTGCAACCCTTAGGCGCAAGGATAGTCAACTTTTTATTGTCAAATCTTTTGAAGAATATATCTAAAAGAAGGTGTATATCTGCAAAGTGGTCACTATGAAAGTGAGTTATTAAAAGATAGTCAATTTTGTTTAAATCATAGTCATTATATAGCGTTTTAAAAGAGCCTTGTGGCAAGTCAATCAGCATATCATCGTTTAAAATGTAGCTTGTTGATAACTCCTTTGTCCAAGTGCACATATTGCCAACGATTGTAACTTTCATTTTTTCTCCTATAAAGTGTTTTAAATTCGCTTATTTAAAGTTTCTTTAAACATCTCTTCCATTCTGTTCATACATTCTTCTTGATTAAACTTTTCACCAAATTCAATGTACTTGTTTTTGTACTTAAGTTTTTCTTCAGGATGCTCAAACCAAAAATTGATTTTGTCTGCAAGGTCCTGCGGGTCATTACACTTAAAAATGTTGTTGTTAGTAATTGCAAAATCTTTGGTTGCTGAACGCTCAGAGTTTGACACTACAGGCACAAGCCCACAAACTACTGCCTCAAGACAGGCGATTCCTTCAAGCTCAGCCTCAGCAGGGTGGACATAAAGGTCGGCAAAATTTACAAGGTCAACCATTTCACTTCTAGAAAAATACTTTATAATAGGTTTATTTGCAATTTTATTTTCTGCAAATCGCTCTAGCCTTTCAAGAAGAGGCCCTTGACCTGCAACGATAATTTGCAGGTCCTTGTTATGCTTTGAAAGAGCCACTGCTTTAAAGAGCACCATATGCGACTTTTCTTTGCATAGCCTACCAGTACTTAAAATGACAAATTTATCTTTAAATTCTTCCGGTTTTTCGCACTCTTTACTTACCATATACTCGTTTACACCATTACTTATGATATAGTGCTTGGTCGGGCCTACAATTTTTTCAAAAACATCACAGATAAACTTTGTCGGATAATGTACTGCATCGCAATATTGATACAATCTTTTATAGAAGAGCTTGTATATCAGGTCGTTAAAAGGCTTGCAGTTCATAAGACCAAGATGGCTTGATATAAGCTCTGCCTGGCAGTGGAAACCAGCAGTTACAGGCTTGCCTAGCTTCTTTGCAATTCTGCAGGCAGTGACACCTACCGGAAAAGGCATCATAATATGCACAATATCACAACCTTTTATAGCCTCAGTGATAACCTTTTTATCCCTACGTGGCAGGGCAACACCGTTTCTTTTGACAATTTTATTAAGCGGACCAAGATTGATTTTGTTAAGCAATATAAACCCTTCTTTATTCTCATTTTCGTCAAGGTCACAGCAGATTACTTTGACCTCATGACCTTTAGCTTTTAAAAAATTTATTAGATTATATGAGGCCATACTAGTGCCGTTATTTTTCTTACCAAGTATATCACAAACAATAACAATTTTCATATTTTACTCCATCGTACTTATTCTGTGCAGTTTTTAGCACAATAATGTTGAAAAATGTTAGAAATATATGTTTATTATAGCACATATTGTGAAAAATAAAAAATATTAAAAATAAATTTTATTAAGATTAAAATTTTTTTTCTAATAATTATTGAATATCTTGGAAAGATATGGTAAACTTAAAATAGAAAAGAGGAATTTATGAAAAATTTACATAACAAAGACTCACTTGCTCCGAAAACAGCACAAAAGAAGACAAAACGTCCACAAAACAGCCCACTTCAATCAGAGATAGAAGCATTTTTGACCACGGATAACCCTCCATTATCACTTTATGGTCTTACCATGGCTATAGACAAACTAAAATTGCCTCCTCAACAGGTTAAACCAATGGTAAAAGAAGCGATAAAAGAGAACATAAAAAGGTACAACTTGTCAGCAGATGAGAGCGGTGTTTATGTAAAAACAGTCTTAGCTGATGTTTTTGCTGATTTCAGCACTTCTGATTTTATAGAGAGAAAATGGCAATACATACCATTTATTTTGCATGATAGTGATTATCAAGAGCTTCAAAGACAGGAAAAGACACCAATATATATCGACCACTATGATTATAGCGCTCCTATTTATAGCTTTAAAAATAACTTTCAGTTTACAAATGAAGATTTAAAAAGAAAGAAAAAAGAAAACTCAAATGACGCCAAGTTTTATATGTCAAAAGATGAAAAAATATTGTTTTCAAAGGTTACAACCTTGACTTTCACGCCTGTCAACTTCAAACTTGTCAGGGAGTACAAAAGAAATGCCACTCCAGAAGAAAAAGAGAGAATGGTTTATTTGCCAACTCTTTACGATAGAACCTTAACTATCTCAATGTATGTGCTCTTAGAGGGCTCTAGCAATAAAAGCCATATGTTTTTAAGATATGATAGCTCGTCAAAAACGCATAAAAATATTTATGTAGGTAGCGATAAGAGACAATCGGTCTATGGACTTGAGGCAGAAAACCCACATTTTCACTTTCAAAACGAGGATGACAACCTTTTATGTATCAAAAAATTTAGAGACGCCAATCGTCATATCAAGTGGAAGACGGGCAGATGCAATGCAATTGATTGCAAACATCTAATCAAGTATCTTTTGGAGCTTGACAGCCTTTCACAAGACAAGATTGAAGAGCTAAGTAGCAAGAATTTGCATTATAATATGCCATTTTTGCATGCAAAATTAAATAGAAAGACCTATAGCATGACCCCTGTGGACAAGCTTCTTGATAACTATACAAACGATGTCGACCAATTCGCTATAGACTATGCAAGCGAGCTCAAACGTAAATTTAAATTGTACTACCCACAAAAAACCGTCGGAGGGGGAGAACAAAGTTTTAAAAAACTAATAACCTCTCTTCAGTTTTTGCAGTTTTTATATGAAGAGAGGATTGATACCACCGACTTAAGAAAACTTGAAATGCTCTCGCAAATAGAGGTTATAACAGCAACGGAAGTTGTAAACAAGATAAGCAACAATAAAGATAAGACAATAGAAAAAGAGTATAAGCCTAAGTATGTAATTGAAGGCGACTACCTTCAAAATGAGACAAGATAGGAGGAGACATGGAAAAGGTAATAAAAGAGTTATCAAACTATCTAGGCAATGATAAAATAAAAAAACTAGGTCAAGATAAATATTTTATAGAAAGCGGACTTGTAATAACTTGCGAGATGGAAAGCCTTCCAATTTACCTTGTTAAGATTGACGATAAATGCTATTTTGCCGACTTTGGCTACACTCTTGAAGCTTTGGAAAAATCCCAGGACAAAAATTTTATCACAAAAGCCCAAGCGTTGCTTTCTCCTCTTGGCGTTACCCTTGACGAAGGTAGCCTTTTGCTTGAAACCAAAGAATTGCCATATATTAGTTATAACTTGTTTGTGATGGCAATAGAAAATTTGCAACTGCTAAGCATGGATTAGCGTGAAAATACTATCTTTAAGATGGTATTTTTTTTAATTTATACATAATTTAAATTTTGCTTGCAAATATTTGTGTTTTGTAATTTTATTTGATATAATATTTAAACAAAGTTTGCGCATATTAATGACAGGTATTCTCTCATGGAGGAAGCTATATGGAAAAAGACAATATAATAGTTGTAGATAAATTGACCCAAGACTATGGCCATGGTAGAGGGGTTTTTGATGTTTCATTTACAGTAAAGAAGGGGGAAGTCTTTGGCTTTTTAGGTCCAAACGGCGCCGGCAAATCTACCACTATTAGACATATTATGGGCTTTTCTAGTGCTCAGTCTGGTAACACCTCAGTATTTGAACTTGAGTCCTTCAAAAATTACTATAAAATACTTGATAGAGTAGGTTACTTACCAGGAGAAATAGCTCTTCCAGAAGGGCTGACAGGCTGGGAGTTTATCAAGATGATGTGGAGCCTTAGAAAGGTTGAGAACAAGGAAAGACTAGAGCAACTTCTTGATATGTTTAAGCTTGACCCATCAGGCGAGACAAAGAAGATGAGCCTAGGCGACAAACGTAAACTTGCCATTGTAACCGCCTTTATGCATGACCCTGAAGTGCTTATTCTAGACGAGCCTACAAGCGGACTAGACCCAGTTATGCAACAAACCTTTATTGACTTTGTAAAGCTAGAGAAGAAAAGAGGCAAAACTATTCTACTTTCATCACATATGTTTAATGAGGTCGAGGCAACTTGCGACCGTATTGCTATTATCAAAGATGGCAAAATTGTTTCAGAGTTTGATACAAGCGATATCACCCACAATGAAAACAAGAATTTTGAAGTTATTTTTAAAAACAAGGAGGAACTAGAAAAGTTTACCTCACTTTATCCAAAATTACGTAAAAATACCATCAATATTAAACATATTGCAATTAGAACGGTTGACCAAGAGAATAATAGGGTTGTTATTGCTGTCAACGATAAGGATATAAACAAACTTACAATGGCGCTTAGTGATTATAGCGTACAGTCTTTTACCCAAGTAAAATACACTTTGGAAGATTACTTTATGCAATTCTATAAAGAGGATAAAAAATTTGGAGGTGCTTTCTAATGGATAGTGTAATAACCGTCGAGCATCTAACAAAAGATTATGGCGAAGGTAGAGGAATTTTTGACCTTTCCTTTGAGGTCAAAAAGGGCGAAACCTTTGGCTTTGTAGGCACAAATGGCAGTGGAAAGACTACCACGATAAGACATATTATGGGCTTTTTAAAGGCTCAGTCAGGGCAGGTGACCGTACTAGGACTAGACGCGTGGAAGGACTCTCCAGAGATTAAAAAATATGTTGAGTATGTTCCAGGCGAAATAGCCTTTCCAGACCTTCGCGATGGTACCACATTTTTGAAGGCTCAAGCCGAGCTCTTAGGCTTAAAAGATACAAATAGAATAAATTATCTTGTTGAAAAATTACAACTTGATACCTCAGCCAATCTCAAACGCATGAGCAAGGGTATGAAACAAAAGACAGCGATTGTTGCAGCTTTTATGGCGGATAAGGATATATTAATTCTTGATGAGCCAAGCACCGGACTCGACCCACTTATGCGAGAGACTTTTATTGAGCTTTTGCAAGAAGAAAAATCAAAGGGCAAGACAATCTTTATGAGTAGCCAGATGTTTGACGAGCTTGAAGATGTTTGCGACCGCGTGGCACTTATCTTTGATGGGAGGATTATCGATATCGCCGATATGAGCGAAATAAACAATCTGCCATATAAGACGTTCAAGGTGGAATTCACAACTCGCGAAGATTACCTCAAATTTAAGAGACTAAAATATGAAATAGTGCGAGACCAAGAGAAGTACAATCAGGTTACTATTAAAGTTTATGATAAAAATCTTAATAGATTGTTTGATACTTTGAAAAATTATACTTTAAAGTTTATAGCAGAAGTCAAATATAACCTAGAAAAGCATTTTAAAGAGGTGCTTGCAAAGGAATATGCACGTTTAGATGCAATCAAAAAGGAAGAGGAGGCGCATCCAAAGCCTCAGGAGGAGCTCACGAGAACGGAGCAAAAACAGATAAAACGCGAGCACAAAAAGGAAGAGAAAAAGGAAAATCAGTCTGAAAAGAACGAGAAATTTTTTAACAAACCAAAGGTTAAAGCTGAGAAAAAAGAGATAAAAACTCACAAAAAAGAGGCTAAAAAAGCAGAAAAACAGGAGAAAAAGGAGGTAGACAATGTTTAGTAAAGCGCTATTTAAGCAGTCAATGAAGGCAAACTGGGTGAAATGGGTGTCAGTAACTCTTTCAACATGCGTAATGCTCGCTATTGTTATCATTGTGCTTGGCAACTTAGGTATAAATGACATAAGAGACTCGCTGAAAGACGTCTTTACTCAGGCAGACCAAGAGTCCTATTTAAAAGAGAATGCAGTTGATGGCTACGAACTTTATCTTACCTCGATAGAACTTGAAGGAACTCTTCAATCTCTAGATGCCGACATGGCTCAAACCGCTTATGGGATTTTAATCAATCAGTACAATACAAATAAGGAAAGCTATAAAACGGAGAATAATTTAGAAGAACTTGACGAGACAGCTCTTGAAGAGATTAGAAGGGATACCGCAACATCCATAGTTACAAATCCTTTAATTTGGGGCGGAATAACCTCTCAGCTTGGCGTCTCTATAAGCCAAGAGCAGGGCATAGATTTTGTTATGGAAATATATAGGGTTTATGATAACCCAGTATATACAACCTCGCCAACAGAACCTGACTTTTTAACCAAATTTCAAAATATTTTAAGAACATCATTTTTAAATTATGTTTATACTAGCGCGTATGAGCTAAATCTTTCTCAGGAAGGCTCAAACGACGAGAGCGCTACCTATTCGGCAGAAAAAATGGAAGAGCTTATCACAAACGCTATGGCATCTTATCAAGTGCCAGAAGGGGAGTTTGACCGCACGCCATACAAAGAAAGCGCTATGACTGGTATAAATAATATGTTGTATGATGTAACAAATTATACCTATTACAATCAGCTCATAGCAGGAGGAATGGAAGAAGAGGAAGCCACTTCTACAGCAGAACAATACGCAGTTGTTGTCAAGGTCTTATCAAATACAGCAATAAGCACTTATGAGCTTTGGCTTGACGAGCTTGGAGATGTTGAAGGCGCACAAGAACAGGCAAGGACAGAGGCTTGTGCTAGTATTACCGACCAAATACCAGAAAAGGTATCTGAGGCACTAAGCGAACTAGGCAATATGGATATTTATAGCCTTATTATCGGCTCAATATTCTATAGAATTGCCGGACTACTTCTTCCTATGGTGTTTGTAATCATGACAGCAAACGGCTTGCTTGCAGGTCAAGTTGACTCAGGCTCAATGGCATATGTACTTTCAACTCCAACCAAGAGGCGCACAGTTACCGTCACACAAATGACCTATTTGATTGTGTCACTCTTTGCTATGTTTGCTCTTCTTACAGTTACAAGCGTAATAGCCGTTTGGATTTCAGGCGGAAACTCTTTTGCAATCAATTATGGACAGATACTTCTCTTTAACTTAGGAGCATTCCTCACCATGTTTGCTATTGCAGGCTTTTGCTTTATGTGCTCGGCATTATTTAACAGAGCAAAATACTCACTTGGCGTCGGCGGTGGAATTACAATCTTCTCACTTGTATGTACTATCCTTGGACTATTTGGCTCAAGCGTAGTCCCATCCGCTATGAGAATATCAGCAATGAATTTCTTTAACTACCTATCAGTAATTACTCTATACGACACTGTGTCCATAATGTCAGGCACACTGTCATACCTATGGAAATTTGGTATTCTTCTTGCAATAGGCGTAGTGACCTTTATAATCGGCGGCTTCCGCTTTGACAAGAAGGACCTACCACTATAAAACAAAAAGAAAAAATATTTAATAGATTAAAACACGACAAAAGCGAGGGGTGAATAAAACACTTCCTCGCTTTTTTTTATTTAAAAAGTATGAGAATAAATATTTTTTGATACTCATAAATCACATTTTTCAAACTTGCCTTATATGATTGATTTAAGTGAGGACAGTCTCTTTCGCTCCATAGTAAACTCTACCTCATCATCTTTTCATTAATCTCTTTGACTATGTTTTCAAGGGTGACAGCCGAGCGAAGGGCAAGTGATTTATTTATGTGCTCACACATAATTCGCACTTTGCTCTCAGTTCCGCTTGCTCTGACAAGTACACGTCCTTTATTTTTAAAAACTTGCTGAAGATTTAATATTTCACCTGATAATTTGTCAGAATTTAAAATTCGGTATTTGTCAATGACAGGTACATTTATATTAATTTGAGGATATTTTTTATATGTTACAAGTTTAGAAATCGGTTTGCCCGATTTTTTAATTGTATTTGCAAGTAACAGCCCTGTAAGGAGTCCGTCACCAGTCGTGCTATATGTTTTTACTATTATGTGTCCTGAAGGCTCACCACCAAGCAGTATGTTTTTGTTTTTCATAATCTCTATAACATACTTATCTCCAACATCGGCTCTAAGCAAGGTAATACCTTTTTTAACTAAGGCATTTTCAAAACCTTTGTTGGAAAGCGACGTTCCCACTACAAAATTATTTGTGCTTTTGTAAAAATTTGCAAGGATAAATAATATGTCATCACCATCAAGAAGCCTTCCATTTTCGTCACAAGCTATTATTCTATCGGCATCACCATCAAAAGACAACCCAAGGTCAGCGCCTTCTTTTTTCACTAGCCTTGCCATGCCCTCAGGGTAGAGTGCGCCACAGTTATCATTAATGCTAAGCCCATCCGTTTTAAAATTTGCCATAACAACACTTGCATTTAGATTTTTAAAAACCTCTTTAGCCATTTTGCTTGCCGCACCATTGCCACAATCAATTACAATTTTGAGCCCTTTTAAATCATCAATACTTTCTGTCACGTTTTGCAAATATTTTTGTAAAAGGTTAGGTCTAAACTTGTATCTTCCAACCTTATAATAGGGCACGCTCACAGGAAACATAAATTTACGCTCAATGCTATTCTCTGTCTCTTCAGAAATTTTGTAGCCCTGACTGTCAAAAATTTTTATCCCGTTATAGACAGGAGGGTTGTGACTAGCACTAATAACCACTCCAAAGTCACAGCCTAGTGACCTTGTTAAAAACGCAACCGCAGGAGTTGTAACCATACCAACATCAATAACATCCACTCCATTTTGCATAAGCCCGTTAGCCATAGAGAGCGCTAGAATGTCTCCGGTAACCCTCGGGTCTTTTCCTATTACTACCTTTTTATTTTCGCAATATCTACTTAGGCTGTTACCACATTTAAAAGCAATACTTGGCGTAACCTCTTCGCCATAGATACCACGCAGTCCATCAGTTCCAAAATAAATTCCCATTTTTCCCTCCTAAATTAAAAATTAACAAAAAATTAACAAAAATTATGTAAAAATATGTAGAATTAATTAAATTAAAAAATATAATAATTTATTTTTAAAAAATAAAAATTAAAAATGTAAAAAATATATGTAAAATATATTATTTTTTATTTAATTAATTTATTTTAATATTTAATAAATTAAATTTTTAATTTTTACCAATATTTATTTGCCTTATTTTCTTTATTTTCTTGCCTTGCTCTACCAATAACAAAATCGCCACTATTTACTTTATTTGTAACAGTGGTCCCTGCACAAATATAACTATCATCTTCTATTATTACAGGCGCAATAATGTTGCTATTAGAGCCAATAAATACATGGTTGCCGACTTTGCAACGATTTTTTTCTTTGCCGTTATAATTTGCAAAAATTACTCCACAGCCGATATTACAATTCTCGCCGATATCACTATCTCCGACATAGGCAAGGTGACTTATCTTTGAATTAGCACCAATATTACTATTTTTTATCTCTACAAAATTGCCAACTTTGCATTCTTTTTCTATCACCGAGCCCGGTCTAATTCTTGCGTATGGTCCAATAAATGCCCCACTTTTTATCTCACTTTTTTCAATGACGCTTGCATGTAATATTGTATCATCACAAATATTACTATCAACAATAAAGTTTCCGGGCAGCAGAGTAACATTGTCGCCAATTTGACAGCTTCCTTCTATGTGATTATTTTCATAAATTACAACATTTTTGCCAATTTTAACATTTTTGCCTATAAAACAGCTCTTTTTATTTAAAAATTTTGTCATTTTTCTCCTTTTCAAAGATACATTAATTTTTATGAAAATAAATACCTTTTGTTGCCTTTTTAACACAATTATTTTTTGTTCATAGAATATTCTAAAGGCTTTTATGTCTTTATTTTAGGAGGCTATCATGTGTGGAATAATAGGTTATATTGGTGAAAAAGTGGAAGAAAATTTACTCCAAGGACTTGAAAGACTAGAGTATAGAGGCTATGACTCGGCTGGTATGACAATAAATCGTGGAGGCGAATTTGTTACATATAAGGCTACTGGAAAGGTAGAAAATTTGAAGAAAACTTTAAAATTTAACGACGATTTAGGCATGGGTATAGCTCATACTCGCTGGGCAACTCATGGAAAGATATGCATAGAAAATTGTCATCCGCATTTTTCATCGAACGGAAATGTCGCACTAGTACACAACGGAATACTTGAGAACTTTGAAGATTTAAAAGCCGAGTTGTCTAAAGAGGGCAAATATTTTTACGGACAGACAGACAGCGAGGTAATTGCTAAATGCTTTGATAGACTTGATATAAAAAGCTTGAGAAGGGTTTTAGGTAAATTACAGGGCTCATACGCTCTTGCATTAATTGCTAAAGATAGCGACAGCATATATTTTGTTAAAAATAAAAGCCCGCTTTATGTAGGCTTTGATGGCAGTCAAGCAATGGTAGCAAGTGACCCATCTTGTTTTGTAGGAATTCTTACTGAGTACTATACTTTAGAAGATGGAGAATATGGCAGAATTAATAAAAAAGAGGCAGTTTTTTATAACAAAAACAATGAAAAAATAGAAAAATACATCACAAAACTTGATTTTAAAGTGTCTTATGAAGAAAAAACAGGTTATGACCATTTTATGATAAAAGAAATTTATCAAAGCCGTATAGCACTAGAGAATATTATAGAAAGGTACAAACAGGAGGAGATAATAAATAAACTCAAACTCTTAAAAAACTATGAGTTTGATAGAATTTATCTTGTTGGTTGTGGAACAGCCTACCATGCTGGGCTTATCGGAGGATATTATCTTCGTGAGGCTTTTAATGTGGACGTGTTTTGCGAAATTGCAAGCGAGTTTAGATATAAAAATTTAAATATAGACGATAAAAGCTTATGTATATTTATCTCTCAATCGGGCGAGACAGCAGATACTCTGTCAGTTTTGGAGTTTTGCAAAGAAAAGGGCGGAAAGATTGTCTCAATCACAAACACCGAGTATAGTACTATTGCAAGACTTTCAGACATTTGCTTTCCAATTTGTGCAGGACAAGAGAAAGCTGTGGCGTCAACAAAGGCGTATTTTGCTCAATGTTTAATCTTTTATATAATAACCACTTTCTTAAAAGGTAAAGATTATATCTTACCTTTGCAAAACTTTAAGCGACAGATTGATTTTGGTGATGATAATATATTAAAACCTCTTGCAAAAAACCTTGTAAAATATGATAAAGTATTTTTCATAGGTAGAGGTGTTGATTACATAACAGCCAAAGAGGCTTCATTAAAACTTAAAGAGATAACATATATCTTTTCTACTGCAGAATCAAGTGGTGAGTTAAAACACGGCGTAATAGCACTTATTGACTCAAGTGTCCCAGTGATTGTTATAGCAACTGATGAAAAACTTTTTAACAAAACGCTTAATAATGCATATGAGATTAAATCAAGGGGAGGCAAACTAATTCTTTTCACATCTCTTCAAATTGATAAGGATATAAAGGAAAACTTTGATTATGTGATAGAGGTTAAAAAGACTTCAAAGGAGTTTCAATCATTGCAGATGATTTTACCTTTACAAAAACTTGCATATTTTACAGCTATAGAAAAAGGGAATAACCCTGACATGCCAAGGAATCTTGCGAAAAGTGTAACCGTTGAGTAGTATTTGAAAGCTTTTGTTAAGTGTATTGAGACTATACGAGGCTTGCAAAAAGGTCAATAAAAATATTGACCTTTTTATGCAGAAACAATCACCATTGTTTCTGCAAATTAAATTCCCGCATTATTAAATGCGGGAATTTAAGCAAGCCTCGTTCATTTTTAGTCCATTTGGTCGAGATGGCGGGTTTCGAACCCACGGCCTCACGGTCCCGAACCGTGCGCGCTACCAACTGCGCTACATCTCGTAATCGTAATATATTATACACAAAATAATGAGCAGGCGCAAGTTATTTTAAAAATCAAAGTGATAAACCTGCGATTTTGATAAAAATGTTTGCGATTTTTTGTTCTTTGTGATAATATTTAACTATCGTGCTTTTGCAGGCATAATTTAGTGGTAAAATGTACGCTTCCCAAGCGTAATTCGCGGGTCCGATTCCCGTTGCCTGCTCCACAGAGAAAAAACCGCGCTTCTGCCTAGCCTCGCTTATAAGCGAGGCGTTACGGCGGTGGCGCTTGTTTTTTCTCTTTCGGGGTTCCCCGAAAATCGTAAGATTTTTGGGGTGAATTCTTGCGCCAGACGTAAATGCTTGCGTTGCACGCATTTAGCGCGACTTTATATAAGGATTTAAATTATAAGCAAATTCTTATCGCTCAAAATTTTCTTTCCTCGCGCCAAACGCAAATGTTTGTATTGTTGTTAAAATTTGTCTAAATATTTGCTTTAAATGGAAAAATTTGATAAAGTATTAATAAGAACTATATAGGAGGGGATTATGTTCGGTAGAAAAAAGAATAAAGAAAAAGAATTAATAACAAAGATATCTAATGAAAAGATAAAAAACTTTAATTTTGAAGGTGATTATCTATACAAAGACAAGCCTTGTGAGACATTTGTGCGAGACTCATATGATGGCAATTTTTATTTTGCAAAAAAGTTTGGCAATCTTTTAATTTATGTTGATAAAAAATATAATGAAGAGAATGACAAACCAGGGCAACTTATGTATAATAGCATAGATAAATATTTGTCCGACCTAGCATACCTTTGTAGTCAGTCTAAAGAAAAACCATCGCTACTGTTTGTTGACACTCCTTTAGATGTAAGTGTAATTAATAATTATCTTGCAGATTATCTGCGTGACGTGCAATCCATCGACGACTATTTAGATAAATCTATTTATGGTTATATTTTGCCAAAAAATGATGATCCAAATTATATTGAAAACTATCTAAAAGAGCTTGTAGCTTCTCGCAGTGATTTTAATAAGGTTAAAAAGTCTGTTTTTGTAGTAATTTTTAACCCACAAAACTTAAATATTAGCATATTATCAAAATTGCTAATTTTGGGAAAAAGTAGAAAAATGCACTTTATTATAGTGGCTGAAGACTTAGAAAAAATGGAACAAGTGTATAAAGATGGCGAATTCGGCTATATTTTAGACAACTGCCAAAATAAAATAGTATGTTCTAAAGATAGGTTTGAACTTATTAAAATCGCATCGCCTCTTCTTGGCGAGCAGACTATATATTTTACAGAGCATGCTAAAATGATTGATCAGGTGAAATAACCTATTATGTCAGAAAAACAACGGGTATTTTTTGTCATTGACATGAAAACATTTTTCGCCTCTGTTGAGTGCGCCGAGCGTGGACTAGATCCATTTGAAACCAATCTTGTTGTTGCCGATGAGAGCAGAGGTGAGGGCGGAATATGTCTTGCGGTCTCGCCAAAAATGAAAGCACAAGGCGTAAAAAATCGTTGTCGCCTTTTTGAAATACCAAAAAATATTAAGTATATCATCGCAAAACCTCGAATGCGCAAGTATATTGAGTATACAGCCGAAATATATGGCATTTACCTTAAATATATTGATAAAAATGATATCCATGTCTATTCTATCGACGAGTGCTTTATTGATGCTACTGACTATCTAAAAATGTATAAAATCCGCGCTAAAGCTTTTGCTCAAAAACTAATGGGCGAGATTAAAGAGAAACTACATATTCCATCAACGGCAGGTATTGGTAGCAATATGTATCTAGCAAAGATAGCCTTAGACATAACAGCCAAACATAGCCCAGATTTTATAGGCTGGCTTACAGAAGAAAAGTACAGACAAAACCTATGGAAACACACGCCCATCACTGATTTTTGGGGAATATCAACAGGCACAGCCTCTCGTCTTGCTCGCCATAATATTTTTACGATGCAAGACCTTGCTCATGCAAATGAGGATATGCTTTACAAGGAATTTGGCATAAACGCAGAACTCCTCATTGATCACGCATGGGGTAAGGAAAGTTGTACCATTGAAGATATAAAAAACTACAAAACCAAGAAAAAGTCCATATCAAACATGCAAATATTGCCAAAAAATTACAATTTTGAGGATGCAAAACTAGTTATGAAGGAGATGATACAGTCAGGCTGTTATCGTCTTTATAGAGATGGCTATGTTACACAACTATTGCATTTATATATAGGATATGGAGATAAAAACAAAGAAATTGTAAAGGGCTCTAGACGTATGAGCGAGATGACTAATCTTTATTCTTTTATTGAAAAAGTTGCTGAGGATCTGTTTGATGACATTGCTAGCAGAGATAGACCAATAAGACGAATAGGCTTTGACTTTGCCGATTTAAGAAGTAGCGAGCATGAGAGTTATGATTTCTTTACTAGTGTCGAGAAGGTCAAAAAAGAGAAAAAACTTGTAGAGAGCGTATTAAAATTGCAAGATAAATATGGTAAAAATGCAGTACTTCGAGGTATGGACTTACAAGAGAATGCAACGCTTAGGGAAAGGAATAAACTTATAGGAGGACACAACAGTGGAGAGAGCTAAAATGCCAAGGTCAGAGCGCGCCAAACAGTTTATGCCATTTGATACTTTAAAAGGTCTTAAAAATGCCATCCGCATGAAGGAATACGAACATGAGAGGGTTTCAAAAGGTGAGCTTTCAGAAGAAAAAGCTACAGAAATTTCAAAAAAACTATTAAATCTAAATAAAAATGATATAGTCACAGTCAAATATTATAATGACGGACATTATAAAGAAATCACAGGCAAGGCAAAAGTGCTTATAGAACAACATTGTCTTGAAATAGAACATACCAAGATTGATTTTGATGACATATTTGATATAACCTTATAAGACAAATAAGAAAACGACAAAAATAATTAAAAATATTAAAAAATTAATTGATATAAAAAATAATTTATAGTATAATAAACTTAGGAGGGCGATATGGCAAAATCAGGTAAAGATTATTTTGGCTGGGGAAGACTAGTTAGCATAATCCTTGCAATAATTCCTGTTACCGCTTGGATTCTTGGTGTTGTTACAAGAATTTCAGAGGGTAAGATTGTTGCAGGTATTCTCCGTATATTCCTAGGATTCTGGATTATATGGCTTGTTGACCTTATTCTCATGATCGTAAACGGCCGAATTATGCGTTTGCTTAACGTTTAAACTTAATAAAAAAGCTCCTTTACCCAAGGGGCTTTTTTGTTTTTTAGGATAATTTGCCGATTTTTTCCTTTAAATTTATAAAAAAATAAAAAATAGAACAAAAACTACAAATAATTGTTTGACTAAATTTTAAAAATGATTATAATTATTAAGTAGTTGTGCTCTTTTTTTCGTCAGACTATTGATTTAATTATAAAGATATGCTATTATATTAAGAAGAGAGGTATGCATGAATAGTTTACTTTGCAATTGGTTTGATGATTGGGGTAGGGCGATCTATGATGGCTTAGGCGAGACTTGGCTTATAATTCTAACTCTTGTCTTTGCTGCAATTGCGCTTTTCCTGCTACAAAATATTTTAAGAGCATCAATCAACAAAACAAAGATTAAAATCAAATGGTTTCAGATCATATTTTGTATAATTTTTATACTTTTTACTATATGGTTCTGCACAATACTAACTTTGAGATAAAGGAGAGATAAAATGACCAATATTTCTATGCTACTTGACGGCGAACTTGTAAATGATTTTTGGGCAAGCTTTTTACCAATATTTAGATATGTTTTATTTGGTATTATCATAGCTTGTGCTATTGTCATGATAATTACAACACTTATGCAGGCTAACGACTCATCAAAAAGCTTGGATGCTTTTACTGGAGCATCACAGGAGAGCTACTATTCTCAAAACAAAGGTGCATCGCGCGATAGTATTTTGAAAAGAATTACCATATCTATGGCAGTTATAATCTTTGTATGTATTATACTATTTTTTGTCAGCGAACTCTTTCTTAGATAGGAATAAATATGCAGGTAAAAAATAAGATTTTAGAAGTTTTACAGAAAGATGGTTTGGTTTTTAAAAAGCTAGACAATCTTTTTTATTTTATTTCGAATACTTATAACTACTCAATAGACGAAGTTAAAAAAGGTTTTAAAAAACTAGAGGAAGAAGGCAAAATATACCGTGAGCGTAAGGATAAATACACAGTTGTGCCTTCAAAAAACTTTGTCCGTGGCACATTTATAGGCAACGCTAAAGGTTTTGGTTTTTGTGAAATTGATGGTTCAGACAATGAGGATATATTCTTGCCATCAAACATGACTAATAACGCAATTGACGGCGACGGTATTATTGTAAGAACACTCTCTCAAACAGAGGAAGGCACTGACGGGCAGGTAGTGTCAATCTTTAGACCTGTTAAAAGATTGGTTGGCGTTGTAGAGAAGATAGGCTCAAATTACTTTTTAGACCCAGATAACAACCATATCCCATTTAAAATAAGGCTTATAAAAGGTCAGCTAAAAATAAACGAAGATGATAGAGTAGTTATCAATCTTATTAGACACAACGACAAGTTTTCAGGTAGCGTTGAAGAAGTTCTTGGTAAAAGCGACGATGTCAAAGCTTGCGAACTTTCAATCATCCGCGACCATGGACTTTATGAAACCTTTCCGCAAGAGGTACTCAATGAGGCTTTAGCTCTACCTCAGGAGGTGCTCCCATCGCAGAAGAAGGGAAGACTAGACCTAACAAACCTAGTTACCTTCACAATAGATGGTGAGGACGCAAAAGACCTTGACGACGCGGTCTCTATTGAAAAATGCGAAGACGGATATATTCTCGGCGTGCATATAGCAGACGTTGGCGAGTATGTAAAATATGATACACTTCTTGACGAAGAGGCGTTTAACCGTGGAACCAGCGTTTACTTTCCAACCTCAGTTTTGCCAATGCTACCAAAAGAGCTTTCAAACGGCATTTGTTCTTTAAATGAAGGGGTAGAGCGTTTAACACTTTCCTGCATTATGAAACTTGACGAAGATGCAAATGTAGTATCACACAAAATTTGTGAAAGTGTTATAAAAAGTAAGGCAAGACTAAATTATACAAATGTATATAAGGTTCTTTGCGACCAGCCAGCAGACGAAAAGACAGAAAGCGTCAAAGAACAGCTTGTCATGATGCACCAAATCTCTAAAAAAATACAGGAAAAGAAGACAGCGGCTGGCTCTCTTGACTTTGAAGTGCCAGAAGTGCAGTTTATATTTGACGATCAAGGCATGGCGGTCGATTTTACCAAACGCGAACGCAATGACGCTTATCGACTTATAGAGGACTTTATGGTACTTGCCAATCAAACGGTGGCCAAAGAATTTTGCGACCGAGAGATACCTTTCGTCTACCGCGTGCATGAAAGCCCAAGAAAAGAGAAGGTAGAGAGCGTTATCGAATATATGAAAGGCCTTGGCATAAAAGTACCAGCAATCCCACAGGAGATAACTCCAAGTTATTATCAAGACCTAATCAAACTCTCAAGCGGACAAAGCTATACTGAAACGGTAAACAAGGTTATCCTTCGCTCCATGCAAAAGGCAAGATACACAAACAACTGCCTAGGACACTTTGGCTTAGCATTAAAATATTATTGCCACTTTACCAGTCCAATTAGACGCTACCCTGACCTTACAATCCACCGCATTATAAAAGAAACTCTTCATAAACAATTGTCTAGCGAGCGTAAAGAAGAGCTTGACTCATTTGCCTTTGAAGCAGGCGAACAATCAAGCATAACCGAGAAGAACGCCGACAAGTGCGAGCGTGAGGTTGATGACCTTTGGAAAGCATATCTTATGAAAGATAAAGTGGGCGAGGAGTTTGTTGGCACGGTATCTTCAGTAACAAACTTTGGTTTCTTTGTCGAGCTTGACAACACTGTCGAGGGACTTGTCAAAGTCGAAGATCTCCCAGATAGCGGTTTCTTACTATTTGAAAAACAGCTAAAACTAAAAGGACAAAAGATGAGTTTTTCTGTTGGAGATAGAGTGCAGGTAAGACTTACAGCCTCAAACATTTACACCAGAAAGATTGATTTTGAGTTTATAAAATTTGTAAAATAAGAAAAACGCTTAACCCAGTATAGCACTTTCAAAAAGTTGTCAATTTTTGGGTGAAGCCTCATTCTATTTGAGTTTTTCTTGCAAACAATAAAAAAGTGAAGACAAAATAATCTATATATGCCTTCACTTTTTTTGATTTTTATCTAAAATTAGTATGTTTTTAATTAAAAATAGTATATAATAAAAGTGATACCTTATTTGCAGTGAAATCACGCAATTTTGTTAATTTTTAACAAAAATGGCACTTTTTGCGCGTTTTTTACTAAAAAATTGCAAAAAATATGGGTTTTTATCAATTTTTTTTAAATAAGGTATTGAAAAACGATTAAATCAGTGTTATAATAGGAGGCGAGATGAGGATAATAACTAATAATAAAAAAGCGTTTCACAATTTCTTCGTTTCAGACTTACTTGAAGCTGGTATTGAGCTTAAAGGTGGCGAGATTAAATCGGTAGCAAACGGCAAAGTTAGTTTAAGTGATAGCTATGTTGTAATTAAAAATGGCGAGGCTCTACTTAAAAACTGCTACATTGCACCGACTGAAAACTCAAGCCCACTTGATAGCGAGACCAAGCGTACAAGAAAGTTACTCTTACATAAAGACGAGATTTTAAAACTTGAAAGACAGACTTTAGAGAAAGGTTATTCTATAGTGCCTACAAAGGTATATATGAGTAAAGGCAAAGCTAAAGTTGAAATCGGACTTGCAAAGGGTAAAAAACTTTATGATAAGAGGCAGGTTCTTAAGGACAAGGCAATCCGTAGGGACCTTGATCGAGTGCTTAAAAACTATTAAAACCCTTAGCGCTTGGGGGCGTTATTGGTTTCGACGGGGAGCATTGGTCAAAATGTAAAGCATGTGGTGGTTTCCACACCTAAACAGGGACACGCGAAAATAAACGCAAACGAAAACAATGTAGTTCGTATGAACAACGCAAGCCTTGCTTGTGCTGCCTAACGCGAACAAAAACTCTAAGTCAATATAAGTTTTGACTTGCCCGATTGAAAAATTCGCCAGTTTTCATTAAGGGTTCAAACACGGCGCTCTGTAAATAGATGAAGTCTTAAGTCTATTTATAAACAAAAAGACTAGTTATTAATGGATTTTGTTTATGTAGAGATTAATAATGAAAATTTAACATAAACTAAACATGTAGAAAAGTTTTGAACAAGTTTTTCGGAAGCGGGTTCAATTCCCGCCGTCTCCACCAAAAAAAAGCAGTCGGTTTAAAGCAAAAAAAGCCAAAAAATCTAAGAAAAGGAAGTGAAAATTATGAGTTCAGTAATTATTACCGTGGTTGTTGTTCTTGGAATTATCGTAGCAGGAGGATTTTTGCTCTATTTTATGGGTGACCTTTTCATGAGCCTTTCTCACAAGAAGAAAGACGAGGATGCCATCAATAAGAAGCAGGCAGAAGAGACTGAAGAGCTTAAGAAAAGAATTGACGCTCTTGAGAAATCTGACGAACTTAAGAAGGACCCAGAAGTTGCTACAATCCTTTATAATGGTGCAGTAGTTGAGAACTACAACCCAAATGAGGACGAACAAGAAGTAGAAGAAGAGCCAGAAGAACAAATTGAAGAGCCTGAAACCGTTGAAGAAGAGGCAGAGGAGCCTGCTCAAGAGGAAGAGCCAGCTGAAGAGACTGAAGAGGAAGACGACACCGCTGACTTTATCAAACAACGCAGACAAGAGCTTATGGAGAGACTTGCAAGAATGCAAAACGCTCAAGAAGAGGAAGAAGAGAAGCTTGAAGAGGAAGAGACAGTTGATCTTACCGAGGAGCAACCAGAAGAGACTACTGAGCAAGATACAGAAGAGACTAATGTTGAAGAGCAACCAGCTGTTCCAGCCACAACAGAGGAAACGTTTGAGCAAGCTAAAACAGATGTCAACGCTCTTGCAAACGCTATGACTCTTGAAGAGCTCGAAAGCAAACTTGCAGAGGAGCAAGATAGACTTAAGGCAAACGAGAAAGAACTTCGTCAATGTAAGAAAGAGTTTATACCTCTTAGAAGAATTAAGAGAACTCTTGAAAGTGATAAGAAGAAACTTCAAAGAAAAGAGGCTCTTGTTGCTAAACAAAAGACAGTACTCTATGGCGTAAACAACTACGCAGACCTTGACGAAGAGAAGGCAAAGAAGCTTGCTGAAGACCTTGATCTTTACGATGGACTTAAACTTTCAGTACAACACTGCGAAGAGGTTATGGAAAAGAACGAAGACCGTTATCCACTTCTTGAGAAGATATTCAACCTTCTCACAACTCAAAACGCAGAGATAAAGGAAGACATAAAGAACCTTCAAGAAGCTATTGATAGCCTAAAAGCTGACGACACAACTGACGAAACAGCAGACGCAGAATAATTAATGATTATAAGACATTATAATTAAATTTTCACTATGCAATATAAAAGACGCGGGCAATTTTTGCCTGCGTCTTTTTGTTTATTCTTTTCATTTCGTGTTTACTTTATGTGTATATGCTGTTTTAAAACAAATTCCATTTTATTAACGTTAAGGCGTCGCTATATCCTTGACACTCTTTCGCCGTAGTTAAAATTTGCACAGGCTTTTATGCAACATCGATCGCTCCGCTCACTCCGCTCGCACGGCTTACGCCACGCTCGCTCTGCCCACGCT
>CAKNIB010000007.1 GCA_930979925.1 uncultured Clostridia bacterium
GCTGTGTGTACAAAATAAACGGCGTAAAGGGTTATACCTTTACCGGCTACTCAGATACAACAGAGACAAACTATGTAATAGTAGACTATCTATCAGTCCCAGTTCCAGCAGGACTATCTTGGCTAGCATATGGAGGCGAGCGAGCCACGCTTGCCGAGATAAAATCCTGGGCAAATAGTTAAAAGAAAACCATGCTAAGCAATATTAAATATCAAGTTAAACGCATATCTTACATTGGAGGGGTATGTGTTTAATTTTTTTGATGAGATAAAAAGCAAAGTTAATCTTGACCATAATTTGCTCAATGACTACAACATAATAAATATCTCTGGGAAGTTGCTTTACGTAGAGGGACATCAAGGCGTGACCATAATCACCAAAGAAATGGTTGCCTTTAAAATCAAAAAGGGCAGAGTGGTTGTGGAAGGACAGGACATAATTTTAAATGAGCTTACAGAAAATACCCTTCTTTTGCAGGGTAAGATAACCAAGATGGAGATATTTTAATGTTTAAAAATAGAAGCAAGCTTAAAGTTAAAGGACTAAACCAAGAGAGAGCGTTAAACGAGATATCAAAAAATGTTAAAGTATACAACTATAGACGGCAGGAGCAGAACTTAAGTGAGTTTGAGGTAGATTTTAAACATGCAAAGTCAGTAGAAGTCCATTTAGAAAACAAGGGTTTTGAAGTGCTCATGGTAGCACATAGAGGGCTTTTTTATAGCACAAAAAATTTGCTTAAAAGCTATGGCATAATAGCAGGTCTTATAATAGTTTTAGCCTTTTATCTACTGCAATACAACTTTGTACTTAAAGTGGAAGTTTGGGGAGCAGAAAACGGACAAATTGAGACTATAAAGGACTTTGTGGAGGAAAATCTTCCAAGCCACTTCAAAAGTAAGATATCAACAGAGGACCTCGAGCTTGATATTAGAAACAATTTTGATTTTGTAAGTTCGATAAGCGTAGCTATTATTGGTCAAAGCTTGGTTATAAATATAAATCAAGCGGTTTTGCCCAATGAAATGGAAGGTGATTTTCAGCCCATAGTCAGTTCGTACGATGGACTTATTACCAAGATTAATCTAGTCCAGGGCACACTAAATGTAAATGAAGGTGATATTGTACGTAAGGGCGATGTTTTGGTATATCCTTATACAACCGACTCTGATGGAGAACGTCATGCAGTGGAGGCAAAAGCTGAGATACTTGCAAATGTGTGGATAAACGAGACAGTCACTCATTATGATTACCGTATAGAACGAGTAAGGACGGGAAAAACTATTATTAAAAATCAAGTTTGCCTAGGCGGGCTTGTGATTTATGAGAATAAAACTGAGGTTGAGTTTACCGATTATGATGTCGAGAACACAGCTCGCGAGCTTACTAAAAATTTGATTTTGCCTTTTACTTTAAATAGAACTATATATTACGAAGTTGAAACAAAAGAGGTAACTGAAAATTTTGAAGACGTAAAAGATGAAATAATTGAAAAAGCTAGGGCAAAAGCCTTGATTTTTTTGGAGGAAAATGACATAATAATAGAAGAAAACTATACGTTAAACGAGGCAGGCGGTTGTCATGTTGTAAATTTTCTCTTGACAATCAGTAAAAACATAGGAGGATAAATGAAGATTAATTTTGAAAAAGTTCCACTGAGATACAGAGGGATGATAACAAAATTATATGATTTTGCACTAAATTACACTAAAAATGATACGGAAGATGCAATAATTTCGGTATCATTTACTGACGAGAAAAACATAAAAAAGCTAAATAATGAGTATAGAAAGGTAGATAAAGTTACCGATGTTCTATCCTTTCCAATGCTTGATATAGTATATCCACAAAAATTGCAGGATTTCACCCAGGAGTTTTCTCCTGATGGAACCCTTTACATAGGTGATGTCGTAATTTGCAAAAATGTGGCAAAGAGACAGGCAAAAGAATATGGTCACAGCACTAAAAGAGAAGTTGCCTTTTTAGCTCTTCATGGACTTTTACACGTGCTAGGATATGACCACATCAAAGAGAACGACGAAAAGCTAATGCAATCTACAGCAAAAGAGATATTGGACAAGCTGAATATAAAAAGGAAGGGCGATGTTTAAAGCAGGGTATGTAGCAATTGTTGGACGAGCTAACGCAGGTAAAAGTAGTCTTGTCAATGCACTGGTAGGCGAGAAGGTGGCGATAATTTCTTCAAAACCACAGACGACGCGAGATAATATTTTAGGAATTGTTAACGGAGATAATTATCAGATTGTTTTGGTTGACACACCAGGTATACATCATTCTAAAAATGTACTCGACAAGCAAATGATGAAAAATGTCAGGTCGGCAGTCAATGGTGTTGATTTAATTTTGTATTTAATTGATGGAACGGCCTCACCAGATGAAGAGGAAAGAGAATATATTGCACATTTACAGTTGCCAACCAAGGTAGTAAAGACAAAAATTGACCTAAAGAATATCAAGGATTTTGATTGCGATATAGAGATATCGTCAAGAACTGGACAAAACATAGATAAACTCAAAGAGTTAATCTTGCAAAATTTGCCAGAGTATGATAAGCCTCATTATATCTTTGATAAAGATTACTATACCGATAAAAGTGTAAAGTTTTTAATTGCCGAAGAGATAAGAGAAAAGGCGCTTAATACCTTGCACCAAGAAGTTCCGCATGGAATAGCTGTTGAGATTATAAGGTTTTACGAAGAGGAAAATATAGTATATATTGATGCCGACATAGTTTGCGAAAACGAAAGGCATAAGGGCATGATAATAGGCAAAAACGGCCAGGTATTAAAACAAATAGGCTCACAAGCACGAGAGTTTGCACAAGAACTTTTAGACAAAAAAATAATGCTAAAAATATTTGTCAAAGTTGAAAAAGACTGGCGCAACAAACCCGACAAAATCAAGAGCTTAGGGTATTGATTTATAGTATAAGAAACCTAAACCTAGTAATAGTTTATAAAGCAAATAGGTTAAATTACGACCTATTTGTTTTATGTTTTATTGTTTAATTTAATAAAATTAACAAAATTTTGCAAAAAATTAGCCAAAATAATTGATTTTTTATTAAATTTTATTAATTTATTTTAAATTTACTAAAAAATTCTTCTGTAGATAGTAAACCAGTTCGGTTAATTCTTTTAAGGTGAGATAATACTGTAGGATCGCCTTTGTAAACCTTGTTTATACCTTCATTACAGGTTAAAAAAGCTTTAAAACCGATGTCTCTTAAAATATTCTCGCTTTCTTTGCTATATTTGCCAAAAGGGTAGGCAAAAACTTGAGAAGTAAAGCCACATTCTTGTTGAAGCTTGTTTTCTAGTTTTAATATGTCATTTGATAATGCCTTTTTATAATCTTCTTCACTTTCACTGCTGGCTTTTGCTATGCCAAATTTAGGCTTAAACTGATGCATTTTGTATGTATGATTCCCTATTTCAAAGAGACCTGAGTCATGCAAGGTTTTTATCTCGCTCCATGTTAGATAAGAATAATTAGGGTTATCTATATCGCCACTAGAGGTGCTGTACTCTGAAAAACATCCAATTACATTAAGATTTGCTTTAAAGTTGTACTTCTCTATTATTGGATAGGCATAAAAATAGTTGTTATAGTGTCCGTCATCAAATGTTAAAACGACTGGCTTTTTGGGGTTCACCCCATTTTGCTTGGACTTTATTTATTTTCCCAAATTTTTTCAAACTCTTTTGGCATTTCTTGAATAAAGTTTTCAATGCCTACAATATCAATAAGTGAAGTTTTCATTGTGATAGGGATATTCTTTGCTTTTGCTTGATTTACAATATTTATAACCCATTCTTTTTTAGGAATGATTTTGCCTTTTCGGTTGCCCGTTTCTGCGCCAATCACAACCCAATCAACATTTTCTAAATCAAGTTCTCCCACATCTTCAAAAAGTGGTTCAAAAGTGATATGATAGTGTTTGGCTTTAACATTCTTTTTAAATTCGGTTATTCGTTTTGCTTCTTTTGCGGTGGTCACTGTCACGCCAAGCCAAACATTATCTAAATTTGTTGAATAATGACAAAATTCAGGGCGTTTTGTGAGTAAAATATACTCGTGCTGTGGATTATCTTTAAGTGCTTTGAAAATTTCATCACACCAAGAGTTTTTACACCAACTTGAAAAGTCGCTCATACTTGTGATTAACATAACTCGTGGCTTGCCTTTATAAAGCTGCGGAAGGCGTTGTTCCATAAGTGTTGGAACATTAAAATCTGGAATATGCTTAAAGCGTTGGTTGATTTTTCTTGCATAGCAATAACTACAACCAATGTCACAACCCATAACAGGGTTAAAAGTTTTCACAAGTTTAATTTTATCTTCCATTATTTTCCTCCAAATTTTCAATTATTTTTTTGAGAGTGTTTTCAAAATTTTCAATTTGCTTATCGGTAAAATTTTTATAAAAAATCTTTTCCATTTGTTTTGATACGTCAAGATAATTTTCTTTAAGTTCTTTTGCTTTATCTGTAAGAGAAACAATAATTTCTCGTTTATCTTCCTTACTTATAGTTCTTTTAATCAAACCTTGCAATTCCATTCGCTCTAGCATTGCAGTTAAAGTTGTTTTAGCAAGTTTTGTAAATTTTGAAATTTGCTTAATTGAGAGATTGTTGTTGTTCCATAAAATATACAAAATTCTACCTTGCGCACCATTAAATTCGTCAATGCCTTTCGTTTTTAAAATTTTCTCAAAGGTTCTGTCTGATAGTTGTTTTACTTGACTTATTAAAAATCCACCACTGCTCATAAATTTTCTCCTAAAAATGATTTTGGCAATTCTTGAATAAATTCATTTTCATCAAAAATTCCAAGCAAATCTTCTTTCATAAAAACGGGGATTTTCTTCGCTTTTGCTTGGTTTATAATGTTTAAAACCCATTCTCGTTTCGATATTGATTTACCTTTTCTATTTCCTGTTTCGGTGCCAACAACAATCCAATCTATATTTTCCAAATCAAGTTTGCCAACGTCTTCAAAAAGAGGCTCAAAAGTCAAATGATAGTGATTTGCTTTAACATTTTCAAACAGTTCACTTATCCTAACTTTTTCTTTTGCAGTTGTTATTGTCACTCCAAACCAAGCATTTTCGGGCGCAGATGAAATATTTAATTTTTCTGGTCGCTTTGTTAAAAAAATATATTGAGTTTTAGGATTTTGACGCATTTTTTCAAAAGTTTTATTTATCCAATTATCTTTCCACCCAGACAAATCACTTTGCCCAGTTAAAAGGTATGCCGAATGTTTATTATTATCAAGAAGTCTTAGTTTACTCTCAAAAAATGTTGGGATGCTAAAGTCGGGAATAGTCCTAAACCTTTTGCAATTATTTCGTGCATAACAATAACTGCAACCAATGTCACAGCCAATAACAAGATTTATATTTTTAATTATATCTTTAATGTAATACATAGATAAATAATACTATATAGAACTAATTTTGTCAACTAATTGAAACAAATTCATTAGTAGGACCATTTGACCCCATTTGCACAGAAATAGGCAGAAAAAGATAGAAAATTTTAGTCTTTGCACTTTTTATAAAAAATGGTTAAAAAATTTCTATAATGACAATAGTTCAAAAATAAAAATGGCTCTATAAAATAAAAGTAAATTTTAGTAAAAAATAAAACCCTTTAAAGTGGCTAAATGCCTTTATTTTAAAGGGTTTTATGTGCTTGGAGCTAACGAGCAGATTCGAACTGCCGACCTTTACATTACCAAGAATGAGCCCTATAATAAAAGTGTGTGAGCCCTACACCTTAAAATTATAGATAAATAAAGGAAATTATAACATTGCAAAGAATATTTGCTGTATTTTACTATTTGATTTTGACAGCAGTTGACAACAAATGTGATATTTTTGAGTAATTTAATCGTGTTAGAACTGCCTAAAACTAATAAAGTTGTTTATGAACTTAACTTAATTATTAAGTGTAAAATATTCTATTGAATACAGGATATTTTTATAAATTTTGAATAATTTTCACAAAATTTGAAATAATATTTTAAAAATGTATTGACATTTTTATTAATAATGAATATAATACTAATGTGAGGTGATTATTATGTTATTAAATTTTACATTTAAAAATTATAAGTCCTATGTAGATACTTGTGATTTTTCAATGGTGGCAAACAAGGATAAATCACACGAAGATAATTTAATTAATTTTGGGAAAGATAGAATTTCAAAAACAAGGATTATTTATGGAGCCAATGCTTCTGGAAAAACATCTTTTATAAATGCTATAGAATTTATAAAAATCTTTTCTATGATGTCAAATAACTTAGTAGAAAATAATAGGATAGGAATTAGTCCATATAAATTTAGAGAAAATTCTTTGAGTGTTCCATCAGAATTTTCGTTAACATTTGTTAAAAATAATATTAAATATAGTTATAGTTTTAGTTGCACATTTGAAAAGGTTATCGATGAAAAACTTGATGTTTATAATTCGGCTAAACCAACCAATATATTTACAAGAACGAACACTAATGATTACAAATTTAATACTGATGTGAGACAATTAAATGAAATTAAGACAAAGAATACTAAAAATAAATTATTCTTATTAACAGCAGCCACATGGAATTATGAAAAAGTAAAACCAGTTGTTGATTATATACTGAATGATATAATCATTTTACATGATATTAGTCAGCCTACTAAGTATAACATAAGTTATATTATAGAAAACAATGACTTGGAAGAATATAAAAAGTTTTGTTTAGATTTTTTAAATAATGCCGATATAAGTATTAGTGATTTCCAAATAAATACACAAAAAATAAAAGAGTTAGGTAAACAGGCCGAATTAATGACAAAACTTATGAATGTCATCGTTAATAGTGACCCTGAGCAAATGAAGAAGTTTGGTAATTCAGATATATTTAATATTAAAACCATTCATAATATTAAAAGTGGAGAAAACTCATCTAATTATCCATTAGAGTTAATTGAAGAATCGGATGGAACACAACAGTTATTTCATTTTGCACCAGCATTATTTTACACATTTAAGGAAGGGAAAACTTTATTTATAGATGAAATTGATAGGAGTTTACATCCTTTACTTGTGGAATACATTATTAAGAAGTTTTATGATAATGAATTAAATAAAAATAATGCTCAGCTGATTTGTAATACGCATGATACAAATTTACTTAACCTTGATATATTTAGAAGAGATGAAATATGGTTTACAGAAAGAAATAATAATACTGCCACAACGGAAATGTATGCTCTTTCGGATTTCTCTCCAAGAAAAGATGAAAATATAGAAAAGGCATATTTGCTTGGAAGATATGGCGGTATCCCTTTTATTAAGGAGGGATAATGGTTAGGCATACAAAAGTCAAATTTTCAAAAAAACGAAATCCAATAATTGTCCTTATTTGTGAAGGAAGAAATAAGACCGAGACTAAATACTTTAATCATTTTATTAAAAGAGAAAATCCATACAATTTAAAAATTGTTCCATCTGAAGCTACTGACCCTAAAAGTATGGCCAAGAAAGCTAGACAAGTTATTGATGATATGCAATTAGATAATAGACTTGGTGATAGAGTTTTCTGTTTAGTAGATTTAGATTTATCGGATTCTCAATTTCAGAAAGTCGAAGACGAGAAAAAGAGAGTTAAAAAGAAATTCCAAGTGGAATTTATTTTATCAAATCCTTGTTTTGAAGTGTGGCTACTATATTATTTTACAAAACATCCTAAGCCAGAAATATCTTCACAAAAAGTAAAAGAACAATTAAAGAAATATGTTCCACAATATACAGAGAGCTATGACATTGTTAAAGAATATAATTTACAAGAAAAGTTCGGTATAGCTATCAATAATTCAGATTTAAAAAACCAAATGTATGACAAAGAACAAAGCGCATTGGATAAAAATCCTTACACTGAAATTTCTGATTTATTAGATGTTTTATTGACATATAAAAAAGAAGAATAGCAAAGATAGCATTAGAAAAACCTAATGCAATTTTTACAATAAAAATAATTTATAAATTAATTTTCTATTTACCAATAATTTTCATAAATTTTGTAGAAGAATAGTTAATTTTGAAAAATTGTATGGTATAATCGTTTTATGGAGATTTACTTATGAACGATTTGGAGATAAAAAAACAAGCAAAAGAATTTGCAAATTTTTGGGCTGATAAAGGTTATGAAAAAGGACAAAGCCAAGTTTTTTGGTTGACTTTATTAAATAAAGTTTTGGGTGTTGACAATCCGGAACAATATATTTCTTTTGAAGATAAAGTTATGCTTGACCATACAAGTTTTATTGATGGCTATATTTCTGCTACACATGTTTTAATTGAACAAAAAAGTAGAGACCGAGATTTAAGAAAAGCAATAAGACAAGCAGATGGAACTCTTCTTACTCCATTTCAACAAGCGAAAAGGTATTCTGCCGACCTTCCATACTCTAAAAGACCAAGATGGATTATTACTTGTAATTTCCAAGAGTTTTTAATATATGATATGGAAAAACCTAATGGAGAACCTGAAAGCATATTGCTTAAAAATCTTCCAAAGGAATATTATCGCTTACAATTTATTGTAAATAGTCAAAATGAAAATATTAAAAAAGAAATGGAAATATCCATTAAGGCTGGTGAAATTGTTGGTATTCTTTATGACGCCTTGCTTAAACAATATAATGAAAAAGATGAACAAGAATTAAAAAGTCTTAACGAACTTTGTGTAAGACTTGTATTTTGTCTTTATGCTGAAGATAGTGCTTTGTTTGGCGGAAAGTTTGGCAGTTTTAAATGATGTTAAATTGCAGGTTGAAGAACTTGTCGACATCGTCAAAAGGAGGGAAAATGAAGAAGAAATATAAATCATACAGCTTTTGGACAGCTCTTTCTGGGGCAGTTGTTGTTTTATTGAATGCCTTAGGTGAATGTTTTGGCTTTTCTATCAACAATGATTTGGTATCTGGGGTGATTATGGCTTTTGCTGGTGTCCTTGTTGTGCTTGGTATTGTGACTATGGATAAAAGTGAAGGAGATCAACCAGAAAGTGATTCACAACCTGATGATACGGTTGAAGATGAGGAAAAACAAAACACAGAAGGGCAGGATGATAAAAATAAAACTGAATAACACGACAAAAGGAGGCAAGAAAGGCTCTGTCCGAGCCTGAAAAGCTTTTGCTTTTCAAAGCAGGTTTGTTTCAAACCTGCTTTTTTCTTGCCTCCAAGCAAACAACTTTAATTAAAGCCTCTTTAACCACCCCAAAAACTGATTTTAAGAACTTATACTTCCTTCCCAAAAATAATCAAAATAAGCTTTGTTTAGATAGTGCCAGTTTGAAAAGAGGGGAATAAATGTTTTTAATAATAAAAAAAGCTCATGCGAGCAAAGTGAGCTTTTTTGTTTTTTATGAAATTTTTGTTGAAGCAAATCAGTTTTGTTTGTTGATTGAAAATCTTTTTATGTTGGCAATTTTTAACTCATAACAGGCTTTTCATCAAGCATGATGTTTGCAATGCCTGTGTAGAACTTATAGTTTTTGTCAATGTTTCCAACTTCTTTAAGAACTTTGAATGTCACTTCAAGATAGTCACATCCATCTTCTCCGCTGAACATGTTTGGATTGAATCTTCCTGAGATGTAAGTGTAACCTTCTGGCAATTCATCTTGATCAAACTCTGGATTTGTCCCATATTCAACAACTTCATAATATTTTCTTACATCTGTTGTTCCAACAAGAACAAGTGGTTCGGTTGATACGATAGGGTTGCCTTCATAGTTGCCTTCGCTTCCTACATCAGTCATAAGAATGCATTCACCAATGTTTGGGTTGAATGGATTTACATGCAAGTCTGGCAAACCATCAAACACAACACCACTGCTGTGGTCATCAGGTGCAATGTAACCGTTGTCTGGGTCTGCAAGTGAGCCTTCTTGTCCTTCAAAGCCTCGCAAGTAGTTCATATCATAAGAACCATCATAAACTCGAACTTGTTTTGAATCAATGACTGTCCTTGTGTTTGTTTCATGGTTGTAGTAGTTGAGGTCAACAATCACATCGATGTATTCAGCATGCTCAGGGTCTTCTGCTGCGGCGGCGAGGTCTTCGGCTGTTGTTCCGTCAAGCCCTGCGTCATATTTGAGCGCAATCCATAAGCCACTGACATAAACTTCATTTTTCATCATAAGTGCCACTGATTGATATTCAAGTGGTCTGATTGTTTGTGCACCTTCCACATAAACAGGGAATTGTGTGTCATCAGAAACTGCGTAAGTGTCGCCAGCATATTCAATGATTTCAGATGCGAGGAATCGGTCATCAATTGTGACATCTTCGCCGTCATCATCACCGATTTTAACCAATGAGCAAACACCGTCGACAATGTTTCTTACAGCATTTTCATAATCTCTTCCAAGATCATGATTTGAAACAGATGCTTTGTCAAAATTGTATTTTACATAAGTCATTTGATTGTTTTCATCAAGAGTTACATAAGCTAAAACATCGGTATAATAATCAAAGAACATATCATCAGCATTGACTGCAGTTTCTCCAATGATGTTGTCTATGATCCAGTTTTCAATCTTAGTGATTTGCCTGTCAACAAGTCCTACATAAGAGCCTAAAATCTTGAATGTGTTTTTTGCTGAATTTAGTGCATCATCCACAGATTGGAAATCTCCAATTCGGACTTCATAAGTTCCGTCTTTATTTGTTGTGACCGTGACTTCGGCAGGCTCTAGGTCAATTGCATAGCAATAAATCACATATTCAAGAGTTTTTACATAATCGGAATAATGTTCAAAGTCTTTTGCGATTTCATCTGGGTTTGTGAATTCGCTACTTGATAGATAGAGTTCTTCATAATAATCACTATTAAAACGCACTGTTGTATAATAACTGTTTATTAAATCATTTGCCGATGCAGTTAAGTCTTCAGAATTTACATAAATATTATTGTTTTGATTTACAATATTTATTGCATCATTATTTTCATCAGCATAATATATATATGCTTTTATATTTTCTAAGGATGTGGTGTCGGGTTCAATAGTCCAATTCCATTTGACATTAGGGTTTGCACCTATAATATAAAAACTTGCGTCAACTGTTTCGCCATAACTTATAATATTGCCAAATGTATCCAATTCAACCAATTGCATTTTGTTGACTTGTCCGATGGTGTTGACTTGATATCTTATGCTATCATATAGATATGGTATAAAATTTTCAATTGGGTGTGAGCTGTCTATCCATTCACTAGCAAAATCTGGTAAGTATATTGAGGCCGTTGCTTGTTGTGTTAGTCCGTAAGTTTGATAAAGCATATTCATAATATGATAGGCATACTGACCATAGTAATCATTGGTTGTGCCTTCTTCAGCACCAGAACCTTGGTCATAGTCATAGTTGTCAGGGCGGTATAAGATTTTTGAACCTAACATATCTTCAGTGAAGCCACCAACTTCTGGGAAGTCTGCTCCACCATCGCCGCCACCACCGCCGTCATCAGTGCTTGGCAAAAATATGCAACCTGTGCATGTGATTGCAAAACATACAATCATAACAAAACTAAAAATTTTCAACCACAAACTTTTCTTTTTCATAATTCTATTTTACCCCATTTCTATGCAAAAATCAACATATTTTGATATTATTTGCTTCAGCCAACAAAAAAAACGGACTTTAAGTCCGTTTTTTTGCTTGTTTTTTATAATTCAATTTCAAATTCTTCAAATGTTCCATCTTCTTTTGGAAGAGATACTTTTGCAACATATTTCACAGATTTCTTTGTTTGTGTTTGTTCTTTATCTATTTCAATTTCTTCCAAACGATCTTTTCCAGAATTTTCATCCAAGAATTTACCTTCGTAAGTTGCAGATTTTTCTTCCGTAGTATAGAATTTTTCATCAAGTAAATTTTCAATTACAGTTTTTCCATTTGCAGATTCATTTAAAATACGCAACTTGTATTCTTCGTGTCCGTTTTCTGATACATTTAATATTGTATACATATTTGCTGTTCCACCTAATGATGGATCTACAGTACTACCATCAACTTTAATGAATGATTGAACCTCGCCTGTCAACTCAGTTTTGATTTTTTCTTTGATTGCGTTGAGAAGTTCTTTTTGACTTTCTTGATCAGCCTTTTCACAATAGTATCCATGTTCTTCTTTATAAGAAGCTTTTGGATTGAAAGGATTTCCAACAGTAAAAGCATCCTCTAGTTTTTCAATATCTGGATTATACAAATCGCTTAATGTTAGGACATCAGTTGTAGTCACAGATTGAACTGAATAACTAATATATTCATTGTCATCATGGAAATATCTAGCTCTTATATTTTTTATAGTTTTTCCGTCTTCTAAAGTACTAATTTCCCAAATTACATCTTTGGCATCTTCAACAGCAGCATTATTTCCTAGTCCTTTTTGAACCATATTATCAAGAAGAGTGCTGTTTAATGTTTCATAAATTTTTGCCTGTTTCTCTTGAGCTTCGTTGTATTCTCTTACTTCATTGTTATAGAATTCTTTATAGTTTGAGCCATACTTTTCTTCTGTAAATTCTTCAAGAACAGGGGCTTCTGTGCCATAAAGTTCTTCAATTGTATCAATTTCATCATACTCAGGCATTGGATCAGGTTCAGGTTCTGGATCTGGGTCTGGATTAGGGTCTGGATCTGGATCAGGATCAGGTTCAGGTTCTGGATCAGGTTCAGGTTCTGGATCAGGTTCAGGCTCTGGTTCTGGATCTGGGTCAGGTTCAGGCTCTGGATCTGGAATTGGGGCAACAATTGGTGGATTTGGATCTATTGGATCTTTTTCATTGTTACATCCAGTCAAAGTGAATGCTGTGCCAATGAATAATGCGGCACTAAGTACAACAGCAGAAGCTATTGTTGCGACTTTTTTTATAAATTTCATTCTATAAGGTGTTTTTGATTTCACTGCACCCTCGCTTTTAATTTTTTTCATAAAAAATCCCTCTCTTTCAACCTAATTATAGCATACATAAAATAAAAATCAATACTTTTCCCAAAAAAATTATTTTTATATTATGGTTTCGGCCCTTTTGGTCGGTGTTCCAAATCAAAAATGCGTCAACTTTGTGTCTAGGTCGATTTGGAAAGGTGAGAGCTTTATAATACCGACTTTTATATTATAAAGTTTGTCTTTATATAAAGAATAGCACAAAGAAAAAGAATATTGCAAAATATTTTGTAATTTTTTTTGAATTTGCTAAAATAACATAGACTTAGGCAAAATGAAAGTTTATGAAATAGATAACTATGCTATACAAAAATTGGTTAATAATTTAATGGAACAAGGCTATAGCAATGACACTGTCAAAAAATGCAAACACTTATTAAACCAATTTTTTGAATATGCAATTGATAATAAATGGATACTTGTCAATCCTACACTAAAAGTAAAAATTAAAGGTAAACGGAATATTTATCAAGCAAACGATGATGAAAAATATAAAGCAATGCCACCAGAGATTAGAGATAAATTTTTAAACGCATTAAATAAAGATGAAGCAAATTTTATCAAACCGCTTTGCATTACTCTTATGTTTGCGGGACTTCGCATTGGTGAGGCTCTTGCTTTAAAATGGAAAAATATAGACTTTGACAACAAGACAATAAAAGTTGAAAGAGCGATAACGCAAGTGCCTAAGTTTGATGAACAAGGTAATATTAAAGACCGAATAACAGTCATTGGCGATACGAAAACAACTTGCAGTGTAAGAGAAATACCTGTTGCCGACATTGTTATAAAAACTTTAATACAGTGGAAGAATAAGCAGACGGATAGACAACAAAATAATCCTGATGTGTCTGCAATTTTAACATCTCCTACATCTTTTGTATTTGCTAATGATGATGGAAGTTATAGGACTTATTCGGGAACTAGAAAGATATTTGATAGGTTTAAACGAAGAAATAGACTGGACAAATTCAATATTCACTTTCACGGATTAAGGCACACTTTTTCTAATATGCTTTTTGAAATGAACGAAAATCCAAAAGTTATTCAACAACTATTAGGACATAGAGATGTAAAAACAACAATAACTGTTTACAACTCTGTTAATAGTGATTATGTAAGAGAAGCAACCGATAGACTTAACACAAAAATTCAAGAAAAACAAAAAGAACAAGCCGAGGAATTCTCCAAATATGATATGACCGATGAAGAAATAGAACAAAGAATTTGTGAACTTGAAAGACTACAAGAGCAAAAGAAAAGGAAGAAAGAAAAAGATTTTGAGATGTAAAAACTTGACTTTTTTAATCATTTATGGTAAAATTCTTCCACTAATGCGATACGGTAAAATATAACTCCTGTTGTAATTGGTTGATATTTTATATCAATGGACTTCTTTTGGGAAGGATTTCCCCTGGGCATCGTATCTGTGAGCATCTCTAGTATCAAGTCTCAAATGATTGTGATGATGGAAATCTAGAACGATGTGCAGGAGTTGAGCACGGTTTCCGTGCTCATGAATAGATTGTGCTTTAGTTTATACCGTTATTACCTCAATTTTGTTATATGGTGCAGGAGACCACTTAATGTGGGCAAATAACAAAAAAGGAGGTAAACCAAATTATGAAGAAGAACAATAATTCATCTTCAACTGTTGTTAATATTACAGGAAATAATAATACTGTAATAATTAATGACTCTACTAGATCAGTTAAAAAGACTGGCAAAAAGAAAAAGTCATTTAAGACTTGGTTAAAAGCATTAGGTAAACTTATTCGTTCCGCATTTGTAAATATTTCAGTTCTTCTAATAGAAATATTTGCAAAGTTGGGATAAGCACAACCAATTCAAATATAATGAGGTTTACCCTTTGGAATATAAAAATTGTTATTTGTATGGATTAAAATCCAAAAAGAAATTGTTAGAGCTTTTGCATATTGATAGAAAGGTATACTGCAAAAGTTCTTTTCTTAATTGTAAAATTAAGCCATATATTGATATTAATAAAAATAAGAAAAAAAGATTAGTAGAAGCTCCAGATGAAGATATAAAGAATATTCAATCAATTATTTTAAGGGCTTTGCAAATGATAAAAGTGCCTAATTATGCCTTTTCAGGAATTAAAGGTAAATGTTATATAGACAATGCAAAAGTCCATTCTAACAAAAAATACTTATTTAAAATAGATATTTCCAAATTTTTCCCCAATATTGGAAGAAATAAAGTTTATAATTTTTATCTTAATAAACTTAAAACATCTCCAGATGTGGCAAATATTTTAACAAACTTATCAACAATAAACCTTGATTTAAAAAATCAAAATACTAAAACAATGTCAAAAGTAAATGAGTTTATAAACGATGCAAATATCAAAAAAAGAAATCATTTAATTACGGGGTCTCCTTTAAGTTCTATAATGTCTTACTTTGCAAATGTTGATATGTTCGAAGAAATTAACAAAATAGCATTAAAATATAAAATAACAATGACCGTTTATGTAGATGATGTTGTCTTTTCTTCTAATCACAAAATACCATACTTTTTTCGAAAAAATATTTTAAAGATTATAAGTAAGAATTCTTATGATGTATCTGTGAAAAAATGCAAATGGTATAATGTGCCTGAAAATAAAAAAGTAACTGGTGTAATATTGGATAAAAACGGGAAGATGCAAGTTCCTAACAGACTAATGCTAAAAACTCATAATTATATTCAGGAAGTTAAGAATGGCGATAAAACTAATATTAATAAATTGCAAGGATGTTTAGTTGTTGCAAATTCAATAAATGGGAAATTGAAAGAACTTAGAGGACAACTAAAGAACATAAAAAATTGACAGCAATTGACAGCAAATTTATCAGTTTTGGGTAGTTTTAGAACGATTTAGACCGATAGTTGAAATTTTGACTATCGGTCTATTTTTTTGAAAAAATTTTGACAGCAAATATTGATAAATTTGACAGCAAATATTTTTTATTAGGAAAATTAATAAATATTTTAAAAAATGAAAAATCGCTAATCTCCTTTATTTTAAAGGGTTTTAGCGATTTTTATTTGTGGAGCTAATGACGGGACTTGAACCCGTGACCTCCGCCTTACCAAGGCGGTGCACTACCGACTGTGCTACATTAGCATATTCAGTTTTCGAGTTAAATTTTGTTGTTTTTTTAAGTGGTAAAATTTGCCATTTTTTATCTTACCAAGGCTGTGCGCTACCTGCTGCGCCACATAAGCAAGAACCAAATGAAGGGCGATTTTTGAGAGTTGTTTGCTTTTAAAATGACATTTTCACCATATTAAGATTATTTGATTTTGCACTAAACAGGTATAAGTCAATTTTGAAATTTAATTTGTTGATATTTTGACTTTTACGGTGCCCGTAGATTGTACTTTTGTTGGTTTTGTCGTAATGTCGTTTATCAACTCTTAGAGTATACCATATCTTTGAAGCTATGTCAATTATTTTTGCTTTAAAGCTTTACTTTTTTAAATTGTAAGCAAGTTCTACTATGTCGCCAGCGCCCAAAATGGCAAATAAAACATCATTTTCGCAATATTTTTCAATATAATCTTTACATTTTACAAAATTATTTAAATATTTAGCCTTCTTAAGTTTGCAATTTTTATCTTTTAGGTCATTAATTTTGTTATTAATATCTTTTGAAAGCTTGTAAGATGTTATCCCTTTAATAGGCTTTTCGCGTGCAGGGTAGATAGGTAAAAAACAAACCTCATCCGCCTGGTCAAAGCAATTAAGAAATTGATTGTAGAGGTCGCGAGTCCTCGAGAAAGTATGTGGCTGAAAGATGGCAACTAATTTTTTATAACCTAAACTTCGACAAAGAGATAAAGTAGCTTTTATTTCATCCGGATGATGCGCGTAGTCATGGACAATAAGAGTATTTTTCTCTTTATAAATAATTTCAAAACGTCTTGCTATGCCTTTAAAGCTCTTTATGCCACACTTAAATTTATCAAAAGGTATACTCAGTGCGACAGCAACTGCCGCGCAGGCAAGTACATTGTATATGTTGTGATAGCCATAACAGGGCAGTTCTACATTCCCTAAATTTTCCCCTTTTAGGTGTAAATTAAAAGAAATATGCGCTTTATTATCAATTTTTATGTCTTTAGCCTGTAAATCGGCATAATTATTGATGGCAAAAGTAATTTTTTTACAATGAGTTTTAAGAAGACGCGATAACTTGTCGTCATTATTTATTATTACAAAGCCATTATCATCAGTATTATCAACAAACTTTTGAAAAGAAACAAATTCATTATCTATATTTTTAAAGTAGTCCAAATGGTCTGGCTTTATGTTTAAAACGATAGAAATATAATTTTTAAGGCTCAAAAAGCTATCTTTGTACTCACATGCCTCAGTTACAAGAATATCACTTTCTGACACATTGACATTTGAGTTAATATTCTTTAATATGCCACCTATATGTATATTGGGATTTAGACCATTTGCCAAAAGCATGGCGGAGATTAGTCCTGTAGTTGTAGTTTTTCCGTGAGTTCCAGCAATAGATATAGTTTTTTTATTTTTTGAAAGTTCTCCTAACACCTCAGCGCGACTTAGGATACTTTTACCAAGCTTCTCTGCTAGCAAAATATCGCTGTTATCTTGAGACACTGCTGCAGTGTAAAGTACGGCATCGCATATTTTTACAAACTCAGGCGCATAGCCCTGTTTGTAGTCAATAATATTATCTTTAACAAGTTTTTCTATTTCAGAATTAAAACTGATGTCAGAACCCAAAATTTTTATTCCTCGCGCGTGCAAAAAATAGGCAAGAGCTGACATACTTATCCCGCCAATTCCAATTATGTAAACAGATTTAAAATTTTCTAACATGGTTTTATATATGCAGAAAATTAACTATCTTTTACTCACATCTTACGAGTTTTATCATAAAAATTAATATGGACACAAGTTTTGATATTCTAGACATAGAACATAAAGTAAGCGTCGACGCTGGAAGGGAACTTACATCTATGAAGGTCTCGGCGAAGGTTAAAGCTGTTTTTTATCCAAAGAGTGAAAGAGAATTAATATTTTTATACGATTATTTTACAAAAAATAAGCTTCCATTTAAAGTTTTGGGCAATGGTAGCAATGTGCTATTTAGCGAAAGCGCTAAGGACCTAATTGTTATTTCATGCAAAAAACTTGGTCAGAGACTGTCAAGAAAGGATGATGTGGTAACGATTTCTGCCTCCTGCAACCTTTCTCACATTTATAGATTTTGTCAGAAGAATGGACTTTCTGGCTTTGAAAAACTGGCGTCAATTCCGGGGACACTTGGTGGAGCTCTTAAGATGAACGCTGGGGCATTTGGACAATGCATAAGTGACAACCTACTTACCGTTCGCGTTTATAAAGAGGGCAGAGTTTGCAGCTTAAAGAAGGAAGCTCTTGGATTTGGCTATAGAACTTCAAATTTAAAAAATTGCCTTGTTTTATCTGCCAGATTTAAGCTTAAGAGAGAGGATAAATGCAAGATTGAACAAGATTATTATAGCTATTCTATAAGCCGAGCGCAAAAACAACCGAAAGGCCTGAGTTTAGGTAGTGTTTTTAAAAATCCTCATTTAGTATCGGCAGGCTTTTTAATAGATAAATGTGGACTTAAAGGGCTCCAATGTGGGGGAGCGAAAATATCAGAAAAACATGGCAATTTTATAATTAATTTTAACAATGCGACATATAACGACGTAAAAAACCTCATAGAAATAATAAAAAAGGAAGTTTATGATAAATTTAAGATAAAACTCGAAGAGGAAATTGAGATTATTTAAAAACAGTACTCGTTTTCTACAGCCTGATAATTTGTCCACACTCAAAGAGGTTTTTGCCTCTTTTTTATGTTTTTTATAGTTTTTCATGCATTTTTGAAGGTTTTTTCGCTTAATTTTGATATTTTTTCTTGTTTTAACCTTAAATTTTCAAATTTTAAAAATAATTGATTATGGAAAATAATTTATCGTTTTCGACAAAAAGAGACAAAATTTTAAATTATTTAAAATTATTTTGATATTTAATATCATTTTTTTACTAAAATATGTTATTATATAAATGATAGGATAAACTTGGTAATTCAAGTTTTTATGATAAGTGGTGAGGGGTTTATGTTTTGTCAAAGACAAAAAATAAAAAATATAATTTTGTTTTTATTTGTGACATGTTTGTTCGGCATTTTATTTTTTGGTTTCAGTGCTTTTTCAAACGATGCTTCAGCTGAAAGCACTGGTACTACTATAGAAGACTTTTACGATTTTAAAAATGCGGTTAAAAATTTAACAGAAGCTGACTCTCAGCAGTTATCGCTGTCCAGTCTTTCAACAAATGAAAGCTCTTTAGAAGACTCAGTATATAAACTTAGAAGACTGATTGTAATCGGGGACATCAAAGAGGATTACGGTGCAGTTTATAGTATTGACTATGACAACATCCATATTCTCTGCTATGATAGTGAAAGCTCTACAGCAAAGGCATACCAAAGTTTTTGTAAAGACAATACAAATGTAATCATTGACCAAGAAATCAAGGTCAATAGCTATGCTGACAATACATATAATTATGCAAGCGACTTAAACTGGGGTGGCGAGGCCATTGAGGTCAAAGGAATTAGAGACTATCTTCAGACAAATGGTAGCGACGAAGAAATTGTTGTAGCCGTGCTTGACTCAGGGATAAATCCTACTCATCGACTTATTCAAGGTAGAATTTTGACTGACCAGGACGGCAACTTAGTTGGCAGTAGCTATGTCGATTCGACAGTGGCTGGTAGAGAATATGATTTTGAGGATGACAACAATCATGGCTCCAACGTTTCAGGTATTATAACCATGCTAACGCCATCTAATGTAAAAATACTGCCTATTAAGACTATGGGCGCAGATGGTAGCGGATATTTTTCATATATAACTGCAGCACTTAAAGAGATAGAGGATGTATATTCCAATCAATATAATATCTGCGCTGTTAACTTAAGTTTAGGCGGGGTTTATAGTCAATCGACCGCGAATGCCATGGACGAGCTATTTGACTCTTTGCGCGAAAAGAACATATTGACAGTTGTTGCTGCCGGCAATGACCAAATGGACACATCAGAATTTATGCCAGCTAGCAGTGATAGTGCGATAACAGTTTCGGCGCTAGAGGAGGCTAGCGACGGCATCTATCAGTTTGATAAGGATTATTCTAACTATGGCGCAAGCGTAGACATCTCAGCACCTGGCAGTAACATACGCTCGGCAAGCGCAAGAGACGAGTATGATACTATCAAGGATGGAACCTCTCAAGCAACTCCACATGTGTCAGCTGCAATCGCACTTTTGTGCCTTGATGGGAGATATTGGTCAGGCTCAAACCCTACTTACACTGCCGACACAGTAGAGGCAAGACTTTACGACAATACCGTAGACCTTGGCAAACCTGGACGCGATAAATACTATGGCGAAGGTATGCTAAACCTAAAATATTTTGATGTAGAGAACTCTCAAGATTTTCTTACCTTCCAAAATGGCAACGGTGAAACCATAGAAATAGAGCCTTACATAGAGTTTAGCGGAAGTTACACATTAAACGTAATTGCGCCAGACTCAAGTTATGAGATTTACTATACAACTGATGGTACCGTGCCAAATAGGAACACAGCAAATAGATACATATCAACTTTAAGAGTAACCGACTCAACTATTTATTATTTTATGGGCTATAAAATAGAAAATAATAGCATTACAGCCTCAACTGACATATATGTTGTCGACCTATTTGACTCAAGTGACGATATTAGCAAATTTTTTGTAAATAACAACGGCACATTGACAAACTATACCGGACATTTTACCGAGATAACTTTGCCAAGCACCATTGATGGGCAAACCTTTACCGCACTTGGCGATTACTTGTTTGACGAGAGCGAGCTTGTCAGCATAACACTACCTGACAATTGCATAACCTTTGGCGTTCACTGCTTTGCAAACTGTAGTGACCTAACATACGTCGACGCTGACAAGGTTGTAAATATTGGCGCTTATGCATTTGAGAACTGTACTTCTTTATCCTCAATTGATTTATATTCTGCTCAAGTTTTAGGTCAGAAGATAGAAGATGAAGCAATAAATGGTCACATATTTGTAAATTGTACAAGTCTAACCGCAGTAAATCTCCCTGATGTTACGTATATGGGAGAAGATTTGTTTGAAGGAAGTAGCGTAACAAGAGTGGGAATAGGTAGGAGTTTTGTCATATATACAGAAACAGGCGAGAAAACCATACAAAATTATTATGGCAGACCTATTGCAAGTGGTGTTACCATATATGGATATTCTGGCTCTGACGCACAAACACTCGCATCAAATTATAGAAATACCTTTATTTCTATTGACTCTTTCTCAATCACAAACAATCTTTCATCGCAGGCGACAACCTCTAGAAACTCTAACTTTACATTATCAATAGAGGTGAGCGGTTATGACCCAAAATATCAGTGGTATCAAACAGAGAATAACACATCAAACGGCACGCCTCTTGCAGGGCAAACCTCAAATACCTTAAATGTTGATACAAGCCAAACAGGGGAATATAAATATTATGTTGTAGTAACCGACTGGGAAGGCAATACTCATACTTCAAACATCTGTACAGTGACAGTTGAGGGCTCAGTCGCTCAAATTTACCGCTATGGCGCGTGGGAGTATTACGGCTCGTTAGAGGACGCAATACTTCAAAGCCAAGCAGGTGATATAGTAGTGCTGACAGATGACTGCATAGTAAATAGCTACTTGATAATTCCACATGATATAACTCTTGTTTCAACCAATAACGCAAAATTGATAATTTCAAGCCTTCTTCAGACGCTAAGTCTTACAGATAGTAGACCAATTATAACACTCCAAGGTTCGCTAACTCTTGGCTACAACCAGCCAACCTATCAAGGTCTTACTTTAACTGATATAACAATAGAAGGTCAAATTTCAAACGGACTATTTGTACTCTTTTCGTCTAGTCAAAGCCTTAACTTGACAATAAACGCAAGAGCTCAAATTAGTAATTTAACAGTAAACACATTGCTTGATGGTAACCTTTCGCTTGCTCTGCAAGGCGGTAAAATTACAAATGTGCAGGCAAATAACATTCTAATAAACGCAAACGAAATCTATTTGACAGATGGTGAGATATCAAACAATAGCGCACAAGTCATTCTCTCTGCAACAGCTAGCCTTCAAATAGACAATGCTATCGTGTCACAAAATACAGCAACCGACCTTATACAGTCAAACGGTTGTGACATCACAATAAATGACGGAACTTTTTCAAATAACACACTTTCAAGGGCATTTATTTACTTCTCGGTTATTGATGATGGCACACTTAGTCAGCTAAACCTTGTCAGTGGCACTCTTTCTGAAAACCAAACAGTGTATGAGCTATACATAACTGACGAAAATTTCACAGGCACCCAAAAAAATCTAAATTGCGTATCACTAGGCGATTTTAATATATCAAATGTCTATATTAATAACAGTAAGTCAAACCCTGCAATCAATGTTACATCTCAGATTGACCATACAATTAATATAGATGGCTATAATCTCTCAGCCTTCGAGGTAGGTGGTAGCCCAATTATAACTTATGATAGTCAATTAAACCTCGACCTAACTTATTTACGTAATGAAAAATATAATTTTGTAGATATAGACCAGTCTGGACAGGTTTATTTGCAGGAAAAGACTTCTCACATCTTAACATATATCGTTTACGACAATTATACAATCACAGATAATTATTACGTTGACCAAGAAATAAAACTTATTTCAGACCCAGAACGCGAAGGCTACAACTTCCAAGGCTGGTTTACCGATGAGACTTACCAAACTCCATTTGCATTGACCTATATGCCAGACGAAGATGTCACAGTCTATGCAAAGTGGGAGATAATCACCTTTGTGATAACTGTTGACCATAGCGAAAATGGCAGTATCTCTCAGTCGGGCAACGTCCAAGTAGATTATGGCTCTAGCCTTGTACTTACTTTTAGTCCAGATTTAGGCTATGAGGTTTCAAGAATTGTCGTTGACAACGTTGAGCTCTCAGCAGATGAGCTTGAGTTGTATAAAGAGGGTTATACTTTTGAAAATATCACCTCTGCTCACTCAATTTTTGTAGAGTTTGGCTTAAAAGATTTTAAGATTACCTATATGCTTGACCATCTCGGACTTGAAAATATGTCGCAGACCTATAAAATGGGCAATACAATAACTCTTCCGCGAGCACCGTTTATCTCAAATTATCAATACTTTGAAGGTTGGTATGACAGTTTTGATGGTGAGTCTTATCAAGATAAACATCAATTTAGCACAATGCCAGCGCAAGATATCACAGTCTATGGTAGATTTTTAGATAGACATTATATAATTAATGTCAGCGCAAACGCTCACGGACAAATTAACACTACCTCGTTTGATATAACCTATCCAAACTCTGCAATAGTTACCTTGACGGCGGACACTGGATACTATATTGGCAACATCACTGTGGACTCAAATGATATCTCGCAAGAAGACCTTGCTGGTGCGGTTGAGACAAATAGCTTTGAGTTTTTAATAGACAAATACGGCTTTGCAAACATCGACAATAGCCCATCTGAGACTCATGAAATAAACATTGAGTTCATGCCATATTTAAATAAGATAACCTTCCATCTTAACTATGAGGACGGTGGCAGTATAGAAGAGACTTTCTATACCGATGAGACAATAACGCTTCCAAACACGCCAACACGCATAGGTCATACTTTTATGGGCTGGTTCTATGATGAGGCTTGCACAAACACCTTTGATTTAGAGTATATGCCATATCAAAACATTGACCTCTATGCTAAATGGGAGATAAGTTCATACCGAATTACAGCTTCAGCGAGAGGAAATGGTAGTATATCTCCAGCCGGCGAGAACTTTGTGACCTATCAAGACCAACTGCTCTTTACATTTACGCCAAATACCGGTTATCATGTAGGGTCAATTATTGTTGATGGCAATCCTTTGACGGGGAGCGCACTTACAAACGCCATAGCAAGCGGATACACTTTTGCAGGGGTAGAAAATGACCATACAATAATAGTAGTGTTTGAAATTAACACCTATGTTGTCAATTTAACAGTATCAGGCAATGGTCAGGTGCAAACTCAAAGCAACTTAAATATGGTGCGCTATGGAGATGACGTTATACTGACCTTGGTTTCGAATTTTAACAAATATGGCGCTGATATTTATATAAATGGCTCAAAAGTGAAGTCAGAACGAGAGATTACTCTTGAAAATGTCGACAGAAATATGAGCGTAATAATATCCTTCTATGAAAAACCATTTATAGAGACCACAGCCGGCATTATCTCTATAACTGCAATAATCGTAGCGCTATTTATAATCATTATCCTTTGCGTGATAGGAAGCCTAAAACGCAAAAAGATGTATGAAGATATGGAAAACTACTAAAATCAATAAAACTAATAAAAATAAAAAACACAAAAACAATTAACTTAAAAAATCCTAAAAATCAAAAAATCTCCTATAAATCACTTATTTTTAGGAGATTTTTTTAGTCAATAGAGCAAAAATTATATAATTTTTTGATAAATTTATGTAGCTAACCACCATTTTAGGCAGTTAGTAGTTTTTACATACTATGTGAGTCTAAATCAACATAGTGCGATGTCGTTTCAATATCAAAAGTTCTTTTGCTACACATATTGGTTTTGTCGCAAGTCTTGGCTAAGATTATTTTTTATAGTCACAAAATCATAAATCAAAACAAAATCATAATAATAGATATCTATTTAGTTGATTTTTACCTAGTTTTTATGGTAAAATTCTTTTGTAAGGAGATAAATATGGGATTATTAAAGAACATAGAATGGACTGACACAAGCAGTAACTTGATTATATGGAAGTATCCAATAAACAAAGACCATGTCAATAAAGGCTCAGCTCTGACAGTCAGAGAAAGCCAGGTGGCAATATTTGTAGATAAAGGTAGACTTGCCGACGTATTTTTGCCAGGTTTTTATAAACTTGACACACAAAACATGCCAATTCTCACCAAACTTATGTCATGGAAGTACGGCTTTGAAACGCCTTTTAAATCAGACATATACTTTGTCAATACAAAACAATTTACCAATCAAAAATGGGGTACAACAAACCCAATTTTAGTCAGAGACAAAGACTATGGCGCAGTTAGAATTAGAGGCTTTGGTAACTATTCTTTTAAGGTAGACGACGTTTACGTTTTTATGCAAAACTTAAGCGGAACTAACACTAAGTTTGAGACCACTCAAATCTCAGACTATCTTCGTAGCATGGTTGTAAGCGGAATTTCAGATGCAATCGGCGAGAGCAAGATTGCTGTTCTAGACATGGCAGCAAACTTGCAAGAACTATCAAAGATTGTAGAGACAAAGGTAACAAGCGACTTTAAAGAGATAGGTCTTGAGCTTACAAACTTTGTTTTTGAAAGCTTTTCACTTCCAGAAGAGCTTGAAAAAGCACTTGATAAGAACACTAGCCTTGGCATGATGAGGGGTAACATGGATGTCTACACTCAAATGGAGACACTTGAGGCAATGAAAGAGGCGGCTAAAAACCCAGGAGCAGCAGGCGGAACCATGGGTGCTGGCATGGGACTTGGCATGGGCATGGGACTTGGCAATATCTTTGCAAACAATATGCAACAGATGAGTAACATGAGCGCTCCAAAAGAGCAAAAGCCACAGGCAAGCACAAAAACATGTCCAAATTGCAATGCTGTTGTCAATGCAAACGCTAAATTCTGTCCAGAATGCGGGCAGAAACTAAAACATGTTTGTCCTGATTGTGGCACAGAAGTTAAAGCAAATGCTAAATTTTGTCCAGAATGTGGAAGGAAACTTCAATGAGTGAAAAATCAGTAGAAGAAAAATTATATAGTGACGATAACCTCGATGTAAGCACTTTTAAGTGCAAAAATTGTGGTGGCGAGGCTGTTTTCGACCCAAAAACACAGAAAATGAAGTGCCTATACTGCGGAAGCAGTTTTGACATAGATAACAGCACCGTTATAAAAGAGCGCGACCTAAGCGAGCTTATAGATGGTGGCGATGTCTGGGACGAGACCGAGGTCTATCAGTGCAAAAGTTGCGGAGCTAAAGAGATACTATCAAACCAAGAGGTTTCAGTAAAATGTTCTTTTTGTGGTACTAGCAATATTGTCAAGACTGAAGAGCTTCCAGGGCTTAAGCCTCAAGGTATAACGCCTTTTAAGATACCAAAGGAGCAGGCAAATCAAATTGCTGTAAAGTGGGCAAAACAGAAGCTTTACGCTCCACGTAGTTTTAAAAAGAGTGTAAAAGCAGAGGCACTACACGGAATTTACAACCCAGTTTTCACCTTTGATGCTCTTACAAAGAGTTCTTACAACGGCACACTAGGAAAAAATTACACAAGATACAGATTTATTAACGGCAAACGCGTAGCCCAAACTGAAACACGCTATTTCAACATTAATGGTTTTCAAGATGTGACATTTGACGACCTTTTAGTCCAAGCCTCAAGCAAGATACCAACCGGTATAATTAAGGACATAGAGCCTTTTCCAACGAAGGTTGCGCTAGAGTATAGGACGGAGTACTTAAGAGGCTATCCGGCGTCAACTTATGACAAGTCGGGGAGCGACTGCTGGAATGAATGCAAAAATATTATGGACAGCACCATTGAGCGACAGATTTTAAAGAGATATGACTATGACGTCAAAGTTAGACTTGCTGTCAATACCACTTATTTAAACGAGCAGTACAAATATGTTTTAGTACCAGTTTACGTTGGACACTATAATTATAAAAAGAAATTATATAATTTCTACATAAATGGCTTCAATGGAAAGATTGGAGGTAAAACTCCAGTTTCAGCCGTAAAAGTAACATTTACTGTATTTATAATTTTGGCATTAGTGGCTGGCGTGATAGCTGCCATAATGCTACTATAAGGAGGGGAAGATGAGCTGGAGCGAAATTGCACTAATTTGCGTGGGAGCTGTTCTACTTGTTGTGATTATAGCTTGGGCGGTAACTGCAAAAAAGCCTAAGAATAGCGACAAAAAGGTCGACGACTTTGAGGTTATTGACGGCGTACGCTACACCAAGGATGACCAAGTTGTTGACGAAAAGGGTGAGGTTAAAATGACCTTGCGAAAAGGTGATATCATGCTAGAGCGTGGTAAGGTTTACAAGGTAGGCAAGGACCTTTTAGCCGGTAAATACACCGTTCTATCAGGAGATGAAAACATAAGCTCGATAAATATCAGAGTGGGCGGTTTGGTTCGCGATTATAAACATTTTTCTTCAATAATGCTTACTGATGGCGATGAGATATCAGCCCTTTCGGCAAACGTTATTTTAAGATAATAAAAGGAGTAAAAAATGGGAAGAAATATTTGGTATAAACTTTTAGGTGCACTTATTGTGCTAGTTGCTGCAGTGCTTTGGATACTTTCTCTTACTGTTCCAGAGGCCTTTGGCTTTTTCTCACTTGCATGGGCAGGCGTTATCATCTGCGGAGGCCTTGGACTTATTATGCTTTTGCAGGGTAGCTTGCAAAAAAATGTAACTACAATTAAAAAGCTTAAAATTTGGTTTGGCGTAGCTCTTATCATCTGTGCTATTCTTTGTCTTGTATCTGCAATTGCCATACCTGACAGCTTAGTCCTTCCAATAATTGCAATAGTTGTTGCTGTTGGACTTGTTATTGCCATTATTGCAACAGGCGGAGCAAGATGGGATGAAGGCGACAACCACAAAGCTGGATACAAAAACTATAACCAGCGCAAGGCCGAAGAAGAGAAACAAGAACAAGAAAACAAAGAGGATTAATTTGACACTTGTTTTTGCAGTCTAAAACTTTGTCTACACATTTTAAATTTTAAAAATTTAGGCAAACAAAAAGATAAAACCATGACAATAAAACTTATATGTCATGGTTTTTTTGTTGAGGTGATTATTCTTTATTAAAATGATTATTCTTTATTAAAATGAGAGCCACAGTATGGACAAGTAAAACCACTTTCATCTGCTTGAAGAGAAGCTCCACAATTTAAACATTTGTTTGTAACAACTTTTTTCTTTGGCTTTTCTTTTTGATTAGGTACAAGCTTTGCTCCATCAAAGATGTACCCAGTGATATACTTTTTTCTTATACCATTTACTATATGGTCTCTAGCCTCTCTTTCTCTGATATGGAGTTGCCCGGCTATCTCTTGCAAAGTGGTTAAATTATCCTCCATTACAGCGTCAACAACATGCTTGAGGGTGCGCTTACTGCCATAACTCGTCCACATCATAGGTGCACCGTAGAAACCAATAACAACACATGCTATGCCAATGCCTAGTACCGCCCAAATAGACTTTGTTGCTCCAACTATTATCAGTGGAATTCCAATAACAAAAAGAACGCTAATTATTATCGCCCAATTTCTATGTTTTTTTAGGTCTTTATTGATATCAATTTCAGTTTTCTCTTTCATATAATAATTATATTATAAATTTCTATCAAAAGTAAAGATATTTTTAATAGTTTTCTAAATTAAAAACCTAAATGATATCGCTCTCATCTAGGTTTTGTTTTTTTAATCTTTATTTTTAACTTCTTTCTTTTCTTCGCTTTGCTTTGCTTCCTGTTTTTCTTCGCTTGCCTCATCATTGCCTTCTTCTTGCTCTTTAGCCTCGCTTAACTTTAGACTATTTTGTTTTTCAAGCTCGGCAAGAATTTTGGCAAGTAATTCTTCCTGCGTAGGCTTAGGTGGCGTTGGTACAGGTTTGTTTTTCTCACGCAACTCGGCTGTAGCCTTGATAACAGCGTGATAGTCTTTCATGTTCACGCCTTGCTCTTTTAGAACTTTCTTTTCTGCCTTAGTTGGTCTTTCTTTAACTGATTTTTTCCATAGACCTTGGGCGTTCATCATAATTCTAAGTACTGTAAACAATACAAGGGCTACAAGAATAAAGTTTATAATAGCAGTAATAAAAGACCCCCAATCAATGTAAATGCTGTTGGTTAAATCAACAATCTTGTTGCCAGCCGAGTCCAATATGTAGGCGCCTGACGCGTCAGTTTGATATGCGGTTTTTAAGAAGGTGTAGGCAGAATCAAGTCCTGCTCCACCAAGTGATAGAAGCCAATTAATGCAAGGCATAATAATGCCGTTGGTAAGCGCGGTTACGATAGCAGTGAAGGCACTAGCTACTATAACACCAATAGCCATATCAACAACATTTCCGCGACTTATAAACTTTTTAAAGTCAGCAAAGAAACTTTTAATTTTTTTCATAATTTTCCCCCACTTTTATGATAGTATTTTTTAAACAATAAATCAATAAAAATAAATAAAAAATTGACATTTTTTTACAAACCCCTTTACATTTTTAACAATGGTGCTATAATCATTTTAGGAGGATTTATGATATACACAATTCAAGACGTAAGAAATCTAGTAAAAAAAGGTTTTTCTTTTCATGACCCAATCGATCTTTTCTATATGATGAAACAAGCAAATGAAACACTCGAATATGAAATAAGGATAAATAGATCAAGAAAAACATTTGTTTTCCGCAAAATAGGAGAAGAGCTGGAAGAGGGAGATGAGGTCTATAATCCAGCTGAATTTGAAGAGAAAGAGCTCGATTAGTTATATCTAATCGTTTTTGCTTAGATCATTACTAGAAAAGTAAAAAAACAAGGCAATAAATTAACTCATATGGTAAAATTTGCCTTGTTTTTTATGTGAAATGATATTTTAATTATGTATATTTTTATTATTTATTTCCTAGTTTTTCTAAGATATCTCTTGCAGCTACCAGTCCAGTTGCTGCCGCAACGACAATATTGCCTGCCTTGCCCGAGCCATCACCAATAAAATATAAGTTTTTGTCTTTAATCTTAAATTTATTGTCCGTTTCAATCTCATTTGAGAAAAATTTGATTTCAGGACCATAAAGTAATGTCTCATCATTGTTTACACCAGGTATAATCTTATCAAGCTCTTCAAGTCCTTCAAGTATGTTGGTTATAATTCTATAAGGCATTATAAGTGCAAGGTCTCCAGCCACACAGTCCTTTAGCGTTGGCTCTATAAAGCCTTTGTTTATCCTGTGCCACTCACTGCGCCTGCCACTTCTTAAATCTTTAAGCGTCTGTATAATAGGCTTGTTGTCGCCAAGCACATTGGCAATTCTTGCAATAGACTCGCCGTAGAGACGGGTGTTAGTTGCTGGCTGAGTAAGATTTATCTTGCTGATAAACGCAAAGTTAGAGTTGTTTGACTTGACATTTTTAAGCGCATGACCATTGACGCATATGTAGCCGTAGTAATTTTCTTTTGCAACGAAGCCACCAGGATTGGTACAGAATGTTCTTATCTCGTCGCCATATGTTTTAGTTTTAATAAATATGGTAGGGTCATATATGACATCAGTTATGCTTTGGAGTACCTCTTTACGCACCTCGACTCTCACACCAATCTCAATGCTTTGGCTGTTATAGGGAATTTTGTGCCTATCAAGTAAACCTTGTAGCCAGCCCGCACCAGTTCGTCCAGGCGCTACAACCACGTACTTGCTTGTAAGCTCCACTTTTTTATTATCTTTTACATATGAAAGGGTGCACACATTGTTAGCGCTATCTATATCTTCAACCCTGCCGCTTTCAATGATACTCACTCCTTTCTCTTCCAGATAGTCGGTAAAATGTTTGATATATGTTGGTAACATATCAGAGCCCAAATGTTTCTGTTTTATAAGAAGAAGCCTTGCACCCTTAACAGTAACTTCTCGCCGTATTGCCTCACTTTTCTCATCACTTTTTGGATAGACCTCAGCATCCATGCCAAACTTATTAAAGATTTCTTCAGTATCATCAATAAGCTTGTAAGCCTCACTTTCAGACATGTATTTAAAAAGGTCACTTTTGCCAAGTTTTGGTATAAAGTTGAGCTTTCCATCACTAAAAGTTCCTGCACCACCAAAACCAGATAAAATGTTGCAAGGCTGACAATTAATGCATTTGCCTGTTTTTTTCATAGGACAAACGCGGTTTTCAGCCCGCTTTCCTTGGTCAATCAGACAAACCTTAAGCGTTTTATCATGCTCAAGTAGCTCGTAAGCGGTAAACAATCCAGCAGGTCCAGCACCAACAATTATAACATCAAAATCCATTTCTTCCCTCGCATTAGACTAAAAAATCTACATAAAAAGGATATCAGTAAACAGTAGAAAAGTCAAGTAAATGTCGCTTTATAAATTTTTTTTAAATTTTTGACAATAATAAATAGATAGGTTAAAATATACTCAAGGAGGTTTTATGAAAAAGGACGAACTATCAAATTTAGTTTATCATAAGAAAAATATCTATGAGAGCGCAAGTGAAGAGGAGTTAAAAAAGATTTTCAACTTTGCCGAAGGCTATAAAAGTTTTCTTAACAACTGCAAAACAGAACGCGAGTGCTGTAGTCAGGTTATTGAAGAGGCGAAGGTAAAGGGCTTTAGCGAGTTCCATTTTGGCGATAAGTTAAAAAGTGGCGACAAGAGGTTTTTTATCAATCGTGATAAAGGGGTAATACTTTTTAAAATTGGCAAAAACCGCATTGAAAGGGAAGGCATAAGGATAATTGTCTCTCACATAGACGCGCCAAGAATTGATATAAAACAGGTACCTGTCTATGAAAGTGACGGATTTTGTTTCTTTAAAACCCACTATTATGGCGGTATAAAGAAGTATCAATGGACGGCAATCCCTCTTTCTCTTCATGGCGTAGTCGTGTTAAAAAATGGTGAGAAGATAAATATAAGTGTGGGCGATAAGCCAAATGACCCAATATTTTATATAACTGACCTTCTACCGCACTTAAGCCAAAGCCAGATGAGTGAGAAGGGCAAAGACATCATAAGCGGTGAGCAGTTAAATGTGGTAGTTGGTTCCATGCCGTATAAGGATGCAAAAACGGATAAGGTAAAAACAGGAGTGCTCAAGATTTTAAATGAGACTTACGGCATAGTAGAAGACGACTTTATAAGCGCCGAACTTAGCGCACTGCCTGCACTTGAGGCAAGAGATGTCGGCTTTGATAGAGCGCTGATAGGAGGTTACGGACAGGATGACCGAAGTTGCGCCTATCCAGCAAAAGAGGCTCTCTTTGATGTCCAAAATGAAAACACCAGCATGTGCATCCTTGTAGATAAGGAAGAGATAGGAAGCGAGGGCAACACCGGCATGAAATGTAAGGTATATGAGGACCTTATTGACGAAATTTGCTCAGCACTTGGCACGAACTCAAGACAGGTTAGAGGAAGGTCGATATGTTTGTCTGCCGATGTGACCGCCTGCTATGACCCAAACTTTCCAAATGTGTTTGAAAAGCGTAACTCTGCCATGCTCTCGTGTGGTGCATGCATAAATAAGTTTACAGGCACAGGAGGTAAAAGTGGCTCGTCTGACGCCTCAGCTGAGACAGTTGGCAGGATAAGACAGATGTTTGATAGAGACAAGGTCATCTGGCAAAGTGCGGAGCTAGGCAAGGTGGACATCGGCGGTGGCGGAACTGTTGCCAAGTTTATCTCTCAACTCAACATTGATACTCTTGACATAGGCGTGCCAGTAATATCTATGCACTCGCCATACGAATTGATATCCAAGGCCGACCTTTATAGCATGTATCAAGCATCACTTGCATTTTTAAAATAATTTTGCTATTTAATTGCTATATGTCTTATTTTAGGCGGGTTATAGAAGATTTTTAGTTATTTTGTTAAAAGCGGAAAAATTATTAAAAAATTTAAAAATTTTTAAAAACTCATGTTTAATTGCTATAGACCTTATAAATAAAGGCTTATAGCAATTTTTTATACTTTCAAAAAATGTCTAAAATTTTTAAAAATAACAAACAAAAAATCGCTGTAACCCTTTAAAATAAAGGTTAATAGCGTTTAGATAACAAAATTTAAGAAATTTTCAAATTTTACGTTAATTTACTTGCATTTTATTATTATATTTGTTATTTTAAATACATCAGGGGGAAATATGGATATTTTTAACAAAGTAAAAGAAAAACACAATTATGATATAGCAAAGGAGAAGGGCGTCTATCCTTATTTTCATAAATTGTACTCAGGTCAAGATGTGGTTGTTAATATGGAAGGTCACCGAACCATTATGCTAGGCTCCAATAATTACCTAGGACTTACCAATCATCCAAAGGTAAAAGAGGCAGCTATAAAGGCTATTGAAAAATATGGCACAGGTTGCTCAGGCTCACGATTTTTAAACGGTACACTTGACTTGCACCTAAAACTTGAGGAGGAGCTCGCCCAGTTTTTAAACAAAGAAAGAGTAATGACCTTCTCTACCGGCTTTCAAAGCAATCTAGGAATTATCAGCGCGATTGTTGGACGCAATGACTATATTATCTGTGATAAGGAAAATCATGCTAGCATATATGATGGTTGCAAGCTTAGCTATGGCAAAATGCTAAGATATAACCATGACGATATGGAAGATTTAGAGCGCAAACTTCAAGCGGTACCTAAGGAGAGCGGTGCGCTTATAGTTACAGACGGCGTATTTAGTATGAGCGGTGACATTGCGAACCTGCCAGTAATTGTTGACCTTGCAAAGAAATACGGCGCAAGAGTTATGGTTGACGATGCTCACGGTCTCGGCGTTATAGGCAAGGGCGGAAGAGGCACTGCAAGCTACTATGGTCTTGAAGATGAAGTTGATATTTATATGGGCACCTTTTCTAAATCACTTGCCTCTCTTGGCGGATATATGGCTGCCTCAAAGGATGTGGTTGAGTATGTAAAACATACCTCTCGCCCTTACATATTTAGTGCCAGCATCACACCAGCCTCAGTTGCTAGTGCGAATGCCGCACTTGACATATTAAAGGCAGAGCCAGAACGTGTTGAAAATCTTAACAATATTAGCGCTTATATGCGCCAAAAACTTAAAGAGAAAAACATTGATATTATAGAAAGTAAAACTCCAATCATCCCAATATACACCTATCAAGACGATAAAACCTTTATCGCCTGCAAATTACTACTTGAAAGGGGAGTTTATGTAAACCCAGTAGTATCTCCAGCTACACCAGTCGGACAAAGCCTGCTCAGAACTAGCTATACAGCAAATCACACCAAAGAGATTATAGACGAGGCGGCAGATAAAATCGCCGAGGTTCTTGACATAGTAAAAAATATGTGATTCAGACTGCATAAAAACTTCGCGATGCTGCGTTTACTGTAAAACGCCCAAAACCAGTCATTTAGGTTTACTAAACTCCTGTCTTTGGGCATTTCCCGAGCACAAGCCTACGCTCGTTTTTCTACAGTCTGATGATTTGTTTGACTATGGAATATTTTATATGCAATAAAAGGATGTTCTAAATGAAACTTAAACTTGATTTCACAGAAGCGGTAAACACATTAAAAACAAAACAATATGCTTGACGATAATATAAGTTGGGCATTTGTAGGTGTTAGAATGCATTATTATTTGTTCTCTATTTATGGAGATAATCTTTTTGTTGTTCCTTATAATGTATTTTCAGCGTCAAGCAAGCCAAAACTTGAAAAGACAAAAAAGATTGCAAAAGACCAAATCCAAGAAGTTAAATATAAAGGGCTATTAAAAGATAAAGCGCTAATCATATTAAAAAATGGTGAGAAAATAAAATTTACACCATATCCATATGATAATGCCTGGGACTATATCCGCGCCTTATTTGCAAGACTAGGCTTTAAACTATAATATATGGTAATAAGTAAGAATGGTAATAAAATTATAGATAAAAAGCTCTCAAGTTAATTTAATACTTGAGAGCTTTTTCTAATTTGAAGATATTTTATGTATGATAATTATCAATAATATATCGTGCCTTTGTTTCTTTTTTCGTTAAGTGGGCTTAGTACAACTCGACCTTCTTTTAACGAGGCTTGTACGTCAATTATTCGTTGATTGCTTGAGCCTTTAAAACGCAGGGTAATGTCTTTTAACTCCTCTTTAAACTCGCCGTCAACAAGGATGTCAATGTAGGAGAGAAATTCTCGTGTCCAAGGACATTTTGCCCGACTTTCGCCTAATAGCTCGCTGTCAAAAAGATATCCACTATAACACCAAATATTCTTCCTAGGGAACTTTTCTTTTACCTTTTTTACAAGGGGTAGGAGCGCTTTTTGGTTGGCAGGCTCCATAGGCTCGCCACCCAGCAGTGTTAGACCATTTACCACATCATTATCAAGCGACTTTAATATTTTATCTTCTACCTCTTGGGTGTAAGGCTTGCCATAATCAAAGTCCCAGGTCTCAGGGTTAAAACAGCCTTTGCAGTGATGAGTGCAACCGCTTACAAAAAGTGACGTTCTGACGCCTTCGCCATTTGCGATATCATAATATTTGATATTTCCGTAGTTCATACTTGCTCCTTTGTAACAAATTACTTTAAAAGTTAAAGTATTTGTGATATAATATTTTTAAAGGGGATTAAAAATGAAATGTTTAATAATAAATGGTAGTCCAAAGAAAAATGGTAATACCGATAGAGTGCTTGATGCATTTAGAACAAATTTTGATGGTGACATTGAAGAAATTAATCCGTTTTCAATAAATGGTAAAGGTATTCAAAGTTGCCTTGATTGTGGAGGATGTACTAGACAAAAAGGTTGTGTTATTAACGATGATTTTAACAAGCTAATAAAAGATGATTATGATATTCTTCTTATAGCTAGTCCCATTTATATGTCAAACTTACCTGGTCCCATGATAAATATTGTCAATAGATTTAATTTTATTTTTAACAATAAAAATGTTTTGCATAGTAGTTTTGATTTTAAACATAAAAAGGGTGTTTTGATATTATTAGGTGGTGGCAGTGCTTGTAAAAAACTTATGGGTGATAGTAATCAATCAAATGCCATCAAACAATCTATGTATATATTTAGTAAACTTAATGCAGAAGTTGCCAAAGAAAATACTATTGTGTATGTAGAAACTGATGCTCATCCAGTTGAAAATAATTACCTTTTGTTAGAGCAGGTTAAAGACATAGCATGCAGTTTAAACAAAGAAAATTTTTTTATTGAAGAAAGATAAAAAATTTAGAAAATTAAGTGCGGAGCTTAGGTCCGCACTTTTTTTAATTATTTACAAATGCAATACTCTATCTCTAATCTCTTGCGTTCTTCCTTGGTTCCAGAATTGACTGCCGATATAGCCACAGGTTCTTCTTGCAACGTTCATCTTTGTTTGGTCACGGTTGTGGCAGTGTGGACACTCCCAAACAAGTTTGCCGTCATCATCTTCTACAATCATTATCTCGCCATCATAGCCACAAGCTTGACAGTAGTCAGACTTGGTGTTAAGTTCGGCGTACATAATGTTGTCGTAGATAAACTTGATAACTTGAAGAACGGCCTCAATGTTGTCTTGCATATTTGGCACTTCAACATAGCTAATAGCGCCACCAGTAGAGAGTGCTTGGAACTGACTTTCAAACTTAAGCTTATCAAACGCGTTAATAGGTTCAGTAACATGTACGTGATAGCTGTTTGTAATATAGTTTTTATCGGTAATTCCAGGAATAATACCAAACCTCTTTTGAAGACACTTAGCAAACTTGTAAGTTGTGCTTTCAAGTGGAGTGCCATAGATAGAGAAACCAATGTTAGTCTTTGCCTTCCACTTATTGCAGGCATCGTTCATTTTCTTCATGATTTCAAGTGCAAATGGAGTAGCCTCAGGGTCGGTGTGTGACTTGCCAGTCATATATTTAACACACTCATAAAGCCCAGCATATCCAAGTGATATAGTTGAGTACCCACCATAGAGTAGTTTGTCAATTTTTTCGCCAGGTTTAAGCCTTGCAATAGCTCCATGTTGCCAAAGAATTGGAGCTGCATCTGATAGCGTACCTTTAAGCCTGTTATGTCTACACATTAATGCTTCATAACAAATCTCTAGTCTTTCATCAAGTATTTTCCAGAACTTTTTCATGTCGCCGCCACTAGAAAGGGCAACATCAACAAGGTTGATTGTAACAACGCCTTGATTAAATCTACCATAGAACTTGTAATTGCCGTTTTCATCCTTCCAAGGAGAGAGTGCACTTCGACAGCCCATAACAGGGAAACAGTTTCCTTCTTTAAGCTCTTTCATCTTCTTTTCAGAGATATAGTCAGGAACAAGCCTCTTTGCCGTACATTTAGCAGCAAGCTCGGTCAGATAGTAATACTTGCTTTCTGGGTGGATATTATCCTCTTCAAGCACGTAAATAATCTTAGGGAAGGCAGGGGTGATAGCCACACCTTTTTCATTTTTAACCCCTTCATAACGTTGTTTTAAAGTTTCCTCTATAATCATAGCAAGGTCTTCACGTTCTCTTTCGTTTTTAGCCTCACCAAGATACAAGAACTCGGTCACAAAAGGCGCTTGACCATTGGTGGTCATAAGGGTGATAACTTGATATTGTATAGTCTGTACACCGCGGTTAATCTCAGCTTTAACCCGTTTTTCAGTGATTTTGTCTACCATTTCAGGGTCAGCATGTCCACAAGCCTCAATCAGCTCTTGCGTAACATCTTTTTTGATTTTTTGACGAGAAATATCAACAAATGGTGCAAGATGAGCAAGACTTATGCTCTGTCCGCCATACTGGCTAGAGGCAACCTGCGCTACAATCTGCGTTGCAATATTGCAAGCAGTCGAGAAGGAGTGTGGCTTTTCAATAAGAGTGCTAGAAATGACCGTACCATTTTGGAGCATATCTTCAAGGTTTACAAGGTCACAGTTGTGCATTCTTTGAGCAAAATAGTCAGCGTCATGGAAGTGGATAAGACCTTCTTCATGAGCCTTCCAAACATTTTCAGGAAGCAAGAAACGTTTTGTAAGGTCCTTGCTGACCTCGCCCGCCATATAGTCACGTTGTACGCTGTTGACGGTAGGGTTTTTATTGCTGTTTTCCTGCTTAACCTCTTCATTTTGACAATCAATTAGAGAGAATATCTGCTTATCGGTAGTGTTTACCTGCCTTGCAAGCTGTCTTATATAACGATAGGTGATGTAGTTTTTAGCAACCTCATAAGCGCCTTCGCCCATAATGCCGAACTCAACAAAGTCCTGTATCTCTTCCACGCCGACAGCTCGACCCATGGCGTTACATTCCTCTGTCACCTTAGCTACAATTTTGTCAATTTGCTCTTCGTTCAGTCTTTTTGTGACATCGTCGACAGATAGGTTGGCCTTTGTAATAGCATTTTTGATTTTGCTTGCGTCAAAGACCATCTCTTGACCATTACGTTTAATAATTTTCATCTTTTTTCCTCCCTTGTAAGTCAAAATGAGCAAAATATTTTTTTTAACAATTTTTGTGCTTTGTTTGACTTTCTAAACGAATTATACTACACTTTTTATGAAAATTGTGTTGTTTTTACAACATTTTGAGGGGTTTATGGAAAATTTTTCAGAAATAAAGAAGACAAAAATTTTTGCAGAAATCAGCGAAAACGATATGCAAGCTATGGCATATTGTTTGAAAATAAAGTTTAAAAATTATAACAAAAATACACTTATAATTGAGCAAGGACAGCCTGCCGAAGAGGTGGTAATCTTGCTAAAAGGTGGCGCCAAAGTAGAAAATATTGACACCTTTGGCGACATTTCGCTTATCACAAAGCTCAAGGCGGGTGATGTGTTTGGAGTGGAAAATTCTTTTCTCGGCGAGACTCAGTATAAGGACAATCTTGTTGCAACCGAGAATTGCCTCGTTATGTTTTTAAATAGACATAGATTGATAACGCCCTGCGAAAATAAGTGTAAAAGACATGACCTTGTGGTAAAAAACTTAATGAGGGTGATTGTCGAGCGGAATAAGGCGCTCATGGAAAAGCTAAAACTGCTTTCAAAGAAAAATATTAGAGAAAAAGTGCTTGCCTATCTACATAATCAAAGTATAAAAGCGGGATCGTCCTACTTTGACCTGCCTTACAACAAGACCGAACTTGCAAATTACCTCTCGGTTGACCGAAGTGCTCTCTCAACCACACTGTCAAAATTGCGAGAGGAGGGACTTATTGATTTTGATAAAAAACATTATCATATAAATAACAAAGCATTTGAAAAATTACAATGATCAATTATAAAAATTATAATAAACATAGGATAAACAACAAAAATTCTAAATTTAACAAAACTTTTGACAAATTTTTTAAAATATCGATTTTTAGTTGACAAATCGGTAGCTATGGGAGTAAAATAAAAATAACTTAAAGAAGACTTTGCTAAAATTTTAACTTGTTATATAACTTATACGAATAATATTTTAATACCAACAAATACTATTTAAAAGGAGTGGCCATGACATATAAAGCTAAATTGATAACATCAATATGCGCGTTTTTCTTAGTGCTAGCATTGCTTGCAGCAGGCGTTTGGGCTGCTAAAACGATTAATATTAGCATAGGCGGAACGGTCAATTTCACAGCCACAAGTGTGTATTGTACTGTAACAGGTGAGGTTGAGAACGCAAAAACAAACCCGACCCTACCTCAATTAGATTTTTCGGCAGATACAAATCCAACTGTAACATGGTCGCCAACCGACCTTTCATTCCAAGATGAAGGCACTAACATGGGGCAGGATATAAATATAGTTATAACAGTACAAAATAAAGCTGATAGAAGATTAGATGTAACCATTTCAGAAGGAGACGGCATGGTACCAGGCACAGGCTATGATATCCAAAACATTGTATACTCTCTTAGATATGGTGCTACAGAAACAGCAGCTAAAGCTGCTAACCCAATAGCATTTGGCACAACTCAGCAAATTAGCAATTTAGGCACAGGTGTGTTTGTTATAACATTCCATATAGAGACAAAAAATAACCCTGCTTCATTAGATTATGATTTTGATGTAAACCTTGAAAATGCCGGTTAATTGACATTTTAATAAAATAAGCCTTGCACAAAGCAAGGTTTTTTTGTATAAAAATTATTATAAAACAAGATTGTTTTTTTTACAAAATACGACAAAATTTTACAAAAAGGTAAAAGGATAAAATCAAAACAAAAAAATGTCAAAAAAGTATAAAAAATTAGAAAATTAACCTTGTAAAATGAGAATAAATGTGCTATCCTAAAATTAATAAAGGAAAGAAATATGGGAAACAAAAGACAAGTCAAAGATATTATCAACGAAGAGAAGGTATTTAGGGCGGTAGCTCAAAACCCTGGTGACATTGTCACCATACAAGAGAGACTACTTAAACACAAAGTACTTGACTCTCGGACGAAAATATCTAGGGCCATGCAGGAGCTTATCTCTGCTGGCAGGCTTGTTTTAAAAGGTAAAGATTTGCAGGTAAGTCCTTCTGCCATCTTTCATGGAAAGTATGTAGAGGAGGGCAGGGATAGCTACGTAATACTTGACGGCGATAGCAACCATTATTATATAGATAGAAGAGATACAAGTGGCGTTAGAAGTAATGACAGAGTGGAACTTGGCTTTTACTATTTTGTTACTAAACAGGGTACTAAAAAGGTGCCGTTTATAATAGGAAGAGAAAAAACCAAAGTTAGCACTGCCGATGAGCTATTAAAGCCAATGGATACAAACATTGTCTATGGTAGAGTTATGAAGACAAGTCATGATGAGCTAGTCTTTATGCCAAACGACCACCGCAGGTTTTCTCATCCTATATTTATCAGTAACGATAAAAAGACAATTGCAAAGTATCAAGATAAAATTTGTACCATGCGTATTATAGATGATGAGCGTGAGGGCAAACAGGCGGTAGGAGTTTTGCTTGAAATCAAAGGTGATGCCGGCAACCCTATTGCCGAGTATGACGCTATTGCAGAAAGCCATGGCGCTAATATGAGCTTTTCAGACCCAGCCGTGCTTAGAGAGATTGAAAGAATACCAACAGAAGTTGACCTAAAAGAGTACAAACTTTGCACGCCTGAGGAGTTTAGCGGTCAGCCTGACCAGCTTGTAGACCTACGCGGACTTAACTTTACCACAACCGACCCTGCTACTTGTAAGGATATGGACGACGCCATTTACTCATGCGTAGAAGATGGTCACTTGGTTGTCTATACTGCCGTTGCAAATGTCACCAAATATGTCAACCTAAACAGCGAGATAGGAAGAAGATATATTAAAGCCGGCTTTACAACTTATGCGCCAAACAAGGCGTACAATATCCTGCCACCTGAGCTTTCAACAAACATATGCTCACTTAATCCAAATGTTCCACGCCTTGCCCTCGTTGTTAAAACGGTTATTGACCAAAGAACTGGCAAGCCAATATCATCTACTATTATGGACGCTGTTATAGAAAGCAAGGAAAAGTTTAGCTACGAAGAGGCACAAGCGATTTGTGACGAGCACAGCGAGATTACCGCAAGTTATCTAAAAGATAAGTTTAAGAAGGGCGAGCCTCTTTCACGCGAAGAACAGGTTGTTATGAATAAAATAGCCTCCGATTTGCTTTGGAAGGGATTAAATAGCAGAAATCTTTTGCAGTTTGACTCAAACAACGAATACAATGTCACCTTTAACGAAGATTTTTCTGACATTTTAGATATAAATAAGGAAGAAGATATCCCTTATCATAAGGTTATAGAGGCCTTCATGGTAACAGCAAACGAGGCAACAGCCGATTATGCTTTAAGATATAACATACCAAATATCTATAGAGTGCATGACAAGCCAAATGAGAGCAAGATTGACCAGGCATACGAGTTTTTTGGCTTCTTAAATATACCATTTGAAGGCGACCTCTCACCACGTGCAATACGAGGAATAATCGCAAGCGTGAAGGGCACCGAAAAAGAAAAGGTTGTCAATAACTTCTTAGTTAGGATGCAAAGCAAGGCTAAGTATAGCGATAGCCCAAATCCACAATCGCTTAGACTTATTGGCAGACCGGAACATAAGCACAAAAAGGTTAAATATCCATCAGAGCAAACTGAGAACATAGAGACTATGGTAGGCATGTTACAAAGTTTAGATAAAAATATCAGCCACTTTGGACTGCAGAGCGAGCATTACTCTCATACCACTTCACCTATACGCCGTGTAACTGACTATGTAACTCATTACAATGTCCTTGCTCATATAAAGGGCGGTAAAATGCTAGAAGACAACATGGTCAGAGATATCGCACTTTGGGCAAATCAGATGGAAGATGCAGTTGACGGCGCAGAGAAGGAGTTTGACGAGCTTAATAGTGCTATTTACTGCGAGCATCATATTGGCGAGGTTATGCACGGTCAAATTTGCTCCTTTAGAAAGCTGGTTGACAAGGGCGATATTACCTCTGACGAAGTCATGGTTATCGTTGAGAATGAGGACAAAGGCATAAGAGTGCAGATACCTCTTACCGAAGTTCTTGCCAGCCGTGGTGGCACTACCAAAAATATCGCGATTTCACCATTTGGAAGCGCAGTAGTCAACAAGGAGTCAGGCGCACCTATTCTTACAGTTTGCCAAGATGTTACCTTTAGAATAACTGAAAGCAATCGAGTAACTCGCTCAGTTATGGCAAGCATGGACTTGCATGGCGAAAGAGTATACGACGGTCCTTTCCTTCCAAAAATAGACCTTAACCCACGCGCAACCACGCGAAAAAGAGAACGTATGCTTAAAAATCAAGAGTTCTTAAGGCAACATAGTGGTGATACAGAACTTCTAGAGGCAGAAGAAGAGATGCGCGGGCTAAAATTTAGAAACCAGATAAAATATGGTGACTACTCGGAAGATGTTACCTGTCGCGAAGCCCTTCATGCTAACCGCTCTAATAGCAGAAAGGTAAAAAGGAAGAAAGAGGAAGATAGAATAAGAAACAAAACTCAAGAGATATATTTTGATGACGAGCATGAAGACGAAAATGATAGGGATTGATTTTTTAAGGGTTTAATAGAAAATTTAATTATAAAACACAAAGTGTAGCCAATACAAAGAGACATTTAGGAAAATCTTAAATGTCTTTTTTTGTTGCAATTAAGTGACAAAAAAGTTTTTCTTTTGCAAAAACCTTATCTTATTTGACTTTAGCCGAGTTTAAGTTTAAAATGTTTAATAGGAGAAAAAATGAGCAAGTTATATTTCAAGTATGGCGCCATGGGCAGTAGCAAAACGGCGCAAGCGTTAATGTGCAAGTTTAATTATGAGCAAAAGGGCTTTACCGTCTACCTTTTTAAGCCAGTAGTCGACGACCGCCATGTAGAAGATGGTAAATCTATGGTTTATAGCCGTATAGGCTTAAAAAGTCCATGTATAGAATTTACAAGAGAAGATAATTTTTTAAGCTTAGCTAAAGAGAAAGGTCTTATCGGCGAAAAGAGGGTAATAATTGTAGATGAAAGCCAGTTTTTAAGCAGAGAACAGGTAAACCAGCTTAAAGAGATTTCAACAAAAATCCCTGTCATATGCTACGGACTTTTGACTAACTGCAAGACAGAACTCTTTGAAGGCAGCAAACGCCTTGTTGAGATTGCCGAGTCGCTTATGGAGATAAAAAGCGTGTGCCGTTGTGGTCGCAAGGCAACCGTCAACGTCCGCTTTGTAAACGGAAAAGTGGCGACAGAGGGTGAAGAGATTTTGATCGGTGGCGATGAAAAGTATGAGAGCATGTGCTACAACTGCTATAAAAAACTGCTAGAAGAAAATAAAGGTTAATTGCTCGTATATAAAAATTTTTAATAAAAGGTTTAAAAAATGAATTATAATAGTAAAAAATATTTAAATATTCTCGATAAATACTTTAGAGCTTGCAACTATTTGTCAACAGCTCAGCTTTACTTGCTTGACAACCCACTTCTCAAAAGACCGCTAGAGAAGAAGGATATAAAAAAGAAGATTGTAGGTCACTGGGGGACAGTCCCAGGGCAAAACTTTGTCTATGCTCATCTTGATAGGGTGATAAACAAGTATGACCTTAATATGATTTTAATCTCCGGACCCGGTCATGGCGGGAACTTTTTTCTTGCCAATAGTTATTTAGAAGGCAGATACAGCGAGGTCTATCCTGAGATAAGCCAGGACGAAAAGGGCATGAAAAAGTTTTGCAAGCAATTTTCTTTTCCATGTGGTGTTTCAAGCCACGTTGCGCCAGAAACTCCAGGCTCAATACATGAGGGCGGGGAACTTGGCTACTCAATCCTTCATGCCTTTGGCGCCGTGTTTGACAATCCAGACCTCATAGCTACGGTAATTGTTGGCGATGGCGAGGCTGAAACAGGTCCTCTTGCTACTTCTTGGCAATCAAATAAGTTTATCAATCCAAAAACGGATGGGATAGTACTGCCAATTCTTCATTTAAATGGATATAAGATAAGTAATCCTACCATTCTTTCTAGAATAAGCCATGACGAACTTAAAAAGTACCTCGAAGGTTGTGGTTGGCATCCATATTTTGTCGAGGGTAGCGAGCCTATGCTTATGCACAAAAAAATGGCAATGGCTATGGATAAATGCATAAATGATATCAAAAAGATTAAAAACGATGCACAAAAGGATAAATTTAAAAATAACCGCCCAATTTACCCTATGATTGTTTTAAGAACGCCAAAAGGCTGGACTGGTCCAAAGATAGTGGACGGCAAGCAGATTGAAGGTACTTTTAGAGCCCATCAAGTCCCAATTTCAATGGAAAAAGAGGAGCATTTAGCTCAGCTTGAAGAGTGGCTAAAAAGCTACAAACCATGGGAGCTTTTTAACGATGACTACACCTTAAAAGAGGAGATAAGGTCAATTTTGCCAGTAAGCGACCAAAGAATAAGTGCCAACCCTGTTACAAACGGTGGACTTTTATTAAAAGAACTTAAACTGCCAGATATGCACGATTACGCCGTTAAAATCAGTCGTCCAGGCGCAGTGAAAGCTCAAGATATGTTGGTGCTAGGCGGATATATTCGCGACGTATTTAAACTCAATAAAGAAAACAAAAATTATCGAATTTTTAGCCCAGATGAAGCAATGTCCAATCGCCTCTATCAGGTGTTTGAAGAGGAGAATCGTGATTTTAACGCAAAAATGCTACCAAATGACGAATATTTGTCGCGTGACGGACGAATTATGGACAGCTATCTTAGCGAGCACGCCTGTGAAGGCTGGCTAGAGGGCTATCTTTTGACAGGTAGACATGGCGTATTTGCAAGCTATGAGGCATTTATTAGAGTGGTCGACTCAATGGTCTCTCAGCACGCAAAATGGCTTAAGGTGTGCCAAGAACTCTCATGGCGCAAACCAATTTCTTCATTAAATTTTCTTTTGACCTCTAATGTTTGGCAACAAGACCATAACGGTTATACCCATCAAGAACCAGGCTTTCTCGACCATATAGCCAACAAAAAGTCGGAGATTGTAAGAATTTATCTTCCACCTGACGCAAACTGCCTGCTCTCATGCTATGACCATTGCCAGGCGAGCAAAAATTATATAAACGCCATTATTGCATCAAAACATCCAAGTTATCAGTGGCTTGACATCGATAGCGCTATTGCTCATTGCACAAAAGGTCTTGGCGTATGGGAATGGGCGTGCCTAAATGACTTTAATAACCCTGACATTATTATCGCCTGCGCAGGTGATACTCCAACACTCGAGGCTCTTGCTCTTATGACGCTTATAAAAGAGTACTTGCCAAAACTTAATGTTAGGTTTATCAATATTGTGGATATCATGAAGCTTGAGCGTAACGACCTTCATCCTCATGGTCTTACGAATAAAGAGTTTGATGAGTATTTTACCAAGAATAAGCCGGTTATATTTAACTTTCACGGTTATCCAAAGTTTATCCATGACATGATTATCACGCGTAATAACAGAAATATAGACGTGCATGGCTATCAAGAGGAGGGCACCATAACAACTGCTTTTGATATGCGCGTGCAGAATAAGATTGATAGATATCATCTTTTGCTTTCAGTAATAGAAAAATTAAAGATAAAAGATGATAATTTGGTCGCAGAAATTAATAAAAAACTTGAAAAACATAAAAAATACATTGCCGAACATGGCGTTGATATGCCAGAAGTTGCAAACTGGAAATGGAAGTAATAACAAAGTGGCAACAAAAATAGAATAGCCTTATCTTGCTTGTTTTATACAGCCAGATAGCTTGCTTGCACACAAAAACACGATAGCTTAAATGCTGTCGTGTTTTTGTGTTTTACTTTTAAGTTTTTTATTTTTATTTTTAATATTGATTTTTTAATTATTTTGAGCTCCAATTTTTAATAGGGATTTTAGTAATATTAAATCATTTTCGCTTAGCTCACTTTCTTCAACCATAAAGGCGTTGATACTGTTGACATAGAGAAGCAAATAGCCATCGCGCTCTTTAATCTTTTTTATATCTTTATAATAGTATTTTACAGTCCCAATAATCTCGCCATTTTTTGAGGAAGAAGCATTAAAATAATCTTCTTCAAATTGGTAGTGATTGACAGTCGCATTGCCTTCTGCCTTTTTAATCATGTTGTTGACAGAGACAAGATAGACAAGCCCATACCCAAACGGTAGGGCAAATACAAGCATAACATCTAGGTACCCACTACTTACAAAACAGCTTGCAATAATATATCCAGCTATGCCCACACATCCAATTACAAGCATAATAATGGACACAAGTTTAATATTTTTAGAAAGCACCTTTTGCGCTTTTGTGTTAATCTCAGTTTTGCACTCAATCATTTTTTCTCCTTTATTTATTGTATATAATAAATAATAATATTACAAATAAAACAAGTATATTTTTTATTTTGCTATGCTAAAAATATTTGTTGATGCCAAAATTTTCAAAATAATAAAATAAATTATTGTTTAATTAAACTTTATTAATTTACTCAATTGCTCTACCGACTATTGCACCACTTGTCCACGCCCATTGAAGGTTGTAGCCTCCGCAAATGCCGTCTACATCACAAACCTCACCACAAAAGAAAAGGTTAGACAGGGTTTTGCATTGCAAACTCTCATCAAGCGCGTCAAGAAAAACTCCGCCACTGTAGACTTGATTATTAGGGTAGAAACCTTTGACCTCAAACGCAAGCTTTTTAATTACCTTACTCAAACTTTCAATTTCATTATCAGTCAACTTGACAGAGGTTCGTTTTTCGTCAATTTTAACTCTATTTAATATCTCGTACCCAAGCTCTCGCACAAAAAGACCATCAAAAAATTGAGGAATAGGTAGACAAAGCGTTTTTCTATCAGTTAAAAGATTAAAAACCTCTTTTTCGCTCATATCAGGCAAAAGGTCAATATAAAGGCGACCATTGAAATTGTTATTTCGCGCATAGAATGAGGATAAATTAAAGGCTACAATTCCGCTTATCCCACTTTCTTTAAAAAGCACTTCTCCGCGCTCGGACTTGCTCTCCACTCCATCGCTAACAGTCAATAGCGCATCATGTACTCTAACATTGGCAAGATTTCTTGTACTCCCAGTTTTAATCGAACATAAACTAGGGCAAAAATCTCTAAACTTTATATTATTTTCTTTTAAAAAATCAACCACGCTGTTACCACCACTTGCAACCACCAGCCTTCTGCAAGAAAAATCGTTTTTGTCCGTTTGGATATAAAAAACATTGTTTTTGTGTTCTATTTTTGTTACAGTATGCTCTAAGTAGACGGTGATTTGCTTTTTAGCAAATTGATTATCAATCACATAGACCACGCTCTTAGCCGAGTTTGATAGGGGATAGACCCTTCCTTCTTCGTAAGACAATACAAGTCCCAAAGACTTAAAAAACTCTAGCGTGTCGTTTAAACTAAATTTATCTAAATACTTTTTTATTTGAGTATTATAAAACTTATCTTCAATATCAAGATTAGTTAAATTACATCTGCCGTTACCAGTTACCAAAAGTTTTTTAGCAACTTTGTTTGCCTTGTCAATAACAGCAAAATTTTTATTTTTTGTCATTAACGCACACATGCACCCACTTGCGCCAGCGCCTATAATAATTGTATCGTAAAACATCTTTCTCCTTTGTAAAGTAGTTTACCAAAAATGAATTGATTTTCCAAATTTTTCAATAAATTTAATGTAATAACAAAAAATATTTCTTAAATTATTTTTAAATCTAACACTTAGTTTTTTGTACGGTAAACAAAATATATTTAAATTAGTAAAAATATAAAATAAAAAAGGATATGTTGTAATTCCATATCCTTACTTACTAAAATTAATCTTTCTTTTCTTCGCTGGCTTGAGTTTCTTCTTCAGTCTTAACTTCATCTACATTTGCATTTTGTGGCTGTACATTTACCTGAGCATTTGCATCAACTGGAGCATTTGCTTGTGTTGCGCTTGCCTGTGCCATGAGTTTAGGGTTTTTAGCGTAGTCGAGCATTATAAACACTGCTGCGCAAATGAGACATAGAGCCATGATAAATGATAAAACGTCAAATCCTGATGTGAGACCGATTATAGTGAAAACAATGATGATTATATCAAAGATGAAAGATGTAAGAACCATTCCCTTTCTTCTATTAAACTCAACAGGCGAAAGTTTAACTCTTGTGATACTTACTGCAGAGAAGACAAGTCCAAGCACGCAGAAAGCAAGAATTAAAAGATAAATTGCCATAACGAAAACGGCTGCGCCAGTGTCACTAGCATTAATATCACTTAAAACTTGAGCGGCTGCAAAGACTAAAACTAAACTTAGAATAGAAAGAATAGCAAAACATACTATGTTGATGATTAAACCAGCTAGTAAAAATGGTCTTTTTGTTTGTTGTTCCATAATTTAAAATTCCTTTTAATTATATTTCGTTTTTATTATAAACGTTTTAGCACTATAAAGTCAATTAAATAAGAGATATTTTTGTAAAAATTATAAAAAATTTTCAAAACTATTGTCAAAAAGAAGCTAATTTTTGTCAAAGGGTTATATTTTTGAAAAAAGTTAAATAAATATCTTATTATGCTATTGATTTTTAGTCGCTAATATGATATATTATAAATATTCGTTTTAAGGAGCATTTATGATAGACATTTATAGATATTTACAAAGGAAAAACAAAAAGGATGTAATTATTTTAGGTAGGGCATATGCAATAGACAAGACAGGCTTTTCAAGGTTTGCTGAAAAAACTTGGCAGGATGACGAAAAACTTGTAAGAGCAGTAGTTTCAGTGGCTTATTTATTGTTTGATAGAAACGCCAAGAACGAAAAAGAGGTCATGAGACAGTTAGGAAATCTCTATAGTGATTTTGAAACAGAAAACGGCAACAAATTGCTGCAAGCAATAGTCAAGTTTTATGATAATGGTAGAGTGCAAGTATACAGAGGCATCAAATTACCATCCGTGCAGATGTTACTACTACAAAAGCTTAAAAATTATGAGAAGATAACGCTGTTGCAAACAGAGCTACGGAAGGTTGACCGCAAAGTAATACCTTTACTAAGTGATGATACAATTGCACTTTTGAAAAAATATGATGGCAAACCAGTAATACTTTCAATGTATAAAAAGAAGAGGAAAACTCCTGAGAAGGTTTACCAAATAAAATTGAAAGGACAAAGACCTCATGAGTTTACTATATCTTTAAACGGAGGCAGTCCAGTACACCTCGTTAGCGAACTTGGTGGTGTAGCCATAATTAAAGACGCCGAAACTGGCAAGGTACTATTTGAAAATAATACTAAAAATATGACCTTTGCAAACAGGCTCACAAAACTTGTCTACCTTTATGGCTATGATGATGCAAAAAGAATTGTTAGTAAAAGGATTGATTCGCTGTCAAGAGGAGACACAAAAGGCTATCTAAGCGAATCAGACATAAAAAATAAAGCTCAAATAGAGAGAGCAAAGTCTCAACTTAAGAAGTCAGATATAGACGAATTTAATCTATAAAAATATCAAAAATGGGCGTTAACATACAAGTTAACGTCTTTTTTTTGTCGAAAAAACAAGAAAAATAAAAAATCGTGTCGATTAATGACGGCAAACTGACGCCACTACGAATACTTTTGTATTTTTAACAAACTATTATGGTATAGTGAAGTGCCACATGAAGAAAATATATCCAAGATACACATTAAGAGTATCAAATGTTCTTCTATTTAAATTAGCCTTTGTTGCAGATTTCTATGGGAGGTCGAAGAACCGTGAAATAGAAAATATCATCAAAAAGCATGTAGAAGACTTTGAGAAAAAGTACGGTGTAATCCCAGTTCCAGAGAACATCCAACAGGGCGACTCAGTCGAATAAAACAGAAGTCAAACTTTTCTTGTTTGAAGTGCGCTAATGGCGGACTATGTTTTTCACACGATTTTTTTGGTAGCCATGTAATACAAGAACCTGCACAAGCTGTATTAAAAGCAATTAGTTTACTAGCAGAACCTTGTAGCCTTTCACCACGCTTTCTGTGAAATCGTTTTTGCTTGACATCAAAAATATTTTTGGTAGAAGATAAAAGCTTTTACTTGCGAAAGTTTTTTGAGAATAGCACAGCTTAGTTATTTTTATGGTAATAAAATTTTTTACATCAAACAGCCTGTAATATTATCCAAAATATTTTCTTACTAGAATTTATGAAAATAACGATAAACGGTTGACAAATAAGACTGTTTGTAGTATAATTTCACTTGTCAGCTAAAGAGTATTAATTGTATTGTGGACTGCTAGCTCAGTTGGGGCGACGCGTAAAGAAAATAAGCCTGTGTGCTTATTTTTAGCCAAAGCCAAGTCAAGTTACATCTTGACTTCGGAAGAGCTTGCTCTAGCAACTGAGCAAGATACAACTTAATAATCAAATATGGACTGCTAGCTCAGTTGGTAGAGCATTCGACTCTTAATCGAAGGGTCCGAAAAGACATAAAACTATAAATATGGACCAGTAGCTCAGTTGGTAGAGCAATTGACTCTTAATCAATGGGTCCAGGGTTCGAGTCCCTGCTGGTCCACCAGAAACTCCTTTATTTTAAAGGGGTTTATTTATTTTTATATAACTATTTTTGCCTAATAAAATTTTTGAATTGCCTAATAAATTTGTGTTTTTATATTAAATTTTTGACTGCTCAAAAAAATATAAAAATGCAAATTTTTTATAAAAAATAGTGCCTGCCTAATAAATTGCCTAATAAAAATATAAAAAATGGACTATGAGTTTTTATCTCATAGCCCATTTTTCTTACATCTCAAAATCTTTTTTTTGCTTTTCTTTTTGCTTTTTCCACTCTAAATATTCTTCATCTTCTTTTTCTGCAATTATATTTTTCAACCTTTCTATCTCCTGTTCAAGCTCTTGGGTCTTGTCAGTTTTTTCTTCCTTTTCTTGAGTTTGAGAAAATGCAAAAACATTTGTCATTGTGTTTGCACTGTTTAATTTTGTAGAATAATCAAGATGTGAATAAATGTTTGCGGTGGTGCTGAAATCTGCATGACCAAGCCATTCTTGAATTTGCTTCATAGGAACACCGTTAGATAGCATAATACTCGCACAAGAGTGCCTTAAATCGTGAAATCTTATCTTCCTTAAATTGTTTCTTCGTAAAATTTTAATAAAGTTTTTTGTCAACCTGTTAGGGAGTATCAATCTTCCAAGATTATCAACACAAACATAGTCTAAATAACGGTTATCATAATTTTTCCCAAGCAAAATCTTATTCTTTTCAATTTCATTCTTTTTGTCTAACAGCAATTGTTCTGCTTGTAGCAAAAGTGGTAATGTGCGGTTGCTTGTTTGATTTTTCAACTTGTCCGAAAGATAGATTTCTCTTTTCCCATCAATCTTCGTTTCCAAAACTTTGTGCTGAACAGAAATCAATTTATTTTCAAAATCAATTGCATTCCATTTCAAACCTAGCACTTCACTCCGCCTAAAACCATACATAGCAGTAAGCATAATAGGAAGTTTACATTCGTTATCTTGTATAACCTCAAACAATTTTTCAATCTCTTTAATATCATAAAAACTTGCTTTAAATTTTTCGACTTTTGGTCGTTTGACCTTGTCGGCAACATTGACTAAAACTAAATCATTTATAAAAGCATATTGCAAACACTCTCTAATCAAGACGTGATATTTTAAAACTGAGTTGCTTGACAGGCCTCGTGCATATTCGCTTTTATAAAATCCTTCAATGTGATAAGGTTTTAAATCTTTTAGTTTTAATCGCATATTTTTACAATATTTTGAAATATTCTCGGCAAGTTTGTTATACATATTGATTGTGACAGGCTCAATTGTGTTTTTCTTTATAACAAGAAAGTTTTTCAAGAAATCAACAAACAAAATATCTTCATTTGAATTAGGTTCATTATTTAAATTTTGATTTATCTCAAAGGACTTTAAAATCTCTTTCATTTTTTGCTTTGCTTTTGTCTTATTGCCTTTTTCTCTTAATTCTGTTGAAATCCATTTTTGTTTAGGTTTACCATATTCATCTTTGTAATTCACGACAACATAGTATGTTCCGTGACTGACTTGTAAACTTCCTTTAATCATCAACATTTCCTCCATTGTTCAAAAAATCAATAACACTTTGTTTTGGTATCAAAATAAGATTTCCAGATTTAACACTTTTGATTTTGTTAGTGGCAATAAGCTCATAGGCGGTATTTCTTCCAATGCCTAACATTTTTTGCAAGTCCTTAACCTTTACAACATCAGCAAAGTTAGTAAAGATATTTTTTGTATTTAAGTTTAATTCGTTCATTGTAATCTCCTCAAAAAATTAAAATTTCTTTTCTATATTTAAAAAATTTTCTATTCTAAATTTTTGAGAAAATGTATTTCATTTTCCGTTTGTTTTCTATATCTATTCTTTAAAATGTGGCTTGCAGATATGGGCTCCCGAAAAGTTTAGTAAACTTTTTGGGTAAAGGAAAAGTTAACCGTAAGTGGCAAGCAAATTTTGCTTGCAAAATTTCAAGCCCAAAGGTTGCACTTTGACGTGAAAATGGGTTTTCCCATTTGTCGAGATAAAGGAAGAAAACGAGTCAAAAAATGTATCATAAGAAAATGCTTGTAAAACAAGTGTTTTCTTAACATTTTTGACCAAAAGCGTTTCTTCCGCTTATCCTGTATATCGTCAAAGCAAAATCTGACTCATTCGAAAACACAAAATTCTTTGTATTTTCTCATTCCAACGATTTGCTTTTCCTCTTCCAAAAAATTCTTGCAAGCAAGTATTTTCGGGAACCCTTTTAGATATAATTTCGTCATAGCAAACACTACATTTCGTATTCATTTCTTTCTCTATAAGCTTCAAGTTTTTCAAGAAATCTTTGGAATTCCATCATCTCATATTGCTCCTGCTGTTTGTAATAATCTAAACAAGAAAACAAATATTCAAGTTGTCTTTTTCGTTGTCGTTTCTTAAAAAATCTATCTCGCTTTGTATGCGTTGTTGTGCTATCTAAGTTATCTTTAATCTTTCCAATTTCAAGTGCAGTTTGAATTGTTTTGTTGCCAAGCCTTCGCAGTAAATCTTTGTGATAAATCTCTGGGCCATATTTGTCAGGAATATGTTTGTAGTTTTTGTTTTGCCAAATTTTAAGATTTGAAATTTGAGTTTTGTAGTCAATATATTTCAGCTTCATTTCTTTGTTTGAATAGATAATGCTTTCTGTCAGTTTATCAACTTCATTTTTCAAAAACTCCATATTTTCACTGTCATAACTTACTCTTCCTGTTTTTGGTATTTGCAAATACAACTTCAAAAACTTTCTTTTGAGCGACCGTGTCATTTCAAAAATATTAGTGCTTCCATTAATCTCTTCTCTTAAATCTTTTCGCAGTTTGACAATCTCGGCAGTCTTGTTTGTGAGTGCTTTTTCAAAGATGATTTTGCTTGTGATTAAAACATCTTTCGCTATCTTTCCAGAGTGATAGGAGAGTGTTTTATTGTTCTTCATAAACTGTGGCTCTTTCTCGAAGAATGATATGTGGATATGCTTGTTCTCGGTGTTCTCGTGAAGTCCTGCATACCAAACAATATTGTCTTTGTCAAGTCCTGCACGAGTAAAGAATTTTGGTAATTCTTTCTTTAAAAAGTTATAGGCTTGTTTATAATCTCTACAATATTCATCTCCAAACTCTTCACGAAAAGAAATCACACAATCCCATATACAACTTTGAGTGTTCCTTAACATTTCCCTTAACTCTTTCTTCTCATCATCATTTAAAAGACCTTTCGCACTAAACATGCCACAAGACTTCTCGCTGTTACCAACATATTCGGTGTAGTCTTTTGGCACGCTTGTCACACTTCCCGTGTCAACATAACTGACATAGTTATAACTGCCATTGCAACTTAAAAATTCACGCTTGCGAATTTTATCTTCCTGCTTTGTGTTGTATTTATCACTTGGCTTGTAATACTTGCAAATAAACACAATGTTATCTGTCATCTTTTCACGCTCTCATAGATTGCATTAACAACATCTTTGATTTCATCAATTCCTTCCAAAATCTCATCTTCTTTGCTTTCTCTTTCTGCAAATTGCTTTAAACACGCGTTTAGAAACTCGTTAATTGACTTGTATCGGCTTTTTTGATAAATCTCTTGTAATTTATCGACAAGCTTCAAATCGTGAATTCTGAGCATATTCTCACACTTAATCTTGTCTGACTTCATACTTCCTCCTTTTTAGTTTTAGATTTTGAGTTTAAATTTTAATTTTACATTTCACACCTCCTTTTAAATGATTTTACTATTCTCGCGTTATCACCATTTGATAATGCGGAAATAGTTTTCGCAAAGATTTTAGCATTGTCGCTGCACATACATTGTGTGCAGCGGGAAATATTTTTTATTTACTTTAACATTATCGCGGGGACAGCATTTGTCCCTGCGGAAAAATTTGTTAAGAAAAAATATCTCTGCACCGCAAAGATATTAGTCCCTCTACTTATATAACCACACAAAACTTAAAATCGTCAGGGTATTTTTGGCTATTTTTACAAAAAAAATTTAAAACTTTTACCTTTTGTTATTTCTACACTATGAAGAAATTCATATAACCTATGAAATCTTAAACCGTGACAGTGTTTTTATAAAAAAGTCAACATATTTTATGCTGACTTTTTATAATGAAAGTTCTGGCTCTGCCAAATCTCTTTCTGCATTGATCATATTTTGCAAATCTTTTGGATAAACATCAATAACCTTGCCACAGCATGGATGAAAATCCCTATTGCTATATACAAGCCAAATAACATTTATTCCTTTTAAATCTTCTTTTGGCATAGTTCCCGGACAAGGCTCGCCGTCTGTGAAAACAATTTTATTTACTTCACGCCTTTTAGAAAATGAGCGAACTGCTAAGTCCCAATCTTCCGTCCAAGCAGAATTTCCACGTGCTTGTGACGGGATTTTAAAATTGTCAATATCTCTATTAGACTTGATTTCGACCATACCCCAAAATCTTTCATTAAAGCAACCAACTTTCAACTTAGACTCTTTAAGAATAGGTTTAAGTTGTCTTAAAAAGGCTTTTACCATTTCAAGAGAAACTGAGCCAGAAACATCAATCATAACTTCGGTTTCAGCTTCATCTTCAACATCATTTTCTTCAAGTCTGTATGCATAGTTATTTTCTACAATTGACCTGCGTTGTGACCAAATCGTTTCTGTTTTTTCAACTTCTCGCCTTAAAAGCAATTTCCAATCAAGTATAGGTTTTGCCTGTCCAACATCTCCAAGTTCAATGTTTCCGCTTTGTGATTTTTTTAATTCCTGTTCTCGCAAACCTTCCATATTTCGTTTTGCACGTTCACGTCTTTCTTGACGATTTTCTTGAAACTCAGTTTTTTCATCAAATTGCGCCTTATCAAATTCAGGAATTTGAGCATTAGGGTCTAACTTACTATTTTCTGCAACTTGGCTCGACTGTCCATTTTGTTCGGCTTTGTTCATTTGTTTATTGTCTTGTTTTTTGCTTTCTTCAAATGCTTTTTCCCAAAGGCTGTGGTCATCAGCGAATTGTTCACCACTATCAGTACCTTGCTCTTGATTATATTGGCTTTTTGGTTGTCCGTCAAAACTATCTTGGCCATTCTTTTCTTGACTTTCTTCGCCACTTTGGGCATTGCCTTGACCGTTTTGTTTATTTTGTTTTTCGTCACCATTTTGACTTTGATTTTGTTCATTCTTAGATTGCTGTTGCTGCTTGGTTTGTTTTTCTTTTAAAAGTTTATCATAAAACTCTTCAGCACTATAATTCAAAGCTTCTGGCATATTGACATATCCATTCTTTATTTTAAATCCATCTCTCTCTAAATTTGCATTGATTATGGCATCAGTTGCAATATTCCAAAGTTCTTGATCTCGTTGTTGACCGTTTCTATCCATAATTCTATACATGTGCTCAAATTTCACATGCATAAGTTCATGTGCAATGATGAAAAGTTTGTCATCATCACTTAAACTTGCAAGATAATCGGGGTCGAAATAAATATTTTTTCCGTCAGTTGCTGCAGTATGATATTTTAAATCTGTTCTGTATTCCAAATTAGCACCAGCAATTTGTGCACCAAAGCGAGGATACCTTGCAATCATTAATCTTTTGACATCTTGCAAAAGTTTTCTGTCATATTCCATAGAGCACCCCTAAAAAGCCACAACCGCAAAATGATATAGGTCTTGAGATATATTCTTTAAAGTAGACCTATCTTTCACTGTAAAAACTATAATACAATTCTTTGGAAGATAGTATCCATTTAGTTCTCTATCTTTAACAAGACTAACATATCTATTTTGTTGTTCAGTCGAAATTTCGTCAATTCCTTTAATTACGAAATAACATAATTTATTTTTTTTGCATTTTTCATCAATCTTGTCTGCATATGGTGGAATGCTTCCTGTGAGAAGAAATTTGTCGCTCACATTTGCTTTCATAGAAACGATTGGAGATAATTTTTCACTATCTATATTTTCAATTACAACACAAGTAGCATTTGAATTGCGCTGTAAATCTATTAATTCTTTTATCATCTAATCATCCCTCCTTCATCTTCAAGCTGCATAGCCGAGATTTCTCTTAACTCTGCTATTTTTTCCATACGCTTTTCATCATTACCAGCCCAATAGATGTCGTAGACAGACAAATATTCTGGATCGCAATGTTTGCGTATAAATTCTCTACAAACGCCAACTTGTTCGGGGGTTGCATTTAGAAGCCCTGCCATAGTTGCGAATTTTTCGTTAATATCAGTTGGAAGGTCTGCTTGAGTGTATCTCTTTTCAACTATTTCTTCAACGGTAAGGGTAGGGTGATTATAAAAATCAAAAAACTCTTCCGCCCATTCTTCACGCAGTTTTGAGCCAATTGAAGCTTTAAGTAGCGCCTCAACATCTTTTCCTACGAATTTACCATTTTTTAAATCTTCTTCAAAGGCATAAAGAGTTCTTGAAATAGATTCCCAACCACGAGGGTCATTTGTTCTTCCACGGCAACCATTTCGGTCAAGATGATTTTCTCCAACTTCTGGTTCTTCATAGAAATATCCCATATCTTCTATTTCTTCACTACGTCGATTTTCTTGATATTTTGAGAAAATATAGCCAATAACAGAAGGGTGTATTTTTGAAGGAATTGCAAACTCGTATATCCATTCGCCAACTTTTGGTTCCATATCTAAAATGTGGTCAAATCTCTTTTCAAGAGGCTCTGCCAAATCTTCGGCAACATTAGAATATTTTTTCTGGTTTCCCGTTGCAACCACAACAGTGTTTGCAGGAAGTTTTAGTCCTTTTCCCGTTTCAACAAGTTTGTTAAGAACAAGAGTGTAGACAAGTGATTGAACAGCAGGTTTAACGTTCAAAAGTTCATCAAGCATAATAACAACTTTGCCCTTCGCTGTTTTTGAACGCTCGTAAATTGTGTCAGCAAGGTCATAAAGATTTTGAATGTTCTCTTGAATAAGTTTTCTTTCATCATCTGTTGCACAAGCCATAAGTGCTTGTTTGGCAAAATCTGGCGGAATAGATTGTCCCGTCTGTAAGTTCATAGAACCCACAACCTTTTCAGGGAACATATTGTTTGTAAGTTTTATATAAATCAAGTCTGGATACAGCTTTTTAATTCTTTCGGTTTTACCAATTCCAGAAGGACCACGGAGCAAAACAGATTGCCCAGCGTCAATCCAACTTTCAATCATTTCGGTATCGGTCATTCTTCTGCGCTGATTTTGAGGAGTTTTATCTGGATTCAATTTTTCAAGCCTTGACCTGCGAACTTGTGGCTCAAATGTGAGTTCTTTTTCATCTTCTTGTGTGATAGCGGAAGAAATACTCAAAGAACTATCAAGCGCTTCTTGTAGAAATCCTTTACCTTTGAAACAATAATTTTTATCCGATTTATATCTTTTATTTCCGTTTCCCTTACTCAATTCTTCGTGTAAATCATAGCCATTAAAAATCGCACGCAATGGACTGTTTTGCCACATTGTATGTTCTGTTTCGCCATATTCTGGATAGAAAGGAATTCCTGACATAATTCCTTCTTCCGATTTTACATAAATAGTTTTAGCAGTTCCATTTCCATTAGGATTGATAGACCTTGGAAGTTCATCCCAATTTTTTATTTTCCATTTGATTGGTTGAACTTCGGCCCACATAGGAGTTCCGTCTTCTGGTGCTTTCGTTTTGTCCTTATATTCAGAGTCATTGTCATATTTTTTTGAAATAACTCGAACATATTTTTTGCCACCATATTCGAACTCTTGATTTTGCTGGAAACTGCCGTCTTCTTTCATATATCCGGTGTAGGTTTTACCGGTTGGAGTTAATTTATGTGCATTAAAAAGTCTTTCTAATTCTCCGCTATTTTTTGCTTTATCTTGTGGATAAGAGCCAAATTCAATAGTGTAATATAAAATTTTGCCACTTTTATCCTTAAAAGACTCAATTTTAAAGTCGCTCGACGCGCTTCGCGCGGAGATTACAGATGAGAGATTAAGGTGTAAAGCTGGACACAGCCCAGCGCTCTTTCTGTCTGCATGTTTATAGTCGAGCGAGCCATCACTTCTAACATAGTACACATGACTCCTAGAGTTGGCCGAGCGCAGCCAATACCAAGTCGATTGTCTATCCTTAGGACCTTTTCTTTCTCCACCAAGGAAGGCCCCATTCATAACAGCGTAATCTGAAGCGTAAACATAACATTTATCTGAATCTATGCCTTTCACTTCATCATAAGTTTCAAAGAACACAAAATCTTGGGTATCAAACGCAGAGTTGCCTGTTTTTTGATTTTCGTCAGTATTGTCAAGACGTGTTCTTACAATAAAATCTTTTAATTCTGCCATATTTTAACTCCTTTGATGAAACGAGTATAACATAATTTTGTTATAAATGCAATACTAAAGCAATGTAATTTTATATTTTGTATTTTGTTCTAAGAGTTATAAGTAATTTTTTTGAATTTGAATGGCATAAATGCCCCTTAAAGGCATTTAATCTGACATCAATGTATTCTTTATCAACAAGGTTGTTATTGCGTAGTTTTGACAGTGTTTTCACATTTTTTCTTAACCTTAATTTTGCTTGTCCGCGTAGAAATGTTTTAATTTTACCTTTTTCACAGAGTATATGTCTAAATCCTAAAAAATCAATTTCGTTTTTAAGCCTGCCAATTTGTGTTTTGCTGTTAAGGGATAAATCAAGTTCTTCCTTTACACATTTTTCGATTTCTTGTTTGCAGAATTTAAGATATTCTTTATTGTTATGAACTAAAATCATGTCGTCCATATAGCGAACGTAATACTTTATTCGTAGTTTTTCTTTAATCAATCTATCAACCTTGTTCAGATAAAATAATGCAAACCATTGGCTTGTTTGATTGCCAATAGGAAGCCCAACTTTTGTGTCATTGTTTTTGCTTTGTAATATGGTGTTTATAAACCATAAATCTTCTTCATCAAGTGATGTTTTTGCCAGATTTTTAAGTAAAATTTCGTGATTTATGCTTTGAAAATATTTTTTAATATCACATTTCAAAAAATATCCAGATGTTTTAGTTGCTGGCGATGAAACATATCACAAAAAAGATTTGCTAAAAGTTGCAAAAAGATATGGAAAATTTTATTTGTTGCAAGATTACGATAACAAAGATATTAGCATAATAAAAATTGCAGATGGGAAAATGGAGTTTTATATAGAAAATAATGGAAAGATTTGGGAAGCAGATAGTGACGTTAACCTAATCGTAAACGAAAAACAAGAAGAAAAAATTAAATAGTTCCTCTACTTATATAACTACAAAAAATCTTGAATCGTGGGGCCATTTTTAGCAATTTTCTTAAAAATAATTTAAAAAATTTTTACACAACAAAAAAAGAAGCAAGCAAAAACTTACTTCTAACAATGCAAAAGAAAACTTTTCTTTATTTTAATTTCTTTTGAAAGTATATTTTTCAACACAAACAAAAAATAATATTATTATATAAAAAATAAAAGAGTGTTATAGCAATTTGCCTTTAACACTCTTTTTGTTGTTTGTTAATTTAATACTTATATAAATCTTTTCTCAAATTCTTTAAATAGTTCATATTGTAATCATCACAATTTTTGGATAGATTTAAAGTTCCGTAAAGTAGAGCATCGTGGTTTGAAAATTTACGTTCGTTTTTGCCAGTGCTGTTAATTATGTTAGATTGCCCAACAAAAGTAAATTGCGAGTCCTTACCTACATAGTTACAATAAACAACAGGGATAGAATTTTCTATTGCTCTTGATATAATACACATTTTGTGTAAGTTGTCATAAGGTTTCATATTCGCCGAAATACAAATAATCATTTCAGCACCATTAAGCGCCAGCATTCGTGCAGTTTCTGGAAATTCTAAGTCATAACAAATCAACAATCCAATTTTGCCAAAAGACGTGTCAAAAACTTTTAATTCATTCCCAGCTGAAAAATATAGTTTTTCATCTCCAAATAGGTGTGTCTTATCATATAGGCCAACCATTTCGCCATTTTTATCAATAAAGCAAGCACTGTTGAAAATTTTAGATTTTTCTTTTCTTGGGAAGCCAAAAACACAAGCAATATTGTTTCTTTTGCAAACACTTTGCAAATCCTTAATTAAATCATCAGTCTTTGTAATACCAATTGTTTTTGTCTTTTCTGTGGCAACATAGCCTGTCAAAAACATCTCAGGAAATATGATTAAATCACAACCTTTTTTAGTCGCTTTTTCTATTGTGTTTTTCGCAAAAGTCAAGTTTGATTTTATATCTTGCTTCGATTGACATTGAACAAGACAAATTTTCATATATAGTTCCTTTGGATTTAAAAGTCTTTCTTTCGTAAGTTCTGTGACTATTTCCTTCGCTTCTTTTTTAAGTGCGGGGCAATAGTTTGTTTTCTCTCCAACGATTTCATAACCTATTTTTTGTTGCATTTTCCAAGAGTTTTCATTAAAGTCAAAATATCCATTTTCGATTTTATCAAATTTTAAGTCTTCGAAAATATATTTTGCTCGTGCTTTCATAACTTCTGTGCCAAAACCTTGATGTTGATATTTTTTGCCAATCCAAATTCCGCCTTTAACTTTATTATCTTTAAATTCAATGCTTGTTCCACCAATTAGTTTATCACTATCTTTCAACACTATTGCAAGATAATAATCTTTTTTATTTTGTTTAACAAAATTGAGAAATTGTTTTGCATTTTCTTTGGTATAAGAGAATGGCACTGTCAAATTTTTTGCGGTGTCAAAATCGTTCAATCCTTCAACAATATCATCAACATCTTTCAATTTGTATGGTCGCATTAAAAGTCTTTCAGTTTCAATTTTCATAATATCACCACTTTTAAACATTAAATTTTCTTCACATAGACATCTTCAACAAAATCAAGTTTATCGTGATTTCTAACAGAATTTTTGCTATGAGAATAAACAAATCCTAATTTCTTTGCAAGTTCAATTGAAGCAATATTTTCGTGAAAAGCAGAGTATTCAACAGTTTTAATATTATGACTTTTACAATAGTCCAAAAGTGCAGTCAAAACTTGTTTTCCATAACCTTTACGAATATAATTTTTCCCTATGCAAAGGCCTATGTTTTTTATTGTGTCATTTTCTTGTGAAAAGGTCAAAAAGCCAATAGGAATGTTGTTTGCTTTCTCATAAACAAAATACAAATCCACATTGGATTCTTGCCACGATTTAAGTCGCTTTTTAGTCCACTCTATTTCATTACTCGCTCTCCAGAGCATATATTTTGCAGTTTCGTTTTGACTAAAAACATTTTGATGTATTTTTTCTATATCCTCTTTTGAAATGTATGTCTTTAAAATCAAGTCTTTTGTTTCAATTTTCATAAACTTCTCCAATTTGCACCGAAAAGGTTGTTTAAAAAAACATAAAAGTTTAGTTTTACTATTTAATTTTTAGAGTTTATTCTATTCTCTTCACTAATATATCAAATTATAAAATTGTCATTATTATTAAATTTTTTATACCAGACATGCTGGTAATATATTGTTTATTACAACAATATATTTATATTTTCCAATTTTTTATTTCCTCCTTATATTTAGCTAGTTGACTATATATTTGGTTCGTCCAAGAAGCTAAATTGTTTATTTCATTTTGTCCTATCCCAACATTATGAGCTATATTAATTCTAATTTGATATAATTCATCCAATCTAATTTTTATAAAATCTAAATTTTTAAAATCATCTTTAAATAATTGAAAATTGGTATTATTTGTTATCAAGCCACTTAAATCACCAAAGTCCACATAAAAAATTATCGTTTCACCTCTAGGCACTTTCCAACCTTGTTTCACGTCATCTTGCATCCTACTTTCTGCTTTTTTATGTGCATTTTGGCAATTTTTAAACAATTCAGTAAGTTCATAATTCCCATATTTTTTAAAATATTTTATATTAACATAAATTCTGATAAAATTTTCAAATTCAAACAAATCAATATAGGGCTGTAAATTATTCCTTGCTATATCTTGTAAATTTTTTGGAATAATATCAAACAAATGCAGTGCATTAGTCTTTAGGGTTGAAATTTTACCATTCTTAATCATAAAAGCCTTATATATTTCTTCAATGATAGATAAGAGAATATTATTTAATTTTTCATATTGTTCACTATAAAAATTTTTTATCTTTTGGCAGTTATTTTTATCTCTATAATCAACACTATTTTGAAAAGAAAGAACCAAATCTCTATAATTCTGACAAAAATTATTTAATTCAAAATATGTAGACTGATTAATATTAATATTTGTTTGATCTTTTATCTCAATAAATTTATCATTTAATCTCTTTCTGATATTATTTAAATTCTCAATAAATTTATCGTTTTCATTTTTAAAATCCGGACTTATGGTAGGATATATTATCAATTTCTTTAAAAAAGAAAAAACTCTTTTTTCATAATTTTTATTATGCCTTTCTCTTCTCTTTTTAGCCCTATCCTCTTTTGTTACATACATATAGTATATAATAAAAATTATTATACATACAAATATTACCGATGCTATGATAATTAACATAAACTTCCATGACCAGAAAATAAACCCATAAAGAATGCTAAAAAGAGCAATAATCCCTAACCACCATATCCAAACCAATTCATCAGTAAACCAGCTTCTTAAATCTATAGGTTCAGAGAAAAAATAGTGGAGTATAGAAAAAATCACTAAAATTACAATAAAAACAATTAAGAAAATAATTCTTGCATCCATATTTATATATTAACATACTTCAACATAAAAAGCAAACTATTACAACTTTGCACTTATTTTGTTGCAAAAGAAATTTAGTTGCACTAAAATATTGTTATTAGATGTAAAGATGAATATTTTATAACGAATCCAACCAATTTAACCTTTGAAATAGAGAATGACGCCCATAAAAATTGAGAATTAATGATTACAAAGTCTATTTGTGAGAAGTTATCGCTATCTATTTAATCGTAAACATAAAAAGTATTCAAAATTACAAAGAATATATGGTCGGAAAATACGATAAAAAAGAGCTAGAATTTCTTCTGACTCTTAATTTATTATTCAAACAAACTTGTCTGCTTTGGTGGGTTGTAGCGCACAATATATTCGTCGGGATTTTTCTCTTGTGGCAAAAGTGAGATGTTTGGAGCAAGTTTGCGAAGGCAAAATTTGTAATACACCTGCTTGCCTGTTGGACGAAGAAGTTTTATGCAATCTTCAAGATATTTTGCCCAATCTTGCCACTTGTCTGCCGAACGATAGTTGTTGATTTTGCCGATTTTGTAGTGGTCAACCGAATTATCTTCCAGCGTTTTGCGGATGAGTGCCAAACTTTCTTCTGGCTCAATGGTTGGCTCAAAAGATGCGAATGTTTTGATTCCGTTTTCGTGCAAAATTTTCAGCGTTTCCAGTCTTTCGCTTGGAGTGGAAGCGTAAGGTTCCCATTCCTTTGACTTTTTCTCATCTAAAAAGGTGAGCGTGGCGCCAACGGTTATGCGGTCGCCAAATTCTTTGAAAATGTCCAAATCTCGAAGCATTTTCTTTCCGCCCTTTGACAAAACTGCGACAGGAACTTTATAGGCATTTAGCATTTTTAAAACAGCTCGTGTAGTTTCGCCGTTATCGGCAGAATTGCAATAACAATCGCCAACAAAAGACAAAAGCACCTGCTCGGTGTAAACATTTTTCTTTAAATCTTTTTCAAGTTCGGTCAAGATGTTCTTTCTCGGTTCAGGCTTGCCAAAATAATCTTCGCCACGCCTTTGCAATGTGTGTGGTGCATAACAATATTTGCACCTATGACTGCAACCTATGTAAATATTTAGTGCATAAGGACTATATTCTCTCGCCATTCCTTTCGGTCTATATATCACACTCATAAATATATTTTAGCACATAAAGACCAAATATGCCTACTAATTTATGACAAAATATCCATAATGTTTGTCAATCGGATCGTGAACTGAATAATACACGACTTCTTTCACGCCTAAATTTGCTAAATATTCATAAAAAAATTCAATACCTTTTTCATTAAAAAGTGTTGGTGCTTTGTGATAAAAATTTTTAAAACCTATGTAATCTTTAATTTCTTCTTGAAGTCCAGTGAATTGATAGGATATTGCCGTGTAAAACACTATTGTTCCTTTATTTACATCTTGTCTTGTTAAAATCTTTTTCATTAAGTCAAAAGGCAAACCATAACTATCACAATCAATCACATTGAAAGCACTTAAATCTAAATTGTCAAAAACTTTTCTAACATCAACATTTAAATTTTTTCCTTTATTCTTTTCAATTTCAATTCCAAAATACTTATCAGTTTTGATATTATTCCACAAAACATTTCTACCAGCAAACAAATCCAAAACTTTAACTTCTTTTAAGTTTTTTATTGCTTCTTTACGAATAAATATTTTGTTTGCAATTGATTTATTGTCTGTTTTAGTTGATTGTCGACTCAATTTCAACTCCTTCTATATTTCTTAATTTGTCAATAACTTTTAAAACTTCATCATTTTTGTTTATATCTAAACTTATCAAATAGTGGACACTTTTTAAAGGTTTTAATATCCTTTTTTGAACTTTTATACAAGTTTTAAGATATTTATCAACATCAATTCCAAATTGTGTAAAATCAAAGTTTTGTAGTTTCTTTAATTCTTGAAATAAAATTCCGTCATCAAAACCCGTTTCGAGATTTGAGGCATTGTGAGCTATTACATATGCTTCTTGTTCTTCTTTGGAGAGATGGTCAAGTTTAACACAGGGCAATGTTTTTAAACCCAACTTTTTTGCTGCTTCAACTCTACCATTCCCTTCCAAAACAATATTATCTTCTCCAGCAATGCCAAGTGGATCGTTAAACCCAAACTCTTGTATGGAGTTTGCAATATGTTCAATTTGCTCTTTCGTGTGAATTTTTGAATTGTTTGCATAGTGATTTAATTTTTCAATTTCAATATATTCAATTTTTAAATCTTCCATTATCTTTTTCTCCTTGCTTCTGGTGTGAGCCTTAAATCTTTTAAAATCTTTTCAAGTTGTTTATTGCAATCAATCAAAGTTTTGTAATGCTCATTCTCTTTAACCATAACCTTTGGAGTTTTTCCGTCACCACAAATCCCAGTCACAATTCTTATATACCTTTCTGGATTTTTGTTGTATTCTCTCCACGCTCTGTCTCTCATAATTTTAATTTGACAATATTGCCAAATCAGTTCAGTATCTGAATGAGATAATCTATACTTTATACTTTCTTTTAATGAACTTACAATTTCTTCGTAAGCTTTCTTTTCTTCATCTGTTAAATAATCAGGAATTTGTAATATCTCGTTGTTGTTTTGTTCTATATCTAACGCATTTTTTCGATTTCGTTCAATCATTTCTTTTTCCCATTTATCCATAAATTCTCCTTATAAAACAAAAGGCTATTCACAAAACTTGTGAACAACCTTGTTAATTATACATAGATTATCATATAGTTTTTCTATATTCAAGAGTTAATGCCAAAAATTTTACTATCCGTAGAAAACCTTGCTTGCAAATCAATTGCCTAATAGAAAACAAAATAATGCCTAATAAAATTAGGCAAAACGAGATAAAACGGAAGGGTGCGAGTTAAACTCTAATTGTTATATAAATAAAGGGGAATAAAGGTTTTAAAAGGTATAAAGCAAATCAAAATAACAAGCCTTATCATTTTCTCTTAATCGAAGGGTCGGGGGTTCGAGCCCCCCGCAGTCCACCAGAACAAAAATCACTTTGCAAAATGCAAAGTGATTTTTGTTAGCACGTAAAAAAGAATCAAGCAAAAACTTACTTCTAATTTTGTTTAATTTTATTTTCACAACGACCTATCATTTTCTTTTTCTTCTATTTCTTTTGCTTTGACATATTCTAAATGCTTTTTCAAAAAATATGGATGTTCATAAACTCTTTTAAGTTCAAAATCCGTTCGGTTTTCGTCTCCATTTTCACAAACATATTCTCGAAAACTTTTTGTCATTTTGTTTTTATTAAAAACTTTTATTGTTTTTGGACAATTTATTTTTGCAAACCATTCATCTAAAACTTCCAAACTTGCGGTTGTTGGCATTGATTCTGTAACCTCAACATAATCTGGATTTGAAATCTCATCATAGCAGCCACAATTTATTAAGTAGTCTTCACTATTTATATAAAAAACTTTTTGAACATCTTGCAAATCAAGGCTGCTTGCAAGTTTAACAAAAGCTGAAGAAATTTCTTGCTCGCTCATTTTTGTGACATTAGGGATTTGTAGTCGAAAATAATTGACTCTCCATTCATCTATGGTAAAATTTTCAGGTTGTTTTGTCATCAACTGATTAAAAATTTCGGTATTTTCAGGTGATAGAGCTCCTAAAATAATATAGGCTGAGCCACCATCTTCCCTATTACTGCACATAAAAGTAAAAATATTTTTACTCCATAATAATTTACAAGCTTCTTGCAGTTCAGGAATAATATATTCGTCAATGTTGTTAATAACATCAACAATATACACATTACTGTGGTTATATTTTGTATCGGCTTTTTCTCGCCCAGTCAAATTTTGTTCCTGTTGGTGAATTCTATCACTTAAATCCATTAAATCTTTGTCTGTTATTTCTAGTGCTTTTAATAATTCTTCGTCATTTTGAGTAGTAGAATTTTTCTTTGGCATTTTTTCTCCTTTTTAATATAAAATATAAACTATTTAGTAGAAAGGTTATTTATTGATTAATAATGTCTTTAGTTCATTACAAAGATTTTTAGTTGTTGTAAATTCACTTTTATCACTAACATTGTAGGCATTTTCGTATTCTTTTTCATAATTTTTAAAGTGTCTAATTAAGTCGTTTGCAATTTGGTTTAAGGTTCCATCTACAATATATTTTCTTTTGTCTTTAAAGTTATCTAGTGTGATAGTCATTTGGTTATTTTCTATACTAAAAGTGATAATTCCATCTTGTTCAATCCAATAATCTATTTTATCAGTTTTGTTTGATTTAAAATAATCAATAAATAGTTCAAAAAAATAATAGGGGATAGTGCAGGCTGAATTATCGTCCGTTAGAAAGTCAAGATTGGGAAAATAATGTCCGTCTTTATCTTTGAAGCAAAAACTTGAATTAACAATTTTTTCGTTAACAATCATAGGTTCAATTACGAAAGGTGTTTTATCAAGCATTGATTTGATTACTAATTCACGCAAAAACCTGTATCTTTTTACTCTATCTCTTGGATAGTCTGTTCCATTATAAACCGTCGAAGATAAATAACCAGTTTCTTCATCATAAGATACATCAAGGGTTTGTCCCGTTTGCTTGTTAAAGAACTCTGCAAGTTCCTGCATCATTTTCCCAAATTCAATATTGTTCATACTTTTTTCTCCTAAACTTAAATTTTTTAAAAATTTTAATCATTCAAAATCCAAAGATAACCTTCAATAATGTAATGCTTGCCAATACTATAATTATTTTTAGATTTAGTCAATATCACAATTTCAACATTGCCAATAGTTTTCGCTAGATATTTATTCTTATCCAATCTTTTTTCTATTTTACATCCCATACGCGAGAACGAAGAAAATTTATATATATTTTGTTCTAAAAAGAAATCATTTGATTTTGAAACTTCGCATTTTGTTTCTTCAATAGCAAGCTGTCCAACGACAATATCATTTACATTAAAATAGCTTTCAATTATATCATTTTCATCAATAAACTGTTCAACACTCACTATAAAATGCTTGTCATCTTGATTTACTTGCATGACAACAAAATTATCATCTGCGCCAAAAATTGTTTCAATTTTAAATTTTTTCTTCACCACAAAGCCTCCTTAGGTATTGCTTTCTTTTTTAGTATATCATATTTTGAAGAAAAAGTATATATAAAATTATTTTTTTATTTTAAGAAGAAAAATATTTTACTTTGTAATTTTATTATATCTTATACTTAATCAAAATAACAAGTAAATATTTGATTTTTTCTCTTTCAAAATGATTACCTAATAGAAAACAAAATAATGCCTAATAAAATTAGGCAAAACTAAATAAAACGAAAGGGAGAGGTTTAAACTCTAATTGTTATATAAATAAACTGGTATTTTTTCCCATATGAGTATACCCAGTAGCTTTTAGACCTATTTATTATTTTTTACCTTTTTAATACAAAAGCATATAGCCTACGTATAAGTTTTATGCCTTTAGTTGTTTTAAACTTTTCAACATAGACATCTAGTAGTTGACTATCCAACTTCCAAATAGGGCCTTTTATATTCCTTTGTGGTTTGCTCTGTCAAGTTAGTTCCTTTTGAAAAATTTGATAGCTTTGGACTTATGATAAGCGTAGCGTGGGAGTCGCGTACATTCCACTTTGTTCTTTGCGACACATCTTCTTCTGGCGTTTCTTTGAGCTCTGGATAAAGCGCACTAATGCCAGGGGAGCGTGGCATATCTTCAGCCCACCCATTTTTAGGACACCAACCGACAATTGGAATATTGTATTTTCTTGCGATAAAGAGTGCAGCTCGATCAACGCCAGTTTGCCCACCTGTTCTAATACTTGCAATTTTATCCATAATTCTCCTTAAAGTTTAAACGCTCTGAAAAATTCTTTAATAATAATTATATATTTTTATTTTATTCTCCAAACCTTTTTTGCTGCTTCAATTTGCGCGCTAAAGGTTACGCCTGTGCTCCATTTTATGTAATTAGGTAAATCTTTCAAATCAATAAATAGCCTCTCGTCAATCTCCCACTCCTTTTTAAAAGGCAAAATATCCTTAACACGTGCGGTATATCTCATCTGGTAATATGTTTCGTCTTCAACCACTTCAACCGCGCCCAAATATCTGACATCTTTGACTGTCACACATGCCTCCTCCATAAGCTCTCTTTCAAGCGTCTGGAGTTGGCTTTCGCCTTGCTCAGGATGTCCACCAGGAATAGTCCACGTTTTACCATTTTTAACAATAAGAATTTGATTTTTCTCGTTAAACACATAGGCGCTTACTTGAGTGTGCTTTTCTCCATTAAGTTTAAAATTGTCAATCCAGCAAATCTTGCAACTATCAGATAATACTTCATAATTTTTCATAATACCCTCCTAAAACTATTACTAGTATGCATAAAATATCGTTTTTTGTCAAGTTAAAGGTTGTTTAAAAAATATTTGCTTTTTTAAAAGAAAAAATGTATACTATAATTAAAGGGAATAAAAGTTTTCAAAGCAAGCTGAGAATTATTTTTAATTCCCAGCTTTTGTTTAAACTTAAGCTCGCTCAAAAACAAAATATGAAGATACTTTTCCGTTATAAATGTAGTCACCATTTTTATTCTCAACAATTAGATATTCCTTTTCCTCGATTGTTTTTATTTTGTATTTTGAAACAAGTGAATTTGATAAATCAATGCAGAACCCTTTTGTCCATTTTTCATTGGCTACTCTTCCACTTGTGTATCTAATAATTAGTAGACCACTAGTCTTAAAATCTATATCATATACATAAGAAGGAAAAATTTTCTCATCAGGACTAAAATTTTCAGGGTGGTTTGTTATTGCAACACCTTTCCATAGACCTACAACCTTTTTATCAGCAACAAAAGGCAGGTTTACATCATCTACTCTTTTCAAGTCTTCGATTTTGTATTTTTTTCTATCAACTCGCCCATAAACGGCAACTGAATCAGTTTGCTTTGACTTTTTGTCAATAAGGCTAACATATAATTTGTCGCCATCTATTTCATATGGATATGTTGTAGATATAGGGTATTCTCCAATATAAATATCTAATTTCCCTTTAGACCAAGAACTTATAAGCCAATAACCTTGTCCATTTTCTAGGAAATAAATTTCCTGCAAAAAATATAGTTTTGTGTCAAGATTTCCTTGTTTGGCTTCAGTCATATTTTTTGCAAAACCCAAATAATTCCATTTTCCGATAGCATTTTCATCATTAATAAAGTTTTTCATTTCAAATTCTCCTTTTTCATTATTTTCAAGAAGGGAGAGCGTTCGAATACTTTTTTGCATTTCATTAAACTTATTGAAGACAAAGGTGTTTAGACTTGAGCCATTAGAATCGAAATATTCTTTTATTTGTTTAATAGACATACCAAGCTTTTTCAGGTGGATAATAATTTCAATAGTTTTAATGTTGTCGTCATCATAATATCTATAACCTGTTTCCTCATTAATCATAGCAGGTTTTATTAAACCTTTTTTTTCATAAAATCTCAAAGTTTTTTGTGAGATATTACATATGCTTGCAAGCTCGCCAATTCTATACATTTTCCCTCCTTGTTGGCTTGAGTATATCATTACCCTTAAGGGCAGAGTCAATACCTTTTTTAAAATTTTTAAAATTTTTTAAGAAGATACAAATGCCTGTTATTCTACTATTATTTTATCATAATTTTAAAAGAAAGTCTTTAAAATTTTAAAATTTTTTAAGTATTTGGGCTAACAAACAAAAAAATCAGTTTTAGCTCCAAAAACTGATTTTTTATGCAAAAAGATGTCTTT
>CAKNIB010000008.1 GCA_930979925.1 uncultured Clostridia bacterium
AATGGAGCGATAGCGACACCATATATAGCCCGTGCGACCAGAGGGAGCGTGGGCGGAAGCCGTGCGAGCGGAGTGAACGCTGTGAGCGGTTATGTGAAGCACACTGCTTTTTATAGTCTTAGTATCAAGAACTTTGTTAGGTTTGGGCCGACTTTCTTATAGTGTTAATCATTCTAACTCATCTCATATTCAACTAGTTTGGCTAACCTTGTTTTGCTAAAATGAGGGATGGAGCGTATTATTTTTATATTTTATTTTGTGGCTTGTTTAGCCTGTTTGGGCTGTTTTGCTGGTTGTACTGAGGTCTGTTTTTGTTCTTTATCTAGTTTTGAGTGCTTTTTCTTGCTTATTACAATTGCGCTCAAGAGCGAGTAGGCTACGTCAAATAGTGATATAGAAAGAATTGCCTTGACTGCAAACTGGCAAAGCTCACGATTATAGGACACGGTATCATTTAAAGATAAGGTCGCCGTAGGTTTCTTGTTCTTTATATTTGTAAATAATATGGTTACTGCAAAATTGACAAGTCCTGCAAGGATGGCTGAGAGAAAGGCGTCCTTAACTCCTATATTGTAAAAGACAGAAAGTTCCCGAAGTCGCGTCTTATCCTTTATTTGACTCATAAAGGTTTCAAGAAAGATTACCTCTTCGCTTTGAAAGTCCATCTCCTTTGTCTCAATCTCATTATCTTTCTTTGTGATTATTTTCTTGCCCTTTATCCAAAATTGTTGATGGGTCAGCTTTATTTTATAGAAGAAAACGCCAAAAGCACCCGAAAAGTCAAGGACATTAAAAGACACTCTCGCCTCCATTTTTATTGGAAGAAAGAAGATAATTATTATAACAAAAGGGATAAATAGATAATAATTCATTCTACCTCGCGCAACTATTTAAGTATATATGGTAACGCCATATATAAGGTCAAATGTTTAAGGCAAAAACACGTTTTATTATTTTAAAACCTCGTTAATTGTGCTTGCAATGATTTGACCGGCAATTGCAACATTTTCACGGATGTCTTTAGGAGTTAAAATTAAATCGGGCGGAGAAGATGATTTTAGGTCGTTTGCAAATATCATAAATGGCACGCCTATAGACAGGCATGGCACGCCCATACTGACCTCGTCTATTCGTCTATTAAAGCGCGTAACTCCACTACCCGCTGTCATTCCGCTTGTTGTAATTTGAAAAGATGTGCCAAGGCGAGAGATGGTGTTTGTCGTGAGTGAGTCAATTATTATACAATAATCAATATACATACATTTGACAAGCATCTCGACCATATCAACCGTTTCTATTCCTGTAGAAAAATAGATATTTGGGCAAAATTTAAAAATATTGTTGTTCTTGCTAAGAGCGTCAATGGTTATGTTATCAAAAACCTCTTTGCCTAGGCGGTCAGCTGAGATATCAGGATTGCCAAGCCCTATGATAAGCACCTTGTCTTTATGTCTTATCTTTAAGCCTTTCATAAAAGCTTTGAGTTTTTCTGAAAGTACATCTGCAATATATACCTGGCAGTCAAGTCCAAAATCATAAAGATGAGGAGCATTTAAAATAAAATATTCCCCTGGTCTCATATGATAGCGTTCCTCTTCGTCATCCTCTATGGACAGCGAGCCGACATTAATACCATATTTATCAAGCTTTTTAACGGTATAGCCATAGGCACGCAAGTCTTTTCCGCATTCATCAATTAAATCAAACATACAACTATTTTGGTAAATTTTTAAAAAAATATTTATTTTTACTTGATTTTATTTCTTTTATATGCTATACTCAAATAGAATTTTTAAAGGAGACGAGATATGCCTAATATTAAATCAGCAGAAAAAAGAGTAAAAATTATTGAAAAGAAAACAGCTGAAAACAAAGCAGTTAAAAGCAAAGTTGCTACTTTCATCAAAAAGTTTAAAGCTGCAGTTGAGGCTAAAGACGTTGCAGTAGCTGAAGTTGCATATAACGATGTTGTTTCACTACTTGATAAGGCTGCTAGCGATAACGTTATACATAAAAACAGTGCAAATAGAAAGAAGGCTCATTTTGCTAAAATGCTAGACGACTTAAAAAAAGAAGCAAAATAAGTTTTTAAATTGTCATGTAAAGATCCTGTAATGGATCTTTATTTTTTTGCAAAAAACCATATTTAAATAAAACATTAAAAATTAAAATACCACAAATTTCGACAAAAGTTACTTAAATTTCTTTCCTTTTAGTATTGACTTTTATTAAAAAATAAGTATAATTTAATAACACGCGCATAAAAATACCTAATTTTAGGTATATTTTATAACAAACAATAATCATTTATAAAAGGAGGGAAATATGGACGCACAAGTTTTAACGCAACATAAAGGTTTAGTAAAAGAAAGCGAAAACTTTAAGGTAGAAGTTCTACATAGCGACGATGAAAGTTATCAGGCTCTTTTAAAAACAAAACAAATTTTAAGAGAATTTAGCCCGCTTAACAACTTGTATCTTTCATCTTCTGAGTTATACAACAGGTCACTCACCTGCTCCAACGAAGAGGATTTTCAACTTTTCTATACCCACATTATCAATTCTAGCAATGCAAGATATGTTTATCAATTTGCTAACTACTTTGCAGATAGGTTGTCTCTTAGACAGATGAGAGAGTCATATAAAGCTCTTGTAGATATGAACAACGAAAAATATATCTATTTGTTTATAAAGAACGTTTTACCTAAGATAAACAGCAAAGACTATGAAGAAGACAGAGTAAGATAACAAAAAAACAGCACCTTAAGTGCTGTTTTTTAATCCTTTTTATAGACTATCAATAACAAAATAGCTATTAATAATTTAAGTCTATAAGACCAAATTTGCCATCTTTTCTTCTGTAAAGGATGTTGATTTTGCCTGTCTCTGCATTTAAGAATACAAAAAAGTCATGACCAAGTCTTTCGATTGCAAATCTAGCATCGTCAATGAGCATTGGGTCAAGGTCAAAGGTCTTTTTCTTGTAGATTGAAGGAAGCTCTTCTGGCTCCTCTTCCAAGAACTCAAATGGCAAGAAGTTCTCCTGTTTTGAGCCTTTTGCCTTCTTTTCCTTTCTCTTCTCGTTGTTTCTGACAATTTGCTTTTCAAGTTTTGGAAGAGCTATATCAATATTGTCATACATATTGTCGCTGATAACTTCGCTTCTGAAAAGTAGTCCTTTGCTTGTAATTGTAATTTCAAGTTTTTCCTGTTTTGCCTCTTTTTGGCAAACAACCTTAGCATTTGGCTCGTCATCAAAATATTTGCCAAGACGCTCTAACTTTTCTCTTAAAATTCTGTCAAGTCTTTGGCTAACCTTATAGCCACCTCTTTCAACTATATCTATTTTCATAAATATTCCTCCTATAGTTTTATATTACCAAATTAAATTAAATTTTCCAAATAAAAAACGGAAATTATAAATTAGATTTAATAAAAGTTTTAGGCATTTACGAAAGTTAAGTTGCCATTCTCAACATCAATTATTATCTCGCCCTCATTTTTAAGCTCGCCAAGTAGTATTTTCTCGGCAATTTGGTCCTCAACCTCTTGTTGGATATATCTCTTTAATGGTCTTGCGCCATACTCAGAATTTGAGCCCTTACTTACAATAAACTCAAGGGCGTCCTCTGTTATTTTGAGTGAAAGATTTTTCTCTTTTAGCCTCTTGTTTATATTCGATATTAGTATCTTGGCAATCTTGACAAGGTCCTCTTGAGTGAGTGGGTCAAAGATACAGATAACGTCTATACGGTTGATAAACTCTGGTTTGAACTTGTTCTTTAATGCGTCCATGTAAATCTTCTTAGAGTCAACTTCTTCCTCGTCCTCATTGCCAAAACCGAGTTTACTGCGGTGTTCTTTTACCTCTCTTGCGCCAAGGTTGCTTGTCATAATGATAATGGTGTTCTTAAAGGATACCGTTCTGCCCTGTCCGTCAGTCAGCCTGCCATCGTCAAGTATTTGCAAAAGTGCGTTGAAGATGTCTGGGTGTGCCTTTTCTATTTCATCGAACAAAACTACAGAATACGGATGACGGCGTACCTGTTCGGTTAGTTGCCCGCCTTCGTCATAGCCTACATAGCCTGGAGGCGAGCCGATAAGTTTGGATACAGAATGTGGTTCCATATACTCGCTCATATCAATTCTTACAATGTTGTTTTCATCGTCAAACATTGCCTCGGCTATGGCTTTACAGAGTTCTGTTTTACCTACGCCAGTCTGCCCCATAAACAAGAAGGACCCGATTGGACGTTTGCTATCCTGCAAGCCTACTCTTGACCTGCGAATTGCCTTTGCGACAGCCTCTACTGCCTGATTTTGTCCAACAACGCGCTTATGAAGGATATCTTCAAGGTGAATAAGTCTATCCTTTTCGCTCTCGGTTATCTTAGTAACAGGTATACCTGTCCACTTAGATACGACAGCAGCAATTTCATTGGCGCCAATGGAGTTTTTATTTGACTTTTCCTTTTTAACGTCAAGTTTATCTTCTTTTTTCTTGAGTTCGTTCTCAAGGTTTATAATCTCAGACTGCAGTTTTGCTGCCTTTTCATAATTTCTTTGAAGGCTGGCTTCATCTCGATTTGCTGAGAGAGATTTTATCTTATCTTCTAGCTGTCTTACCTCTTGTGGTTTTAAAGTAAAGTTGACCTTTGCCTTACTACTTGCCTCGTCGATAAGGTCGATTGCTTTGTCTGGGAGGCTTCGATCTGAGATATATCTATCTGAGAGTACTGCGGCAGCCTCAATAGCCTCATCTGTGATGGTTATCTTGTGGAAAGCCTCATAGCTGTCTCTTAGACCTTTTAAAATTTGGATAGTTTGCTCAACCGATGGCGGATTTACCATGATTGGTTGGAAACGACGCTCAAGCGCCTTATCCTTTTCTATAAACTTTCTATACTCGTCAGTTGTGGTTGCGCCTATTGTTTGAAGTTCCCCTCTTGCAAGGTATGGTTTGAGCATATCAGCTGGAGAGGTCTCGCCTTTTTCAGAGCCTGCCTGTGCGAGTGTGTGGATTTCGTCGATAAAGACGATTATATTCTTGCTTGCTATGATTGTCTCAATGGCGTCCTTTAGTTTTTCTTCCATAGAGCCACGATACTTTGTGCCTGCCATAAGTCCGCCTATCTCAAGTGCATAGACAACCTTATCTTTTAAAACCTCTGGCACATCGCCGGCAACTATTGCCTGAGCAAGTCCTTCAACGACCGCTGTTTTACCAACGCCTGCCTCACCTATGAGGACTGGGTTATTTTTTGTCTTGCGACATAATATTTCTACCACCCTTTGTATCTCTTCTTCCCTGCCGATTACTGGGTCAAGTTTGTGTTCCTTTGCCTTTAAGGTTATATCAGTGCCCATGGCAAGAAGTTTTTCAGGCAATGTGCTCCCTGCCTGATTATTTACTGATTGCTCTTGTTTCTCCTCGCCTTGGCTTGCTGACATAAGCGCTTTTGTAAGTCTATCTTTTAAAGCTTCTACGTCTACGCCATATTGTCCGACTAAAATTCTATAGGCAACGCTACCTGTACTTGAAAGAAGGGCGAGTAGTAGGTGCTCGGTGCCAATAAATGAGTGATTCATTTGAAGAGCTATCTGCTGAGCTATTCTAAACAAATCTTTTGTTCTTGGGGTCATTTCTACTTCGTCAGAAAATAGTATATTATCCTCGCTGACATTCTCTTCGAAAAACTCGAATAAGCTTGGCTCGGTTACGCCTACATCGGCAAGGTATTGCGATGCAAGGCAATCTTTAACACTTGTAAGACCATATAAAATATGCTCGCTTCCTATCAAGTTGGAGCCAAAACGCAAAGCAAACTTGCTGGCATTTTTGATTACTTTTTGTATGTTATCTGAAAATGTTGATGATTGATAATTCATAGTTAAACCTCCTTTGTTAAACTTTTTACCTTGGTAGATATATACTCAGCTCTTATAATGTTTTCCTCTTTTTTATCAGATATTTCATAAATTTCTTTTAAATTGGCGCTCATCCCCTCATAATACAATTTTTGATATTTTTCGTCAGACGATATATCTAAAAATCCTAGCACGCTACCTAGTTTGACCTGTGACAGAAGGTCTATCATCTCCTCTTCTTCAAGGCTATAGCAGTGAGTCAATATGCCGTAAGCGCGCATGGAGCTATCTTTGTACTTTGCATAGTCGGTCTCTAAAAGATAAGCACGCAATTCCTCTTCCTGTTTGCAAACAGAATAGATAAACTCACTAACCTTGTCGATAATCTCGTTTTCGTCAAGTCCTAGTGAGCCTTGATTGGAGATTTGATAAAAGTGGCCTAGAGCCTGGCTCCCCTCGCCGTAAATTCCGCGTACAGTAAGACCATTTTCTTTGGCGCGAGTTATTATATCTTCAATCTTACCGCACAATTTAAAGGCTGGCAAAAACAGCATGACAGACGCTCGCATGCCTGTTCCAAGATTTGATGGGCTTGCCGTGATAAAACCAAGGTCTTTGTCGAATGCGATAGGAAGACTTCTTAAAATTTCGTCATCTATCTTTGATATTCTTCTATATGGTTTATATAAATTAAAGCCCTTTTCAAGGCATTGTTCACGGATGTGATCCTCTTCGTTTATCATGACGATAATCTTTTCGTCCTCGCTTATTGCAACACCTGAGATGTCTTTATTTTCAATAAGTTCCTTGCTGATAAGGTGTTTTTCAAACAGAGCATTGCATTCGTTGAGTGACAGGCTTTTTAGCGACATAAAGTTAAACACATCAAATTTTTCAAGTGTTTTCATCACGGAGTTTGTAATGTACTTTGCGTCAATATCGCTATCAAGCTTAGTATAAAATTTAAGTCCTTCAACATTTCTTGCAAGGCGAATACGCGATGAGATGGCGATGTTATCAAAAATTTCCATTACCACTCACCTTTTTACCTTTATGCGTTTTGCCACCATACATCTTCTTTATCGTCTCTTTTAGCTGGTCGATTTCATAATAACAATGTGCACAACCGACAAAGCCAGTCTGCAAAATCTCATTATATGATGTGTTACAATATGGACATTTACTCATCTTTCACCTATAGAATAATTATAACATATTTTTTAAGTTTTTCTATTAAAATAGCAACTATTTTTTATATTAATACATGAAAATTTCATCAAAAAAACATATCATTTTGGTTTTTATGATATGTTTTTAGATTATCGTTTAGTTATCCTTTTCTATACCTTTCATAGTAAGTGAAATGCGCTTTTTAGGGATGTCAACAGAAAGCACTTTTACGTCTACTCGGTCGCCTACTTTGAGTACTTCGCTTGGGTGTTTGATAAAAGCGTCTGAGATTTGGCTTATGTGGACAAGTCCGTCTTGGTGCACTCCGATATCAACAAAGGCGCCAAAGTCGACTACATTTCTTACCACTCCTGAGAATACCATACCCTCTTTTAAGTCCTCTAAAGTTATAACGTCACTTCGAAGTACTGGTTTTGGCATGCTTTCACGAATATCTCTACCTGGCTTAAGTAGCTCGTTTGTAATATCATTGAGAGTTGGCAGACCTATTTCACATTCTTTAGCAACCTTTTCCTCGCCCTTTAGTTTAATAAGGTTTGGAAGGTTTGAAATATTGCCATTTTTAACATCCTCTTCGCTCATATCAAAGAGTTTTAAAAGCTTTCGTGTTGCCTCATAGCTTTCTGGGTGCACGGCGGTGTTGTCAAGTATCTCATCGCCACCTACAACCCTTAAGAAACCGGCGCATTGTTCGTATGCCTTTGGCCCAAGTTTTGAAACTTTAAGAAGCTCCTCTCTATTTTTTATACCTTTGACTTTTGCTCTGTAGTCTACGATATTTTTAGCTATTGACATATTAAGACCAGATACATAGCTTAGTAGTGATGGGCTTGCTGTGTTTATATCAACGCCTACACTGTTTACACAGTCTTCAACAACACCTGTTAGCACCTCGGTAAGTCTATTTTGTGGCATATCATGTTGGTACTGACCTACGCCTATAGATTTAACGTCTATTTTGATAAGCTCGGCAAGAGGGTCTTGAAGGCGTCTTGCAATTGATACTGCCGACCTTAGTGATACGTCATAGTCAGGAAATTCCTCTGCACCTAGCTTTGATGCTGAGTAAACAGACGCGCCCGCCTCGCTGACAACCGCATAACTAACTGGGCGAGAAACATGCTTAATAAGTTCGGCTACAAATATCTCTGCCTCTTTTGACGCGGTACCATTGCCAATTGAGATTACGTCAACTCGGTGTTTTTCTATGAGTTTTTTAAGTTTTTCTATAGACTCCTCTGTCTTAGATTGTGGTGGTGTTGGATAAACAACTGCAGTGTCAAGCACATTGCCGTTTGTATCAATAACTGCAATCTTACAGCCTGTACGATAGGCTGGGTCAAGCCCCATTATAACATTATTTTTAAGTGGCGCCTCCATTAAGAGTGGTTTAAGGTTAACCTCAAACATCTTAATAGCCTGCTCATCCGCTTTGTCTGTCAAGTTGCTTCTACATTCACGCTCAAGTGCTGGGAAAAGTAGTCTATCGTAGCTATCCTGCAGTGTCTCTTCCATAAGCGAGTCAGTGTCTGGGTTATTCTTCTTAAAATACTTATTAATTACTGCCATAGTAAGCTCTGGGTTTATCTCAATGTCTACCTTAAGGCATTTTTCTTTCTCACCACGGTTGATGGCAAGTATTCGGTGACTTGGGATAGTTTTAACTTCCTGTTTAAAGTTTGCATAGGTCTCATAAATTGGGCTATTTTCATTCTCTACAAGTTCGCATTTAATAAACGCCTTGTTCTCTAAAAGCGAGCGAAGCTCTTTTCGCAATTCGGCATTATCAGAAACACGTTCAGCAATAATATCCTTTGCGCCAGCTAGAGCCTCTTCTACTGTTGGAACCTCTTCGGTAATAAATTTTTCAGCCTCTTTTCTTATCTCGTAGGACTTTGATTGAGCTTGTAAAATATCAGCAAGTCCCTCAAGTCCCTTTGCAATAGCGACTGACGCTCTTGTTTTACGTTTTGGTTTATATGGTCTATAAATATCTTCGACCTCTGTCAAAGTTTTAGCATTTTCAAGTGCTGTTTTTAGCTCTTCTGTCCACTTGCCTTGCTCGGTTATTGCCTTCTCGACTTTCGCCTTCTCATCGTTTAAGTTGCGAAGATATTTAAGGCGATCGGCAAATGCTCTCAGTGTTTGGTCGTCACAAGTGCCGTGCATCTCCTTTCTATAACGTGCAATGAAAGGTATGGTGCAACCTTCGTCAAGCAAGTTAATAATATTTTGTGAGTACTCCTGTTTTAATCCAAATTCTTGGGCAAGTGTTGTTGTAATATCCATTTAAATTCTCTCCTTTATCTTTTTTACAATCTCTTTAACCTTATCAATGTTAAACTCGTCTTCTTCAAGCTCCACCCTTTTATCTAAAAGGTTTTCAAGAGGCTCTTCATCGTCAAAGTCGATTTCAAGTTGTCCGCTATCCTCTAAACTTTCTAAGACTTTTTGGCTGTCAATAAGGCTATTATCGTACATGAGATTATTTGTATTTATTATTGCAAGCTTTCCTTCAGCTAGCATGTCAATATTATAGCATCTTCCGCTTGAAAAACCAAATTTTATTTTGTTGTAAATAAAATTATATAAATTTATTCCACCTTTTCCCTCTTCTCCATCACTGCGCGGAGAAAAAATGCAAGTTTTATCGTAGTCACAGATAAGTTTTTGGTCCTCCTTATCAATAAAGTTTAGACCATAAAGCAAACACTTTCTATCTAAAAAGCCAAAGCTTTCGAGCACCTCAACTGGTGAGCATTTGTACATGTTTACAAGCTTGCCAACCTCTTCAAGGTCTCTTCCTATATGAAAGATAAGAGGCAGGTCACATCTAGCTGAAAAGTCTGATAGGTCGTTTAAAAAAGATGGGTTATAGTCAAGCAGGCTTTCAACCTCAAGCATAAGTCTCTCGCCAATTAGCGCGCTTGTTGGAAGAGATGGAAAGTCTTTGGCTGATAGTATTTCGCGTCCTTCTAGCCCATATTTTTCTAGTGCCTTTAACCCCTGACCGTATTTTGTCACCTTTATATTAACCCGTCCTACGCCCGCTTTTTTATTCTTGAAAATGGCATAGTCAGCTAAAGTTTGATTTTCTTCTTCTGATAAATTTTTAAGAATATTGTCAATATCATCTATCTTTAAAAACTGTCCTAAAGTGCAATAAATTGCATCGCAATAGTAGTTATAAAGCCTTTTTATTTTTATCTTGTTTGTTTCTCTTTGCATAAAACCTCTCGCTAATACCTATTATACATAAAATGGAGAGTTTAGGCAAATGAAAGAGCGAGTTATTTTGCACTCTGATGTAAATAATTTTTTTGCTTCGGTAGAATGTGCAAATAGTCCAGAGCTTTTTGATAAGCCGGTGGCAGTTACTGGAAATCCTGAAAAGCGAAATGGAATAATCCTTGCAAAAAATGAAATAGCGAAAAAATTTGGAGTGAAAACTGGTCAAGTTATAGGCGAGGCTAAAGCGCTATGTCCTGGGCTTGTGTGTCTACCTCCGCACTACCAGCTGTACGAAGAAATCAGTGGAAAACTGCACCAGCTTTATCTTGAGTACACCAATTTTGTTGAGCCTCTTGGGCTTGACGAGTGCTGGCTTGATGTAACCGATAGTTTAAAATATCTTAAAAAGACAGGAGTTGAAATTGCAGACGAATTGCGGTCAAGAATACAAGAAAACTTTAATTTTACCGTGTCTGTTGGCGTGTCTTTCTCTAAAATCTTTGCAAAACTTGGCTCTGATATGCGTAAGCCTAACTTTACCACCTGTATACCAAAAGATAAGTTTAAAGAAATGACCTATCCCCTGCCTCTTGACTCTATAGTTGGCATTGGACGAAGGCTTGAGAAAAAGTTTGCATCCATTGATGTAAAAACTATTGGTGATTTTGTGGCTCTAGAAGATAGTTTTTTGCAAAATTTAATGGGCATAACGGGGTTACGACTTAAGCAAGACCTGCTTGGCGAGCGAGATGACCCTGTTGCCGACTATTACTCTCTTCCCCCACCTAAAAGTATTGGAAATGGTACTACAACGCTAAAAGATATTGTCTCGCGCGAAGAGGTCAAAAAGGTTATTTACTTTTTAGCCGAGAAAATCTCCTACCGAATGATAAAACACAAAGTGCTGGCAGGAAGCATTTCAATTACACTAAAAAATAAAGACCTCAAGACCTATCATACTAGCAAAAAAATTTCGCCAACGAACAAGATTGAAGAGCTAGCAAAGTATGCGCTAGAGCTTGCAGACAAGATATGGAAATATAACTATCCAATAAGAGCAATAAGGGTTAAAGGCTCGTCATTTACAAGTGCCGATGTCGTGCAGTTATCTGTGTTTGATAAGCCAAAATCGGAAATTTCTCAGGCAGTCAAAACAATTAACGACAAGTATGGTAAGATAGAACTTGCTTCCGACATGTCGGCTTTTTTAAATAAAAGTTCTCATCCTCAGGAATAATTTTAAAGATAATTCGACAAAATTTAATAAAAATTTAACAATATTCTTTTGCAATATTGTCATTTTATTTTGAAATTTTTGAATTTTGTATTATACTGATGCTAGATTTAATAGTTATTTACCTTGCAACCTAGATAGCATTTTATGGAAATATTTACGTGTTGCCTCATATATTAAATTAGATTATTTTTAGGAGATTATTATGAAATATCAAATTTTAGTTGATAGCGCTTCCGACCTATTGAGCGACTATTGCAAAGACGAAAATATAGGTTTTAAAGTTATTCCACTTACTATTAATGTCAATGATAAAGAATATGTAGACAACGACAGTCTAAACATTGAAGAGATGTTAAAAGATATGCACTCGACTAAGAAAAGCTCGTCTGCCTGTCCGGCTCCCCAGTCTTTTTTGCAAGAATTTGACAATGCAGAGTATACTTTTATTGTGACTATAACCTCAAAACTCTCAGGATGCTACAATGCCGCTTGTGTTGCTAAAAATTCTTATTCTAAACCTGAAAATATCCATGTGATTGACTCTAAAGCTGTTAGTGGAACAGAGATACTAATTGTTGACAAGCTTATAGAGTTAATAAGGCAAGACCTTAGCTTTGAAGAAATTAAAAAGGAAATAGACGAGTATAGAGATAAAAAGAGTCTATATTTTATCTTGCAAAAGTTTGACAACCTTGTCAATAATGGCAGAATGAGCAAAATTGCAGGTATTATTGCAAGTAAGCTTGTTATCCGCCCTATTTGTATAGCTCATGAAGGCGAAATAAAAATGGCAAAGAAAATTATCGGAATTAAAAATGCGTTTATGAAAATGGTACAAATGATCTGCGAAAAGGCAAAAGATTATTCTAAAGACACCATTATTATTACTCATTGTTTTGCCGAAGAAGAAGCAAACTTTATTAAGCATGACCTTGAAGAAAAATGTAACTTTAAAGAGATAAGAGTGCTTCCTATGCGTGGACTTTGTTCCTACTACGCCCTTGAAAAAGGTATAATTGTTTGTCATTAAAAAATATAAAGTTATTGTTATATAATTATATTAAAATAACCACTTATATAAATCAAGTGGTTATTTTGTTCTTAGAAATTATTTGGTTTGTAAGTGTTTTTGTCTTAGCGCATACTTGCTGGCTTCAGTACCGGCAATGGTGCCTTCGCCAACTGCTGTTGAGATTTGCTTAATCAAATTTTGCCTAACATCACCGCAAGCATATACGCCCTCGCAGGTCGTCTGCATATTATTATCGGTGACGATGTATCCATTTGGCGTGACTTCTATTTGTCCTTGTAAGTTCTCGGTCTCTGGTTTTCTTCCAATTGCAACGAATACGGCATCAACGTCTATAGCCTTCTCCTCTCCATCGCAATCATAATAAAGTTTTTCCACCTTATCACTGCCTTCTATACGTTTTGAAATTGAATTTTTAAGGATAGTCACATTATCTTTGTCTGATAGCTCTTCCTCGGAGTAATTATGCAATTTTAGATAGCTTTTGGTTAAAATGTACACCCTGCTACATATGCTTGATAGATAAATAGCGTCAGAGAAAGCCGAGTCGCCTGAGCCGACAACTGCAACCGCCTTCCCCTTAAAAAAGTTACCGTCACAAAGAGCGCAATAGCTAACACCTCTACCCTTAAATTTTTCTTCTCCGTCAATGTTGAGCTCTTTTGGGTGACTGCCAAGAGCAAGCACTACTGCATAGGTTTTATATGTCTGTTTGCGACAGATAACCTCTTTTATGGGCAAGGATAAATTGTATCCAGTTACCTCTTCTCGTCTTATTTCGATATCAAGAGCTTTAGCATGAGCGTGAAAATGCTCGGCAAGATCGCTACCACTGATTTTGGAAAAGCCGGGATAGTTTTCTATCTCACCGATAAGTCCTAGTTGTCCGCCAACGGCAAATTTTTCGAGTACAAGCACTTCCCTGCCTGCCCTCTTTGCATAGATTGCTGCAGCAATGCCCGCCGGACCACTTCCAACGATAATCACATCATAGATTTTATCCATAAAACCTCCAACTTATATACAAGTATTATATCCTTAATATATTTTACTATAAAAAAGAAAGTTTGTAAAACAAATTAAGCAAATTAAAAAAGACTAGAATATCAATAAACTAGCCTTTTTACATCTAAACATTATTATTAAATAATAACAATTATCTCTTTGAGAATTGAGAGGCTTTGCGGGCTTTTTTGAGACCGTATTTCTTTCTCTCTTTCATTCTTGGGTCACGTGTGAGAAGTCCTGCCTCTTTGAGCTCCTTCTTATACATCTCGTCTGCCTTTACAAGTGCTCTTGCAATGCCGTGTGAGATAGCTCCTGCCTGGCCTGATATTCCACCGCCAACAACTCTTACAATAACATCATATTTGTCAGCTGTGCCTGTAACGTCAAATGGTCTACGAGCAATTAAAAGAAGGGTATCTCTTTGAAGGTACTCACCCATTTCTCTACCATTAACAGTCCACTTTCCACTACCTGGGAAAAGTCTAACTCTTGCGATTGATTTCTTTCTTCTACCAGTTGAAATAATTTGACTGGTCTTTGTTTTCTTCTCTGCCATTAGTTTCTAACTCCTTTTATTTCAACTTGCTCTGGTTTTTGAGCTTGATGGTTATGCTCGCCATCCTTATATACATGCAATCTAGTAAACTGTTTTCTACCAAGTGATGTCTTTGGAAGCATGCCTTTTACAGCCTGCTCGACAGCCTTTGGTGAGTTCTTTTGCATGAGTGTACCGTAATCAACCTCTTTAAGTCCGCCGATGTAGCCGGTGTGCCATCTGAGTTTTTTATCTGTAAGTTTGTTTCCTGTTAAAACAACCTTATCTGAGTTTAATACTATTACAAAGTCTCCGCAATCTACATGAGGAGTGTAAGTTGTTTTGTTTTTACCTGTTAATATATCAGCTACTTGACTTGCCACTCTACCAAGTGGAACATTTGTAGCGTCTACTACGAACCATTTTCTTTCAATGTCCGCTGGCTTTGCCATATATGTTTTCATCTTTTCCTCCGAATAAAATTTATCATATTTTAAAACTTGATTGTCATCCGTTAAGTCTTCGGGACCTTATGGACAAACCGTCTCAACTTGGCAAATTTTATCCGCGGGGCTAGTGCAAACAAAAAACGCCTTAAATTTAAGACGTCTATATTTTAATATATATAAAAAGCTTTGTCAAGCGTTTAATAAAAGTTTTTAAAAAGTTTTATTAATTTATATAACTTGACCTATAACATCATATTATCTAAATTGAAGACTCCTCTTCTTCACGTTTTGCTATCTCGTTATCTGCGTAAAAGTCTATTAAGTAATCAGCCACCCTTGTGTAATAGCTGGTCTTATCCTTAATAGCGTTTTCTGCCATATTTTTACAAAGCAAATCTGTCTTCTTTTGATATGCTGCAATTCCTTCAGGGCTAGTTATGCCCATTTGACCTGCCACCTGCTTAATAAACTCTGGAGTAAACTTTGCGCTTGCCGTTTCAAAGTCTATCACGCTGTTTGTGTAATTGGTTCTATCATTGTCTATATTGACGCCAGAGTTATGGCTATAGTCGCCAAGTTCTGCCTGATATCCAATTGCCATGTCCATAAGAGCTGACACCTGTGTTGCATAGCCACCGCTAGAAAAATTAAGCTCTTCTGGTAAGGCCTTTCTGTACTCGTCAACACACTCTGGATGCGATGATACATCAAAATATTTAGCGTATTTTGGTAATGATTTCATAACTTTATCAAACTTCTCTTCAAACTCAGTAATGTCAGTTTTAACGCCTGTTTGTTTATCTCTATTTCTTAAATAATTTAAAGTGATACCATAGTGGAGTGCAAGAAACTCCTCTTCCCCTATCGAATTTGCGCACAGTAATTTATTATGTAAATCATCTATTAAGTTTTGCATATATTCTCCTCTTTTGTCTATGATTTTATTATATCAACATATTATCTCTTTTGCAAGCGATTTTGCATAATTATGCAAAAAAGTTTATTATTATGTTGATACTCTATTTATTATGTGCTTTATTTGTTAAAAAATTTATTTTTATCGTAAAAACCGTTGACATTCCTTTATTTATATTATATAATAAGGTTAATTAATATGAAACAATATTAATTACAACTAAAAACACAAAAAACTAACTAATTCCTTTTATTTACCTAGCGTGTAGGCTTTATAACTTATTGAAAATTGTGTTTTTAATTGTTAACATTTAAGGGGGTTTTATGGTAAGCAGTAATACTGTTTTAGCCATGCAAAGTTTGCAAAAAGCAAACTTATCAGCCTTAACATTTGTCAATTTTGACCTCTTAAAAAATTTTTACCAAGATTATTCACACGGACAAGCCGTGATTACATATAATAAACTGAATATGTCAAAAATAGACGAGTGTGCTGAGCCCTATAGTAAGGGGTGCAGAACATGGCTAGTTTGAGAAATGGAAAAAAGAATTCTGCAAAGAATGAAGATATAAAATTAAAAAATCAATCTGTTGATGCTGGTGAGTATCTCATTTTTGATGTCAATGGCGATAGCATAGATAGCGCCATTGAAAATCAAGTACGCGCGGAAGGCGACGATAAAGTTGAGAAAACAAGTAATACTAAAACTAACCAAGCTGACACTGCAAAAAGCGACCTTGCAAGTAAGCCTGAAGAGAGCGAAGACTATGAGAAGGCGATGGAGCTTTTTAAGCAAGGCAGTTATGGGCTATACAGCGACGAAGGCAAAGAAGGTAAAGCTGAAGAGGTCAAGGATGAAGGGCTTGATGTTTCAGCACTAGCCGAAGAATATAACAAGACAAAACAGGTTAAAGTCAAAAAGACAAGGCCTCAAAAAGAGCCTAAAGCAAAAGGTAAGAAGAGAATACGAGACAAGAAAGGTCACAAACACCGCATGAGAACGCTGGGTGTGCTGGTAGTACTTGGTATATTCACTGGAAGTGGTTTGGGTGTTTGGTATTTTAACGATGTATTAAGGTCTGATGTCAACTATAACCAATATGACATTTCAGAATTTATCACAACGGCAAGTGAGGTCTTGAGTGAAGTTTATGGGCTTAGTGAAAGTCAGCAGAGAAATTGGCTGGAAGTTGCCAAGGCCTCTGACAAAAACTCCCCTGACGACTTGACCGCTGTACAGAGTTTTATACTTGCTGAGTACAATGCGACTTTAGCTGAAAGGTTCCATGCTGAAGGCAACGGTCGAGTTGCAACTATCGCCACCCAATCAGTATATAGCGAAAAGAACTATGATGGCAATCGTTACACCTTTGAAAGTATCAGTAAAGGTATGATGTCTATAGCTATTTGTTCGGCGATGGATAAAGGTGGCAAGAAAGTTGAGTTATATAGAGGGGCAAACATTCAACCTAATGACGCAGAGTGGAGCCTTGCTGATGATGACGTGTACTCGCTTGATGAGTACGAAGAGCTTGCAGGCTCAACCCCTGACGCCATTCAACCTTATATTATTTCTGATAAAACAGTGCTTAACTCTTCAATAGAAAGAGATGAAGAGACCGGTTACTATACTTTAACTTTTGAGCTTGACCCAATAACAAGCGTGCTACGATATGCAAGGCAGGTAAGGCAGACAAGTGGACTTAGCTCCTACCCTGAGTTTAAAACGATTTCACAAACAATTACCATAGATGAAAATTGGAATCTCATTTGCATTGATGTGCATGAGACTTATAGTGTGGTTGCTTTTGGTATTCCTGCAAGTTGTACGGGTACGCTGACAACCTATTACTACTTTAACGACGACGCGGTTCTTGACCTGCCCGTCTAAAAGGATAAAATTATGAGAAGTGTATTTAGATTTTTATCATACTCTTTATTATACATTATCATTGCGGTGGCTTCAGCGTATGGGGTCATCACTATTTCTATGAGCAATTATACTAGAGAGCTTAACGCGTCAAATAATAGCGGTGGTGGGTCGCAAGAGATTGTTATACCAGAAGAGATTTCTTCCATGTTTGAAAAAATCACCTCCTCCCCGGCGCTTGGAATAGAACTTGAAGTTGGCGTGCAGGCGGGAGAGACTAATATCGACATCCTTGTTGACGGCGAAGTTGACTTGTCAGCAGGGGTTGATAACCTTGCCGTAGCTGCAGACATAGCCATACTTTTAAATGGCAGTCCTATAAATCTTGACCTAACTTATCAAAACGGTAACCTATATCTTGAGATGTTAAACAACAAGTTCTTTATAGCAACCGATAATTTGCTAAGCTCGGTAGACCAAATCATGACACTACTTAACGTTGAAATGCCTGAGCTTGGTATCGACCTTGATAGTCTGTCGCTTGACACTATTATGGGCTTCTTTGCAAATTATGAGGAAAGTGTCAATGAAGATGGAAGCTTAACTCTTAGTGTTGCCCTTCCAGTTGGAGACAACATCAATCTTGAGCTTATTACAACATCTGACTATACCTTAACTGGAATTGGTCTTGAGCCAATCAGTATTGAAGGCACAAGCATTGAGGCGCAAGGACAATTACACTATCTTGTAGAGTCAAGCATTCCTACTTTAGATAGTGAAGACTACATTGACCTTACAAATGTAATTGATTTAGCTTGTGGTGTTATCAACTATGTAAAACAAGACAACTTTGCGCTGGAGCTAAACTTTAAATATCAAGATGTTGTTTTAAATGGCGACATTCTATTCTCGCTAAATGATAAGAAGGCGCTTGTAAAGTTAAATATTGAGGAATATGCTGTCAACCTATTATATATAGATAATAATATATATTTAGAATTTAACAATATATTTGTTAAGTTTGACCTTAGTCAGACAAATCAGCTTTTTGAGCTTTTGAGTAAGTATTTTGACATTGATATCCCAAGTCAACTTATCTCTTCAATATTTGGAGCTATTGAAAGTGGCGATTTCTCTGAAGTTATTGATAGCGCTGGGCTAGCAGATTTTGACCTTACTCAATTTGATTTTTCTAGCATTGACCTTGGCATTCTTAATAGCATAGAAAAAAACGGCAATATTACCACAATATCAATCGAGGAAATCGGAGATATATTGGTAACCATTGACCAAGGCAGTTTATCGCAGATTGCTTTTGATGGTTTTGGAATAGAGGCAGATTTAAGCGTAATTGACTACTACGAGTACAGTTTATCGCAAAACCAAGGCGACTATGCCGACATTAGCTTGTTATTACCAACCATCGATAATGTGCTCGGATTGCTTCAAAACAACACCTACTCTGGCGTGATTTCTGCCAAAATTGGCGATTTTAACCTCGATATAAACTATCTTTTACACCGTGGAGAGAGTACGTTTATTACCCTGTCAACAACTTTACTCGGACAGGACATCAAGGCAACTGTTATTGATGGCAAAATATATGTTGAGATTTCTGATAGCAAAATTGTAGCTACTCTTGATAATCTTGGAAATGTAATAAATCAGCTTGTTTCAACCTTCAGTAATAGTCAGGCTGTTGGTGGTAATGGTGAAAGTCAGCTAATAGATGTTGACAGTATCCTTGATAGCTTGCTTGAAATAATTAACCCTGATGTAAACCCTAAACTTATCACTAAATTTACCACAACTGAAAATGGTGTTGCTATTACCCTTCTTGATAAATATAACATTACCCTTTCAAACTTCTCAAATCAACTTGATGTTGCGTTTAACTACGACAGCATTGACGTTAAAATAAACGTTATTGGAAGTGAGCAAAATATTGTAGCTCCTGTATTAAACGATGAAGAATATACTCCTATCGAGGACATCGCAAACACTATAATCAATGTTTACAACTATGTGCTTGATGGTAAGTTCTATATTAGTCTTAATGCAAGCTATAAAGATTTAGTTGTAAGTGGCGGTATCAACTATGATGAGAGCGGTTTGAGTGCTACTATCACCCTAACCTATAAGAATTTAACCGCAAATGTGATATTCTATGAAAATAGTTTGTATGTTACAGCTGAGAATATCAAACTTGTATTTAACCTTGACGATATTGACTACGTAAAAGCATTCTTAAATGACTACTTCGGATTGGATATCGAGAGCATGCTTCAAGAGCTTTTAAGTGGAGAGCAAAATAGTGATGTAACTGAAGACGGAAAAACTTCTGAAAGCGTTGAGGAGGCTTCTGACAACAAGCTGCTTGATATGCTAAGTGGACTTCTTGGAGAAAAGTCGATTGAGGAGATTATTGCTGAGGCAAAACTTGCAATCACTTCTGACAATATCTCTTTAACTGCGCTTGATGGGCTTCAAGTTGACATCCTTTTAAGTGGCAATATGATTGACCAACTCGCAATCAAGTATCAAGATATCTCTGCAAGTGCAAGCATCAACAAAGAGCCAATCAGTATTGGTGTCAACGCAAGTGAGTATTACAATATTATTGACCTTGTTGACATCGTCAAAGGTGGAGTTGACCTTGCAAGGCAAAAGCAAATAGGTTTAAGTTATGATGTGACCTATAAAGAAATTGCTCTTTCTGGCAATATATACCTTGACCTTGAAAGTAAGTCGGCAAAAATAGTTGTAAATTACAAAGATATTACTGCTAACGTTATTCTTATTGATAATGTGCTCTATCTTGAAGCGTATAACCTTTATGCAAAATTTGGGCTTAGTGATATTGGAAATGTTACTTTGCTTATTGAAAAGTACTTCGGTGTTGATATGCCTGATGAGCTTATTGCAAAACTTGTCTCTGTAATAGAAAGTGGTGACTTATCACAACTTTTAGAGAGCATTGACACCTCAAGTGTTGACCTTTCTTCTATCGACCTCTCAGTTGTAGAAGGCATTGTAAAAGTTGAAGACAAAACTATAGTTTCTTTAGCTGATATTGGAGACATAACAATATCTATGACTGAAGGCAAGTTAAACTCTGTAGGCTTTGTTGGCTTTGATATTACTGTAAATATATCAACAAGCACATATCAGACAATTTCTCTTTACTCACCTATTGAAAGCTATATTGACATAGCTGACCTCTTGCCTACCCTTGACAATATCTTAGCGATACTACAAAATAACACCTTCTCTGGAAAGATTAACCTAATTTATGGTGACTACTCGTTTGATGTTGACTATATAATTCATACTGGAGATAACTCTTTTGTAACGCTTTCAACTACCATATTTGGTCAAAGCATTGTAATTAACATTATTGAGAATAAAGTCTATATAGATGTTAGCGAGAGCAAAATTGTATGTGACCTTGACAATATCGGCAATGTTATCGATAAAATTTTGGCTAAATTTATGCCAGAGCAAGAAGCGCCAAGTTTTGATTTAAAAGAAGAGCTTGATAGTCTCTTGGATGTAAACAACAATCCACTTCTTATCACAAGTTTTGTAAAGAGTGAAAATGGCATAAGTCTTGCTATCCTTGACAAAATATTTGTATCGCTTGGCAATGGTGATAAATCCTTGACCATCGATGCTAATTATCAAAACATTGACATTTCTGCAAGTTTAAAAGCAAGTGAAGAAACATTAGCTCGTCCTGAAATTGTCGGACAGTATACTCAGATTGAAAATATTGTAGATACTGTCATAAATGTATATGATTATGTTGCAAGCAAAACCTTCTATGTATCATTTAATGCAAGTTATCAGGATATCGCGCTTGTTGGTGGAGTCAACTATGACGAAAGTGGTTTGAGTGCTACTGTTACCCTAACCTACAAGAATTTAACCGCAAATATTATACACTATCAAAACAGCTTATATATCACAGCTGAGAATATCAAACTTGTATTTGACCTTGACGACATTGACTACGTAAAAGCATTCTTAAATGACTACTTTGGACTAGATGTTGAGAGCATGCTTCAAGAGCTTTTAAGTGGCTCTAAGCCAAGTGAAGATGTAGCAAGTGAAGAAACTCAAGATGTAGCTAACGAAACAGCTTCTGAAAGCGGGCTACTTGATATGCTAAGTGGTCTACTTGGTGGTAAGTCAATTGAGGAGATTGTTGCTGGAGCTTCATTTAAAATAACTGACAATATTATTAGCCTAACTTCTCTTGATGGTCTAAAAATAGACATATCTCTTGAAAATAATATGATTTCAACTGCATATGTTGAGTATATATTGCAAAGAGAAAGCGACAACAGTGCAACTGAAAGTGAGCCCGCAAGTCAATCAAAGATTATTTTTAATGCTACGATTGAAGATAGTCCACTTGTGTTTAACCCTGTTGGAGAGTTTACTGATGTTGCTGGTATTCTTAATTATGTTGAGCTTTTCATGCAATATGTTGAGACCAAAAAGCTTGAGCTTGGAGTTGACCTAAATATTGATGATGACAATATAACTGGAGCGCTTCAACTTGATTTAACCTCTACCCTAATGATGAGCGCAAGTTTGACATCAAATACTATAGAAAACTTTGATATCAATATTAACATTGAAAAAGACGAGACTGGAAAGCAAATGCTGTACGTCGATTATAGCGGACTTTGTCTCAAGATTGACAACTCAAACTTCAATGAAATACTTTACATTCTACTTGAAGTGCTTGGTATTGATACAACAAAGATACCTTTCTTAAGCGAAATAGACCTTGACCTTAACTTCTCGCAAATTGACACAGACATTGCAAGTATTGACCTCTCTATCGAAGATATTATAAACATGCTTAAGATGGTTAAGAGCATAAAAGATGAGAATAATGCCCTTGTCATCACGCTTGATGGAGGAGCAATCTTTGGTAACGATAATGCTGAAGACCTTATGATTTCTCTTCACAAAGAAGGCGGGAAGATTAGCAAGCTTGTCATTGCAAACTGCTACCTTAACAGCGAGCTTTCTGGCAAGATTGGTGCTACTATTACCTTTAATGAAATCACTGAGTTTAAGCATGTTGATAATAGCAAAAATTATATTGATATCTCTGGTTCTAATGAGCTTATTAAAGCGATTGTCAATATGTCAAACGACACCGACTTCCATGTGCACGGTTCGCTAAATGTTGTTGGAAACCTAGCTGGAATTGAAATCAAATGGAATGTTCCTTTTGATATCTACATTAAAGCTGTTGCTAAAGGTAAAGTTGAAATTTATGGCGTTATTGGTGAAATTCCAACCATGGTTGGTGTTAACAATGATGTGCCTTACAAGTTTGATGACACAGAAAGTGGCTCGAATAGATATCTTTACTTCTATTATCAAGACGATTATATCTACCTTTATAGGTCGGAGACTATTGGTCAATTCTTTGGTAGTGGCAGGACCTATGAAAAATGTACTAAAGTTTCTGTAGACACCTTCTTTGGCAATATTATGTATTATGTGCAATATTGTTTCGGCTTCACTGATACAATTATGAATGCAATCATTGAGTCTATGAACAATCCACGTACTGAGCCTATGGATATGAGCAATATCATTACTTCCTTCGTGGTACAGGATAACACTAATTTTGCTGTTGAGCTCAATATGCATGAGCTTACTAACAACCCTGACCTTGACAAGTTGAGTCTTACCCTTGGGCTTAGACAGGATAGTGAAGGCAAAAACTACATTGGCGATATGACCGTTGCGCTTAATATGCCTCTTGCTGATATCTTTACCCTATATCTAACTAGCGATGATATCACTTTGGTTGATTATGGTAAAGAAGTTGATATGACTCCGCTGTATGATTTTATTAACAACTATAAATACCCTAACGAGTCTGAGTGGGAAGCAAGTGATGGCGAGTGGAACATGGTATCAGAGACGCTCTACACCATTAACTTTGAAAGCAATAGTGAGCAGACAATATCTTCTCAAACATATCACTATAAAGACGCGCTTGAGCTGCCAGTTTTAAGTGATTATGTTGTAGATGATGGCAAAACTAACACCTATTACCACTTCGTTTCTTGGCATACAAGTGAGGATTTGTCAAATGAAAGCGTATTTGACTCAACCACAATGCCTCGTGGTGATATAACGCTATATGCTAAGTGGACTACTAATACCACAACCTACTACACAATAGATTTTGTTACAAATAGTGAGCAGAAATTTGATAGCATAACTAAGCTTGAGGGCGAGGCAATCACTCTGCCTGTACTTACAACAAAAGAGGAATCTGACGAAAACACTACCACCTATTATGAGTTTGGTGGATGGTATACCACTTCAACCTTTGACGAGGGAAGTGAGTTTAACGAAAGCATTATGCCTTCAAATAATGTCACACTTTACGCAAAGTGGAATCTTGTTAAAACTGAGTATACTCGTTCGGTTAATATCTATGATGGCGACCAACTTTTAACAACATTGCGTGTTAAAGCGGGAGACGTGATAGACTTCTCTACCCTTTCAAATGTAAGTGACACTACTAAGTTCTATTATGACAAAGAGTTTAAAAATCAGATGGTTGATTTCACAATGCCTGATAATGATATAAATGTCTATATTAGAAATATGTACAAAGTTACATTTACAAGCTTGTATGGCAATACCTCGACTGTTACCTACTCACTTTATCAAGGCGAAAGCATTACTGAGTTGCCAGCTCAATCAAGTTATGTCTATGATGATGGCACGCAAACAGTACAGACAACTTATACCTTTAACGGATACAATGTGACAACAAATGTTATGCCAAATCATGATGTGACTTTTGAAGCTGACTGGACTGTGACTGAGAAAAAGTATTACACTATCACTTTTGATATTCTTGACAATGATGTGTCTCTTCATATTAGTCCATGGAGAGGCAACGCAAAACTCTATTATAATGGAGTGGAAACATCTACTATGTCTTATCGCTTCCTTGAAGGACAGGTTGACTTAAATGCTTTTGTAGCTAGATGTAAATATAGAGCAGTTCTTTATTACTATTATATCTTCCAAGGTTGGAAAGGTGCTGACGAAAACGGATACTACAATTTAACTGGTGATGTAACCATTGAAGCGTCCTTCTCATCGTTACAATCTGGTAAGGATGGATATGATAGAAACTAAAAACAAAAATGGTATGCAAAAAGCATATCATTTTTTTGTATTTATATTTTTTATATCTATATTATATATTTATTTTCTTTTTAATTTTTAAATTTATTTTTATTTTAAAATATTAATTTTCTATATTTTTATATTATTTTTTTATTCCTTAATTTTTTTTGAAATTATATCATTAAAATAAATTTTAATATGGAATATATCCAAATGGTTTTATTCGGTCTGCCTCAAATTCTATCCAAAAAATATTTTTATCTTTATCCTTTTTAAAACGAACTTTAACATCGCTATCAAGCTGGATATAGCTTTCAATAAGTGGCTTTAGCTCATCTTTTAATACTTCACATACACGTTGAGGATCTGAGATTTTATCGTTTGATAAAATATTATTAAGGCGGTTTGTAATTCGATAATCCATATTTACTCCTTTATTTTAATACTTTAATATTTTATTTATTTTTTAATTAATTTATTTTTAATATTATTATAATTAACCTATTTTTTAAACATGCTTTTTTATATTTCTTTTAATATAACCCATAAGTCCACGATATTTATATGTGCAATCAAAAATTTTCTTAGAGCCATTGTGTATATTTTCGCTAAGCAGAGTAAAGGCTCGGGCACTTTCGATTGACTGCACCCTTCCGCCAAGTGAGTTTGAAGCGCCGATTGCATCATCTTCTGGTATAACGCCAAGAAGAGGCAGGTTAAGAGCGCGAACAATATTTTCTACCGTCATCATTTCGCCATTTAATAAAAGATCGCCTCGGACACGGTTTATTACTAGTCCTTTATACTGGATGTCATAATCGTTAAGAAGCCCTATCACCTTATCAGCGTCGCGGATAGATGACAAATGTGGAGTGACCACGATTATTGCCTCAGTTGCTGGAAAGACTGCACGATGAAAGCCTGCTTCTACTCCCGCGGGACAGTCAATAAGAATATAGTCAAAGCTGGAGTCAAGTTGGTCAATTATATTTTTGATGTGCTCCCCTAAAATATTTGTCTTATTGTAAGCATGAGATGATGGCAAGATATATAATGAGGATATATTTTTGTCTTGTACAAGAGCTTGGCGAGGTCGGCATCTGCCCATAATGCAATCTGTGATATCAAAAACTACTTGGTCCTCAACACCCATGACAACATCAAGGTTATTAAGACCAATGTCTACATCAAATAGCACCACTCTAAAGCCTAGCTTTGCAAGATACATGCCAAGGTTTGCGCAGACCGTTGTTTTGCCTACCCCACCTTTGCCACTTGTCAATACTATTTTTCTTGCCATATCACTCTCCCCTTGACTACAATTTTACCAAATGACCGCAGATATAAAAAAGGAAGAAATGTCGTTTTCTTCCCTTTATTGTCTAATTATAGCTATTAAGCTATTGCGGTGATTTTGTCAGCGTAACTAGACCAGACACTTGCCGTTTTGTATGCGTCCACACTCTCTGCTGGAACGTAGATATTGGTTAATTTTGGCACTATAGATAATGTAGCTGAATTTAGTGTAGGAGGAATGCTTGCAAAAGATGTTATAGATATTAAATTTGTGCAATTTTGAAAAGCCATATCTCCTATACTTAATATCGTTTTAGGTAATTCAATAGATATCACACTATAACATTCTTGAAAAGCCATATAACCTATACTCTCGACACCATCTGGAATATCTATATTTGTTAAATTTTCACAAGCCATAAAAGTAAAGTCACCTATTTTTTTTAAGTTTGATCCATTCTCTGTAATAAAGTATTTTAAATTTTTACAATTATAAAGTGACATGCTGGCAGTTTCTGTTACAGGATATGTTTTCCCATCTAGTTCATTTATTATAGTTGCAGGAATAATAGCGATTTCTGCAATATCTTTGTTTAAACAGTTAGTTATTCTAGCTTCAGAATCACTGAAAGAATACTCTAGCTCGGCTAAAACACCATTATAAATATTTATAGTAATCATAGATAAATCTATTTCTGCAAGGTTTGGATTTATAACCTGTAGTTCTAATGTAGTTGTAACTTCAGTTGTAGACGTTATCTCGGTGATCGTCTCAGAGTTTGCAGTAATCATGTTAGTTATATATACCTCAACTCCTGATACACTACTACTTAACTCGCTATAATCAGCAGTGACAATATAAGAATCAGTAGTGGTATTTATTATATCAAAATACAATGCAAATGAGCCGTGGTTGTTTTCAAAATTTCCTACATTAAAGTTAAAGTCGCCATTGATGTATCCTGGAGTAAAGTTTAAAACAACTACTGGGTCAGAACCCGACTCTTGCATCCTTACCTCTTTGACCCATAGGCTTTTATCGGTTACGTTAAAGTTAACACTACCATTCATAGTAATCGTTTGACTGCTTGCGGCAAGTACTCCTGTTATAACTAATCCTAGTACTAATACAAATGCCCCTACTAAAGATATTAGTTTCATCCTTATGCTCATTTTATCTCTCCTTTTAATTTTTGCGCCTTCGGCGCCGGCTAAAAAATAGAAAAATTATATCTATATTTTTAGTGATACTCTATATTACCCCCCCCGAATTTTTTGTCAAGCAAAATTGCGTCATTTTCGAAAAATGTTTTAAAAACTTAAATTGTAAAAAAAATAAAAACAATTTAATAAGAAAAATGAAGCTTACCTATGCAAGCAGTATCAGCGTTTGCGTTTTGTTGTCTTCTTAAATATGAGGCTTGCCTATTGTTAACTTTTAATGAAAAGTTAACAATAGAATGTTGTGACAGTCGAAGATTGGCACAACATAAAAGATACCGAAGGGTTTTCCTTCGGTCTCTTTGCAAGCCTCGTGGCTATGTGTTTTCGTAAATCTTTTTGAGAAGGTCGGGGTCGTCAAGCAGTTTGCCAGCGCCTAGGATTGAAACATTCTCGCCGTCCTCTACTATCTTAAATGGATAGCGAAAATGCGTCTTTAAGTAATGCTCAAGTCCTGCTATTTGGCTCATTCCGCCAACAAAAATTACCCCATTATTTATAATATCTGTGGTTATCTCTGGCGGAAGAGAGGTTATTGTTACGTCTATCGACCTTATTATCTCGTCAAAGAAAGGCTCTAGAACAACCAATAAATCATTTGAGGAGATTATATATGAACGTGGAATTTTGCTCTCTATATCCACGCCATTGACCTCCATATTTAAGGTATCATTTGGATAGAGACTGCCAACCTCGCGTTTTAGTTTTTCGCTGGTGCCAAGACCGATTACAAGTCCATGGTTATATGCAATGGTGTTTGCAATGGCTACGTCAACTGCCCGTCCGCCTAGTCCAAGCGTGGCACCCTTTAAAATGGAATTCATATTAATTACTGCTATATCGGTGTTTGCACCACCAATATTGACTATCATATTTGTTTTAGTTGAGCTTATATTCTTGCCCGCTCCAATACATGAGCATATGACGGTAGGAATTAGAATAACCTCTTTAAACCCGATTTCATACAAGAGTGTCAAAAACTGGTCTTTATCGTTTTGGCTCAGTCCGCAGTTTACAAGCACCATGATTGAGTCTCTTTTCTTTTTAAAATCAAGTTTATCAAAAAAGTACACAAGAAGCGCCTTAAGGTATTCATAATTTTTTATTTGACCGTTAGAGACTGGGCTAAAAACCTCCACACTATCATTGGTCTTGCCCATCATAGCTTTAGCTTCTTGTCCAAGACCTATTATTTGGTAGCCTTGAGGAGTTGGCTCTGCTGCCACAAGTGTTGGCTCGCAAAGTGCAAAGCCATTGTCTTTTACATAAATCTTTGTATAAGACCCGCCTATTTCTATAGCATATTTGTATTTTACCATATCTTCTCCTTGATTTTAAAAAGAGGCAACGTTTATCACGATGCCTCGTATCCATCTTATTATTTATCTGAAAGTTTAAGAGGCAAAAGAGACTTAAATTATCTGAAGGCTTTTCTTATATACCTTTTTATAATCTTGAGCGACTTTCATGCCCTCAATTATCTCATAAGTTGCATCGCCATCAATCACTGTTTTCATTATAATTGAGTCGCCTAAGATATCGCAGACAATATCTTGTATCACTGGCTTGCGTGAAGCATTGAGAGCAACTGCAAGTTTGACAATAATACCGAGCTTTCTTACTGCGTCTAGGTCCTCTTCTGTCAAGATATCTTTATACTTTATCCAGTCATTGAGTGAAAAGTCGTCTAAGTTTTGGCAAACGCAAATAAAGCCAGCGATAAGTAGCTCACGATGAGTTACGCCTGCAAGGTCAGAATAAACAATCTTATCAAAGCCATATTTAGAATAATTTTCGCTGTTTATGCACTTTCCTGAGTCGTACATAAATGAGGCTATTCTTAGTGGTTTAACATAAAATCTAGACAATTTATGCATAACCTTTAACTGTTTAAACAATATTGTAGCCATATTGTAAACGCTTTGGTTGATTGAAAACTCGTCATTATTAAACTCGTAATAGCTTTCAAGAGAGTTTGTGAGAAGGTCATTGAACTTTTCTTGGCTAGCATTTAATATATTTACCTGCAAAAGTCCTGCACGAAGATTTGCCGAAGAAATTGTAACCTCTTTAAGACCTAAAGTCTCATAAAGCGCCTTAATAATTGCAAATCCTGTGGTTACTCTATCAGCGTCATCATAGTCTATACCTTTAATCTTCTTAATCTTATCAAGGTCAAGACCTTTTATAAACTGATAACTCTTTTCCATGTTCTCTTTTGTAAGTTGGAAGTTGTTATCAACGTCCAAAGAATACCTTTGTATTTTCTTAGCTATCCTACCTGCTGAAACAAAGGCGTCACCTATTCCAACAATCTTGCTATCCTCGTCTATATCCTGCAGGAAGCCATCTACCTTTATATCTTTCTTAATACTTGATACAAGTGCATCTAAGTTGCCCTCAAAGCTTGCAAGGCTATAGGTGCCAAACTTCATTATGCTACTGCCGAGTATTGCACGTCTATTATATTTTACTATATATGAGCTATATGCGCCAACATAGATAAAGATACCTTTTGCGCTATCTATACTATTTACAACAGCATTGAAAAGGTTCTTTATATAATCTTCATCGCTTAAAATTACAAAGTTTAAACCGGTGTTGTTATAAATCTCATCCAAAAAGCCACGATAATTTCTTGCTTTTAATACCACATTTGTAGTTGTTGAGATTATCTTAGATACATTATAGCTCTCGATGAGTTTTCTATAAACTTTAAGTATCTCAAGCAAAGAATTTTTTGTGTTAGGATTGATAAGCTCATCTCTATCAAGCTCCTCGCCTAGCATTACGCTGTGATTTTTGCATAGCGAGAGCATTCCTTTGCCATTACTAATCTTATAAATAGATAGTTTTAATGCCTTTTCATTTAATTCTATTATAGCAATCTTTTCCATTCTTACCCCTATTTGTTAATATCTATAGCTTCGACTGGGCAACTTGCCTGACAAGCGCCACATCTTATACATTTATTCTTATCTATAACCGCCTTACCATCTTCGCCAAAGCTGATTGCTCCTACTGGGCAGATTGCAACGCAAGTTCCGCAACTTATACATTTTGTTTTGTCTACCATGTGTGCTCCTCCATCTACGGTATTTTAGCACATTCTTGTCCAAAAGTAAACTATTTTTTTAACACTTTTATAACTTCTACTATAGATAATATACATAAAAACACTCCGAACGCTATTCGAAGGATATTGCTTGGCAAAAAGCCGGCAAGAATTGCTCCAAGTCCTGAAAATATTAAGCCACTTAAAATTATGTAAATTATGCCTTTTGTAACTATATACCCGTTTTTGTAGTGCACAATCAAGGCAAAGATTGCCATAACTAAAAAAGAGACCAAGTTTATCCCCTGACAAAGTTTTTGGTTATAGCCTAAAAATATGGTAAGAAGAGGTATAAGTAGCGTTCCGCCACCCATACCTAATCCGCCAAATACACCTGCAACTAGACCGATTAGAATATTTATCAAAACAGTTAGAAATATGCTCATATGATAAGTTTTATCCCTCCTACAAACATGATTATGGCAAAGATAAGTCTTATTGCCTTAGGCGGAAGAAACTTTAGTGCAAAGGCGCCTATTATGCCTCCTGCTACAACGCCTATGCCAATAGTTAAAAGTGGAAAAGATTTGATATAACCGTTTATCACATAGATAAAGGCAGAAATTAGGCTTAATGGAAAAATAACAGCAATAGCCGTAGCGTGTGAGTGTTTTGCGTCAAGTGAGAGCGACTTTTGCAGAAGAGGCACGCATATCATACCGCCGCCCCCACCAAAAAATCCATTTAAAAATCCTATTACAGCGCCACAGGCAAGCAAAACAAGTTTCTTCTTGCTAGAAAGTTTTTTGTCAGATTTTTGCACCTTTTGTCTCTTTTTAGAAAGCTTTCTATTTTTCGACTTTTTTTGCATGGCAAAAATGCAAAATTTAAAATTTCCTTTTATAATGTCCATCTGTTTTGCACACTTTAATTTTAGACAGTTATCTTTTATTCGCATATTTTTATCTTTCATGCAATTATTATGAATAAATATGCCAAAAATATTTGATTAAAATTGATAAATGTTGTATACTACTAGGGTAAATGTGCAAAGCCGTCCTCGAGAAAGCTTTGTAATTATACTTTTCAAGACTAACTTAAAAAGGTGGATTATGATAAAAGGAAAATATCGTTCAACTAAATCTAAAATATTAAAGCTTTGTGTAGCCTTTCTTTTCCCTTTTACTCTATTTGGAGGGCTAGCCTCTTTGGGTGGAAATGTCTATGCGGAATCTGCTGATTATGCATACTCTCATCAAGAGAGTGTAGAAGTTACTAACTCTTCTTTTACCGAAGGCTCTTCACCTTATGCACAAGGTAATTCGCTAAGCGGTTGGAGTGCTATTGAAACAAGTTCTAATGCTACAGGTATGCTTATTGATGTAGGCACTGGTACTAACACTGAAGATAGTGGCGCAAACCAGGTCTTCTCTGAAAACCAAGACACATATATGCTTCAAGAAAACCCTAGAACCTACAGCAGAGATGATAGCAGAATTTTAATGATTAACTCAAAATCTACAAAAAACAGTTCTAATGTTCTTGCTTCTAAGGGATACCGTTCTAGTTCTATAACTCTTGAGGCTAACTCTTATTATCGTTTTTCTGTTGCTGTTAAAACCATGGACAATGGTGACGATTCGGCTTCTGCTTCAATCTATCTTTCTGGGCTTGGGGTTGAAGATGAAATGGGGAATGAAAAGTTAGTCGGAGCTGAGAATATCGTAGCAAGCAACTGGACAGTCTACTACATTTTTGTTGCTACCGGAAGTGAGAGCAAAACTGTTACGCTTGACCTTTATCTTGGTGGAAAAAATATTTCAAGCACAGGTGTTGTATTCTTTGATGAGGTCCATATTGAAAGATACTCAGAAAACGCCTTCTTTGATGAGTGCTATGCAACAGGCGAATATTTTGGACAAGATACTCTTGATGATTTAAGCAGACGTTACTGCTTCGTTGTAGATGAGTTAACTGAAAATCAGTCTTTAATTGATACAACTGGCTATAACTTTGATTTTGAAGAGGCTATAGACATCGTCAATCAGCCTGACACTCTTGGCGACGATTGGTCTATTGTAGAAAAGTCTAAAGGCCATGCTATTATTTCTGACATTAGAACCAAACAACCGGGAGATTTCTTTGACCAAACTGGATATTACTACACTGGTAACGACTTTAGCTATCAAAACACTCAGGCGATGCTACTCTATACAGACACGGACGGCGGATATGTTGGCGTTGAGTCGGCTGACTTTGATATAAAAGCTCATGGAATTTATAAAGTCTCTGTCAATGTAAAGTTTGCTGGGACATTGTCTGCTGGGTCATTCCATCTTAAAGTGCAAGAAAATGGTAATATTTACGATATCTATTCCGATATCTTGACTGACGACGAAGAAGAGACTAACACAAATAGGCAATATTACGCTCTTCAAAGTGGACAGACAAGTGGATATTCGTCTAACAACGACAATGCGTTTACAAATGACTACCAAACTATAGAATTTTATATCAAAGGTCACTCTTTGTATGACACTTCAGTTAACTTCCAACTTTGGCTTGGAGACTCCTCTACTTCTGCAAATGGCTGTGCGGTTGTCGACAACATCCAAGTAGAGTATGCTACTAATGAAGAGTTTGCTGGTGGCTCCAATACATTAGAACTTCTATCTTTTGCAAACACACCTTCTACTTTTACAAACCCATATTTTAATGCAACTGAGTTTGATGATGCAACCCTAGAATATCCTGTAGTAGCGTCTGGATGGACGGTTGAAAAAGAAAATGATAGAAGCAATGAGTCTGGCGTTGTATACTTATATGACGAAGAGCACTATCAAAGCACTTATATTGGCAATTATGACTGGGCTGGTATAAATCCTGGAAATCCTGCTAACACAACCGATTTAGTGCTTCCAAACAATGTATACATGATGTACAATAGATATAACAGTTACCAATCAATTACCTCTTCTAGTTTTGAACTTAGCGGTAACTCCTACTATAAACTATCATTTAACTACTACAATCAGGAAGGCATGGGCAGTGTAAACCCTTCTAGCATAAATGTTGATGTTGTTGATGCAAACGGCATTGTGCTATTCTCAAGAGAAAATATTTCTAGCATTGACAGCTGGAGCACAATGGATATATATTTCCACACGGCTGAGACCTTGACATCAACTGTTACTGTGCGCATCTCGCTTGGAGAGGAAGATGCAAAGGTTGGAGGATACGTTTATCTTGACAACTTCACCCTTGAAAACCTTTCTTCTAGTGAAAGTTTTAACGAAGAGGAATTTGTTGAGAGCACTTTCAATAATGCAATAAACAAGTCAGACCTATCAAATTACTATTTCAACCTAACTGAAAACGGTGAGGTTACAAACCAAATAATCTCTTCCCCTGCTTACAATCTTAGTGTAGACACTGTTTATGACCCTAATGTTGATAGCTCAGAAAGTGAAAATTGTGCTGTTGCTGGGCTTATAAGTGGCAAAAATAACCCTTATGGTGAGAATTTTATAATTGATGACTCTAACTACCTTGTGTTGCAAACATTGCAGGCAAGTCAGGCTACCATAACCTCAAACTACACACTTTCTCTTGAGGCAGATACCTACTACAAAATGACATTTGACCTTGCTACCCTCTTCAATGCTGAGGCAAAGGATGCGTCAACTGACGAGCATGATTGTCAATATGGTGTTACAATCACAATTGAAGGTTATGATCCTATTACTCGTGTTATTAACGAAAGTCAATTAAGAAGTTATTCTATTTACTTCCACTCTACAGAAGAATCAACCCCTACAATTTCCTTTAGTCTTGTTTCAGATTGTCATGAGACTTTAGGTGTTGCACTTATCACTCGTTTTGATGTAACTTCTGTTGAAGAAGCTGAGTATACAAATGCTACCCTTTCTTCACAACTTGGACAAACTGTATTTACAACTAGTGAAACCGCATCAGCAGACGACGACACTTCCGATGACGACACTACTACTGATGACGATACTACAGCGCCTGATAATGGTAGCAATGCTTGGCTACTTATCCCATCTCTCATCTTTGGAGCTGCAATCATTATCGCTGTAATTGGATTTATCTTAAGACACATCAAGATAAAGAAGATTGAAAAGATTAGAAAAGAAACTTATGATAGAAAGCTTTCTGTAAACCACGATGTTATTCTGTCAGAGGCTCAGAAGAGAAGAGACCAAGAGGTTGCTGACCTTATAAGAGCTAGAAATATGCTTGAAAGCGACAAAGCTAAGATGGAACAAGACCATAAAGACTTTGTAAAAGAGAGCAGATTAAACAACCAAGGTAAACTTACTAGAGAACTTGAGAAAGAGCTTAAGCGTTACAATAACAATATGATTAGGCTTGATGAAAAAATCAATATAATCAAAGAAAAGATTGATACTGTAATGTCTGCTGAATACCTACTCACCCTTGAGCGAAGAATTGTGGCTGAGGAAGATGAGAAGTATAGAGCTGAAAAGCGTTCTTATAAAGCTCAAATTAAAGAGTTAAAAGCTAAGAAAGACGCAGAACAAAAAGAGTCAACTCAAGACGACAATAAAGAAGAATAAAAAATAAGTGTACAATTGACCATATAGGTTAGTTGTACACTTTTTTATAGAAAAAATAATTTTAATATATTTGTATTTTTGCAATATTTAATCTTCTACAATAATAACCTTTGATATATAAAAACCTTCTGAGAAAATCAGAAGGTTTTTGTGCTTATTATTACTTTTATATAATTTAATTGAAAATATTTTTGAGAACGATTTTTATCCTTTAAATTTTAGTCGTCATCGTCGTCGTAGTCAAAGTCGTCATCATCGTCTAGGTCGTCGTCATCGTCAAAGTCATCGTCGTCATCATCTTCGTCGCTATCTTCGTCGTCAAACTCTTCATCACCAAACTCTAAACCTGAGTCGTCATCGTCAAAGTCTATATCGTCAGTGATATCATCGTCATCGAGTAGGCTTGACTTTGTAATGTCATTAACGGATGCCATGTCCCCTGTCTCATCGTCTATGGTCATGATATCGTCTTCGTCATCTCTAACTACATAGTCTTCCCAATCAGAATTGAGCTCGCCATCCTCGTTTTGGTGTTCCTTCAAACAGCTGGCACACATAATCTCGTCTGGTTGGATATAGTTTGTTCGGCATATTGGGCAAAGCTCTAAGTCAATATCGTCAACATAATCTTTCTTAGCTTCCATTTCTGCCTTGCAAACAGGACAGAATTTATCCTTCTTCTGTATATAATTTAGTTCACATCTAGGACATCTAATATAAACTGGTTTTTTCATATTTACTCCTTAATTTTGCAAAACAAGCTTTTTTGTTATTTTGCTTAACACATTATACATATATATTTAAAAAATGTCTATCATTTTTTAATAATTTTTTAAATTTTTTTAATTTTTATTTTTGTCACCTTTTGCGTCATTTAAATTGTCTTCTGCTTGGCTTTTTCTAAGGTATAAAGGTGTTAAATCCTTATCTTCTATAAAGGACTTTTTCTCTTGTAATTGCTCGCAAAGTGACAAGAGTTCTTCTGGCGATGGTCTAACTAAGATTTCGGCAAAACCTTCCTCTGATAGTCCTACTTTTGTCTCTTGCAAGTCTTGATACTCTTCTTGCGTCACAACTTGTGGCTCCTCTATTTTCTCACCGAGGCTGTTATATTTACATATATAATATAAGCCACTTAAAGCATTTATTACAGTGATAAAATCTTTTTTGGGATTGTTTTCTTTTACATAATAGTATGCCATAAGGTCAAAGGTGGTTAAAGCGATAAGTTTTTTCCTCTGCCCTGCCTGTAAGCCTTTAATAAGTGCTATGCCTATCCTTATTCCAGTAAACGAGCCTGGACCTATCACAACAGCGTAAGTATCATTTTGAGATAGTGTTTTGCCTGTGCTATCTATAAGCTCGTCTAATGCTGGCATAATGCTTTCTGCGTGTTTGGCATTGCCGTCAAGCGAGCGAAAGGCTTTTTTACCCTCTATGTCAACGGCGATTAGTGCCTCTTTATATGCTGTAGATATTGCTATCATTTTTTACTCCCAACAATTATTTTTCTTTGATTATCTGAAAGCTTTTCAATTTTTATTTCAATATGCGGGCAATTTATAAGTCCTTCAACCTGCTCTGGCCACTCGACCATAACAATGCCGTCAAGGGTTTTTAGGTCAAAGTACTCATCAAAGCCTAGCTCTTCTGCCTCCTCTTTTGAGGATAGTCTATACATATCAAAATGATAGACAGGATATTTGCCTCCCTCGTAAATGTTAAGTAAAGTGAAAGTGGGACTGGTAACTAAGCTATTACTGCCAATGCCTTTGACAAAACCTTTCACAAAATGAGTTTTTCCTGCGCCTAAATCGCCTATAAGTGTAAAAACTACCCCCTTTCCTACCGTCTTTGCAAGTTTTTCTGCAAAAAGCATTGTCTCTTCGTCGTTATTTGTTGTAACTGAAAAAAGTTGGTCCATGATAAATTCCTTTTTACTAATTTATTTGTTATGTCGTTGTTGTATTTTCCTCTTTAAGCGCATTTTTGCTAAATGTCTATGTATTAGCAGGCCTATTACCGCAAAAAGCACGCCTAAAGCTATTCCGACAAGGGTGTCACTTAAATAGTGCACGCCTAAAACCATACGCGAATAAGCTATCAAAAATGGAAATAGGCAACAAAATATTCCGCCAATTATCTTAGTACTTAAGTCGTACGGGCTTGATAACAACGTGTAAAACACAAAAGTTGCAAATAGTCCTGCGCACAGACTATGACCTGATGGCATGCTGTAGCCGTCCTCTCCGCCATAGTTTATTATATCATCATAAGTGACAAAAGGTCTATCTCGTGCAATTATTAGCTTGAGTACCTGATTTATCAAGCTTGCAAAGGCAAAGGTTAAAACAAAGGTAATAGATAGTCTTAATCCACCTTTAAACCACATAATAACCAGAACGATGATAAACCCTAGATAACTTCCAAACAATGTTATAAATTGAAATAGTGTTATCCAGTTAATGCTAGCGTTTGTCTGTAAAAATCTTATTATATTTGCCTCTATATCACAAATCATACATATATATTGTAACAAATATCTCAAAAAAAAACAACAGATATTGCATTTTCTGTCGTTTTTTATTAATTTAATTTGCTTATGCTGTAGCCATCGTCAATATCATAAAAATTTGTAGTAAAATCTTTATCATTTTTTAAAAGTTCTATATATTTTCTAAGGTTTACCACCATTGAGCGATGCTTATGAGCTATTTTCCCCTCGCTCTTTACCATGCCATGCATATAGATATTATCGGTAAATAAAATTCCATCGTGATTTAAAAGTTTCTTTATTAATGGATAATATTTTATATACTGTCCCTTTGCTCCATCTAAAAAGATAAGGTCAAACTTCTCATTATCCTTACAAAGTTTTTCAAGTGCGATTAACGCATCGTCAAGTATTAATTTTACCCGTGCCTCTTGTCCAAAAAGTTTGAAGTTCTTCTCTGCCTCGGCTAATCTTTGCTCATCCTTTTCAATAGTATAAAGATAAGCTTGACAGTTTTGTAACATTAAAAGTCCTGAGTAGCCGATTGCTGTGCCTATTTCTAGTATTTTTTTAGGGTTTTTCTCTTTGCAAACACTGATTAATGCTTGAGCGGTATTGTCGCGTATGATAGGAATATAACCTTCTCTAGCCCTGTTTGCTATCTCCTCTAGCGTCATGATAACTCCTAGTCAAGAGTGACAATAGTCAAAATCATTGGACGGCGTTTGGTGCGTCTAAAAATAAAGTTTGATACGTTACGGCGAAGAGATGCCCTGATAACTGATGGTTCTACGCCACGAAGATCGCTTTCCTTAAGTGATGCGATGATGCATGCCTTAGCATCTTGTACAAAGCTCTCCTGCTCGTCTGCATATACAACGCCACGGGTTATGATAAATGGGTCACTTGTAACCTCGCCTGCAACATTATTGATGTTTACGCAAACTACGCAAATACCATCTTCTGAAAGCTGTTTGCGCTCTCTTAGAACATTGCTATCCATGTCACCTATACCAATACCATCAACGAGGCGTTGACCTGCCTTTACAAAGCCAACCTCTTTGATTGAGTTAGGTCCAAGCTCCACCTGCATACCTATGCTTGGTAAAAGTATATTTCTTGCGTCCACACCAAGTGTCATAGCAAGCTCCTTATGAGTTTTAAGGTGTCTATACTCGCCGTGGATTGGCATGAAAAACTTAGGTTTTACAAGGCTATGCATGAGTTTGAGCTCCTCTTGGCAAGCGTGCCCTGAGGTGTGTACCTTTTCAAGTTCATCATATATTACGTCAGCGCCCAATTTGTATAGTGCATTTATTACGTTGTAAACATTTTTCTCGTTGCCTGGAATTGGCGATGCTGAGAGAATTACTAGGTCATTTGGTCTAATCTTTACGCTCTTAAATTCGCCAGCTGCCATACGAGTAAGTGCGCTCATTGGCTCGCCTTGGCTTCCAGTTGTCATGATAAGAATTTCTTTATCGTCAAGTTTGTCGACCTTGTCAATATCAACAATATTGTCGCGATTAAAGGTGAGCTCACCTATCTTCATTGCAACTTCGCTGACATTTATCATGCTTCTGCCTGTAAAGGCGATTTTGCGATTATATTTTTCTGCAATATCCATAATCTGTTGCATACGATGGATGTTTGATGCAAAAGTAGCAACAATAATTCTATTATTTGCGTGATTTTTAATAATTTCGTCGAGTGTACGACCTACTGACTTTTCACTCATAGAATAGCCTGGTCGGCAAACGTTGGTGCTTTCGCAAAGAAGAAGGCTTACTCCCTTTCTACCTATTTCACCAAGGCGAGAGATATCTGTCATAACGCCGTCGATTGGCTCGTAATCTATTTTAAAGTCACCAGTGTGGACTACAGTGCCTACTGGAGTTGTAATTGCAAGTGCAAGTGAGCCTGCAATTGAGTGGCTAACCTTGATAAATTCTATTGAAAACGAGCCTATTTTGAGAACATTTTTTGGCTTAACTGAAATTGCCTTGTATTTTACGTTTGGATGCTCCTTCATCTTGTTGTCAACAAGAGCAAGTGTAAGTCTAGTACCATAGATTGGCACATTAATCTGCTCAAGTAAAAATGGAACAGCACCTATGTGGTCCTCATGCCCATGCGTCAAAAGTAGCGCTTTGATTTTGCTTTTGTTTTCAATTAGGTAGGTCATATCTGGGATGACGATATCCACGCCTGGAAGGTCATCATCTGGGAAGGTTAAACCTGCATCAACGATAACGATTTCATCATTATACTCAAGTGCGGTCATATTTTTACCTATTTCGCCTACCCCACCTAAAAAAGTAATTTTTAATTTATTATTCACATTATCCTCCTTGTTATGTAAATTACTTATTTGTTATGTAGGTTTTTTTTGGCTCTTTACTGCATAAAAAAGCCATAGAAAAATGTTGTTTATTACAAAATTTTCAGGCTACAGGAAAACGAGCGAGGCAAGGCTCGGAAAATGCTCAAAGCCAGGAGTTTAGTAAGCCTAAATGACTGGTTTTGAGCGTTTTACAGTAAACGCAGCATCGCGACGTTTTAGTGCAGTCTGAAACTATAAAATGTATTTTGCATCCTCAATCTTGTCAACCTCTTCGAGTTTCTTTGGTGACAAAATTGTATCACTGTCAACATAAAATCTCATGCCTTGACTTGAGAAGAACATTACCATCTCAAAAATATGAAGTAGTGGTGATATTAGTGGCAATATTATGATAATTGAGTAAAGTCCAAGCACGATAGAAAGCACTATTGCAAGCAAGAAGATTATAAAGGCAGTTGAAAATACCCTTGCTCCACGTCTTAGTACTGCGCGCATTCCTATTGAGAAAGACTTGAATACATTTTGATTATACACCACCTTTGCTGGTGCCCAACCACCCGTAAAGGTCTCTTTAAACGCCATAAGTAGGGCTGGAACAATTACAAAGACAAAAGGCATGATATAATCAAAAACTTGATTATTTATCCTTGTTAAACCCCACATGCTTAGCACTATTATAGCGTTAAATGGCAAGGAATAAAGAACTTTTAATGCTGAGTAGCCAAAAGCTTTAAGTGATTTTAAATAGGTGCCGGTGAAACTTTGTTTTGTGCAGGAAGACATATAGCCATACATCATCTCGCAGGTAACATATTTGCCTTGATTTATAAGAAGTGGAAAGATGATAAAGGTTATGATGACAAAATAAATTCCTATGCCAACATTTGTAAAAATCTCTCTAAAAAAGATTATTACAAAGTCGGCTACAGCGGTCAGACCATTGGCTATTGACGAGCCATAAAGAGTACCAGTCGCAAAAAAGCTTGATAAATTTGACTCCTCATAGGCAAGAGAGCCGGCGTCAATATAATAATTATAAAATATTGCAAGAAGTGCCACGCATACGCCAATCGATAAAATATGGTAAACAAGAAGTTTCCATACCTTATCAAAATTAGCACATAATAGTCTTACAGAATTTTTAAACATCATAAATCTTTATTTCCAAACTTTAATAGTAAATATATTATACTATAAAAAATCACAATTTGCAAGAATTATAACATATTATTATGAAAAATTTGGCTAAAAAAGACTTATAAATATTCTTTGACAGTCAAAAATTTATTTTATAGCGAGAATTTTATATGAGATATCTCCGCCGTCCATCTTAACTTTGATTGTGTCACCCTTTTTGTGACCTATTAATGCTGAGCCAACTGGAGAAATGTTGCTTATAATGCCGTTGGCTGGGTCAGACTCAGTTGAGCCTAAAATTTTATACTCAAGCTCTTCGTCAAACTCCTCATCATAAAGTTTTACAGTAGAGCCTATTGCCACTGTATCGCTTGCACCCTCTGTAGGATTGATTATTTGGCAAGTCAAGAGAATGTCTTCCATCTCCCTTATTTCTGCCTCTATTTGAGCTTGTTCCTCTTTTGCTGCGTCATATTCTGAGTTCTCAGAGAGGTCGCCAAATTCCCTTGCAATACCTATTTTTTTGCTAACTTCTACTCTTCTAACTGTCTTATAATAATTCAACTTTTCTTCAAGTTGTTTTTTGCCTTCTACTGTCAATAAATGTACCATATTATTAACTAGCTCCTTTTAGTTTTTCGATAAATTATACATATTTTTAATTGCAATGTCAACTTTTTTTCGCATTTTCGTATGATTTTTGTTTTTCTGCCAACACTACCATTGGAGGTTTATTATGCTTACTATTATATCCTTTTTACTTACCATTTTAGGCTGTATAAATTGGCTTCTTGTTGGACTACTTCAGTACGACTTTGTCGCTGGTATATTTGGCTACCAAGCCAGTATGTTATCTAGAATAGTCTACATTATCATAGGTGTTTCTGCCCTCTTTTTGGTGTATAAGCTCATTAAAGGTAAAGGAACAGTTGCCGTATTCTCACGAAGAAACAAAAAAGATTTAGCTAAGAACATCCAAAAAATGAACAATGACGATAAAGAGGAAGTCAAGGCGAGCAAACAAGAGCGAGAGGAATATAGTCCTAATCTCAATGTTGAGGCAAGTCAAGAGTTTGACCGTCATGACGAATATGGAGATTATTCTAGTCACAGCTATAGAGATGACAGCCCAAAAGGATTATTTAATGAGCATTTCAATGATGACGACTACAGATAATCCTAATTATATTCCTATTTTTGTTTTTTATGCGAAAGAATTTCTTGTTTTTAAAGTCTTTAGCAAAAAGATGTAAATTTTAATTCTTTTGCAAGTAAAAAAACTATGCATTTTGTGGCTCAAAATGCTAGAAATAGGTGTATATAAATATATGAAAACAATATACGTGAGGTGAAAAATGTATAAAAATCTTTCTATTTTATCTTTGCTTGCTCTATTTTGTAGTGTTCTTTTTACAATCTTATTCTTTAATTTGCTTTAAAAAATTTTAGAATTGCAGGCAATGGATAAGAAAAATATGCTATTACATCTTTATCATTTATGATATTTGTTTCCTGAGCTTATCATAAAAGCGCGGTAAATTTGTTCGAGCAAAACTATGCGGGCAAGGTTATGAGGGAGAGTTATCTTTCCAAATGACAACTTGTCCTTTATTTTTTCCTTAACGGCGTTGCTACAGCCATACGAACCGCCTATTACAAAGGTAATAGTACTGTTCTCTTGTGCAAGTTTTTCTAAATACGAAGATAATTCTTCGCTTGACAACTCTTTACCATTGATATCTAAAAGTATGGGCTTGCCGGAGAGTTTATCAAGTATTTCCTCCCCTTCAAGTGAAACTATCTTATTTATATCTTGGTATTTATTTTGTTCCGCCACCTCAACGATGGAAAGTTTACAAAATCTGCCAAGTCGTTTTTCGTACTCTTTAGACGCTTCCGTCCAAAAGCGTTCTTTTAAATTGCCTACGCAAACAAGCTTAATATTTATCATAATACACCAAACACAAAAGTCATAAGAGTTACAAGTCCTGTTAGCAAGAAACAGGAAATAAGAAGAATTTTTGATAAAGTATCCATTTTATATGGTCTTTGGAAAACCTCTATTGGCTCTTCAAACTCACCTGACTGGCTTCTTATAATCTCTTCCATACGCCTATTCATGTCTTGTGCCCGTTTAACGTTATCTGTCTGCCCGCTAGTGATTTCTTCAACCTCTTGTTTAAAGGTTGTGCGCATGTACTCGGTAAATATAGCCTCTTGAAGAGCGTACATTTTTTTGAGTGCAGTCTCTTTGTATAATGCTTTTACAAGCCATCTTAAAGCGATTATTAAAAGTGCAGACAAAACAAAGATGAAAAGTATTGCGATTATTGTGTTGTTGTTTAAGTTATAGGTAAGCCATGAGAACATATTTTCAAAACCTAGGTTATTTGCGCTTGAGAAAGACATAAATACGCTGAGTGCATTATTCATAAAGTGTATTATTATTGCTGGATATATATTGTCGGTCAAGGTTGCAAGGTAGCCTAGGAAAAAGCCTATTAATGTAGCATAGAAAAACTGGGTTATATTCATGTGAAGAAGTCCAAATAAAAGTGAAGATATCACGATGGCTTTTTGCGTGCCTAGTCTAGATAGTCCTTTTAAAAGCATGCCTCTATGTGCGGTCTCTTCGCATATGCCTGGCAGAACTGCCGTGCAGATTATATTCACAATAAACAGCCAAAATGGATAGGAACCTGAGCTTGAAGATGTGCTAAATCGATAGCCAAGTGAGGCAAGCACTGAATTGAAGAAGGTTACTACAAACACATTTAAAATGTATACTATGATACCTATTAATATTGAGTAGAGAACTGCCTTCCATGAAATTTTATGATACCCGTATGATTTTAAGACGTCCTTAGTTTTAGACTTTTGCAAAAATTTAAATAGGAAAACTGATACCAAAAACAATATTATCTGTATAGATGCATTGGCTATATATCTTTCTACTGTAGAAAGCTCTCCTAGCACGCCAAAAAAGTCAGATGATAGCAGTCTTATCACCACAAATAAAAAGATTATTAGACTATAGCATATAAGAGTATTCTTTACTATCTTATTTTTCATTTAATCTCCTTAAAAGATTTTTCTTTTAGTGTTTTAAAAATTCTTGGGTGCGCACAAAAGTATTAAAGGAAATCTTTATTTCAGGTAATTTCCTTACACTCATATATTAATACATTATTTTTACGCTGTAAAGAGGCAAAATATTATTTTTTAAAAAATTATTTTTGCTAAAAAAATTGATTATTGTCATTTAATAAGACTTTTTGTCGTAATATGTCGAATGCCATTTTATAAAAAACTATTTAAGCGCTCACAAAGTTAAAAATTGTAATAAAAAGTAGAAGCACCAAGGCAATCGCTATAGAAACATAAATATAAACTGATGTTTTTGTCGAGCTTTTTTCTACCATTTCTGCACTTTTATGCTTGAAATAATATCTATCAATTAAATACATAATTCCAAAAGTTACAGCCAGCAGAAGTATGGTAATCAAATATGACCACCAAGTGTTTGGCATGTTAAGTGAAAATGACGTTGTATTGCTTAAATAGGTAAATAATATGACTAGGAAATTATTTATAAAATGCACAATCATTGAAGAGACGAGAGAGCCCGTTCTTACCACCAGCCATGCCATGATTGAGCCTAGCAAAAACGGATAAACGAGTTGTTGCAGGCTTTGATGCATGAGAGCAAACATAAATGCCGACAAAAAGATTGCGCTATAATCGTTAAATCTAGTGCGAAGACCGTTTAATATTATACCGCGGAAAAGTAGCTCCTCAGTTATGGCAGGTATAAGTCCGGTTATAAAAACAGCGAGAACGAAAATTCCAAAACTTTGAGGATTGGCGAGCGACTCTGGGCTGTCAGGAGAGGCTTCTTGAAGCGGAAAGCCTATCAGTTTTAGTAGGTCATCAACTCCCCCGATAAAATATTGAATACCAAAGAGTGCTATCACTCCTATGGCTACAACTATTAAATAAGTATGCCACTTCATTTTAAACTTGAGTTTTATGGCATTATACTCAATCTTATTAATCTTATTATAAACAAGATAAAGCACAACATAAGATATGGCACTTACCACACTTAAAACGGTGGTAAACCAAATGCTATTTGTGACCTCTGAGCTGTCCTCATAACCACCTGCGGCTACTATTACATTTGCAATAAGAGAAAAAACAAGCGATAAAAGAATAGGTAAGATTAAAGAAAAGAGGAATACCATACCACTGTCTTTATCATTATAAAAATTTCTTTTGTCAAAGGTTGTCGTTTTTTTGTCCATTAATTCATTATACAACATAATTTTGCAAAAGACAACCAAAAGTGCTTTACTTATCGGTAAAATTTTATTAAAATTATATTATGATAGATTTTATGGAAGAAGCTTTCAAAGAGGCACAAAAGGCGCTAAAAAAAGATGAGGTTCCTATTGGGGCTGTCATTGTAAAGGATGGAAAAATTGTCGCGAGAGGGCGAAATAGTAGAGAAAAAAGCCAAAATGCTCTAAAACACGCAGAGATTATTGCAATAAACAAAGCGTGCAAAAGGCTAAAATCATGGCGTCTTGATGGGTGCGAGATTTATGTTACCTTAGAGCCCTGCCCTATGTGTGCGGGTGCGATTGCTAATGCTAGAATATCTAAGGTTGTATATGGTGCTAAAGAAACAACCTCAGAGGACAATCTTTGCGAGCTGATTTTAAAAAGTAACAGGCTTAATCACAAGCCTAAAATAGAATATAGAGAAAATAAGTTTTGCAAAGATATTTTACAAGATTTTTTCAAAAATAAAAGAAAAAAATAAAATGTTATTTTATAAAAAATTATTGACCGCATAAATACTTGTCAATAATTATTTTTTTAGTCTTTTATTGTTTTATAAAATTATTATTTTAGCAATTTTAATTTACTTACAATAATTTCATAAGTTCTTCTTGGAATTGTTCTTCTGTTATCTTCCCTTCCTCTTTAAGTTTACGCAATTTTGCTATTTTATCTTCCTTGCTTTCGTTTATCACTTCTACATTGTCGCCGACCTTTGTTGTGTCCTTATCTGGTTTTATCCATACCCAGTCTGAGATAAACATGGTGATAATTAAAAGAATACTTGATACTGAGAGTAAATTTACAATAATAGAGAGAACTAGCGCCGTCATGTAATAGCCGTAACGCTGTCTAAATAGTGCGCCGTTTTTCCAAATAGCCATGGTAAGTAAAACTATTATCGCTATGCAACATGCGATGGTGATAAAAGTAAATACTACATAAAAAACTGAGCTTCGCACTTCAGGGTCAGTTTGAAACCAATCTACAATCGCGTAAATATCCCAGGCTATTTCTACAAAGTTAAAAATTATTGCTACGATTATTAACCATTTTTTTGTTGTATTCATAGTTCTCCTTACGATAATTTCTATAATTCTACCACTTAAAAAAATTTAAGTCAAATCATTTTGTTATTTTAATAATTTGTGCTAAAATTTCTTATATATTATTAAAAGGAATTTAATTATGGAAAGAATTGTTGTTATTACTGGCGGGTCAATGGGTATTGGTAAGGCTACCGCCACCCTATTTAGGCAAAAAGGCGACACCGTGCTTAGCATTGCTATGCAAATAGATGAAGAGTACCCAGAGGAAAGTTATGTCGCTGATATATCTAATGAGGAGCAGGTCAAAAATATTATCTCTCAAATTGGAGAAAAATATCACAAAATTGACGTTCTTGTCAATAATGCCGGTATTGGCGTAAATGGAGCACTTGAACTGGTACCTTCTGACGTTTTTGATAAGATTATGGATGTCAATATCAAGGGCGCTTATTTAGTTACAAAATATGCCCTTCCATACATGAAAAAGGGAGGAAAAATCATCAATATTTCAAGCGTATCAGGAATGTTCCCTTCGCCATTTAGAAGTCTTTATTGTTTTTCTAAGTCTGCCCTACTTATGTCTACAATGTGTCAACGTATGGAGCTATCGCGAGCCGGCATTGATGTGTGCGCGGTTTGTCCTGGTGAGGTTAAAACTGGCTTTATGAAAAAACGTGTGCGAATTGAAGATACTAACGAGCGTTATGGCAAGCAAGTTGAGCGGGCTTTTGCTTTTCTTGACAAGCATGACGGCGGCAAACGTATGCCACCTGAGAAAGTTGCAAAAGTTATCTTTAAACAGGCAAAGCGAAGAAAATCTAAACCTTTTGTTATAGTTGGAGCTAGTTTCAAGCTTATCTACTTTGGAATAAGAATTCTTCCTACCCGCTGGGTACTTGGTCTTACCAACAAATTTATGGGCGGCGGAAGCATTGAGTAAAAATAAAATAAATAAATGAATAAATAAAAAATTTGTTTTGTTAAAATTTAAAAATATCAAAAATAAAAAACAAAAAATATATTTAATAAAAACAATTATAAATATAAAAAATCTAATGCCAATTTAATGGCATTAGATTTTAATTTTTATGTTCTAGACATTCCGTAAACGCCAGAAGAACCTTTCAGCCATTCGGCAGCAGTTGATGGATCTGCAAGAGTTTCTTCATCAATATCTCCATGTGCAAATGTCCAGCCTGTTGGAATCTCATAGTAAGCTAAAGCTAAACTATTGCAATTAGTGAAGGCACCAGAACCGATGGCTGTCACACTCGATGGAATTGTTATTGAGGTTAAACTGCTACAACCACTGAAAGCATATCCTCCAATACTTGTCACACTATCTGGGATTGTAATTAATGTTAAACTACTACATCCGCCGAATGCATTATTACCAATGGCTGTCACTGTAGCAGTTCGTCCATTATACTGAACTGTTTCAGGAATGATTACAACTTCTGCATCTGGACTACAACTTGCAACACTTACACTTTGTCCACTTCCACTATTAAGTGAATAGGTTAATGTACCTAAAACGGTTTCATTGATATTTATTGTTATCATTGATAAATCTATATTTTCAAGATTTGGGTTTGATACAGTTAACTCTAATGTTGTTGTAATAGGTGTTTCTGAGGTTATAGTTGTTACAGTCTCTGTATTTGCTGAAATTAGGTTAGTTATATTTATCTCTATACCAGTTATACTACTTAGTCCACTATAATCTACATTAACTAAATAAGTGTTAGTTGTAGTATTTATTATATCAAAATACAATGCAAATGAGCCTCGGTTATTATTATGATCGCCTACATTAAAGTTAAAGTCTCCGTTGATGTAGCCTGGAGTAAAGTTTGAGATTATGACTGGGTCCTCTCCTGCCTCTTGCATTCTAACCTCTTTTACCCATAGGCTTTTATCATTTACATTAAAGTTTACACTACCATTCATGGTTATTGTTTGACTACTTGCGGCTAGCACTCCAGCTACTACCAGTCCAAGGACTAGAATAAAAGCACTTATTAATGACAGCAGTTTTAATTTGATTGACATTTTTACCTCCATTTTCTTTAGTATTTGATAAATTATTTAAATTATTACCTAGTTTACAATCTTATTTTATATTTAAAAATAATTGTCACTTGGGTGACGATTTAGCAAATTTCAAAGAATTTAAAATTTGCTAATTTCGCGCCTTCGGCGCGGGCTAAAAAATATTTTACATTTCGCGTTATGCTATAACACCCCTTGCGTCTAACCCCATAAAATCTCACGATTTTATGGGCACCCGACCGGGTCCTTATTACGAAGAAAATTCCAGAGGAATTTTCGAGGAGGTCGGAGGGGGAGTTCTACCCCACAAATTATAAAATTTGTGGGGAGCCCCGGGGTGGGGAACCGAAAATATTTTTTATCACGAAGTGTAAAAAATATGTGTTTTAGCGGTTAGACGCGCATAAGCGCGTCGTGCCCGCGTTTCATTTTTCTTAAATTAAAAAATTTAAGAAAAATGATAAAACTTGGGTTCCACCCTAAAAGCGATAGCTTATTTTACCCCCCCCGAATTTTTTGTCAAGCGATTTTACGCTATTTTTGAAAATTGTTGAAAATTTTTGCATGAATTCTTAATTTCAAAATCTTTTATACGACCGCATGAAGCGAGCGTGATGGATTTGGTGTCACGCCAAGCATGAGGCTTGCCTATTGTCAGCTTTTATAAAAAAGTTGACAATAGAATGTTGTGACAACCAAAGGTTATTACAACATAAAAGAGACCGAAGAATTTTTCTTCGGTCTCTTTGCAAGCCTCGTGACTGAGGTGTTAAAATAAAACTCTTGTCTCGTGGCTGATATTATACTAAACTGATGATATACTAAAATGTAGTTTATGTTATATTAATAATAATGATTGATAAGTATGACAACTATTAATAATCAACTCTATTATTAATAAACGTCAACGTCTTTGGGCTCTTTTTTATCCTCTATCTCTACAACTAGTGCTTCGGTAGTTAGCATTGTTGCTGATACACTGGCTGCATTTTGAAGTGCTGAGCGGGTAACCTTTGTTGGGTCAATTATTCCCCTTTCAATAAGGTCGCAATACTCGTTATTTAAAGCGTCAAAGCCGTAAGCCTTGTTGTCTAAGTTTTCGTAAATCTTATTGACTACAACACCGCCGTCAACGCCTGAGTTTTTAGCTATTTGACGGATAGGCTCCTCGATTGCGTTAAGTACAATGGTAGCACCTGTCTTTTCGTCACCTGAAAGGGTCTCAATAAGTTCTTTAACCTTTGGAGTGGTCTTTAGAAGTGCAACACCGCCACCTACAACAACGCCTTCTTCGCTTGCTGCCTTTGTAGCTGCAAGAGCGTCTTCAATGCGGAGTTTTTTCTCTTTCATTTCAACCTCAGTAGCAGAGCCTACTTTGATTACCGCAACACCACCTGCAAGGCGAGCAAGGCGTTCGTTGAGTTTTTCTATCTCATATTCGCTGGACTGCTCTTTTATCTGAGCTCTTATAGAGTTTACTCTTGCCTTAATCTTTTCGCTATCGCCTGCACCTTCTACAATAGTTGTGTTTTCCTTATCAACGCGGACTGTCTTAGCCCTGCCAAGCATATCAAGAGTGATATTTTTAAAGTCAAGTCCGAGTTCTTCTGAGATTACATTTCCACCAGTAAGAATAGCTATATCTTCAAGCATAGCCTTTCTCTTTTCTCCAAAGCTTGGAGCCTTAACTGCAACGCATGAGAAAGTTCCGCGAAGTTTGTTGAGAATAAGAGTGGTAAGCGCCTCACCCTCTACGTCGTCTGCAATTATCAATAGTTTTGCTGACATCTTTACAATTTGCTCAAGCAGTGGCAAAATTTCTTGGATGTTTGATATCTTCTTGTCGGTGATAAGAATAAATGGATTATCAAGTTCGGCAACCATTTTTTCAGTGTTAGTGCACATATATGGAGATAGATATCCTCGGTCAAACTGCATACCTTCAACTACTGAAAGCTCGGTTTTCATAGTTTGAGACTCCTCAACCGTGATAACGCCGTCAGCGCCCACCTTCTCCATTGCAGTTGCAATAAGTGCGCCAACCTCTTCGTCACCTGCCGAGATTGAGGCTACCTGTTTAATATCATTTGAGCTAGCAACTGGTTTTGACATTGCTTTAAGCTCGTCAACTACTACGTCAACTGCCTTAAAAATACCCTTTTTAAGTATAATTGGGTTAGCTCCGGCAACATAGTTCTTCATACCCTCGCGCACCATTGCCTGAGCAAGTACGCAAGCTGTAGTTGTACCATCACCTGCAACGTCGTTGGTTTTAACGCTGACCTCTTTGATAAGTTCGGCGCCCATGTTTTCAAATGGGTTTTCAAGCTCAATTTCTTTAGCAATAGTAACGCCGTCATTTGTTATAAGTGGGGTTGCGTACTTTTTACCAAGGACTACATTGCGTCCTTTTGGCCCAAGTGTAATTTTAACAGTATTAGCAAGTTTATTGACACCTGCTTCTAGCGCCTTTCTTGCTTCTAGCCCTTCTAATATCTTTTTTGCCATAATTTCCTCCTAGTCCTCAATAACTGCGAGTATGTCAGGTTGTCTTACAACAACATACTTTTGCTCGTCAACTGACACCTCGGTGCCTGTGTATTTGCCGTAAAGCACCTTATCGCCTACCTTTACTGCCATGCCGATGTCTTTGCCTTCGGCGTTCTTACCGCTACCTACTGCCACAACTTCGGCAAGTTGGCTCTTCTCTTGAGCGGCGGTTGGAAGGAGTATTCCTCCCTTAGTTTCGCTCTCGCTTTCTAGTGGTTTTAATACCACTCTATCAAACAATGGTTTTATTTTCATTTTTCCTCCTTTTGTTAGCCATTGGCTAAAAAGTGACTGTCATGGGCAATCACTTTGGCTTTTGCATAGATATTATACTACTTTTTTTCGCGCATTGCAAAAGATTGTGCCACTTTATTTTTCATAGATTGTAAAATTTTGTCATACATTAAACTATGTCACGACTTAAAGAGTTTGTTTCTTCCAAGAAATCCATCATCACGGTTTTTGCCGTTGTTTTTTTGATTGTATGTCTGTTGGTTGCAAATTTTCTATCACTTTTACTTGTAAGAACTGGCGGAGAAGGCGAAAGTGTAAGCTCTAGTGCCTTTGATGTATATATGCTATCGCTTGCCAAAAGTCAGGTAGAAAAAGAGGCTGAGGCAAGAGCCTCTGACTTTCAGTCTATTGGCGCTGGTGGGTACATTTGGGAGCAAGACGGTTACTACCATGTGATAGCAAGTTGCTATATTAACAAAAATGATGCCGTGCTTGTGCAAAACTCAGTTAAGGCAAATCAGGGGCTTGAAAGTGAGATTATTTCTGTGCAGTTTAAGAGTATCACCTTAAATGGAAGTTTTACAAGTGAGGAGAAAAAAGTTTTAACAAAAGCGCTGTCCGCCTGTTACGACTACTACTTAAGTATCTATGATGTTGCTATCAGTCTTGACACAAAGGTATACAATGAAATCTCGGCAAGGCTGGCTGTTAATAACACGCATAACAGCCTCTCCACTACCCTAGCTAACTTTAATACCCTCTTTGAAAATGTAGAGTTTGAACCTATAAAAAAGCTTGGCGCTACGCTTGAAAGTGCACTTGAAAAAAGCAAAGAGTTGTGTGGAGGCATGCTTGAAAACACAAGCCAAACATATTCCTCTTTGCTAAAATATAGATATACCGAGGTTCTAGGACTATATTTTGATTATATTGAAGAAAACATATAGAAAAAGCAGAGAATGGGCTCTGCTTTTTTTAAGATCGCGAAATTCCAAATCCGTTACCAGAACCACCTGAAGCGAGCGTGGCGAAAGTCGTGCGAGCGTTCTCGCGTGCGACCAACGGGAGCGTGAGGATAATGGAGCGATAGCGACACCACAAAAAGCCCGTGCGTCCAGCGGGAGCGTGGGCGAGAGCGACGTCGAGGCAAAGCCGAGGTGGAGCGGATGCGAGCGTACGAGCAAAGCGAGTGTGCGAGCAAAGCGAGTGTGCGAGCAAGAGTGAGCGAAGCGAACGAAGTAAAAGCTGGTAAAATTGAGTTTTTAAGTCATACCATTATTAAGGTTTTGTTGTCTCTCTAATGTTTTTCATTCGTCTTGTTAAATGGCTTATCAATGTTTTGGGAAAAAATCTAAAAAAACACATACAAAAAAGCACCTCATTAAAGTCTATTTGAGGTGCTATAAATGCATGGTTTTGAAATCATTTTACTTGAAAAATTGTTAAAATTTATTGTATTACTACTTCGCCGTTTAGCCAGCTGGAGATAAAGCCTTCTAGGTCATAGCCTGTGCTTTTATTAAATGAGGCTATCATATCGGCAGGAGTGGCGTTTTTATAAGCAAAGTCTTGATAGTAGTCTTTTAGCGCCTTAAAAAACTTGCGGTCGCCAACAGTTTCCCTGATAGAATTAAACATTAAGAGTCCTTTAGTGTATGTGCATTGAACGTACTCGGGCTCTGTGTTAAATTGGCTAAGCGGTCTATCCATGCTGGTATCAACTGAGCCTGTCACGTTGGTGTAAACTCTGACAAAAGTTTTATAATTTGTTGTGGCGTTGTCTATCATTTGGTCAAAATCTTCACCATAGCTTTCGTTTTCTTCAAAAAATAGCATTGTGCTATATTCGGTTAGTCCCTCGTCCATCCATGCGTGGTTGTACTCGTCATTGCCAACAACTCCGTACCACCACTGGTGTGCTATCTCATGTACAATTACATAGGCGACGTCTTCGCTTGAAACATCATCACTAATAATGACAAGGTTAGGATACTCCATACCGCCATGCAAGAAGTTAGCTTTGACAACTGACAGCTGACTATAAGGATACTGACCAAACATTGAATTAAAAGTCTCTACCGCTTTGGCGCTTACCTCAAGAGAGCTATCTATATTATTATCATTTTGATAGCCGTAGTAGTTTACAACGGTATTTCCTACCTTGGTGCTGGCATGAGAGAACTTGTCGCTAAGCACAAAACAAAAGTCTCTTATCTTATCACCCTTTAATTGAGCGGTGGTAATATCATTGGTTGTTTCTGCTGTTATAAGCTGTCCAGATGAGGCTAAAGTAAGATTTGATGGATAGGACAAACTTATCTCATAATTTGCGCATTCGCTATAAAATGGGTCGCCATTTGAGTGATAAAGGTCAGTCTTGAAGCCAACTCCACTTTCATACATACAGAGAATTGGATAGAAATTACCAAAATTTATAGTATTATTGCCGTAGCCTAGCCTATGATTGATATTTGCAAGTGTGGTCGAAAACTCTATTGTGAAGCTAATCTGCTCGTCTGGATAGACCTCCTCATTAAGCTCCACTTTAAGTATATTTTGGTCCTCACCTTCTATTGTATAGTTAAGAGGCTGTCCTTCTTTTGTTACGCCCTCTATCTTGATAGAGCCATAACTTGCCTCATTTGGATATGCGCTGTCAATATCGGATGAAGCAACTATTGGGTTTTTCGCGCCCTCTCTAAAAGCATTAGGATAGAGGTGCAAATATAAATATGTGAACATATTATCATAATTATTTACAAATGTGACCTCTTCTTGTCCTGTCAAGACCTTGCTCTCATCATTATATGAAAGCTCCATTTTATAAGAAGAAAGCTCAAGCTCCTCCTTCTTTAAACCTTTTATACATAAAAAGGTAACTAAAAAAATGACCAAAGCGAGCAAAATGGCGACAGCGATAATTTTAAACTTTTTATTGATTACTATTTTTTTCATACTATATGATATTATCCTTGTCCAAAAATAATGTCATGAAAAAAGTAGATAATTGTAAAATTTTAATACATCATATTTTGCTTAAAAATGTTTGTAAATTGCGTCTTTGTGTGGTAAAATGTTAGTGGAGATTATTATGGCGTTCTGTAAATATTCTACTGAGTTTATCGCAAGCTCTAAAACTGAAATTGACAACATTTTCTTAAATGACTATTTGCCTTATGCTCAACCGCAGTTTGTGATTGTGTATATCTATGGGCTGTATCTTTGCAGTAGCACTTCCTTTGATAATTCTATGGAAAACTTTGCAAAAAGGCTCAACATGAGTGAAGAAGATGTAATTGGTGCGTTTGAGTACTGGGAAGAGCAAGGGCTTGTAAGAATATTACATACCTCTCCTATTCAAGTTACATATATTCCTCTCAAAAATGTGGTAACAGCTAATAAGTTATACAAGCCTGACAAGTATGAAGTGTTTAATCAGCAGGCTCAAGACATCTTTCAAGGAAGGCGTGCCATTTCAAAGCATGAGTATGAGGAGTATTATGACTTTTTAGAGCGTTATCATGTGGAGCAGGAAGCTCTTCTTATGATTATGAAATACTGTGTGGAGACCAAAAAGTCGGCAGTTGGATATAACTATATTTTAACTGTTGCTAAAAACTGGGCAAATGAAGGCATTACCTCTACCGCTCAAGTAGAAGAAAGGTTAAAATCATTTGAAGACAAGAGCCCTGAGCTGAGTGAGATTTTCAACGCTGTTGGATTGAAGCGTGCGCCGTACGTTGAAGAGCGAGCACTACTTAATAAATGGCTAAACGACTATGGGTTTAACTTAGATGTTACACTTTATGTCTGCAAAACTATTAAGAAAAAAGCTAGATTTTCTTTTGAGCGAATGGACAATATACTTACTAAGTATTACGAGATGAAGCTTATGTCTATCATGGAAATTGAGAGCTTTGAAAAAGAAAAGCAATCGCTATATGACCTTGCTAAAGAGATAAATAAGACTATTGGTGTTTACTATGAAAACCTTGAAGGCGTGGTTGAAAACTATATCCTCAAATGGATAAACATGGGCTTTGATAGGGAGCTACTGCTTGAGATTGCCTCCTACTGCTTTAAAAACTCTATAAGAACACTTGAAGGCATGGATAGAACGGTGGCAAAATTCTATAAGCTGGGTATTCTAACGCTTTCTGCCTTCAATGAGTATATGGGGCAAATCCTTGCTGATGATAGCAAGATAAAAGATATACTAACCACGCTCAATATAAGCCGTAATGTCAGCACATATGACAGGTCAAACTATAAAATTTGGACGCAGGAGTGGAAACTATCGCAGGAGCTTATATCCTATGCAGTCGAACTTGCCAAAGGCAAGGAAAACCCTATGAAATATCTTGTACGAGTGCTTGCCGACTATAGAGATAAAGGTATAAAGACAATAGAAGAGGCAAAAAATAATACACCTATTAAAGAAACTACCCAAAGTAAAAATAATTTTGGCGGAAGAAGCTACTCGAAAGAGGAAATAAACGCCCTCTTCCAAGCTATAGATGAAATTGATGTTTAGGAGTTAAAATGAAAGCAACTATAATAGAAAAAGCTAAAAAAGTGATTGATAGTCGCAGGTACCAAGCCGAAAATGATGCAATTAATAATAAAATCAAAGCGTTTGAAGACCCTATTTTTAAAACGCTCTATCAAGGCTACACAACGGCTATGATTGAAGCAAGCAAAGAAGGCAAAGAGTTATCACCATTTATTAAAGATATGAAAAAACAATATTTGGCAAGGCTGAAAGAGCTTGGATTGCCTTCCATTGAGCCTGACTTTTATTGCAAAAAATGCAATGACACAGGTTTTATTGATGGTAAATACTGCAGTTGTTTAATCAAAGAAATTAACAATGTTTTAATAGCTGAAAGCGGTTTTGACAAGCTTGAAGACTTTAAAAAAGTAAAATTTGATATCTTTGAAAACAAAGATTATATGAAAAAATTGTATCAAAAGATGCAAGAGTGGTGCCACTCAAATTTTGATAAAAATCTTATTTTTATTGCTGGAGAAACAGGCGTAGGTAAAACTCATTTAATTAAATGTATGGCAAATGAGCTAATAAACTTAAACCATGTGGTCCTTCTCACCTCCTCTTTCGCAATGCATCAGGACTTTGTTAAAAGCTATTCGACTAAAGACCTTGAAGAAAAAAGTTATCTTCTTGACAGATACCTAAACAGTGAAATTCTTTTTATCGACGACCTTGGAACAGAGCTCCGTAATCCTACCATAACACTCAATTATCTATATCAAGTGATTAACGAACGAAAAATGAAGCGTCTTCCTACAATAATCACATCTAATCTTGACCTCTATGATATCAAAGATTATTATGACGAGAGAATTTCAAGCCGAATTATTGATAAGTCTAGTTCTATTTGTGTCTACATAAAGGGCAAGGATTTAAGGTTAAAAAAGGACTAAATTTTAGAAAAAATACTTGTAAATACACAAAAAAGCAAAAAATCTCGAAAAATTCGAGATTTTTTTTAATAAGATGTAATTTTAGATTGAAATGAAATGAGTTGGGCTTGTGTTCTGAGTGGTTATCTTGTCAAAAAACGTTTGAAAACTGTTATATTCTTCATCTGCATAGCATAGTCGCTTTTCTCACCATGTCCACTATAGCAGTGAGAAAATTTTATATTTTCAAGTTTGCAAAGGCTTTTATACATATCCTCTTTATTTGAACCAATAAGGTCGGTACGACCTATGCTTTTATCAAAAAGTACATCGCCTGAGAAGAGATTTTCGCCATCTACCAAATAGCACTCACAGCAAGGGCTATGTCCTGGGCAATGGAAGCACTCAATAGTAAAGCTCCCTATCTTAATAGTTTTATCTTCGTCAATGTACTCAAAACGCGAGAGGTCTTCTATTGTCTCGCCATGTTCGCTATAAAGTGCTTTGGCATCAGTGAGCGTCTTAACAGCCTCTGCACTTGCGTAAACTTTACATCCAAAGAACTTGGCATATTCTGCAACATGGCAGGAGTGGTCGTAATGTCCATGTGTGAGCAGTATCCCCACCACTTTATTCTTGCCTACTGCCTTGATTGTGTCGTATAAGAAGGCTCCGCCATCTACAATAAGGCACTCGTTATCCTTGCTAACAATATATACATTTGCTTCTAAAAATTGACCAATTAGTTTATTTATTTCCATATTTTCACCTCTTGTCTTTAAACGCATAGCAATATTGTAGCACTTTTTTGAAAATATCAAAACTATTTTTCAATTATTTCATCTTCGTGTGCATTTTCTTGAGATAGGTCGTCAGATAGATAGTAAGCCATTATTTTAAGTTCGTTTAAATAAATGTTTTGTTGAAGATAGAGCATATCAACAAGGTATTCGACAAACTCGGTGATGTCTTTACTATTTATGCAACGTGCAAGGCGCTCGTCATACTCTATTTTTGAGCCTGCTCTAAAGGCAATGGTTGGATAGTCATTCTTTAAAATCTCATAATTAGTAAAGAGTCTTGCTACCCGCTTATTGCCATCTCTAAATGGTTGAAGGCGCGATATTTCTAGGTTAAGTATTGCAGCGCGCTCAAGTGGTGACAATTGTTTTGCCTCGCCACCATTGTACCAAGTAAATAATTGGTCAACTTGGTCAAGAAGAGGCTTGTTGTTATATCCTCGAGGATTGCCAAGGTCATCTCGTCTTGTAACCTCACGAAGTACGACCGTCTCCCACATAGGTGGATAGCCAACCATTACATTTGTCTCTCGGAACTTGCCAAAGCCTGTTTGCCCTTCATGCTCTGTACCTTTAAAAAGAATATTATTTATCTTTTCAAGTGAGTGGGCGCTTAGTTTTGCATTCTCAGTTTTACTCCTTTGAGCCATCTCAATTATTTCGTCAAGTGCTATCATATGATTTTTGTTTGGAAGCACTTTGAGCTCTCTGGTTGAAGGATTTATAAATATTAGATTTGTCTTTTCAATAAGCTTATCAGTTGGCATGTAAGCTTTAAAAGAGCCCATAATCCCCGTCTTTTTATAGAAAGAGCGCAGTTCTTCAAAAGATATTATCCTAATTTTGCTATCTTGATTTTTTAAAATATGGCTGAAAGCCTGTTGAAAGTCTATGTTGTTTTTAAAGTTAATTGTTTCCTTTCTATCTCGCTTCCTTCGCATATCACTTGTGACCTCAAAAGCCAATATCCCCTTTTGAGTGATTAGTGCATACTTGATGTCCTTTAACTCGTCTTCCATATCGCCATAGTCAACATGCTCAAGTTTGTCGCTCTTTATTACGTAATCTAAGTTGACAAGGTTATTGAGTTGTGTCAAAAAAGGTTTAATAAAGCAGGCATACTGTCCGTTTTTAAGCTCCTCTATTTGAGCGTGCTGAGCACGTATATTTGATAGGTCAATCTCTCGCGAAATATAATAACCATTAAATCCTAAATCTCTTCTAAAATTTTCCATAATAAGCTTATCCTTTGTCTATATAATTATGATACAATATTTTGTCAGCTTTTTCAATAATTATTTATATATTTTTGACTTTTTATTTAAATTTGCTATAATAAAATAAGAGGTAAATATGGTAAATAATATAACAAAAATCAATTTAAATGAAATAAAGCTAAGCTTGAAAAGCCAATTAAATGGAGAACATCAGTTTATTAATGGCGGGATAAGTGACGTTTTGATTTGTCTTCATCCGCAAAATGACGATTTTATGCCCATGGTTATAGGCAGGCTTTTAAATAAAAATCATGGCTATTGTCTTGTCTGTGAGGGAAAAGATGACGGGAATGCTAAAAACAGCTTTAAAAATTTCCTCTTATCATCCTGCAGAAAATATAAACCGCTTATGGTGCTTGAACTAACTAGCACAAATGAAGACTGCCAAGTAAGTTTAGTATCTGATTACGGCAAAACGCTGCTTGACGATACTTTATCGCTCTCTTCGCTGATAACATCTTTCAATAAATATGGAATTGAAAAGGTTATTACTGATGGAAATTTCAGCGGAAATACAAACCCTGCCCAAGTGGTCAGTGAAAAGCTATCATTAAAAGCCCTACAAATTGAAATTAATGAAGGATACGCAAATAAGTCAACTCTTAATATCATAAAAATAGTAAATGCCATCCATCTTTTCTGCCAAATCCTGCGAAAACGCAACGAGGTCATGGCGCGTTATATTGATATCCCTCTTCTTCGCGAGATTGACAAACAGTTTGCAACAGGTCAAGGGCTAAACGACTTTGAGTATGTAAATAGTATAGACGACATCGTTTTATCTGCGCCTCATGCAAAGCAAAGTGTTTTTAACGGCAAAGTTAAAGCTAGTGAGAGCATGACAGGAAGCATTTGCAAACTCTTCAACACAGAATTTGGCTTTTCAGTAATTTACAAAACAAAAGATAATCAAATTGACTATTTTAACACTCAAGCTAACCAGTACAAAGACACGCTTATTAAAAAAGTTATTAAGCCTGATACAAAGTTGTTCTTGGAGCTTCACACTTTAAGTCAAAAGCGCGTGCAAGATGTTACCCTCTTTTTGCCTGAGAATTATGACAAAGAAAAGCTCTATCAAATTATTAATGCCCTCAATAATCATGGCTTGCAATACTTTTCTATCAATTCGGTATTTGACTCATATAAAAAGCATAGAACGATAAACCAAATAAAAAATAACTGTTTTAAATTACAAATATGCTTTAATGAAAGACTTTATCAAAATGATGAAACACTTTCAAATGTAACTAGTGCTTTAAAGGAAATTATATCTATATTTTTAGATTAGTTGTGCCAAAAATGTGCCTAAAAACAATAAAAACCACTATAAATAGCGAATAAAAAGCTAATATATAGTGGTTTTTTGATTTTGGCAGGGGTGGTAGGAGTTGAACCCACCTCAGGAGTTTTGGAGACTCTTATTCTACCGATGAACTACACCCCTATTTGTTATATGGTAGATTTCGTTGACAAGTATAATGATACTATAATTCTTCAATTTAGTCAATAAAAATTTGGAAATTTGATAATTTTTATTAAATTTTATTTTAACTATTTTCTTTTTTAAAGATTTATGATATAATCACCTCATGAGGTGTACAAATGAAAATAGGCGTTGATGTCGATGGAGTTTTAACTCATCTTAGTGAGTATGTAAAAAAATATTTTACAATGTATCTTAAAGAAAATAATATTCCTTTTAAGTATAATAAAGCAAAGGAGCGCTTTTACGAGCAATTTAATGTAACAAAAGATATTGAAACCGATTTTTGGGATGAGCGGATATTTCATTACTCTAAAAACACTGTTATGATGAACAATGCTTCAAAATTCTTAAAAAAATTACATAATGATGGGCACACACTAACTATTATTACCTCTCGTACACACTCAAGTGAACAATCAGAAAAGGGAGAGCGTATGCGTGCGTCATTGCAAAAATGGTTTAATAAACATGATATCTACTTTGACGAGATTTATTATAGCAACGAGATTATAGGTAAGGTTGACCTTGTAAAGAAAAGTAAAATTGATGTCATGATAGACGACTCTGTTAGAAACATCAATGAAATATCAGAGCATGTGCCTGTAATCATTTTTAAAAACCCAGCAAACAAAAAGGCAAAAGGTGAAAATAAAATTATTGCAAACAGCTGGAAAGATATTTATAAAATTATCTGTGAAATGGCAAAGACTAATTAGAGCAAAAAGCACTTAAAAAATTTTTAAGTGCTTTTTTGACTTATTTTGATAAAAATTCTATGCTTCACTACGAACTTTTCCAAGTCTTGTCATTACATCTTTGATTTCCATATAAATATTATACAAAATTTATAAGTTTTTTTCAAAGCCATTTGTAAAAATAAAAAAATATTGATTATGTATTTTTCAATATTTTAAAAACCTAGTGAGATGAGAAGGGCTTTGTTGACCTCTCGCATTTTGTCGGGTGAGAGCGTGGTTACCTTTTCTTGCAATCGGCGTTTGTCAAGTGTTCGGATTTGCTCAAGAAGGGCTACCGAGTTTTTGGGCAAGTTGTATTTTTCGGCTGGCAGTTCTATGTGTGTTGGCAATTTTGCCTTGCCTAGTTGGCTGGTTATTGCAGAGACGATTACAGTGGGCGAATACTTATTCCCTACATCGTTTTGGATTATTAGCACAGGACGAACACCACCCTGCTCGCTTCCAACAACAGGGCTAAGGTCGGCGTAATAAATTTCTCCTCTTCTTATTTGATCGTCCATTTTCGAAAACCCAATAATCAATTAAATCGACTTTTTCTAGAGGGGCAAGTTCGCTTAAAACACGAGTGTAACTCTCGGCATAAGTCTTTTCTTCCTCTACTAGCATATTATGCGAACCCCTCTCAAAATTTGCATGCAAAGAAGCAGAAATTAGGTCGACATTTGTCTGCTCGAGATCTTTAGCTCGTTTTTCGAGTCCGCGTTTAAGATTAATTTTTTCAAACATGATTATCTCCTAAGAAAATGGGTTTTAAACATATAAAGATAGTTTGAGTTAAAAAGTTTGCAAATATGCAAATAAAAAAATAAACACATGCTACAAATGTTTTATTGCTACAAAAAGAAAAGCCCCTAATGGAGCTATTATAATCAATATTTTATATAAGAATGGCAATGGCGGTGGCGTAAGCGGGAGTGTGCGAAAGAGAAACCTCTAGTTTTTTATCTGAAAAACACTGGTTGTATTTTTCTAGCGCCTTGCCGTGCAGAATGACTATTGGTTTTCCGCTATCCTCGTGAGAAAGCTCGATGTCTTTGAAGGTAACTCCGCTGTTTTTACCCATTTCAAGCGCCTTCATAACCGCCTCTTTCACGCAAAAAAGTGCACCTGTGCGTTGGTGGCGAAGGCTCTCGCAAAAGGACTTTTTTACATATTCTATTTCTTTAGCATTTGCGATGTGAGCCAAAAACTCGTCGCTTTTGTCAACTCTTTCTATATCTATAATGTCAATTCCTACCATTTAACTCCTCCCAAGCGTTTGCTATCATACCATAATCGTAACCCTTTCCGGCAAAGTGATTATAAAACTTTTGCTTGTTTCTTAAGTCAAATTCCTTGTTTTTCATATATTTTTCAGCCAAAAGTTGTAATTTCCCACGCTCTAAGTCTTCATTAAGCAAGTTTTCAAGTTTCTCGTCAATGATATCCTCTTTTATCCCCTTTGAAAGAAGGTCATATTTGAGTTTGCGTTTGCTCTTTGAAGAGCTATAAGAATTTATATAATTTTCGCAAAAAGCCTGATCGTCAATGTAGCCGTATTCTGACAATTTATTAACGGCTTTTTCTATGCAAGCTTTAGGATAGCCCTTCTCGCGAAGATAGTCTTTTAGCATTTTCTCGCTCTTCATACTTTTTTCTAGCAAGCTTAGTCCACGGTTGAAACAAGCATAGTCGCCATTTTCAATTTTAAGGTCTTCAAAAAATTGGTCATCAAAAGACTGCCCTGTCTTTAAACAGTGACGAGCTAAAATTTCAGCTTCATATACTCCAAAAAACTGGTCGTCAAGGTAGAGGTTATATCTTAATCCCTTGCCTATCTTTTTAATCTCTGTTATTGTTTTCATAGAAATATTATAGCATTTTTACCAGCTATTTTAAAAGCAATTTTTAATTATTAAAAAGCTCAGAAGTTGTCTTTGCATAAATTCGCACAAGTCCGCCCGCGCCGAGTTTAACTCCGCCAAAATAACGAACAACAAAGACTGCAACATCCTCAACATTTTTCTTTTGCAAAACTGAAAGAATTGGACGACCTGCCGTGCCTCCTGGCTCGCCATCGTCAACCGCCCTTTCATAGAAAGGCGTTTTAAGGCGACAAGCCCAACAAATATGAGTTGCCTTCTTGTGTTCTGTCTTCAAAAATGCAAGAGCCTCTTTAACTTCGCTCTCGCTCCTACACTCTAAAAGGTAGCCATAAAATTTTGACTTTTTCTCTATAATACAAATTTCTTTTTTAAAAATCATAATTAATCTTCAAGACCACACAAATAATCAGTTGAAACATTAAAAAATTTGGCAATAGTAACAAGTACTTCTATATTAGGAGTTTGTAATCCCCTTTCCCATCTACTGACCGCCATGGTACTACATCTTATTTTATCCGCAAGTTCGGTCATTGTCAACTTTTTCTCAATTCTAAGTTCTTTTAGTCTCTCTGCAAATATTTCCATAACTCACCTAGCATAATTTTAAACCAAACGGTTACAAAATAGTTGACTTTAACCAAACATTGAGTTATAAGCAAGCATTATCTGCGTTTTATGATATATACCACCCTTTAAATTCATATTTTTTTGCTCAATCAATATATCAAGCAATTTGTTTTTTAATCTCTTGCGAATACTAGGTTTTTGAGCATTTTCTGGAATATTCCATGTTTTGCCGGTGATAAAAGCACCTTCTATTAATCCCTTTGAGCAATAATTTCTCATAGTTCTTTCAGATATTTCCCATTTTTTAGCTATTTCTGCTACTGATTTGTATTTCATATATACCTCTTTGTATATATTATACCATGTTATCGGCAAAATATCAAGTGTTTTTAGCATTTGCCGATATCGGCAATATGTTTAGCAATAGTATTTTCTTGCCGATAATATAAAAAGTAAAACCTCAACTTAAATAATTGAGGTTTTTATCTTTATAAGTATTTTTATTTTATTACCACTTTTATAAAGTTCTTTTTGCCCTTTTTAAGTAAGAGAGAATTATCGGTAAAATCTGATGTGGTTATTTTTAGGGCTATGTCGGAAATCTTCTCGCCTTTTACAGAGATAGCTCCGCCTTGGATAAGACGGCGTGCCTCACTCTTAGAAGGTGCAAGTCCGGTCATAAAAAGTAGGTCACATATTAAAATGCCCTCTTCTGCTGACTGTTTTGCAAGCTCATATTCTGGTGCGTCGTCGCCACCTTGAGTGAAGAGATTTTCGCTCATATCGCGAGCCTTGATTGCGTCCTCTTCTCCACGGACGAACTTTGTTATCTCATAGCATAGGGTCTTTTTAGCTTTTACGATATCCTCTTTGATAATAGTTTTAACCTCGTCCATCGGCAAGTCGGTAAAGAGAGCAAACATCATCTCAACGCAGGCGTCTGGAGTTTGATAAATGCCTTGGTAAAAATCATAGGCTGAGATTTTATCTTTATTTATCCAAATAGCACCCTTCTCAGTCTTGCCCATCTTTTTGCCTTCTGGAGTTAAAAGCAAAGGATTTGTTGCGCCTACCATAGTCCTAGTCTTTCCGTCCGCAAAGCTGAGTTTTCTTGCAAGTTTTACGCCGGCAGCAATGTTGCCCCATTGGTCAGCACCGCCCCACTCTAGAGAGCAACCGTATTTTTCATTTAAATGCACAAAGTCGTATGCCTGCATTGGCATATAGCCCATCTCGAAGAAAGTTAGACCGCCTTCTTTTAAGCGATTGTCATATATTTCGCTTGAAAGCATTTCGTTTACATTAAAATGTTGACCGATATCGCGCATAAAGTCAATGTAGGTAAGATTTTTAAACCAATCATAATTATTGACAATCTCCGCCTTATTCTCCCCTTCAAAGTCCAAAAAGACTGAGAGAGATTGTTTTATCTTCTCAATATTCTGCTGGATTTTTTCCTTTGGCATAAGGCTACGCATTTCGCTCTTGCCTGATGGGTCGCCTATGCAGGCTGTTGCACCGCCCATAAGCAGATATACCTTATGCCCTGCCTTTTGAAAGCGTCTCAGGATTACGTATGGAACGCAATGTCCGATGTGAAGGCTGTCCATAGTTGGATCGGTACCTTCATAAAGGGCGATTGGTCTGCCACTCTCTAGCATTTTCTTTAGCGTCTCTTCGTCTGTACATTGGTACAAAAGTCCGCGCTCTTTTAACTGTTTAAATAAATTTGTGTCTGTCATAATATCCTCCTTAATAAAAAAACACGCCGTCCTTCTGCATTAGGACGAGCGTGCCCGTGGTACCACCTAAATTTATGCAAAGTTTTATAAATACCTAGCTTTTTATCTTCGCACCTTGTTTTCTCGTTCGTGAGAATAACGCAAAACTTGAAATAATTGTAATTCGTTTTATATCCGCTTTCAGGCTTTCACCAACCGCCCTATCTCTTTAAGTCAAAATATAAAACTACTAAGTTTATTCCGCCATTTTGATTTAATTAAATTATTTAACTAATAAATAATTTTAACTTATTATATATTAATTATATTTTTTTGTCAACAAATAATGAGAAAAATCATGTTTAGGTTTACTTTAATTAATTAAAAATAAAAACTTTTAATTTTATTTTGATTTTTATCTCCTTTTTTATATAATTATCTTGGACTAAAGGAGGATTTATTATGAGCTGTCCTATCAATATGGAAGGATTTGGACCGTCACCTATCCCAGAAGAGGCGAACTGGGTCCAATTAAAAGATATAAAACAGGTATCTGGATTTTCTCACGGCTGTGGCAAATGTGCACCTCAGCAGGGAACGTGCAAGCTTACGCTAAATGTCAAAGATGGCATTATCAAAGAGGCGCTTGTAGAGACTATTGGGTGCTCAGGCATGACGCACTCGGCGGCTATGGCGGCTGAGATACTACCTGGTAAGACTTTACTTGAAGCGCTTAATACCGATCTTGTTTGTGACGCAATCAATGACGCAATGAAAAACATATTTTTACAACTTGTTTATGGTAGAAGTCAATCTGCCTTTTCAGAAAATGGTCTTGCAGTAGGCTCGGCACTTGAGGACCTTGGTAAAACGTTATCCTCTAACGTAGGCACAGTATACTCGCAAGAGAAGACAGGTACGCGCTACCTTAATCTTGCTGAAGGCTATATCACCAAAGAAGGACTTGACGAAAATGGCGAGATAATTGGATATGAGTATGTGGCAATTGGGTCGCTTATGAAATCTCTGCGTGAGGGCGTGGAGGCAAAAGAGGCTATTGCTAAGGCGACTAAAACCTATGGTAGATTTAATGAGGCGGTCACAGTGATTGATCCGAGGAGGGTTTAATGGATTTGACAGTTAAGCAAACAGGTATTGAAGAAACCTTAAAAAAATATGATATAAAAAGTCTTGATGAAGCTAAAAGCATATGCCAAAATGCCGGAATTGACGTTGAAAAAATTGTCAAAGGAGTACAGCCAATATGTTTTGACAATGCGGTTAAGGCATATGAGCTTGGGGTTGCTATTGCCATAAAAACAGGAGCGACAAAAGCGTGTGACGCTGCCCTCAAAATAGGCGAAGGGCTACAAGCTTATTGTGTGAAAGGCTCGGTAGCCGATGAGCGTCAGATAGGGCTTGGGCATGGCAGGCTGGGAAGTATGCTCTTAAAAGAAGAGACTAAGAGCTTCTGTTTCCTTGCAGGACATGAGAGTTTTGCTGCGGCAGAGGGTGCGATTGGCATTGTAACCTCGGCGAATAAAGTGAGAAAAACTCCCCTCAATGTAATCCTCAATGGACTTGGTAAGGATGCTGCATATATTATCTCAAGAATAAATGGGTTTACCTTTGTTAACACCTCTTTTGACCACAAGACAGGCGAGCTTAAAATTGTTGGTGAAAAAGCGTTTTCAAGTGGCGAGAGAGCTAAAGTTAAGGTCTATGGCGCCTATGATGTGCCAGAAGGCGTTGCGATTATGAAACATGAAAAGGTCGACGTGTCAATTACTGGTAACTCCACAAACCCTATGCGTTTCCAACATCCAGTGGCTGGAATTTACAAAAAATGGTGTTATGAAAACGGGCGTGACTACTTTTCTGTTGCCTCTGGTGGCGGAACAGGGAGAACGCTCCACCCTGACAATATGAGATGTGGTCCTGCAAGTTATGGGCTGACCGATACAATGGGAAGAATGCACTGTGATGCACAGTTTGCCGGCTCTTCTTCAGTGCCAGCGCATGTGGAGATGATGGGCTTTATTGGAATGGGTAACAATCCTATTGTGGGTGCAACTGTAGCGTTATCAGTTGCAGTTGAGACGCATACAAAATGTTAAAAAAGTTTAAAAAGCAAAAAACGAGCTAAAATTGTTAGTTTTAGCTCATTTTTTAATCCTATTGCACTACTCTTTTTCTTCTGTGTCTTCTAAATTAAAGCTCGAAAAGCTTTCTGAAGGGAGAAGCTGTTCAATTTTAAACGCATTGAAGCCCTCTTTGACCAATCTTTCAAAATTGCCTTCATAATAAATCCCAACGCTCTCGAATTGTTCTTTAAGATATTGCGTTTTTTCTGTTACGAACAATTGTAGCTCATTATTAGAAGCACCATTATCTCTTCTATAATCGTAATTGCTCTTACTAATCTGGCAATAATATCTAATCAAGTGCAGAAAGTAACATTCATTATGCTCAATCATATATCTTTGAAATCTAATCGTAAGCTGAGGGTCAAGCACCGTCTTTTTTGTTGACTTTGAAGGGTCATTCATCCTTGCTGTAAATAGAGTGAAACTATAGTTTCTTTGATAATAATGATTTCTGTTGTTATTAGAGTCAGGATTTAAACGAAATGTTATTTCTCCATTTAAGCCATACTCTAATACATACTTTAATTGTTTTTTGCCGTCCTTTGTAACTCTAGCAAATTTAATCTTTCCTTCATTTTCAAGATTTTTTGCGTGTTGAGATAATATCTCAAGCAATTCACTCTCTTTTGGCATTTCAGGAAGGTACATGTCAATTACTGCTGAAAGGCTGTTTTTTAATTTATTCAGTTTATCGTACGAAATGCTGCCATCAAAGGCTGGATGAACGTTTTCTTGAGGCTCATCTTCAGTGGTTATTATGTCTTCACTTATTAATTTTTGTAACTCTCCAAAAACATCTTTATCTAACCTGTCCACGTAATTAAATATACGTTGTGGTGATATGCTCTTAACACGATCAACAACAGCGAAGCCATCTTTGCCTTGGTAAGTTCCTACCCTTAATCGATCATATCCTTCTGTAGAAAGAGGTACAACATAATATAAATCACCTGCTCTGTTGTGCCCCAAAATAACAACGGGTCGTTTACCACCATACTCATTACCAACAACTGGATCTAGATCAGCAAAAAAGATATCTCTGATTCTTATAACACGATCCTTTCGGTAATAAGGATTATCTAAAGTTCTAAATGTTACATGGTTGCCTAAGCGGATTTTCCCAAAATTTGCAAGTAAGCAATATTTACTGTCAATATTGCCTATTTTAGCCCAGTCGTTAAAGTCAATCTTATATATTTCATTCTTCATTGCAGTTTCAATACTTCTACCTGCTTCCTCGGCTGTACGCATAAGTTGTTCTTTTAGCAAGCCCAACCCATCATATTTTGAAGCTATAAAGTCTACAATAGCGCGTTTAACATCCTTTGATAAAGTCTTATTCTCACTGTCGACTTGTAAATTATTATCCTTAAGCTTAATATAAATTTTTTCTCTGCTACCATTGTCTAGAATTGTCATTTTAAAATCTGGGCTGTACATTTGAAGTTGTTTATACTCCAAGATATTAAATCCTTTTTTCAAAACCCTTATTAGACAATCTTTTATCTCTTCAAAAGTTAAACTAACTGTAATTTCTTCCATATTTTGCTCCTTCTTTTATTATATAACGGTTGTATAGTAAAGTCAAGATAGACTTGTAATATTTAAAAATAGATTGACCTTTTAAAGTAATTATACTATAATTTTTATATGATACAGATTAGAAAAAGTTGGTTTGAGCTACTTAAAGATGAGTTTAATAAAGAGTATTTCAAAAAATTACAAGATTTTTTAAAAGAGGAATACTCTAAATACGAGATTTATCCAGCTGAAAAGAACATTTTCAATGCGCTTAATCATGTCTCTTTTGATAAAATTAAAGTGGTAATAATTGGGCAAGACCCTTATCATGAGCCGGGACAAGCGCAAGGGTTATCTTTTTCAGTGCCAGACAACGTTGAAAAACCGCCTTCTCTTGTCAATATTATGAAGGAAATTGAAGATGATCTGCAAGTAAAGTGCCATCCATCAGGCAATTTAGAGCGTTGGGCAAATCAGGGAGTACTTCTTTTAAACACAGTGCTTACAGTGAGGCGTGGGCAAGCGAATTCTCACAAGGACAAAGGTTGGGAGATTTTAACGCGAAAGATAATTGAAATAGTTGGCAAAAGAGAGGAGCCTATAGTTTTTATGCTTTGGGGCTCTTATGCACAAAGCTTTTCAGACCTTATTGGCAATCAACACCTTATTTTAAAAGCGCCACATCCAAGTCCCCTATCAGCTTATCGCGGATTTTTTGGTTGCAAGCATTTTTCAAAATGCAATGACTTTTTAATCAAAAATGGTCAAACGCCGATAGATTGGAGGTAAACGGAGTGATAGCGACACCATAGAGCTATAATTCTCATTAAAAAACAAATTTAAACAGTATTGCATATTATATGTTTTAATAACTATGGTATAGCTAATCCTTACTTGTCTTTGGAGTGTAAGCGACTCTATATAAGTTGTATGTCGGTCTTAGGAATGCGAACGGGAGCAAATAACCCGCGTGCGACCCCTGGGAGCGTGCGGATGCCGGAGCGTTAGCGACACCACATAGACCGCGTGCCCGCCACAGGGCGTGCGGGCGAGCGTACGAGCAAAGCGAGTGTGTGAGCAAGAGTGAGCGGAGCGAACGGCAAAGCGACGTCGAGCCGAAAGCCGAGGTGGAGCGGAAGCGAGCGTGGCGTCAGCCGTGCGAGCGGAGTGAAGCAACACCATATAACTAATACTTATTAATAAAAACTTGTATAAAAATATCATAGTTATATTTTAATAACTTTGATACAATATATCCTTGTGTTTTTTTATTCGGAGCAAAGCGACACCACTTAAAGAGCCCGTGCAACCAGAGGGAAGCGTGGGCATGAGGCGAGCGTGGCGTAAGCCGTGCGAGCGGAGTGAAGCAACACCATATAACTAATAC
>CAKNIB010000009.1 GCA_930979925.1 uncultured Clostridia bacterium
AAAACCGTTGATGTGAAAGCATCCTGGGGTTCGAATCCCTATCCTTCCGCCAAAAGATTGTCGTTTGAACTCAAACGGCAATTTTTTATTGTCTGCGTCTGAAATCTCAATTTCTTTCTTATATATTGTCGTTCCATTATCACTATTTCCATTGTTATCATCATTATCATTTGGTCGGTTATATATTTCTTCTGCTGGATTAAGACTTGTGTTGTAAACTATTGTAATTTTGTCATCGTAAAGTAATACTTTTAAAATAAAATTATTAAAGAACTCATTTTTGTCAGTTTTGTTATCAAACTGCTTCCTTGCATATACTTTTAAAAAATTTACAATTTGTTCCTTTTCTAGTGGTTTTATTTGATGATTTTGTTCATATTCAACTTTATCTTCAAGTATTGCTTTTTCATTTTCAAGTTTCATAAGTCTTTCTTGTGTTGAATTTGTTATTATACCTTTTTCCATTGCATTTAGAATAGAGTCTATCGCTCTATTCTTTTCTTTTAATTCTTCTTGTATTTTTGTTAAAACTGCATTGTTAGATAATTCACTATTAAACCTATTCACAACAACTTCGGCAATACTATCAATTACATTTGGCTCAAGAACATAATTTTTGGTCTTTTCAAAAACAAAATCTTCTATTGTATCTTTTCTAACATTATGTTTATCACATTTTGTGATTTTCTTTTTCTTGCCTGAACACTTGTAATATCTATGAACAGCACCAGTTTTGCTTGTTCCTGTTTCTGCAACCATTGGATATCCACAATAGCCACAAAAGAGTTTACCACTTAAAATATATACATCTTCATTTAAACTATCTTTTCTTTGTCTATGTTTATGATTATCCATAATTAAATTACACCTTTTAAATACACTTTCTTCAATTATTGGTGGAAATATATTAGTATAGATTTCATCGTCCATTTTGCATATTCCAATATACTTTTCATTTCTTATCATTTTAGCAATAATATTTAAACTAAACTTGTTTCCATATTTTGTTTTAAGTCCTTTGTTGTTTAATTCATTTACAATTTCAATTGCCTTTTTGCCATTTGCATAATCTCTAAATATCTTCCTTACAATTTCACTTTCAACTTCGTTGATGATATACTTTTTGTTTACAACATCAAAACCATACAAAATATATCCACCAATATAGTTGCCTTTTATTAAACTTTCCTTAATTCCACGCTTAACCTTTTGCGAAAGCTCGGCAGAGTAATATTCTGCCATACCTTCCAAAACACTTTCCATTAAAACACCACTAGCATCGTCACTTATGTTTTCTTTTGCAGATAGAACTCTAACTCCATTCTTTTTTAATTTTGCTTTGTATGTAGCACTATCATATCTGTTTCTTGCAAATCTATCTAATTGATAAACTAAAACAAAATCAAAATCACCTTTCTTGCTATCTTCAATCATTTGTTTGAATTGCGGTCTGTTATCTGTTGTTCCAGAAAGTGCTCGGTCAATGTATTCATTAAGAATAATAAGACCATTTCTTTTTGCATAGGCATAACATTCACGAAGTTGACCTTCAATAGATTGTTCAGTTTGATTATGCGAACTAAATCTCGCATATATTACAGCTCGTTTTTTACTCAAAATATTACTCCTTTTAATTAAACATCTCAAAAACTTGAATTTTTAAAACTTTTGCAATTTTAAAAAGTGCAATTATTCTAAAATTCTCACTATTAGTCATTATTTTATTTAATGTGCTTTGACTAATTTTGCACAACTTACAAAACTTGCTTTTAGACAAGTTATTATCTTTTATAAAGTTTTCTATCAATTCAGTTTTAATTGTATTTTTCATACCATCTCCTATTTACCATTTGGTATATATATTATATATTTACCATTTGGTAAAAGTCAAGCATTTTATTACCATTTGGTATATACTCCTATATATAAGGAGTTTTTATATGAATAAGTTTGCAGAAAGATTAAAAGAATTACGAGAAGAAAAAAATCTTACTCAATATGAATTATCAAAACAAATAGGAATAAGCACTGCTTGTATCAATCGCTGGGAGAAAAATTTAAGAATTCCAAACATTGACAGTATTATCATTCTTTGCAAGTTCTTTAATTGTTCTGCTGATTATTTGATAGGCTTGGAGGATTAATATGGAATTTAGTTTAATAAAAATAAATAATAATAATTTACACATCTTAAAAAATTTATTTCAACTATACATTCATGATATATCAAAAGAACTTTCATGGAATGTCAACAACAATGGTTTATTCGAAGCATACTCTTTAGATGATTGGTTTAAAGATAAAAATAATTTTGGATATATTATTTATGTTGAGAATAATATTGCTGGATTTGTTATGATTGATAAAGAATTTAAAGTTTTAGAAAATAAACCAGAAAATTTAAATTTATCGGAAATTTTCATTTTAAATAACTTTAAAGGAAAAGGTTTAGCAAAAAATGTTGTTTTAAAAGTTTTTGATTTGCATAAAGCAAATTGGGAAATAAGACCCGTTCCTATGAGTAATTCTGCACATTTATTTTGGGAAAAAGTATTTTCCAAAAATTTCCCTTACATTGTAAAAAAACATGAATGGAAAGCAAATAGATTTGCTTATACATTTTCTAATATGTAATATTTATTTCTTAAAAACATTATCAGGTGTGAGATTATTTATATCTCCACCTTTTTTAATGTAATCAATTAAATAATTGCTTAAAGTTTCTCCAACACTTTTGGTCACTGACGGATAAAATTTTGCTTGTCCTTTTCTTTCTTTGTTCGTTTTTAAATTTATGCTTTGTATATTTTTTGCATATTTTATTTTCTTCATTTTTACTCCTTTTGTTTGTTGAATTCTTAATAAATAACGAAAACGGGCATCCCGTTTGTCGCATAAGGGGAATGGATCAATTTTGATTCTGCGAGTTTTTATTTTGCCCCAGTAAAATGCTTAATTTTACTAGCAAAAACGAGCATATTTTTTCAAAATATCCCCATTCCTTATCCTGCTTCTAATAAATTTCTCTATATCAGTCCCCATTTTTATCTTCTTCTATCCCAATTGCCTTCAAATATTCATTTTTTAGTTCCTGCAAACCTTCGGGCAATCTGTCATACATTCCAGCTTCAACATATCTTGCCTGCAATGTTCTTTCATCATCATGAGCAAGAACCAAATTATATATTCTTGACAATAATTTTTCTATAAATATTTGTTGAACATTTATCATTTTCAAATCTTGAATATACATATTCTCTTTAACTGATAAGTGATTTTCAAAGTGAGTTATCTTTTCTGATATACTCTCCATTTTTTGATAGTAATCTTTAAAATTTTCATCTTGCAATTCTAAAATATCCAAACCATTTGTAATAACATGAACAAGAAATTCGTTTTTGTTTCTAAAATCGGCCCTGTGCTTTTCAAAACATTTACTCAACCTTTCAATTGTTCCATAACTGTAAATTCTAAGTTTTACTTCCATAAGTTTACTTGTATCAATCTTTTTCATTTTATTCTCCTTTTAATTTTTATTTGTTTTTGTTCTTAGTTTTAATTTTACATTTCACACCTCCTTTTAAAATAAATTTACCATTCTCGCATGGACACCATTTGTCCATACGGGGAATATTTTTACAACTTTCTCAAGCAAATTTTTACAAAGTCGCATTCACCACATTGTTCTATGCGGGAAAAATTTTTATCCTTTCATCTCTATTATTGCATTGTCTCTTGACCACCGTTTGATCTAACGGAAAAACATTTTCACATTAATCTTACAATTCTCGCAGCACACACATTGTGTGCAGCGAAAAAAGTTTTTTTATTTTTTCATTAGAATTTTACTACTGCCGCTGTATCACCATTTGATACAGCGAGAAAACTTTTTTGATTTTTCTAACTTAATTCTAAAACTTCCGCTGGCTCACCATTTGACCCAGCGAAAAATATTTTTTAAACTTTTTCAACTATATTATAAAAATATCGCGTGTTCACCATTTGAACACGCGACAAAAATAAACAAATTACTATAATAAAAAATAAACTAAACACAATAAAACTACTTTATTAATAAAAAAAACGACTTATTAAAGTCGTCTTAAAATATTTATTTAAAATAAATTTTATACATTATTTATAATTTTTACTTAATTTTATATATTCCTTTTCTATAGCACTAAAAATAATAATTTTGTTTTTTTAATATAACTTGAATATTCTATGCTTAAATCTAGTACAATACTTTTCTTAAAATATTTAATGTCTGCTTACTATAAACTACAATATTTAATATGAAATTTTTATTTTAACCATTCAAAAAATTCTTCAATGGCTCTATTAGAGATATTATTTAAATCCGAATCATACTCTGTATTGCTTACACCATTTGGTTGTCTACCCTGAAACTTTGGGACATCAATGGCTTTATATAATGCAATGTTTTCAATAGTATATGCTTTATTAAATTTCATTGACTTTAAATCTTCTATAGGATAATTTAATAACAAATTTTGAATATGAGCCAAAACTTTAAGATTGTGACCACATTCCTGTTTTACAATATTTGCCAGTTCATATAAAGACAATCCTTTATCATCTTTTCTTAAAAGAATAGATACAATCCAAATATCAAATATGTCCGTAACTAATTGTTCGTGTCTAAATTTATGAACTCTATTTTCTCCAATAGTCGATTTAACCTCAATTTTCTTTGTATCATTGATCGAAAAATCAAACTTCATTCTATCAGTAGATTGCCAATATCTATATAAATCCACACCTTTCCCATATATATAGTGCATAAATAATAACTCAGAATAAATTCCTTGAAGTTCTCTTGCGGATATTTTTTGTCTATGTGTAAATAGATCTTTCAAATACAAAAAATAATCTGTAATTGATAAGTCTGGATTATTATTTTCAAACATATTAGTTAATTCTACAAATGCACGAATATGTCCACAATCTTTAGACATGCAAATGATTATGTCAAAATAACCTTTATTTTCTTTGCCATCTATTGATAATAAACACTTTAAATTTTTGATTAGCATTAAATGTTTAGTTTCTTGCATTATAACAGGTTTAAGATTATTTGATTGTATTAAGAAAACGATATTTCCTTCTTTATCTAGTCCATAATAATGATCTTTTTCTTGAAAACATCTATAACCCTTTTGATTATTATTTTTTAAAAGGTTTAGTTTTTCTATTATTTTTTCTATCATATTATTTATCCTCCTTTTTTCTTGTTACATATTGAGATATTTCATCACATAATTGAGGAGGTAAATAAAATGCAAAACAAGGAGAAAAATAATTTTCGGTTGAATTCTTTGGTTTAATCATATGAACTTGTAATTGAATGGAATTAGGTTTTTTGTCTGGAAGTTTTCTATCTCCTTGATAATTGGTACTATAACCAATCATCAACCCAGATTCAATTGTTCCATTGCTGCTAATTGAACGTAAACCAATATCCATGTTGTCATATCGCATAATTACTATATCAATAAGTGGTTTTAAATTTAACTGTTCAAAAACAACTTGTAAATTTTCAAAAAATTCTTTATCGAAATTGCATTTTACAGGATATTTATATTTCAGTAATAAATTTTCTAAAACATACCTATAAGCCAAATTTTCAATAAATAAATGATTATGGTTTCCATATGATCTTAAATGGATATTCTCGGGTTTATCCTTTTTAATATTTTCTAGTAAATTTCTATTATACTTAGCAATTTTCTCGTCTAAAATAATTGAATTCTGTTCTCTAATTTGAACATAATCCATTCGTTCTTCTCTGGCAACATTTGGTCGAGTCAATCTTAAAAGATTGCTATTGTTTTTAAAAATTCTAGGAATATCTTTAAAACTTTTACCAGCATTTAAATTTTTTTGAATTGTATCCCATAAAGATTCATCATGTTCATAAATGTCATGAAAATCTTTTTTAATTTGATTTGTTGTAAAAACTCTACAAATATCTAGATACTTTCTTTTATATCCAAACCATCGAGCCCTTTGTTCTGTATTGTCTATATTACTTTTTCCCTTTGCTCTTCTTATCAAATATGTTATAGCCAAACCTTTAATAGTCAAGCCTCTTTCAACCATATTTCCACCTACAAATATATTTGTTTTGTAGTATTTAGAGTTTTCACTAGCATCAGTATTACTATTACAAACCATTACACTTGAGCAACCTTGTATTGAATCAATAACAAATGGTTCAAGTTCTTCATATGTAGGCAAAATTACACCATCATCCTTGTATAAGTGGTAAGCTTGTTTTAAAATTTTCCTTAATTTTTCGAAAGCTATATCGTTAGGCATTTCTACTCTTTGTTGCCATTGATCCAAAAGAGATTGTACTTTTTCTTTTACTATTTCGTGTCCTGTCATCTGAACGCTAGGATGGAAAAGCAATGCATGATTTCCATAATCACCACGATATTTTCTTATTCCATTAGAAACAAAAAACATTGCCATCGAAATATAATAACTTTCAGGCAATCCCGGTACTTCAAATATACTAGGTTCATCTTCTTTTATTACTTTTACATATTTATCTTCATTTATTGAACTGTGAAATTCAGCCAATCCACAATATTCTGAACTGGGTTCTACTAAACAGCCAAAATCTGGGGATAAAACATCAAAACTATCTAACAGCATATTTGCTTGTGGGGTAGCTGTCACAGATACAAAAGTATGTTTTTTTAGTGTTTGTTTTAACTTATTAACGGAGTTATAAATTGCACTTGGAAACGCTGATGTCTTTGAATACTTCTTAGTGTTTAACGTCGCCTGATCTCCTTCGTCATCAATAATAAGCGTTGGTTGTTGTTGTAAATATAAAGAAGTAAACACTTCTGCTATTTTATCTATATGCTTATTATGTTTTAAACCAACAATAACAACTTTTATTCCTCTTTTAATAAATCGTTCTACATTCTTCTCATCTATAATATCAATGTTTGTGTTTGTATCCAATACAACTAATTTGTCAGAATCTAATTCAAATGAATCTTTAATTCTTTGCTTATTTTGATCTAGTAAAATATTTTTATTTCCACCTAAGACTATTGCTATTTTATATCCATTATCAAATGATAGTGCCATTAAAGAAATAAAGTTGGAAGTCTTCCCACTCTGTACTTTACCTATAATGATACCTGTGTTTGAATTAAAATCTTGATATGGTTTTACACAGTTTGAGAAAATTTCAACACTATTTTGAATTATACTTTCAATAGAACTAATTGGAAAATCATTCTTTTCCATATAATTAGACACTGTTTGTATAAACATTCCATCCGATATGATAGGTTCTAATGATCCATGAGTTTCCATTGGAATAATTTCAATTTGTTTTATCATACATTCTCCTTACTTAATATTACAATATTCTTCAAGCAATTTATTCATTTTTAACCTAATTAGATCAACTTCAACTTTTCCATCATCAGTAGAAGTTAAACCAGCTTCAACTTCCGCAATTACCATACATAAAACAAAACGTGTCATTATATCTATAAAATCTTTATTATTTGTTAATTTGTAGAAAAATGGATGTGTCATATTAAGTTTTACACCATAAACATTTGTTTTTTCATCTTCATGTATTCTTGAAATACTTAACCATTGAGAAATGTTGTTATTATATTCTAGGTCCAAATTATATTTGTTGTTTCCTCTAACAATTGAAATATGTGAAATTGCTGTTTCGTTAAACTGGATAGAAGTATCTCCATGTTTGACTGAAACTAACGTTTCTTCTTTTTCTTTCTCTATATTTTCGCTGTTGCTTTCTTTAATAATTGATGTTTGAGGAAGATCTGTGAATTCTATTGTAGAATCATCTATAATTCCAAATGATTTTAAATTTTCTATAGCATCTACTACAACTTGTTTTTGACTAGTAGTCTTTCTAACACGAATATCTTCAGCTTTTTCTTTAAATGGTTTAATAAGAGGTTTCAACGCTTCTATGAACTTTTCTTCTAAAGCCTCGTCATTCCAATCAAAGTTATCTTTTGCTTGAGTAACGGGCCAGTTATCCATATGTAACTCTCCAAAAACTCTTTGATATGCAAACGAGTTAGAATCGCCAAAGAGTTCTTTAGGACGATAATTTTCTTCTGCACCACCAATAATGACTCTCCCTCTTCTTAACAATGTAAGCCCTGCACCAGAGACACTTGCTTTTTTCCTTATTGCAATAAAGCCCCGTGTAACTAATTTTTTTCCCTTGTGATCAATATTAAATTCAATCTCTTCTTTCCAAAGTTTATTATTTTCTTCAGCATCAATATAAATTTCAGGATCTTCAAAAGTTAAAATTTCACCATTATAATATAAATCAAGTTCATGGTTTCTTATATCTTGCCTATAAATACTACTTAGAAATGTTTTAACTTTTCCAATGGTTCTAGAACCTGTTATTTTTTTATTAAGATTTCGTATTTCTATAATTGTATAATGTGAATCTTTCGACACTTCATTAATATCCTGATTGATAGAATCTTCTTTTGTTAAACTTAGTTCTTTTACATCTACACTTGCCCTATATTCATATTCAGATCCATAGCGCGAAGAAATAACAGTCCAATACGAACCAAACCAACAAGCAGCTGTTTTTAATCCCATTCCAAACTCATTTCTACCTGTTGTTATGATTGGTGGCTTATCTAAAACAATTGCTCTATAAAAATCATCCGATTCCATGCCATATGCATTGTCTTTAATGGTTAAAACATCTTCTCCATTGTCATCTGTGCAGTAACTTATTTCTATAGTTAGTTTCTTAAAATCTTCCAAATTCTTTAATTCACTTTTATGATCAAAATAACTTTGGGTTGAGTTATCTATAAACTCCGCCAATGCAGTCCATGGTTCATATCTTAAATTTTTGTATGTTGCATAAACACCAGTCGTTGGTCTAATGTTAATTTTTTCTTGTCTCATATTTATTGATCCTCCCAATTATTCTTAGCAAAACCAATAAGTTTTTTAGCTAAAATTTTTATTATTTTTACATTAACTGCATTCCCCAATTGTTTATAAGTTTGTTCATCTGATTTTCCAAATTTAAAAGATTTTTTAAAACTTTGAAGATTAGCAGCCTCTCTAGGCGTAATTTTTCTATATTTTTGTTTTACTTTATCCCATATTATAGGAGTGTTATTAATAGCAACTAAAGTTGGGAAATATGTCGGTCTTTTTGCTCTTATACCTGAATGCCTAAATTGTATTATGGTGTCTTTTAAATATTTGCAATCTGTTCCACAGTTCCACTCAAATTTTTTATAAACAGAATTTTTGGATAACATATCATATTTTACTATCCATTTATCGATAAAATCTTTATTTTCCAAATAAAATTTTCGATTCTTATCAACAAATCTTTTTTTCCAATCGGGGAGTTCTTTATAATAAACTCCTTGATAATCTTTGGTATTCATAAATGTTTGGTCATCTTTACCATATCCAAAATATTCTAACCAAATAGGGACTCCAATAGTTTTATAATTAACTCCTGCTCGAAATTCATCCCATATATCTAAAATTTGAGTTTGCTCATCATTTAAATAATATTTGTCATCAATTGAATTATTTTGTTCTAATATTTCCCAAGCACTTCCTAACTTTAAACATTCTATCGGTCTTTGTAAATGCTGAAATCCTAAATCCTCTTTATGAATATAATGGTTTGTTAATTTTAGTTCATCCCTTATATCCCTACGTATACCCATAATGTATACTCTTTCTCTTATTTGAGGAATTCCAAATTGACAGGGTGATAATACTATTGGTTCGTCAGTAACATAAAAATTTAAACTTTGAAGTTTTAGTTGGATTTCACTCCACCATTCTTTCGAATTGCCAGTAGATAAATTGCTCACATTTTCTAACAAAATAAATTTACATTCTTTGTGTACTTTAAGTATCTCAATTATATAATCAAACAAATTTCCACGATTTTTATCTTTAAACCCATTTTGTTTTCCTGCTTTACTAAAAGGTTGACAAGGAAATCCTCCACATAACATATCAAATTGTGGCAATTCTTTCCAATTTGTTTTTATATCACCAATGATTTTTGTATTTGGAAAATTCGTTTTGTAAACTTCTACACAATTTTTGTCTATTTCAGATGCCATTACACATTCCCCACCTAAATATTTTAAAGCTTGATGAAATCCTCCAATCCCCGCAAACAAATCAACGAATGTAAATTTACTTTTCTTCATTTTTATTCTCCTTAAGTAATTTTAAATATTCTTCATATTCAATCATTACGCATTGAATTTTATTATTTTTAACTATTAATACAGGTTGACTAAGTGATTTTTTTACAGCTTCTGTTAATTTACCTCGACTTAATTCCCTTATGCCATAACTAACTATATTATCTTGTAAATGTTTATACTTCTTTATCATAGCATACTTAGCCCTCCTTATGGTAATAAGTTTAACAATTTGTCATGATAAATGTCAAGACATTTTTAATATAATTATGCCTTAATAGGTTTAATTTCTATTGTTACATATGATAAATAATCTATTAGTTTGTATTTAATTTTATAACTTGTTATAATATACATTATAAGGAGAAGAAAAATAATGGATTACAAACAAGAAGGGAATAAATTACGATTAGAGTTTAAAAATTTAATTTATAATTTTATGAAAAATTCTTCTGACTGTCAAAATTTTTCAGAAGGATTAAGACAATCAGAAATCTTTAGAAGTTGTGGAATGGATTGGGGTGAAAAACAAAATGCCACATCTTCTAATCAACAATATTGGATTGTTGCATTGTTACGTGAACTAGAAGAAGAAAACAAAATACAAAGAGATAATACTAATAAAAAATGGAGATTAAGATAATCTAAGGTACTAGTAATAAAAAAAATTATACCTTTTATTAACATAGAATAGATAAAATAGCTATATAGTTACTAACTTTTAGTTCAATCTGAACTTTGTTGGTGCCGCCAAGTGCGAGCAATCCGAACCCTTTGGGTTGGATTGCTCCTTTTTATTTTCTATATATTCAATTTCTTGTGATATATCTGGCTTTTCACTCAACTTTAATTGTTTACTTTTATCACTAGTTATATTAAAGTAAATTTCACAATGGTCATCGTATAAAACAACTCTATTTACAAACATATCAATAAGTCTTTGTTTTGCATTTTCAAGAGAATAATCTAAATCTTTAAAAGATTTCAAATATTCATACACAAGTTCTTCGCTTAATGGTTTGATTGTTAGCATTTGTCTGCTAGCAATTTTTTCTTTTATCTCATTAATTCTTATTTCAAGTTCTTTCATTCTATCGTTTGTTGTGTCGTTAAAAATTCCATTTTCAAGAGCAGTTAAAATGTTCTTCAATTTTTTGTTATTGTCTTGAAGTTCTTTATTTAGACTTTCTAAAATTGTATCTTTTTCAATGCTTTTGTTATATGTATCAGCCAATACTTTACTTATACTTTTTAAGTTTGTATGTTGCATAAATTCCTGTGTTGCAGACAGAACTATTTCTTCTATATAATTTTTAGAAACAGATTTCTTGTCACATTTAGATTTATTTTTCTTTTTTGTAAAGCATTTATAATAATTGTAAATTGTGCCAAGTTTACCTTTTCCACTATCTCCGGTCATTAAACTACCACATTTGCCACATATTAACTTGCCACTTAAAAGATAATTAACTTCTGTTTTATGATGAGCAGAAGTTCTTTTTGAAGTTTTTAGTTTTTCATTTACTTCATCAAAAAGTTGTTCACTTATTATTGCAGGGAAAATATTTGTGTAAACAGTATTGTCTGCATATGCACAGCCTTTGTAGTTTTCATCCCTTAATATCCTAGAAACAGAGTTTATTGTCCATTCTTTGCCGTATGCGTTCTTTATTCCTTTGTTAGATAAAATCTTTACAATGTCTTTAATACATTTACCACTTATGTATTCATCAAACATTAACTTAACAATGTTTGCTTGTTCTTCGTTAACACCTACTTTTTTATCAACAATATTATATCCATAAGGAGTTCTGCCACCTGTAAAGAGTCCTTTTATTCTGCTTTCTTTTAGCCCACGCTTAACTTTTTGAGATAGTTCAACAGAATAATTCTCTGCAAGTCCAACAAGCACACTATCGAGCAAAATGCCTTCTGGTGCGTCTGAAATGTTTTCAGTTGCAGAAATCAGTTTAACACCATTTTTAAGTAGTATTGCACGATTAACAGAGCTGTCATATCTTGACCTTGAAAACCTATCTAACTTATACACCAAAACAAAATCAAAACCTTTATTTTTGCTATCATATAGCATTTGTTGAAGTGCAGATCTCTTGTCATTTGTTCCCGTCATAGCCCTGTCAATATATTCATTAACAACAACCAAACCATTTCTTTCAGCATATTCTTTGCACACTCTTAGTTGTCCATCAATACTTTGTTCTGTTTGACTATCACTTGAATATCTTGCATATATAACAGCTCTGATCATTTTCCACCACCTTTTGATCAATTATACCGCTATATCTTAAAAAAGTCAGCATTATTTTTACTTTTTAATTAAAAAATAGAAAATGTGAGTGAAAGTGTCGTGACTTTTACGGATAATGTTGTATAATATGATTGAAGATAGGAGCGAATATGAAATTTAGTGAAAAACTTCAAAAGTTAAGACATGAGCAAAATCTTACACAAGATGACTTGGCGGAAAAGATTTTCGTAACTCGCACTGCAATTTCTAAATGGGAAACTGACAACGGATATCCAAGCATTGAAAGTTTGAACTTATTAACGAAGAAGATATTAAGGTTAAGGAAGATTTGGAACTTAAAAATTCCAAAGTTAATTACTATATCGCACTTGGTGGGCTTGGCATTTCCATTGTTTGTGTTATATGTTTGTTCTTTATCAAAAATGCGATTTTGTTTGGTGTGATAACCGCGCTTGCCATTCTTGGTGTTTGCATGTATTTCACGTTCACTCAGTTATCACTAATCTACTACAAAGATAAAAAATTGACAAAAAAGCAACAAATCTACAACAAGTTTAGAGAAATTTTATCTGCAATTCTAATCTTTTTTGTTTTGTTCGCAGTGGTAAGAACTATTTAAAGGAGAAATGGATGATTATTGGCAAAATTAAAGAATGTGTTGATTATCAAACCATAGATATTGACCTTAAGAAAATTAAAACAAAGAAAGAACTACTGAACAAAGTTGCAACAGATTTGAATTTTCCTGCGATTAGAGAAAATAGTTGGGACGCTTTTGCGATTGGTTTGGAATTTTATATGAACCTTTTAATACCTTTAATGCAGTAAAAATCACTTTTAGAAATTGTAGTGATTTGGAAGAAAATGTAAAAAAATGCTTGATGAAGATTTAAAGAAGAAATGTTTTACGATTGTGCAAAAAGAATAATAGAGAAAACGAAAAAAAATAGGAGTTAGTATGAAAAACGAAAAAGCTAAAAGACTTTTTGAAAATGAAATTATTTGGTTTTTCACTCAAAATATTCCAGACGTTCAGGAGTATGTCAAAGATAGTTTTGATGGGTATGCGGATGATGAAAGTGTTGGACTGTATAACTTATTCCCAGATATTTTAAGATACTTTGATGATTGTGTAAAAATTAGGAACAAAAATAAAGTAAAAAAGTTTATTAAAATTTTGGAAGAATTTAAAAACAAGTTTGGTGAGCAATATCACAAACTGAACACAGAAACTATTGACAACTTTATTGGAGTTGCTTTCTTTGAAGATTGTTTAGATGTATTGAATAAAGAAGAAATTAATTTTGTTTTGCCTTTTTTTAGCGAAAAACTTGCAACAGAATATCAAAAACACATAATTGCAGAGCATAAAACTTTAATTGATTATTTGAAATTTTTATTGAAAGGAAAAGTTAAAAATTTCAAAATTGAAGATTGCGAAAAATTAAAATATAAAATTTTTGATGTTGAAACAAAAAATTATGTTCCGAGCGAAGATATAGTAGATTTTGTTTCCTTGACAAACAAAGTTTTTTACATCACGCAAGCAAATTCTTGTTGTTATTTAGGCAAACTTGTGAAAAATAACGAAATCCACCTACTTTATAAAGATACTTTACCAATGCATTTATTGCAAAATTCACTAGATGAAATTTTTAATTAAAAGGAGTTTTTATGGAATATAAAATAATAATTGATAAATTAAAAAACAAAGGCATTGTGTTTGCTAATGGTCTTACTAAAGAAGAATTTTCTAAAGTTGAAAATCTTTATAATATCAAATTTCCAAAAGAATTAAAAAACTTTTTGGCAGAAGGTTTGCCATTTGCCGAATATACTTCATATCTACCTAATGCTGGCGAAAAAGAATATTGTCATTATGTTTTTCCGTTTCCAGTTTGGAATGATTTTAGCGAAGAGAATATTAAAAAAATTAAAGATTGGATTGCAAAGCCCAAAAGGTTGTTAAGGGAAGAGTATGAAAATGTCAAAAATAATAAAAAGGAGTTTTGGACTTTTTGTAATGATTTAGGTTTGGACTTTGAAAAGAAAGTTGAAGAGATAAACAAAGAGTTTGATATTTTTGAAAGCAATCTTGAAAACACAATTCCGATTTTTGGACATCGATATATGTTGCAAAACGACAATTCTCCTATTCTTTTAATTACAAAAACGGATGATATTGCATTGTATGGAAAAGATTTACAAGACTATTTGGAATGTGAATTTTTAGACAAAAGAGTTGATGCTAATTATGAAAAAGCAGACTTGGGCAATTGGTACGATGTTTTATTTAGATAACTAAAAGGAGTTTATATGGAAAACAAAAAATATATTTGCCCGGTTTGTGGGTATGACAGGTTAAACGAAGCTCCTTATGGAGAAGATTATAAAAAAAACTTCAATCCTTCTGGTGAAATTTGTTCAAATTGCAACTGCGAATTTGGTTTTGATTTAGAGCCTGGTGGAGCAACCAAAGATGGCTTTACAATTGAAGAATATAGAAACAAGCATTTATGTTCCCCAAGACGAAAAAAATATTTAAAAAATCTCGAAAATGAAGAAATGCAAAACTTAATAGAATGGTTAGATGACAAAGTTATAAGACATAAATCGTAGCTCGTAAAGATATATAGATCTTGTAAAATAAAAATCATATTGATTTCTAATATTTTTTCACTGAATTATAAATATTTATAGGAGGCAGGATAAGGAAATAGACTCAAAATCGTTTTTTAGGTGTGAAGAAGCCTTATATAATAAGTCTTTCTGATGATTCACCCCTAAAAAGCCAAAGTTTCACTTTTGAGTCATTTCCCCTTATTAGACCAAGTGGGATACCCACTTGTCTTTTTTTGTCGAAAATATAGCAATGTTATAAGAAAAATGTTATAATAATTATGGACTTTAAATAGTCCAAGTGTTTTTCGGTGTTATTCGCTTTTTCAGTAAGTAATTATGAGAAAAACGAATAACAATCAATGTTTTATTGATTGTAAAGATATAGATGAAAACACTGCTGTTTTTGATTTTAATTCAAATGAACTAAAATTAGGTAAAGTTAATTTAAACTCAAAGCAGATAGAGAAAATATCTTTTCTTCTTGCTCATGATTTAAAAACCTTTGCCGAAACAAATGGCAACTTTCCAAACCTATCAGCAAATGCAGTTTATACTCATTTACAAAACAATCAATAAAACAAAAAAGAGAGATTTAAATCTCTCTTTTTCTATGTTTTGAGTTTAAATTTTACAACACCATAAACTATATTATAAACTAACAAAACACCAATTATAATAAATAAAGTTATCATACTTTGTTGACAATGTAAAGCTAAAAATACACATCCAACTAGAGATGCAACCCAAATAAGAAAATAACACAGTTTTCCCATAAACTTACCATTAATAATATCCAAATTGTATAAAAACCCAACAATTGAATATACTGAACAATGAATTAAAACAGCAGCAATCGCTACTAGAAAATTATCTAGGACTGCTATACTTGTTAGCCCAACTACTCCCAATACTTTTTCCGATATGCTCTTATACATTAAGCTAAATTATTCCTTTCGCTTTTATCCGGGTTAGAACAAGGTGTTTTAATTTTATTTATAATTCTTACATGATAGTCATGATATATATTACTTTCTATTTTTGATACAAATTGGCTTCTTGTCATTTTTATTCCAGAAGAAACATCTTTGAAAGAAATGTTTCTTCCAGTCGAATTTTGAGCAATACTTATTACATTCTTTGCCATAATTAAATCTCCTTAATGTATTTTTTAAGGAGCTTACAACTTTCGAACTAGCCCCATCAAATGTTATAAAGCTATTTTAAAAGCTTTCAATCCATAGTCAGAAGCATATAAAATGCGACCATCTTTTGTCTTTATGGATTTTCTAAAAATATATATTTTTTTATCTTGTTCCATAATTTTAGTCTCCTTTTAATAAAATTTTGCCATGAGTGCTTGCAAATCAAAAAGGCTTATGCTATAATTATGGTGTTACTTATTATAGGAAAGTTAATAAGCCTAATGGTTTGACGGTGCCTTAACCGTTTCAAAGAACAAGGTGCGAACTTGTTCTTTTTTTATGTTAACAATCTTTCGATTGAGAACACCTAAGTGATTTTCTTTTCTGTGCATTTGCTGCTTGTAATGAAACTCCATAATAATTTGCAATTTTTTCAACAGTCATATTAGTTATAGCACTAGAGGGACAAAGTAATTCTCCAGCAAACGCATCAGCCTGCCATTCAATATCTTCATATGGTTTTATTTTTTCATCTGGAAAGACCCTTGTAAGCGCAACCATGTTATTGTTGTGGAGAATATAATGACCAATTTCATGCGCAATTGTAAATCTATCTCTTCCTTCACCATGCCGTGCTCTATCATAAATATCTTCACGTATTACTATTTCATTTGTTTGAGGGTCAGTATAAGCATGAACATCAAATCGCATATTATCTTTATCTTTAATAGAATAATTAAAATTTTTATCAAGTTGAGGCATTGCATATTCTAATATAGCTACTATATTTAGAGGAGTATCGAGTCCACAACCCAATATTTTTCTTAGTTGTTGTGTAATATCAATAATAACATCATTAGATAGTGGTTCAGCTTTGATTTTATACATTAATTATTATCCCCCCTTTTTACCAATATTGATTTAATTTTTTCAAAATCATCGTCGGAAATATTATTAAATGTTCTTGCAAAAATAATAGCCGTTTCTTTTCTCATACTTGAAGTAACATTATTAAATGGAACTTTTATTTCTTTTATATTCGACAATTCAGCTTTCCTTAGTCGCTTTTGTATATTTGTACTTAAATTATAAACTTTAATAATTTTATCTGTAAAATCAATAGGAATATTTCGAACACCTGTCTCAATAGATGATAAATAGGAACTAGAAATATTTAAGCAATCTGCCATATCTCCTAATAATTCTCCTTTATCTATTCTTATTTTTCTTAATATTTTCCCATATTCCGTTACCATATAATCAACCTCCTTCAAATATTTATTTATATAATAGCACAAAACTTTTATATGGTCAACTATTTTGAGAAAATTTTTCACAACATTGTGAAATTTTTATTTAAAGAACAATACAAATTTTTAGTAACTTAACCCCAATATAAATTTTGGTGTTAGGATTGGTTGTCAGTCTTCCCGCCAATTTAAGCCTAAATCGACAGTGTAGTTTGATTTGGGTTTTATTTATAATAAGGAGAATTAAAGTGGGAAATATAAAAAGAAAATCTATATATTCATTTTGCCTTTTATTGGTAATTTTAGCCATACCACTAATTTTTCTTGCTGGGTGTAATCAATCTAATAAATTGTTTGAGTTTGGTTTAAAAACAGATGGCTCTTATTCAATTAAAGAAGTTAAAAATAAAGATGTCATATCGGTTGAAATTTCAACTACATATAATGGCAAACCAGTAAAACACATTGATAGAAGTGCTTTTGAGGGATGCAAAGAATTGACTAGTGTTATAATACCTGAAGGAGTCGAGACTATTGATAATTATGTATTTAAAGATTGTTCAAAACTTGAAAACATTTCATTGCCAGATAGTATAACCGAAATTGAATCAGGAGTGTTTGATAATTGTGCTTCTTCGCAATACAACACATTTGAAAACGGAAAATATCTTGGAAATACCAACAATCCTTTTGTTGTTTTGATAAGTGGAATAGATAATAGCGTTGCATCATACAAAGTAAATGAAAATTGTAATGTAATATACGAAAATGCTTTAAGCGAATTTTCAAAATTAACAAATATTGATATGCCTTATTCTATAACATATATTGGTTCAAATGCCTTTAGTTTGTGTACTTCGCTTGAATCTTTTACAGTTCCTAACTTTGTGAAATATTTTGATGCATCTTGGTTCTATTATTGCACAAATTTACAATCTATTACTTTATCCGCAAATATAGAACTGGTTTCTATTGGATATATGCATGGGTGCAATTCATTTTCGGAGTTTAATGTTTATTCAACAAATTCTAGATTCACTGCAAAAGATGGTGTTCTATACTCAAAAGATTTAAAAATATTACTCGCATATCCTCTTCGTTTCTTTCCTTGACTTGTTGTTCCACATTCGGCACTAATCGGCTCACCACAATATCCGCATTTTATTACTTTTTGACAACTTCAAATGTTGGGATGAAGGTGTGCTTATAGGAGAAGTTAGTCCAGAAGTTATCTCTCTTTGATTATATCTTTTACGTAAACACCAAGTGCATATTGTTTATAAATATATCTCACAACTTTTGCCTGTTCTTCATTTATTAAAATCTATGCAAGGTATTCAAGCGACAATCAAACAGAACAATCTATTGAAGGACAACTTCGTGTTTGCGAAACAATATGCAAAGAATAACGACATTTTGATTTTGAAAACGCAAAAATATGACCAAACTTGCAGATATGCTTTTCTGTAAAGCCTTTTTCTTCTCTCGATTAAATTTCTTTTCTTTCGCTCTAAATTCTCATTAATAAAATTTTGCAATTGTTCTTCACTTTCAAATTGTTCTTTTAATTCTTTATTTATATTTTCAATCTTTTCTTTCTTACTTTTGCCTTTATTTTCGTCATACACCTTTTCAAATGATTGTTTTTGCTTTAACTCTTTACTCGATTTTTTGCTAACTTTTTTCTTTCTTTTCTAAACTTGTTCTACTTGGGGAATAGCGATGTAATGACTGCCATCGTTATACACTTTCGCTTGCGGATAACACATTACTTTCACCTCCTTTTTCTTTTTGCTTTTTAAGACTTAAAATTCTTTGATAGATAACCCTGTAAAAGTTTAAATCTAAGATTGATAAGTCTATTTCGGTTGCATTTTGTTTTTCTTCGTTCATTTTTTCTTAACTCCTTTTTTGAAAATTTGGAATTAAAAAAGACATAGAAAAAGATTTTTCTACGCCCATAAAATGCAACCACTGACTCTCAAATTTTGGCTTAGAGCATACCCATAAAACTAACTTCTCGGCTTGCCATTTTTGTGTTGTCTAATTTAATTTCAAGAAGAGAATAGCACAAATGATTTAATATTGTAAGGAACTAAACTAGTACAAAACTAGTACTTTTTCCCAACAAAACCCAAACAAACTTGTAGTTTTTGGTAAAAAGTTGCACGATTTTTGCTATTCTTCTCTAAATACAGCCACAAAAAAGGGTGAAAGTTAAGGCAATATTCAAAAAATATTCCACTTTTTATCGTGGAATACTTGTATGTTTTATAGATAATACATTGCGTATCTATCCTTGAATTTTCTTCTGCGCCTGTAAACTCTGTCAACACTTATATTTAAAAATTCTGCTATGAGTTTTGGTTCAACTCCGTTGTAGTAATATTCAAATACTTGATATTCAAGTTTGTTTTGTATAATTTTAGATAGTATTTCTTTAACTTTTGTGTAGTCTGGTTTTTCTGGAATTATTGGTCTTTCGTCTATGAGTTCAAAACATTCATTTTCATCTACGATGTTGTTGTGAAATTTTAATTCTTTTCGTAGATATACTTGTAATACTCTAATGCAAGCATTTTTAAGATTGTCATCTTGCCAGATTTAGACTTTGAGTTTTTGCAAAGTTCACCAAGTTTGTGCCCTATGAATTTGCAAAGGAACAAACTTGCTTCTTGAACTAAATCGTATGCGTCTGAATAGTTATCTAGTTTCTTGTGATAGCAAATATCTTGTTTCAACTGACTTTGCAATCTCTCAACTTTTGGTGTTGCACTGTATGCATATTTCTTAATGCCTTTCAATGCACAAAGTGCAAAACATTGAGATAACTTTTCAATGTTCTCTAAGGTGATAACCATGCTTTCATCTAAAATACCTTTTTTCTTTTTTACTTCTTTCATATTCAACTCCTTTTATTTGCCTTTTGGCACAAACAAAAAGAGCATAGTTTGAATGAAAATTTAAGAGAAATATTATTTTGAAACATTTTGTAAAACTATATTAAAGCAAAGATTTTTACAGGTTCTAAAATTTAATTTCACGAAAAAAATCTTTGTTTTATATTCAATAAACCACTATTATCTTTTGCTATACAAATCTCATAAACAACAAGTCAAGGAAAAAGAAATATATATTTTGTGCAAAGAAAAAAGACTAAGGTAAAACCTTAATCTCAAAAGCGAACTAAAATATATATTCCCCTTGAATTGTTGTGAGAACTATGCCACAACCACCAGCCAAAAGGCGAAGAAAAGGAGTGATAACTTTCTAAACGATTTTTGATAGTTGCTTTATACTTACAAAAAATTAAAATTTCAAAATTACAAAAACAAATTAGTTTTTTGTATAAAAGAAAGCATTATTTCATAAGGCAAAAATTTTACATTGCAAAAAACAAGCGAATATAAAAAACGGCATCGTAAAAAAATGAGAAGGCGTGGGGCAATATGGGTTCACCCTTTTCCAGCCTCTCATTTTAGATGCCGTTTTGTTTTGCGGAAATGTTGGCGATATTTTTAATTTTTAGTGTTTATCTGGAAAAGATCGCTTAAAAGTTTTTTTATATTATTCAATTCAGCGTTCAATAGTTTTAAATTTTGTTGTTCGTGTTTAGCTTTTATTTGTGTGCGTGTGCTTTTCTTTCGGTGGAGCGAAGCGACACCGACTTGTATTAAGACAAGCACACGTTTTAGTGCCAAATTTACTTTTGACTACGTTGTTTGCTTGAAATTCATCGATGTTTTTGATATAATTTCAATATGGATTGGTTTAATTATTACGGACTTGACATAATGGCGGTCATTATGACACCTAATATAATTCATGCAGTAGAGCACAAAAATCAAGTGGTCGTTTATGATAACAAGGCGGCTATTATTTTTGAGCAAATCGGCAGATATGGCTGTTTTGCCTTTATGATATTCAATATTCCGTACACATATATCGGCTTTTGGTTTTCTTTTGGGAAAATATTTTACATAACCGTCAATGCAGTTTTACTTTTGGGGTATTGTATATCTTGGAGTGTGTTGCGGAATAAAAATGGTATCGTAAAAGCTCTGTTGCTTTCTATAATACCATCATCGGTTTTTATTGTATCAAGTATACTTATTGCAAGTATTCTTTTATTTGTATTTGCCGTTATTTTTGCAGTAACGCATATCCTTATTTCTATAAAGAGCGCAAAGACGGAAAATACGAACGAGCCGAAAATAAAAAAGAAAGCAATTATTTCGGTTATAGCAGTATTATTGAGTGTGGCTTTGATTTTTGTTGGCACATTGGGCGGACTGCTTGTTTATCAACAAAGCAGTTTCGGCAAACTTAAAAATATGTCATCGTTGGATATGATTGAATATTGTTGTTCGGATAAAAACACTAAAATAAGTGTTGCATTCATTGAAAACGGTGAAATCACATATCATATTTACAGCCAAAACGGCGAAGAAACAAACATCTACGATTACGAAATTGGTTCGATTAGTAAAACTTTTGTCGGTGCATTGTGTGCAAAAGCCATAAATGAAAATAAACTAAGTTTGACAGACAGTATTGCGAAATATCTTGATTTGGGAAATGATAAATATTACCCGACAATAGAGAGGCTTTTAACGCATACATCGGGTTACGCCGCTTATTATTTTGAAAGTTCTATGATTGGCAACAAATTTGCGCATATCACGAACGATTTTTACGGTATAGGTAAAGATAAAGTTCTGCATAGAGTGCAGAACATTGTGCTTGAAAATAAAGATTATCCGTTTGTATATTCTAATTTCGGCATATCGGTTTTGGGACTTGTTTTGGAGAGCATTTATAGCGACAGTTTTACAAACATTATGAATGACTTTATCCGAAATGACTTGCACTTGCAAAATACGCAGGCAGCAAAACAAAACGGTAATCTCAATAAGTATTGGAAGTGGAAACAAAACGACGGTTATATTCCGGCAGGTTCAATTATTTCAAATATTGAAAGTATGGCGATTTATTTGCAATTATATATGAATAATACCATTTCATATTTGCCGATGACTTATTCCAAAATAAAAGATATAAATGCTAACCAAGCAGCCTACGAAGCAATGAATATTCGCATGGACAGCGTAGGTATGACTTGGATGTTGGACAATAAAAACGATATCATTTGGCATAACGGTGCAACTACCGATTTCAACAGTTATATAGGGTTTACTCAGGACAGGCAGCGTGGTGTTGTAATTTTAAGCAATTTGAGCGCAAATGATAAAATTTCAATGACGGTAATCGGGGCAAGGGCGATTAAAAAAAATTAAGCACATATTTACATAAATTTTAGTTACTCACCATTGCAAACAAACAATCCGAACTCGTTGTGGGGTCGGATTGTTTTTTATTTAAACTGAGGATTTTTTGCTAGTTTTTATTAAATTTTATCTAGTTTTTGTTAAATTTTCTTTGGTTTTTATTAAATAATAATAAATGTGAGTGAAAGTGTCGTGACTTTTGCTGAAATTGTTGTATTATATGATTGTTGAGAGGAGCAATAATGAAGTTTAGTGAAACGCTTAAAAAGTTAAGGCAAAAGTAAAATCTTACGCAGAATAATTTGGCAAAAGATTTTTGTCGCACGAACCGCAATTTCTAAGTGGAAACCGACAATGGATATCCAAACATTGAAAATTTAAAGATACTTCAAAATTATTTAATGCAACAATTGACAAACTAATCAGCGAAGAAAATATAAAAGTTAAAGAAGATTTGGATCTCAAAAGATCTAAAGTCAATCATTATATCGCGTTTGCAGACCCTATACTCAGTGTTGTTTGCATAATTTGTCTATTCTTTATTGGAAATGTAAATTTGCATAGAGAGATTATTAAACTTCAAACAGTTAAGCCAAACCTCTATATAGTCGCACATATTTATTGTAAAGATTTTAAAAAATTGTAAAAGTTTTGTTAAAACAATAAAAAACTATGTGATGACAATCGCCTCGTCCGCTCATCACATAGATTAATTAAATAAGTCTCGCTTAGTTACAACCAAAGTTTTGCTTGATTTGCCTAAAAAATACAAAATATTTTAACCAAGTTTTGGGAATTTAATATCCCCCTCTAGTATATATAGGTCAAATAGGTCGATATATGGTTTATTGATAGCTTTTGCATAATCAAAAACACGATTTAATCTCTTAAAATTGCCCTCTGCCTCATCAAGATAAAAAAATGACTAAATCACACTCAGAGACAATTTTTTGGTAATTTTTATCACTCAGATTGAAAGTTATTTCAAAAGATAAGTTTTTTGTTTGCTCATTTACATAAGAAAGAGCAAAATACTCGTCAAAAAAATGTGGACTTATTCGCTACTATAAAACGGTCAGGCTTATAATATTTTGCTATTTGCAAACTTAATAGAGCTACTCTTGTTCTGTAACCCATACCCTCATAGGTGTCATCAGTTGTAAAAATTGCTATTTTCATAATTTTTCTCCTTTATATGTTTTTAACGACTATTTTTGTATAAATATTTATTTTTAACGCATAATTTTCGGCGCCAGACACACAATAAATTATAAAATATAACGTATTGCGCAAGGTTATATGTATCCATTTAATTATACAATCTTTTAGAACTATACTTGACGTTTCAACTTTTGAATTCTTTTGTCCAGACGTCTATAAAGATGTCGAGAACATCAAACTTTTAAAAAGCTTGAATGAAAAAGAAACCGAGGCAGTACTGACTCTTTTAAAACTTCGCAAGTAAACTTTCTAATAGACATAGTACGTATATCCAAGCATATAATACAACTTTTTACGCAAATAGCAAGACAAAATTGCGGTGTTTTTTGCTATCTAACAAAATTCGACAAAAACATGCAAAATTCTCTAGCCTCCACTTAATAAAAGTGGCAATTCTGCCAAAAAAATTAAATGGACAAGGCACATTAAGTTGATTTTTTACATTTTCTTTGGTATAATACACTTAATAAAAGTGGCAATTCTGCAAAAAAAATTAAATGAGGTTGTTATGGAAATTGCAAGAAATAAATATTTAGACATGTTAAAAGTGAGAATGCACAATAGTTTTGTAAAAGTCATAACTGGCATAAGAAGATGTGGAAAGTCCTATCTGTTAAATGAGATTTTCTACAACTACCTATTAAAGCAAGGAGTAAATAAAGAGCATATTGTAAAATTTGCTTTTGACTCCGCAAAAGATCTATCTCTTATTGGCGAAAATTTGCAAGATTTAAGTAGAAACAAGCAGAAAGTAAATCCGCAAAAATTTATGGAATATATAGACTTAAAAATAAAAGATGGGAATATGTATTATCTTTTATTGGATGAAGTGCAAAATCTTGATTGCTTTGAGGCTGTGCTTAACGGTTATTTAAGAGAAAAAAATCTTGATGTTTATGTAACTGGTAGCAATTCTAAATTTTGGTCGCGTGATGTCTTAACTGAGTTTGCAGGTCGTGGCGATGAAATACATGTTTTGCCTCTTTCGTTCTCTGAGTTTTACGCCTGCTATGATGGTGACAAGGAGTATGCTTTTGACGATTATATGGTATATGGCGGACTACCTGCCATTGTTTCAATGAAAACTGACGAGCAAAAATCTACCTATTTAAGGACACAATTTCAAAACGTCTACTTAAAGGACATCGTTGAAAGACAGCATCTAAACAATGCCGAAAACATTGGGGAATTACTTAACATCATCGCGTCTGGGCTTTCTACCCTAACAAACCCTACTAAACTATCAAATACCTTTAAATCAGTAAAAAATGTAAATTTAAGTGCTACAACAATAGATAAATATATTGATTACATGCAAGATGCTTTTATCATTTCAAAAGTTAATAGATATGATGTTAAAGGCAAGAAATATATAAATACACCATATAAAATATACTTTGAAGATGTCGGGCTTAGAAATGCTAGACTTGATTTTAGACAAATTGAAAATACTCACATAATGGAGAACATAATTTACAACGAACTGCGTTATCGCGGGTACAATGTTGATGTTGGGGTCGTTGAAGCTAGAGAGACTAAAGACGGCAAAACACAACGAAAACAATTAGAAATCGATTTTGTCGCAAACCAAGGCAACAAGAGATATTATATCCAATCTGCATATGATATTCCAGATGAAGACAAAATGAGGCAAGAGACACAATCTTTTGATAAAACCAATGATTCTTTCAAAAAAATTATTATAATTGAAAAAAACATGAAGCCAAGGCGGAATGAAAAAGGCTATTTAATTATGGGGGTAAAAGAATTTTTACTAAACCCTAACAGTTTAGAATTTTAAGCATAAAAAGGAAAAAAATGCTATAAAATTTTTAAATTACCAATAAAATATAAAAAAAATCGCGAGAATTTCGCGATTTTTTGTTTATTTTTGTTGTTTTTATTGCTTTTTTTGTTTTTATATTTTTTCTTACTTTTTTAAAGTTATTAGCTTTTTATACCAATTTTTAAATCTATTAATATTGCCAAACTATTTACTTTTTAATTTCTACAAGATAAGCGGTTGGAGCATCCTCAACCTTTACTTTATCTGATATCTCTACTCCAGCGATAGCATATATCTCATTGCCTGAGGCAAGTACTGGAATACTATCTCTAAGCCTTGATGGTATTTTTTTGTCTATAAGGTAGGACTTTAATTTTTTGCTACCTCCACCAAACTTAGTGAAGATGTCACCCTCCTGTCTGAAACGCCAAACCGCGTCTTTTGGTACTTTTCTATAATCAAGCACGAGTTGTCCTTCGTTGGTCGCGAACTCTTTGACGCGTTTTACAACTAATTTTTGTCCATTTGGAAGGTCAAACTCTCCACACTTGAAAGGCGCTTCAAAAGTCGCTTTTTCTTCATGGCGATTGTAAATTGTCAAATAATCATACTCTTTTACGGCAACTGCCTCAAAAGGAAGAGATATTTTCTTTCCATTTTCGCCGTTTAATGCAAGATTTTTAATAGCATCTATGTGGCGTTTCTCAATATCTTGGGTAATACCTATTGATTTAACTGCTCTAAAGATTGTTCTTATCACAATGGCATTATCATAGAGAAAATATGAGATTGGGATGCGAACCAGCTTGTCCTCAGCAATAATTGCATCAGCGTAAATTTGCTTGTTTATATAGTCGTCGTCTTCCTTGACAGCCTGACCAAAGTTGACTATTGCCTGCACGGCGTTTGGCCAGCGAGACACAATATTTTTCATGATTACATTTCTCACAAAATTACGATTGTATGTGATATCGTCATTTGTGTAATCGTCTACATAATCAAGGTGATTTTCGTCTAAATACTGATAGATATCTTCTTTTGAGGTATTTAAAAATGGTCTAACATATATGCGGTCAGATATAGCAGTCATTCCTCGCGCGCCAGCCACGCCACTACCGCGGAAGATGTGCATAAGTATGGTCTCCGCTTGGTCAGACATATGATGTGCAAGCGCTATTTTGTCAACAAGTCCCTTTTGCACCAGCGATTTAAATACTCCATATCTTGCATCGCGAGCTGCTGTCTCTAGGCTTAATCCTCTTTCTCTTGCAATCTTTGGTGCGTCCACGCGGAACTTATAATACCTCACTCCCAGCTCTTTTGCTTTCTCTTTAACAAAATCGGCATCCATATAGCTATTTTCGCGTATTTCATGGTCAACATGGATAGCAACAACCTCGATGTCAAATTTCTCTTGATTTTTGGCAAGATAATGTAAGAGCGCGATAGAGTCGCTTCCACCACTACAACCAACTCCTATAATCTCTCCCCGTTTAAATAATTTGTTCTTTGTAATAAACTCCTCGCATGATAACATAGTTTTCTCCTCAAGCAGGCGTCCTCGCCCGCATTTTTGTCAAAGATATTATACAATAAAGAAGACTTAAGTGCAATATAAAGAAGAAATAATTTTTAAAAATTTATAAAAAACAAGAAAAATTTTAATAAAAAACGTTGAAAAACGTTAAAAATTGTCTATTTTTGTTATTTGAAAAATTTTAAACCTTTTTTACATGCAAAAAGAAAATGATTCTTTAATGTGTCTTTCTTTGATTTTGCAGACTGACTTTTCTTGACAGCGCTACTCAATTGTGTTAAACTTAATCTTAAAAAGGGAGGGGAAAAATGAGTAGAGCTGACTATATCTATCTTAAAACAACAAATAGAATTTTAGAGGAAGGTAGCTGGGATACCAACATGATTGTGCGTCCAAAATGGGAGGATGGTACGCCTGCACATGCAGCAAAAATCTTTAATGTAAACAATACATACAAACTGGCTGACGAAATGCCTATTGTAACATTGCGAAATACAAACTGGAAAGCTGCCATTGATGAGATTATTTGGATTTGGGTTAAAAAGAGCAACAACATAAACGATCTCAACAGTCACATTTGGGACCAATGGGCAGACGAGAGTGGGTCTATTGGCGAGGCGTACGGCGCTCAAGCAAGAAAGAAGGCGATTTACAAAGAAGGTATGTTTGACCAAATAGACAGAGTTATTTACTATCTAAAAAATCAACCTGCTTTTAGAAGCATGATAACTGAGATATTCGTCCATGAAGATTTACATAAAATGCACCTCTATCCTTGCGTGCATGGCATGAACTTTGATGTTACTGACGGCAAGTTAAACCTATTTTTAAACCAAAGGTCAAACGACACTTTGGCTGCTGGCAGTTGGAATGTTGTCCAGTACTCAGCGCTTGTGTATATGCTCGCTCAAGTTTGCGGGCTTGAGCCAGGCATGCTTGCTCATGAGGTTGTAAATGCGCATATCTATGATAGACACGTACCTTTTATCGTCCATATCACTTTCTCGCGCGCAAAAGAGTTGCAAAGACGCATAGAAAACTTAGACGCCTGCCAGCTTATCTCTCTTGTAGGACGTCCTGAGGCTAAAACGAAATTTGAGAGATTCCAAAATGAGCTTTTAAAAGAGCATATAGAGTTTGAAAAGCTTATTGCAGAGGCAAAAGAGCTTGAGAAAGCCGGGCTTGTTGACGCCAAAGCCTATCAAGAGTACACGAAAAAGATTGTAGAAACCAGCCAATTTGAGCGCGCAAAGTATATAATTGACACCATGGCTGACAACCCTGAATTTGAAAAAATATTAGGCTATAAATCACCGCGCCTAATATTAGATAAAAACGTAACAGATTATTACGACTTTATTTCGCCTAAAACACGAGACAGTCAAGGCAAGATAGTTGACAATCCTGAGAGCAGTTTCTCGGTTGAAGACTACTCGCCCGAAACTGAAGGCGTTAAACTAGAAGCCAGAGTTCCAGTGGCGGAGTAGATATAGTATCTTTGCTTAAACCAACATATCAGTATCAAATCTAAACAAATCCACTAACTTGCTATTGCGCTGCTACTATTGAAACATTGAATATAGTATCTTGATTTAATTCATACCAGCCTAAAAATTCTGCATCACTTGGATTAGAGGAAGCAGCGGAATAATATTTGCTATCATTAATTCCCGTGTTGCTTGTTACTGTCATATCAAAAGGGGTTACAATGTTACATATGAAGTTCTATTGTAATATTAAATACAGTATCTTGAGTTAATTCATACCAACCTAAAAAATCAGTATCAACATTAGTATTTCCAACATAATAAATGCTTTCGTTTATTCCTGTATTGCTTTTTACTGTCATATCTATAGGATCGGTAATCATCCTTGTTAATTTTGAACCTGTTCCTCCAAATGCTATTCTTGTGACATTATTTAAAACTATTACTTGGTCCTCTCCATAATTTTTTATATAGCGTGTAAAATCTTCATCGTCATTAATTGCTATATAGATATCCTCTACGTTTAGCCCGCTATAAGTAACATTAATAGTGGCAGTATATGAAGGTATTTCTTCAAAAATTATACTTATATCTGATAAATCAACTAAAGAGCCCTGTGGACAGCTAACTTCAATCGCAAGTGTTGCTGTAGGTTGCGTTGATGATGTAATTGTCTCACCCGTACCTGCAGGAATTTCTGTGATTGATGGAGAAACGGTTACATTCGCCTCACTCCCAGCATACGAGGCACTTATGTTGTATTCTTTTTCTGTTGTGTTTATGATATCAAAATATAAAGTAAACGAGCCATAGTTGTTCGTAATCGTTGAAATAGATAAATTAAAATTATTGTTTATATACCCAGGCATAAAATTTTCTATTGATTGCTCTTCTGTATAATTATCATTTTTTATTCTTACATCGCTTACCCATAAACTTTTATCATCTATTTGGAAATTAATGCTTCCTTCTAGATTTATCGTTTGTTGCAAGGCATAAACTCCTACAACCATTATAGATAACATCATCACAAATGCGGTTACAAATGAAATTAATTTTAATTTTATTGACATATTTTTTCTCCTTTCCTTAGTATTTGGAAAATCTTGCTTTTAATACTATGATTTTCCACTTTATATATATTTTAATTATTTAAGATATTAGTATCACGAGAGTGACGCTATTATGGCGTCAAACCGCTTAACGAATTTTATTTTTTAAGTTTTAATACTTTTTTGCGCCTTCGGCGCTAGCTAAAAAATGAAAAATTATATATTTCTAGTAAAGTTAATTTATTGTACCCCCCCCGAATTTTTTGTCAAGCGATTTGACGCATTTTTTAAAGAAAATTAAAATTGCTTAGTTGTAAAATTAAAATCACCCCTTGCGGGTCCGCATTACGACGAAAATTCTAGAAGAATTTTCTAGGAGGTGGAAGGGGAGCTGGGAGGGAAACCAAAAACACTTTGAGAGGTACTCGTAAAAGTGTGGTCCATAGCGGTTAGGCGTTAGCCGTGCCGCGTTATGGATTTGGTGTCACCCCAAGAGTCAAGCAAAATTGCGTCATTTTTTAAAGTTTGTTGAAAATATTATAAAATTTTAAAAATATTGTTTTTCTTTTGTGTGATTTTATTATAGATAACATTTATTTTTAAGAAAAAGGACATATGCCCTTTTTTAAATTATCTTGACCACTAGCACTGTCATGTCATCGACTGCGTAACCGTTGTTGTTGGCAAGAGCTTGCTTTAAAATCTCGTCTGCAAACTCCTGTGGATTTGAGGTTTTTATGGTAAGAAGAAAGTCCTTCATTTCGCTGTCGCTACCAAAAGTGTCGTTTATTCCGTCCGAGCAGATAACTATCATGTCCTTTTCGTTTAGCACAACTTTCTTGGTCATAGCTTTAGCGTCCTGCAAAATGCCAACAGGAAGTGCTCCGCACTCAATAATCTTGCAAGAGTCTTGTCCGCGGATATAGGAGGAAGAGGCTCCCATCTTGACAAAGTCAGCTATGCCGTTTTTGAGGTCGACCGTGCAAATATCAATAGTTGAGAACATATCGTCTCGCTCGAGATTGAGCAGTTTATTGACGGAAGAGAGGATAATCTCATTATCAAAGCCAGCCTTATAAAAATTTTCAACAAGCCCAACCGCTGTCTGAGACTTTTCGCCTGCCTTGTCTCCACTGCCCATGCCATCACATATTGCGAACATAAACTTATCGCCATCAAGTCGTTCTATACTATGGCTGTCGCCAGACACGCTCCCTCCACTCTTAGGTTGACAGGCTAGTCCAAACACGCAATCAAACATAGGTGCCGATTTTAAATTGACGTTTACAAGTCCCGCCTTCTCGGTTGGATAGACGTCATAAACCACCATCTTGCCTCCGCAGATTTTTGAGACCACCTTTTGCAGTTTTAACTTATTTGTATCCTCCTCTCTTACAACTAGCGACGCAAGCGTTGTACGAGCGCCTTTTTCATATACAACCGCGTCCGTGCAGATAACATTGCTCGTGGCAAGCTCGTCAATAATCTTGTTTTCTCTTGTGCTGTCAAAAGACACTATATTATCAACCTCGCCAGCAAGCGATTTCATAATGCCAGACATACCGCTGAGCTGGTCAGAGATAAGCAGTTTGCTCGTGTCTACATTGCCGACAAGTTTTGAGTAGGACTTATACTGACTTGTCAAAGTGTTAATCTCGTTTATCAAATGATTTGCCTTGCCACATCTAGAAGAGAGATAACTTGGCAGGTCAAGCAAGGTAATTTTGCCACGCTCAAAAGCTATGGATATTAGTTCTTTAAAAATCTTTTTAGTATCCTCGCCAAAGGTTCTATGACAATGTTTTTGCTCGCTACACCCCTTGCAAATGCTATCTTTTATCTCCTCGTATAGCATATCCTTAACCTCTTCCTCTGACATCTGACTTTTTATCAGCTTTTTAAAGACATCATTCATATCGCAAAAAACTTCTGAAAGATTGCTGAGCCTGCGGTAAAGTAGTTCTCTATTTCTATTTACCACATTCTTGATAGCCATTCTATCATTGTTTGACGATAAAAGCACAGATATAGATTTATAAAACTTTGATGGCAGACAAACAAACAATAGCGCGCCCAAAACTGCTGGAATAAACCCTACCACTGAAAAGCCATAGTAGAGGTCGAAATAGAAGGTTATCAAAACCTCGCTTGCCACAAGCGCAAGAGCAGGAAAAACGCGATAGTGAGTTTTAAAAATGATTGTCACAAGCGCCCAAATAACAAAAGGCGCGATAAATAGCGGGTTGTTTGATGGTAGCATGCTACCAATTCCCATGACAGAGGCAAAGACGAGTGAGTAGGACGGGCTGGCGACAAGGCTTATTGTCAAAAGCAGGAAAGAAATAAAAAGTTTTAAAAGTGAAAAGCCGTAGATATCACAACCTGCAAGTCCTGCAGCCACCGCCATAAGAATTAGTGCGCCGCAGACCATCTCACCAACTGTAAGTTTATATGCAAAACCGCGAATGATAAGAGGCTCAAAGATAACAAGGCAGGCATATAAAAAGGCAAGTCCAAAAACCACCGTGCAGACCACAAAAACTATGTTCTCGCCTCCTAGCAATGCAAAAACTATGTAGGCAACCTGAGAAAGAAAGGCGTAGATAAAAAGCTCATACTTTTTCATGGTCGTTTTTGTGACCACATGGATATAATAAGGAAGGACGAGCATAATTATTGTTACAAGAGCAATAATGATATGCGAAAAATCATGATAATTAATTACATAGCCCACAAAATAGGCAGGCGCAAGTAGCCAAACCTTTTGGTTCGCCCAAGCAAGCGCAAAAAGCATGGAAAAGGCAAAAGGTAAAATTTTTCCATAAATACTTGCCCTTGACAAAACAAAAAATAACAGCGTAAAACACAAAAACATCAATAAATACTTTAACTTGCCCTTCATAATAACTCCATAATCAATTATAAAACAACAAGTTTTTACCGCTTAGCAAAAAAATGTCGATAAACGGCACAATATTTTAAATTTTGTCAAATATCCAATTAATGCTTGTCGATTATTGCCTTTTGTGATAATATATATTAATCAAGGAGTTATTATGGAGAAAAAGAGAAAAATTATAAACATTCTTACAATGGTGTTTGTGCTTGTGCTATTGTATTTTACAATTAACTGCTTTATCAATGGCGTCACTCTTATAGACCCTTACCGAAATTACGTTGTATACCAAAACACGCTTATTGCCATCTACTTTTTAGCATTTGGCTTTGGTCTTACTGCTATTCTTGCATTCGTGTACAACTTTTTTGCGAAAGAAAAGAAGACGGCGCTAGAACTTTTTATGGTAGGTTGCTACGTTATCGCAATCATTTTGCTTGCAATTTTGACAAGTGTTTATAACCCATATAAAGATTATGACTCTACATCAACCACATACGCCATGTACTCGCTGTCACTATCAAACCTTCTCACCGGACTTGCCTCTGGTGTTTGTCTTTTTGCAGTAACGCTGACTAAGTATATTTTAAACAGAAAATACAAACTCGCCGAGGACACCGTCCCCGAGTCAACCGCGCAAGCTAACGAGCACAAAAAGTCAAACAAAGTATTTATCTACAGCCTACTTGGATTTAGCATAATTGCAAACGTTTTAGCTTTTGCTCTGCCTGCTGCCTACCCATTAAGACCAAATGTTGACATTGAAGTTACAACGATAAATCAAAGCACTGACCCCAATAATCCTAGTTATCGAACTACAGTTACAGTAACAAACAATAGTGACTACTATTTGAGATATGTAGCTATCTACTATTATTATATAGATGACGATGGATATGTGGTTTATGAAGACACCGTATCCTATGGCCGATCACTTGAGGCTGGAGAGAGCTATTCTGAAACATTTTCAAGCTTTGACAAATTTTTGAGCATAGGTGATATTGATGCTTATGGCATAACCCTTAACTCTATTTACGGGCTAGCTTTAATACCGTTTGCAATTCTCGGATACGCAATATTTACAACAGAGCTTTTAAAACAAAAATCAAGAGAGAATGAAATAGAAGAAACTACAGAAGAAAATAGCCAAGAAATTATAGAAGAAAATTTAGAGACAAATACAGAAAATAATATTGAAAATAATATTAATTAAAAAAAATTAAAAATTATTTTTAAAATATAAAAAAAATTAATAAAAATTAAAAAATAAATTAAAAAAGAGGACTAAAAAGCTTTGAATTGTCCTCTTTTTTGTTTTTAAATAAATTTTCTATTTAATTAAAAATATTTTATAATTATATTTTTAATAATTTGATTATTTTTGATTACTTTCTATTTATTTTTATTTTGTTTTTATTTTCTTTAAAAAGTTGTCTCTCGCCATCGTCAGAAAATTCCACATATGCAAACTCTTTTCCGCCAGTAAAGCATTTACAATATTTTTCCATTAACGCTTTTCTATTTTTAAGACAATAATCTAGTCCTTCCACCTTAATATTATATTTTTTAATGAAATAATATAAGTCATAAGTCAGCTCTAAAAAGATATCATTTTTTAAGGTAGGAAATTGCTCTTCTTTTAGGTTAGAGCAGATAAAAATATCCATAAGCTCATTTGCATGACGAAAGCAAACTTTAGTTGTGAGCTTTAGCTGGTCATACGGAAGAATGGTCTCTTCAACAAGTGTGCTACCTTCAGCGTAATTTACCTCAGCCTTTTTCCTTCCCTTTTTGTTCTGCTCAGGCGGGCTATTTTTACTTTCGCGAATATCCTCCCTAATCATAGCTCTATACTCTTCAATATCCTCGCCTTCAGGCAGGTCATTTTTAATAGTGTTGATTATAAAGTCGACCTCGTTCTCTTCTCTATACCTTAGTCCATCTTCCTCCACGCTATAGGCAAGAAAGTTCCCAACATCCATAACTATATTGCTGTGCTCAGCATTAAAGTTTTCTTCTGACGAAAGAGTTGCAAGTGCCTTGTCAGTCATCTCAATTTCTTTTTTCCTGATGGCAGGCAATAAGGAAAACATCAAAATCAAACAACCTAAAAAACAACCTAAAAATAGTCCTAAAAATACATAGAAGAGCACACTTTCCGTTTCGCTATAAATGCACATTGGTACCATAAAAACAAGCGCGAAAATAAGTGGCAACATAGAAAGCCTTAAGAAGTGCTGTCTCGGCTGTGATATCATAAGCTGACGAGTGTTCATAAGTTTGAAAACGTCGCCTCGGACAATATCCTTTTCTTTTAAAAACTTGACAAGATAAACAATCTCAAAGGCTAGAATAATAAGCGTTATTACACCAAATACCCAGCAACCTATAATAGCATTGTCTTTTACTAGCTTAACACCTTGCTCTTTCTCTATCGAATAGATAGTTGTTGAAAAGCCTAGGATATCGCCATCCTCGCCCTGTGGATAGATGTACAGCGTTGCACTCTGTCCGATAATAGCTTGGAGCAGGTCTTCGTCAGCCTCACCAGCCACTACAGGTAAAAGCCTATACTCCTCTCCGTCCATGGCTATTATATATGCGCTTTGCCTCCTCTGCACATCGGTGATTGTGCCATTGACCTCCTGCACATCTTCTGCGTTTAGGCTAAGCGTGTTTACTGAAAAGATTACAAAGACAGCTATCATTAATACAAACATGACGCCAAGAAGAATTGCCAAAATTTTATGGCCATGGCGCTTTTGATTTGGAACGGCTACGACATTTCTCATTTTATGCCCCGCCTTTTGTCAATAAAATCATTGATAATTTGCAGGGTAGAATTTAAATCTATGTTTTCAATCACAAGGTCGTAGTTGTCTTTGTAGCTTCGCTCTAGCTTTCCGCGTGATAGCCGAGCCTCCGCACGCTCCTTGCTTTCGCCACGTTTTAGTAGCCTACTCTTAAGCTCCTCGTCTGGCGCATCCAAAAAGATAGTCACCATGTCGACCTTGCCAGTAAGATATTTTTTTAAGTTTATAACCCCTTTAACATCAATGTCGCGAGCGTAGTCGTTTTCTTTGTCCTCGATAACTTTTCGAAAAGCCTCTTTTAATGTGCCATAATAAAAGCCGTGTACATTTTCATACTCTATAAAAATGCCCTTATCTATTCCCTTTTTAAACTCCTCTTCACTCATATAGATATAGGTTTGATAAGTTTCATCACTCTCCCGCCTTTCTCTCGTTGTTGCAGTAGAACGTTCTAAAATCTTGAGATTACTCCGCATCTTCGTCAAATGATGCATAACGGTATTTTTCCCGCTACCTGAAATTCCCGAAATAGCAATAAACATACAGTCCCCTTTTATATCTTAATAAAAGGATACCAAAATTATTAAAAAATGTAAATAAAAATGAAAAAATTCAAAAAAACTATTATCAAAAAATCTAACACGTGGGCTCTGTGTTAGATTAGAAAATTTTGTATATTTATTGAATAAAATAAAATAATGTTCGCTATTAAGTCAGACGGATTTACTTTTCAAAAAATACAACACCGACGCAACCTGGTCCAGCGTGCGTTCCAATAACAGCGCCAATATTACAAACATCTTTAAACTCTATGCCTGTCTGTTTCTTAACTATTGCATACATCTTCTCTGCTTTTTCTCTATCGTTTGAGTGACCATAGTAAAGCTCCTTTGTATCATCAACATTTGTAATCAGTTTACAAAGGGTTTTAAGCGCTAAACTGAAACCTACTGCCTTATTAACTACCTCTACCTTACCCTCTTTAATGGTTACAATAGGTTTAATATTAAGAGCTGTTGCAGCTATACCTTGTGTAAGCGACAGCCTTCCACCTTTAATAAGATATTTGACGTTGTCAATTATAGCGTAAATTTTTAATTTATCTCTTAAATTTTCAAGTTGATTTTTAAGCTCATTAAGAGATATTCCGCCCTGTATCATTTTAAGCGCCTCAAAAACTAGCGCCCTGTAGGCAAAGGTCACTGAAAGCGTATCAAATATCTCAAGATTTGGACTGTTAAGTTCCTCGCTTGCCATCTTTAGACTATTAAAAGACCCAGAAAGCTCGCTAGAAAGGCTCATGACAAGCACCTGGTCGCCACCGTCAAGTATAGGCTTTATCTTTTCAACATATTCTTCACAGTTAATTTGTGTGGTCTTTGGAAGATTTTTGCTCTCAGCGAGTTTTTGATAAAACTCTTCTACACTCAAGTTAACCCCAACAAGATATTCCTCGTCGTCAAACCTGACCTTCATAGGAATAAGCTCAACCCCAAGCTCCTTCGCCTCGCTAAACTCTATCTCTGATGTGCTGTCCACCACTAATTTAATCATAACTATTACCTCAAATTTTTAAATATTTTTCTTTACATTACATAACAAAAGTGTTACACTTGTAACAGGTCTAATTGTATCAAATTTACTCCTCACTGACAAGTGTTATTCTAGAAAAATTTACAACTGTGATAAAAGGTGGAAAAATGTATCAGACAAAGAAACCAAATAAAACTAATTTGTTTGTTAGAGAATGTATAACAAGCGCACTCTTCTCGCTTATGGAAAAATATCCTTTTGAAGAAATTACTGTAACCGATATAATAAATAAAGCGGGAGTAAGCCGAATGGGTTTCTACCGCAACTACTCAAGCAAAGAGAACGTGGTTGAAAGCTTTGTGCTTGAAAAGTTTGTTGATACGATTGAAGACATAACCTCAAAACGTTCGCTAAACTTTGCAATAAAAAATATAATGATAACCACGCTCGAAAACTTTCAAAAGTTCTCAAAATACATAAAATTATTCTTAGACAAAAACCTTGACGCCCTGCTATATGACTGCTATCATAAGGCATACTATAGTCTGTACGAAGGTAACGGCAATAGCCGAATACACCAGTACTCAAATGAGATGTTTATCGGCGAGCTATTTAACCTTGAAATGTGCTGGCTCCGAAACGGCATGAAAGAGACCCCACAGCAACTCGCCGAAATCTACTACCATATCCTAAAACTAAGGTGCAAAGGAAAATAAAATTAGACATAGCACAAAAAAATCTAATGCATCACATAACATTAGATTTTTTGTATAACAACCTTTTAATTAAGCATTTCTTGTGTAAACATAATAGCCATCATCATATTATCTACAAAATTATATTGCTATAAAACAAGCATTTTAGTTCTATACCATAAAGGTTAATTTTTATGAGCGCTTCCAGTATCTATTATAATAACCATATGTGCTTGTTATCCACTCTGCGTTTTGTGCAGGATTAGAAACATCTATACTAGTTCCACTCGTTGCCGTAGACGAACTTGTTGTAAACCAACCAGTTTGATTTTCAAAAGATACTGATATAAGATTACTGCAATCAGCGAAGGCAGAAGGGCCGATACTTGTTACGCTTTCTGGGATTGTGATTGAGGTTAAACTACTGCAATTATAGAAGGCAGAACTGCTGATACTTGTTACACTGTCTGGGATTGTGATTGAGGTTAAACTATCGCAATACATGAAGACAGAATCACCGATGCTTGTTACACTATCTGGGATTGTGATTGAGGTTAAACTTCCACAATCATAGAAGGCACGAGTGCCAATACTTGTTACACTAGATGGAATCACTACTGAGATTAAGTTTTGACAGCCCCAAAAGGCGGTATCTTGAATTATTTGTATAGAATTTGGCAAAATCACTTCAATAATTTTTGAATTTTGAAAAGCACCATTACCCGTTAACCCCCGTCCTATAGCTATAACTGTGTAATTTGAGCCCTCAGTTCCCACTGTATCGTTGATTTTATCTATTGTAGAAGGTATTAAAATTTCTTCTTCACTGCCAGTAAAACCTGTTATTGTAGCTGTATGGTCGGTATCGTTAAAGGAAAATGTAAAACTGCTTGCTGGGGTTGGTGGAACTTCCTCTATATTTATAACTATATCACTTAAATCTATATCTATTAGATTAGGGTTAATGACCGTTAGCTCTAAAGTTGTTGTAGCTTGCGTATCTTCAGTAATAGTTGACGTTATCCCTGCAGGAATACTGTCTACTATGCTCACCTCAATATTATTTGTCTCATAACTTTCTGGTATTGTAACTGAAACATTATAATATAATAACGTTGTATTTATTATATCAAAATATATAGCAAAAGAGCCTCGGTTGTTCTCAAAATCTCCAACCGTAAAGTTAAAGTCGCCATTTATATAACCTGGGGTAAAATCGGCTATCTCAACCGCTTCCGATCCCGTCTCTTGCATTCGGACTTCTTTCACCCATAGACTTTTATCTAGAACATTAAAAGAAACGCTACCATTCATACTAATAGTTTTGCTACTTGCTGCTAGTACGCCAATAACAACCAATCCTACTACTAATATAAACGCTGATATTAACGATGCTAATTTCATCTTTGTTGACATATAATTTTCTCCTTTTAACTTTAGTATTTGATAAACTTTTTAATTTAATACCATAATTTATAGAATACACCCATATTTTACATATATAAAATATAGTTGTCACAGTGGTGACGTCATAGTTGCGTCAAATTATCTAGTGAATTTTAGAAAAGTTTTATTTGACGATTTGACTTCGCCTTTTTCCACTTTTTTGTAGTATACTTTTTATCACTTTTTCAATTTTTCTCTAATGTGGATAACTTAAGTCAGTTATCCACATTTTCACCCACAAAATCTTTCGATTTTGCGGGGACCCGAATTTTTGGGCATATTTGCCCAAAAACAGCTAAAAAAGCGATAAAAAGCATATTTCTATAAAAAGTTAATTTATTGTACCCCCCCCGACTTTTTTGTCAAGCAAAATTGCGTTATTTTGCAAAATTGTGAAAAAATCTTGCTTTCCCACGAAAAAGTTTTCCTTTTTTAAAGGTTTTAAAACTTTGTCCTACACAAAAATATTTTAAATAAAATGTGGATAACTTTTCAATTATCCACATACAACTTTTTACATTTTCACATTTGATGCAACAAAATCCAAACATTTAGCCACGAGCAAAACACATATTTATTTTAATCACCCGCAACTTTTCTTTCTTCTTTCTTCGTTTTTCTTTTTTAGTTTTGGATTAGCGATTTGTTCCCACCCCAATATCTACATCTCAAAATATCCGAGTATTCCGGCGAGTATTGAGTAGCAGAACTTTTCGCAATACTCCTCAGTTTGCAAAAGGTTTTCTTCTTCAGGGTTAGATAAAAATCCACACTCCACAAGTACGGCTGGCATCTCCGAATAATTTAGTACAAAGTAGTCGCCCACTGATACATAATTTCTTGCGCTGTCAAAGTTTTGGCAAATGGAGGTCTGTACGCTCTTTGCAAGGTCAAAGCCATGCTCGCTACCACTAGCATAAAACACCTGAGCACCTTTGCCTGACGGAAGAGGAAAGCTATTCATGTGAAGGCTGACCATAAGGTCGGCGCCACTACTATTTATGATATTCTTCCGCCTTTCCATTTCACTCTTTTTCTTGTTTGGCGCACTTTCGTCATAGAGACCATTCATATCAGAGCGGGTCATAGTAACCCCAATGCCGAACTCCTCGCACAGCCTTTCTAGCTCCTTGGCGTACATAAGATTGAGCTCGCTTTCAGTCACACCCGTGTTTACACCGACCGCTCCGCCATCTCTCCCGCCGTGGCCAGCGTCAATGACAATAGAGTACTCAGGCTTTGGCATGGAAGAGGTAGTTATAACTGTAACAGATACAACACTTGCTAAAATAATCATTGCACACAGCAGAGCAACAATAGTTTTCTTCTTTATACACAAAAATCTCATATAGTATTTTATTCTTGCTTTATAGAATTTATAACTTTTTGGCATACAATGTTGACTTTATTATTTATGATAAATTAATACGCTGGAAAATTATTGCAGATTTAAATAAATTTGGTGGAAGTGGAATTGAAGCAAAGCAAAACAATATTCCCTTAATAAAAAATCCATATGAGCATGTGGAATGGGACAAGCTCTCATTTGGTGAGACAAAAAATTTATTTAAAATTACAAGAAATGATAACTTCATCGGCGCTCCCAAAATTGTTTCAATTGATGTAGATAATTATCAAGGAATTATACAAGTAAAAACTATATTTGCAGATAAAATCGAATGGTTTTTAGATGAGGAAAAAATAAAGACAAAATATAACACTGCTGGACTATTCACAACCGAACTAAGAGTAAAAAACCTAATCGGCAAAAATCTAAAATTCAAAATTATCGGCATTGGCGGAGAAACAATCTCAAAATACTTTGAATTATTGCCACAGGAGGTGCTATAATGGGAATGTGTAAACCTAGTGGCGGAATAACAAAAATTTATGGGCCTTATGGGAAAAATAACAAAGACATTGAAGGTTGCCCGCCAAATTCTAGAACAGATTATTATGACAAAGAAACTGAAAAATTATTACAACAACGATGGTACGATAATGACGGTAAAGCTATTTGGGATAGAGATTGGGACCATAATGATTCAACGCACACTCATCCCTTCCCCCATGATCACTTTTGGGAGTGGACAAAAAATAATATACACCCTCCAAGGCCCGAATACAAAGGACCAAACGACGAAAAAATAAATAAACATTATTGTTAAAAGGAGACAATTATGAAATACAATCCATATGATAAGATATATGAAATACAATGTGATTTTTGTGATAAAAGTTTACTAGCCAGCAAAACAGGGAATGGTGAGTGCCATCATTGTGGGTGGTATAACAATAGACTTGGAGAAATAAACGAAGATAAGGTAATCTTCCCTAACTTAGTTTCACTAAATAAAGCAAAAAAATTATATAAAGAAAATAAACCTTTGAAACCTGACTTAGATGACTTTCTTGAAGCATTTGAGTTTTATGGAGAAACAGGATTTGTATATAAAAACTTGATGTTTTGTCTATATAGATATGGTGATAACGAGATTGAAATGGGCTGGGGACCAAAAGATGATGAAGTTGCTTATTTCAAAAATAAAGAAGATTTTATACAAAATGCAAAAATAGGCGATGAGTATATCAGAGATATATGGGATAAAGTCGAAAATCCTGACTATTTGTAAGATGAAAAAATGATAATTTTATTTTAAAAATATATATAAATATGATATAATCAAAATATGAAAATAACTGTAGAAAATTTAAATAAACTTTATATGCCAGTTTTTATAAAAATAGACAAGCTGACAAAATTTCTTGGAAGTCATTGTGTTGAGCATGCTTTAGATTTCCAATATGGGCATAGTATAAAAATCAAACAAAAATTTAATTATGAAATGTATCCTATCCCTACTTTTCGATGCAAATTTAAATGTATAAAAGCGGAGATTTGTCTTGATGTGTTTACAAATAAAAATTATATTGGCTATTTTAAACTCTATCCAAGCAAAGAAGAAATTTTATCAATAGATTTAAGTATCTTCGCAAATCTCAAATATCTTATATATGGCTATAATTATCAACAGGAATTATATAACTCTGAAGATTTAACACAAACAAAAATCAACATAGAAAATTCTAAGGATACAAAATTTATTATCTATGTTGATTTTAAAAATTTAGAACAAATTTTTTATGTTATAGAAAGTCTTACAGAAAAGCCATCTCAAAGATTTTCAATGGCAAATTACAAATGCGATTGTGGACATTATATCACTATTGATGCAAATGGCTCATGTCCTATCTGTGGAAAAGAAAGCACTTTTAAAAGAAAGATTGCGACTAAATGTCCTGTATGCGGAACTGAATGTTTAAAAGACCAATTCGGAAATGGAGAATGCGATAAATGCGGCTGGATTTTAAATTCTTTTGGAGAAAAATATCCAGCTCGCGCTATTCACCCAAACCTTATCTCGGTAAATAAAGCTAAAAAGCTTTATAGCGAAGGCAAACCTTTTGAACCTAATCTAGACGATTTTATAGAGGCATTATATAGCTATAGTGAAATGCAGTTCGAATATAAAGGTGTCTATTATGCTGTTACACTTGTCGACAATGGCAACGATGAGTATAACATTGAACTTTACAATGAAAAAACAAAAGAAGCAACACTTTTTAATAACGACGAAGATTTTAAAAATAATGCAAAAGTTGAGGACAACCTTTTAAAAGATATATGGGAAGAAACAACTGACAGATATTGGCTACAATAAAAATCAAAAAAAATAAAACATCAAATTTTAAAGCATATCTTTTTGATATGCTTTTTGTTTGATTAAATATTTCCTTCAAAGCTATTGACAAATGGCAAAAATAAAACTAAAATTTATGTTGTAAAATTTTCAACACAAAAGTAAAAATTGTATAAATATACTTATAGGAGATAATT
>CAKNIB010000010.1 GCA_930979925.1 uncultured Clostridia bacterium
ATTAAACCTAAACAGCATAATATCGCCATCTTGGACAACGTAATCCTTGCCTTCCATGCGGACTTTGCCTTTTTCTTTGGCTTTAAGATAAGAGCCCGCTTCAATTAAATCTGAGTAAGATACAACCTCTGCCTTGATAAAACCTTTTTCAAAGTCGGTGTGTATCTTTCCTGCCGCCTGTGGTGCTTTGGTACCCTTTTTAATGGTCCAAGCTCGAACCTCTTTTTCACCAGCAGTGAGGAATGACATAAGCCCAAGCAGGTCATAACTTGTTGCAACCAGCTTCTCAAGCCCGCTTTCAGTAATGCCAAGCTCCTCTTTAAAAGCCTCTCTCTCTTCACTCTCAAGCCCGACAAGCTCCTCTTCAATCTTGGCAGAAAGTGATATAACCTTTGCTCCATCTCGTTCTGCAAAATCTTTAACCGCTTTAACCATATCGTTGTCAGGCTTCCCAACCTCATCTTCACTAACGTTTGCAACATAGATGACAGGCTTTGCAGTTAAAAGTTGAAGATTTTTCATAATCTTCTCTTCTTCCTCGCCCTCTAGCGGAACACTACGAGCAGGGCGGTTATTTTCAAGCGCCTCTTTAACTCTTTCAAGCAGACTCACGGTTGCTATTAAACTTTTGTCGCCAGTTTTGACAAGCTTTGCATTTTTTTCATAGAGCTTAGTAACTTGCTCAAGGTCGGCAAGCGCAAGTTCAAGATTGATAATATCAATGTCGCGAATAGGGTCTATCGAGCCGTTAACATGGATGATTTTTTCATTTTCAAAACACCTTACCACGTGTACTATGGCGTCAACCTCACGGATATGACTTAAAAATTTGTTGCCAAGCCCTTCACCTTTGCTCGCACCAGCAACAAGCCCAGCAATATCAACAAACTCAATGGAAGCAGGGGTGATTTTTTGCGTGTTATACAGTTTTCCCAGTACCTCTAGCCTTTTGTCTGGCACATCAACAATGCCAACATTTGGCTCAATTGTACAGAAAGGGTAGTTCGCACTTTCCGCGCCCGCATTAGTTATAGCATTAAATAGAGTACTTTTGCCAACGTTTGGCAATCCAACAACGCCCATTTTCATAAAAATATTGTCCTTTTTTCTTAATTTTTGCCCTTTTATTATAGCATTTTCTATAAAAATAGTAAAGTGTTTTTTAATATTGATTTAAAGAGTTATAAAACAATATATAAAATAAAATTTAAATAAATTAATTTATATTGAAATAAAAAAACACAAAAAATAATAAAATAAAATAACAAAAAAATAAAAATATAAATATTATTAATAAAAAAGCGGAAAAATAATTTTTAAAATTAAATTTCCACTTTTTTATTATATTATAAAGTAAATTAATAGTTAAATTGATTTTTAATCACAATAAATATTTTACATCTAAATAAATATAATTTTTAGCAAGCCCTTACTATATGTCAAGAGACTAAGCTCCAGCCTCAGGCGCCTCAGCTTCAGCCGCCGCTGCCTCAGACGCAGGTGCTCCAGTCACTCTTTCCGTTGCTGTTCTTGATGTTTCAGTTGCTCTTTCATGCGTAACCTCTGGTGCAGAATGAGCTGCTGCCGCTTCCGCCTCAGCTTTTTGCTTTTTCTTGCCAAGGAAGCCAGCAAGAGCATTGAAGGCATTTAAGACAACTGAGCGGTCCTTTGCCTGAAGCTCTGTCTTATGGAATTCTTCTGCTTCATCCGCTTTAGTCTGAGCCTTTGCACCCTTAACTCTCTTAGCTGTTAAATTTTTATCAGTTTTTTCCTTGGTTTTAGTCGCGAGGGCAGAGAGTTTTCTAGTAAGTTTAGCATTGCGAGCTTTAGCTTTTTCTTTAATTTTCTTAGCGGCCTTAGGACTTTTACCTCTCAGTGAAAGACTTTCAATATCGTCATCACTAAGTTCATCTATATCCACGCCCAGCTCGTCAAATAGGTAGACATCTTCTTCCTCGATAAGCCCTTGGAGCTCTTCAGGAATTCTGTCTTCTCCGCCATAATATCTAGTTAAATACTCAGTATCTCCATTTGCAACTGCATTGATAAGCTCTTGCATGTTAAGCGCCTCAGCATTATCTTTGTTTTGCGCCCACTTGAGAAGTTTTTCAAGCTTAGCATTGACCTTTTTACTAGCTCTTTCGTATTGGTCTCGCTCAGCCTTAATAGCCATTGCCTGCCTGTCTTCATGAGTGGCACCATAGATACTTTCCTCTCGAACTTGCTGTTCTGCTGTAAGTCTATGCTCTTTAATTCTTAGCTGTTTCTCATATTTATTAACAAGCTTTTGTATCTTTTTACGCTTTTGCTCGTCAGAGAGCTTGTCATTATCTAAAATTTTTTGTATTTTATCAACATCGACGCCAAGTCCTTTTTTAAGACCATACTTTTGTGAAGAAACGATATCAGTAAAGCCAAATTCTCCTGCAAAACCTATTCTAGGTTTTCTAGTAAGCTCGCCGTTCAGCCATTTGTTAACCTCTTCAAGGGCTTTATTATACTGCTGTTTGTCAGCTTTAAATTCTTCAATTGCCTTCTTGCCTTTCTCGAGTGCTTGAGCCTCAGGAGTGGTAAGCTTTTTGGTAAGGAACTTCTTTCTCTGCTTATCATACTCTTTCTTGTCCATTTCCAATGTGCTTAGCCAATTTTTAATCATATTTTCACGTGCTTTGTCATTTTTGGCTCCGGCAAGACGCGAGGCGATAGCATCTTCAATATCTTTTCTACTATCAAATGTTTCACCTGGGAGTATACGAGAGGTAAATTTACCGTCTACTTCTGTTACACCTTGATTTGCAAAGAACTCAGCAGTGGTGTAGGACTCTTGTTGTTTGCCTTTTGCCATTTTCCTGCGAAGTTTTAATTCGCGTTTTGTAAAGTCCTCACCCAAGTGACTTCTAGCCCTTGCAAGATCTGTCTGAGCATTGTCATCAGCATGACGATCAAGCTCTTCACAAAGTTTCAAAAGCTCGTCATATTTTAATTTATCAATTCGACTACCAGCATAGGTTGCATGTGACTTTAAAATTTCTAGTATTGTTTTACCATCAACGCTTATATCCTTTGTTTTTTCAAGAATTACATCTCTAAGGCTTATACCGCCATGAGAAAACTCTTCAATAATTCTCTTGCTCTCAGTCGCATCAAGCCCAAGCGCCTTGACAATTTTAACCACATTGGTATAGCCATCTAATTTCTCTTTAAATATTCTGCCAGATGTTGTTAATTTTGTAGATTTATCTGTATATTTGTCAAGCTCTGCATCAAACGATGCAAAAGTTGTTTGCATATCAATAGCAGTAGACATCCGCCCAGACATCATCATGATAAGAAGTTGCTCACTATCGCGATAGAATTTTGCCTGTTCAGGCTTAGCACTCTCATTTGCGAGCCTCTGCCTTTCTTGAAGAGCTAGACTTATTCTGATAAATTCTTTTTGCTGATCAGTTGTAAATCCCGCAAAGTATGGATATTTTCCTATATATTGTTTTTTAAGCGCGCCAAAGGAGAGCGTTTTTCCATTTACAACGTATCTTGTATACTTTTTCCCGCCATCACCGTCAATTGTTGTTTGAGTAACAAGGTCACCATCATATGCGAAGGCAAGTTTTTCAGTCATTTCGGCAACTCTTCTGCACTTAGTTTTTTCATATATTCCTTTGACAGTTATATAGTCTACATAATGCAAAGTAGAAGAATCACCAGTTATTGTCCTTACTGTGCTTTCTCCAGGCAAAGTATAGTTTAAACTTGTGCCCGTCAAAGATGTTCTTATTTTATATTTACCAATTATCTCGTTTGCTGAAAGTTTAGTTAATTCTGCGCGTAATCTTTCTTTAGCGTTGTCGTCAGTAGCAAGCTCGGTTTTATCTATAAGCATATCAATGATATGTTCTTTGGCAAGCCTTTCAGCAAGCTCGTCAATAGTCCCTGAGCGCTGAGCATTTTTTGCTTGAGGGTTTGGCAAAAGAGAAGATGCTCTTCCACTTGCATAAAGCTCAGCCACTTCGCTATAGAAGTCGGTGTGGTTAAGAGCATTGTACATATCATATCGAGCTTGAGCAAGGCTTGTACCTGTGAAACTTATATCTGCAGATGTACACCCTGGAAGATTATTACCCTTTAGCCCTTTTATTATGGTATTGAGCTCGTCAACATGTGTTGCCGTAATTCCAGTTATATCTGACGGTAAACTTAATTCGCTAAGTGCAAGCCTACTTCCATCAAGTCCGCCGTAGTAGGTGAGGGTGTAATCTCGCAAAAAGTTTGTTTCTGCTTCCACGCAAGCACTCATAGGGTGTAAAGGTTTCGTCTTTTCTAGCTCTTGCAATGTGGTTACAAAACGTCTAAGTGTATCAATTTCTTCATGCGTTTTATTGCTTGCTTTGGCAACTTCGGTTATTGAGTCAAGGTCAGCTTGGATAGTGGCAGCGGCATTATCTAACTCGATGATAGCCTGTCTCTTGCTTGTCTCGTCAGGAATAACCTCTAAAATCCTATCAATACCTTCACTTGAGCCATTTTGGTTAAGCGCGTTATTCTTAAGTATGTCAATTCCATATCTATGGAAGAACTTAACTCTTTCTTCTTCGGTAAACTTGTCAGTGTGTGAAAGATATGCAAGCCTATACTTGTCAGCTTCGCGGATGGCTTGTCTTTGCTCTTCGTATAGAGTGCGCTCTCTAAGCTGAGCGTTATTTGCCTCATTAAGCGCTCTAACATAACTCTCAAGTGCGGATGCGTTGTCTGGGTTAAATAGTTCTCTCACACTTTCCACGCTAGGAGTTTTACTGCCGTCCTCGCGTGTAGTGCTTTTCTCTGGCAAATCGTGGAAGAAGGTGGTTGTAAAGGTATTTATCAATTCTTGTCGTTTTTCAGGAGCTTTTTCTTTAGATATTGCGTCTAACATACTTGCCATAGAAATTCTGTTGTCAAGATTTTCAAGGGAGGCAAGTTGCGTTCTGCCTTCTCCTAAACTTGCAACAAATCCAACACCGTTTTGGTTATATAGTGCCATAAATTCTTTTGCAAAGGCATTACCACTTTCGCTTAAATAAAGCGCGTCAAGCTGTGCAATTTTCTCTTGTGAAAGTTGATTATATTTTTCAAGCGTCTTTTCGTTTTCGATAAACTGGTCACGCGCTCCAAATTCTTCGGCTTGTTCGTCCTCCATAGCTTTAACTTTATGCTTAATCCTTCTAAACGGGTCAAATACAAGTTTGTCTGCAAAGGTTGATTGAAATAATCCAATTCCTGCCACAATCAGAGCAGGTATTATTAAGGCAGCGCCAACGCCAGGTATCATACAACAGATAAGCATCCATGTTCCAACATAGGTAAGCGACTCACCCATGGCAGTATTGATAACCTGCAGCGTCTGCTTAAATTTTTCATTCTTAGCTCTTAAGAGTCTTTTATCTGCTTCATCCTGCATTGCCTTAGCGGCTTTAGCTTGTGCTTCTGCGAATTTTTTCTTTCTCTCTTCTTCTGCTGCACTGCTGACAGAATCGCCACCGCTTGCATCACCAGCTGGAGCAGGCTCTTCAGCCTCGGTCTCGCCACCTTCTGCTGTAGGCTCGCTACCTGTTGCAATTCCTGCTGTCGCAGGTGCTGGTCTCTCGCCTTCAGCTTCGTGTGCTGGAGCAGGTGTTTCACTAGGACTACCAGTGTCATCAGCGGGTGTTGCTGGTCTAGGTGGGGTCTCAGGTGCAGGTGCGGGCTCAGCTGGTCTTGCAGGTGCTGGTCTAATAAGTTCTGTCTCAGGTTCTGGTGTTTCTTCTGGCTCAGGAGCGGGCTCTGCCTCTGGTGTTACAAAACTAACTCCAGTTGTATAACCTTCTGTTGCCTTGCTCGAATATGTTGCCGAAAAAGGCTCAGAAATTTCAGAGTCGGGTTCTGCCTCAATAGCAGGTGCTTCAGGCTCTTCTTCCGTTGAGTTTTGATAAAGCTCTTCTGATGGCAACTCTCCACTAAGCGTTCTTGGCTTGATAGCAAATCTATATTTAGAATATGACCTGTCATCTTTTTCACCAAATATTAGCCTTCCACCTTCCATTTCTCTTGAGAGGTCATCTCTTGACTCTCTCACTACCAATGTAGGACCATCTATTGTCTTATCGCTTAGCTTAATGCCAGTGCCTTCTAAAAGTGCTTTATAGCCTTCATCAAATCTTTCTGTAGCTTTTAGTGTTTCGCCTTTTTCATCCATTTCTATAGGGATGTTATATGAAGTTCTTCGCTTAGCTACTTCTGCCTCAAGTACTAAGTTATATTTTCGCTCTCCATTTTCATCGCTATATTGAGCAAGCATAGTAGGGGAGCAGATGGTATATCTTCCATCTGCAAATAGGAGGCTCTCATCCTTGCCATTAACTTTTTGCCTAATAAAACAATATGGTTGTGCTCCCTCTGCATCAGAAAACTTACAACGAGTTAAAACCATGCCGTTGTTAAGCCTTGCAACACTATTATCTTTCATTAAACTGAAGTATGCACCCATGAGGTTAGCAGGAATTTCTCGAATATTACCAATCTGCTTGAAAACGTTATTTCCTCCACCAGCCATCATCATTTCAATAGCCTGTGTTTGCATGGTTATATCAATGCAGTCCTCGCCTGTTGCTGGGCAGATATAACTCTCTTCACCGCTGGTGAGAGTGATAGCGGTCGCATTCACAACAATGGTATAAGGAGTTTTACCTTCACTATTGACTTTTATCACAAGTTCTTCATTGCTACGCTTAGTGATAGAGATGGCGCCAGGTGTAATATCAAGGACAAGATTTCCACTCTCGTCTACTTTAAAAACTTTGCTTTCACTTAATTTTTGCCTTCCAAAGCCAATAAAAGCCTCAGGTTTAAGCTTAACAACATAGTCGCCTCTACCACGGCTATCAATGCTCATAACTTGACTGTCATCACCAACCCCGTTTCTAAAGGAGAAAAGGCTACTCTCGTTTGTTGCCATATGAATGTTCTGTGTGCGATTTTCTTCTTTATCACCAATTTTAATTTTAATATTGTTTTTTAAAATAAAGCTATTTGCCATAAAACCCTCATTAATGTAAAATCTTTTAAATAATAATATCATTTATTAATATAATTGTCAAGTATAGCTAAATTAAATATAAATTTATTTTTTCCAAAATAATTTTAAAATCCTTTGACTTTTTTACGTCAATATGTATAATGGGTTGTATGAGGTAAAAAATGACAAATACAAAAACAAAGAAGTTGACTAATATTTCTTGCACAAAAGTTTATGTAAAAAGGTTGTGAAAAAGTTCACAATCTTTTTTTGATTATATTTCTTTAAAATTGTAATTTTGATTATATTTCCTTTGTATTTTGAAAGCAAGAGAAGGAAAAGTAATTTTATCTTGTAAATAATTTGACATTTTGTAAAAAATCATTAAAATATTATAAGCAAGTATTTTTTTAAGGAGTAAAAATGGGACTTTTTGGTAATGAAAACAAATCACAGATTAAGAAATTAAAGAAGATTGCAGACAAGGTTATCGCACTTGAGGAGAAATATAAAGGCTATACAAACGAGCAACTCCGCGCCTGCACTGACGAGTTTAGAAATAGGTACAAGACAGGGGAGAGCTTAAACGACCTTCTACCTGAGGCTTTTGCAGTGGTTAGAGAGGCGTCAGCAAGGGTGCTTAACATGCGCCACTTTTATGTGCAGATTTTAGGTGGTATCGCTCTCCATCAAGGACGTATTGCCGAGATGGCAACAGGTGAAGGTAAAACGCTGGTGGCGACCTTGCCTGCTTATCTTAACGCAATCACCGGCAAAGGCGTGCATGTCGTAACGGTCAACGAATACCTTGCAAAACGTGACGCCGAGTGGATGGGTAAGGTTTACAAGTTTTTAGGTCTTTCGGTCGGCGTGTCACTAAACGGACAGAATGACGAGGCAAAGACCAAGGCATACCTTGCCGATATAACTTACACAACAAACAATGAGCTAGGCTTTGACTATCTTCGTGACAACATGGCAAGAAATAAAAATCAGCGTGTTCAACGCGGACTTAACTTTGCCATAGTGGACGAGGTTGATAGTATCTTAATTGATGAGGCGCGTACTCCACTTATTATCAGCGGACGTGGTAACAAATCGACTGATGGCTACCAAGTGGCTCAAAAGTTTGCCAAATCTCTTAAAAAAGACGATGACGTAGAAATTGATATCAAGACTAAGCAGATAAACCTAACCGATAAAGGTATAAGAAAGGCGGAGAGCTTTTATCATATAGATAACCTCTCAGATATTGAAAATATAGAGCTCAGCCACTATATCAACAACGCACTTCGCGCAAACTTTATCATGCATCGCGACGAAAACTACATCGTAAAGGATGGCGAGGTTATCATAGTCGACGAGTTTACTGGACGTCTTTCTCCAGGACGCCGTTTCTCTTCAGGACTACACCAGGCGATAGAGGCTAAAGAGGGTGTTGACATCCGCGACGAAAACCAGACCTACGCAACCATAACCTTCCAAAACTTCTTCAGACTTTACTCAAAACTTTCAGGTATGACAGGTACAGCCAAGACAGAAGAGGGCGAGTTTAGAACAATTTATAACCTTGACGTTGTTATCATTCCGCCAAATAGACCAAAACAAAGAATTGACTATCCTGATATCATGTACATCTCTGAGGACGGCAAGATTAAAGCTATAATCGAGGAGATTAAAGAGTGCGTTAAGACTGGTCAACCAGCCCTAATTGGTACTATTAATATTGATAAGTCAGAACTTTTGTCAACTGCTCTTAAACGCGAGGGCATTAAGCACCAAGTGCTCAACGCAAAGAACAATGAAAAAGAAAGTGAGATTGTCGCTCAGGCAGGCAGAAAAGGGGCTATCACCATTGCCACCAACATGGCAGGTCGTGGTACCGATATTTTGCTTGGCGGTAACCCAGAATTTATGGCAAAGAAGGAGATGGTCGACAAGGGCTACACCGACGAAGAAATCTCCTATGCAACCGCTTTCAACTATGTGGATGACGAAAAACTAAACCAGGCAAGAGAGGAGTACAACAAACTCTACAACAAGCATAAAGAGGTCACCGATAAGGAGAAAGAGGAGGTTATTGCGCTAGGCGGACTTCACATCATAGGTACCGAGCGCCACGAGTCTCGCCGTATTGACAACCAGCTCCGCGGACGTTCTGGACGTCAAGGCGACCCAGGCTCAAGCGTATTCTTCCTCTCACTTGATGACGACCTATTTAAACGCTTTGCAACTGATAAATTACGTAAACTTCTTGCTTTCTTTAAGATAGACGACTCAACACCACTTCAGTTTAAACAACTTTCTAAACAGATTGAGACCTCACAGCGCAAGGTAGAGCTTCAAAACTTTAGCATAAGAAAGACCGTTCTTCAATTTGACGATGTTATGAATAAGCAGAGAGAAATCATCTACTCAGAGCGTAACAAGGTGCTTGACGGCGAGCCAGTTCATGACCAAATACTCAAAATGTTCCCAGACGTCGTTTCAACAAGCGTGCATAAGATTATATCTGATGATATTCCTTATTATAACTGGGATTTAGAGGCACTTAACAAAGAGCTTGAAAATGGACTTCTTGAGAAGGAAAGCAATACAATAACCGAAGAATTTGTCGAAAATTGTGATGTCAATGACGTGATTGAAAAAGTTTTGGATATCATCTACAAACGTTATGATGAGCGTCATAGCGAGGTAGCCGAGCTCGGTATTGACTTTGAAGACATCGAAAGAGAGGTTCTTCTCCGTATGGTTGATATCAACTGGATGAGCCAGATTGAAAATATGCAGATTATGAAGGACGAAATCCTTTCAAGGCAATTTGGTCAACAGGATCCTATTATGGCGTACAAGAAAGAGGGCTTTGATATGTTCGACGCCATGATTGATAAGATTAAAGAGACCACCTGTAAAGTGCTACTAAATGCTAGAATTAGACGCCAACCACCAGAGCCAGCACCAGAACCTGTAAAGATACTTTTCACAGGTAAAGAGCTCACTCCAGAGGAGCGCGCCGCACAAAAACAAAAGCAGAAATTGCAGGTACAAAAGACAATCTACAACGATAAACCAAAGGCTGGACGCAATGACCCTTGCCCATGCGGAAGCGGGAAAAAGTATAAAAATTGTTGCTGGGATAAGGACCATCAGTAAAACTGGGGTAACACCAAAATTTTTGAAAATAAAATTGCAGGGTTTAAACCTGCAATTTTATTTCACCCTTAAGGGAACGCTGACACGGCTTGCGTTGCAAGCCTAACAGCTAAAATTTTGGTTTTCCTCCCTCCGGGTTCCCGCAAAATCGTAAGATTTTGTGGGTGGATAACTCCCTTTCCACCCCAGCCAAAAATTTTCTAAATTTTTGGCTTAATTTGGAGTCTTACCGGCTATATTTCTATGACGTTAAGTAAAAAATGCTGACACGACTTGCCAGAGACAAGTCTAACAGCTAAGGTACGTGTTTTTTCGTGAACGTCACTCAAAACACTTTAGCTAGGACCCATAATATCAAATGATTTTATGGGTGCCCTAGTTTTCTCTCCCAAGCCTCTTTCACACTCGACAAAAAATCTTCTAGATTTTTTGCCTCAACAAGGACCCGCAAGGGGTGTTTTATGGTATTAAACACAAGGGGTGATTTAATTGGGGAGGGACCCAAGCGCAAACGCTGACACGGGTCGCTAATGCAACCCTAACAGCTAGCGCACGCACTTTTTCGAGTTCCTCTCAAAGCGTTTTCGGTCCCTCTCCCAGTCCTCCTCCGACCCAGCCAAAAATTTTCTAAATTTTTGGCTTTATAAGGACCCGCAAGGGGTATATTTTTATGGCGCGAACTAAAAGGAACGCTAACAAGCTTTATTAAATATTATGAAATTTTTTAAAAAATTAGTGTTTTTCGTTTTGAAAAACACTTTTTTTATGGTATCATAATTATGAGAAAATTGTTTGCATAATATATTTTAACTAAATGCAAATGTTTTTTAAGGAGCTTTTCCATGAAAAGATATGTCTATCCTGCTGTGTTTATAAAAGATGAAGCTGAAGATGTATACCGCGTATTTTTTCCAGACCTCGACATAACCACCGATGGTAATATTATGGAGGAAGCTTTTTTATATGCCGAAGAGTGCCTTAAAACTTATTTTAAATATATAGAAAAGTATGACCTAGATTTTAATCTTCCAACCGATTTTGAAATTGTCAAAAAGTCAGCAAGGGTGGAGGATGTAGTTATGCTTATAGAAGCAGTAACCAAATAAAAACCTGTGAAAAACTTCGCGATACTGCGTTGCGTCAAAGGCTACGCTCTTGTGCGTTTTGAAAAATCAAAACAGCACGGTTTCGCTCGCCTTTTCCTTATCCCCAAAACTGGCAAGCAGTTTCGTGAAACCCCGTTGTGCTATCAAAGTACACTTAACGTTATGGGAACACTTAACGATAGTAGGTGGATAATCCACCACAAATTTCTAAAAAATCTTTGATAAATTGTTGACAATAATCTTTATATATGATATTATAATGCTAGCACCTTTTAAAAGGGTGTTAGTTTTTTGTTAGGAGAAGAATATGGCAGCACCAAAACGTAAAAATATCATTCTTGCTTGCACTGAGTGCCAAGAAAGAAATTATGCAACAAGCAAAAACACAACTGCAAATCCTGAAAGGATTGAGGTTAAAAAGTTCTGCTCTCGTTGCGGAAAAAGAACAGTTCATAAAGAAACAAAATAAACCAATTTAGGGGGTATTATGGCAAAAAAGAAAAGTCAAGCCAAGAAAAAAACACCTGTTCCTGCCTTGCAAACAGAGGAGGCAGTTTCTCGCGAAGTAGAAACAACAGAGGCTCAAACTGAGGTGAAAGCTGGGGAAGAAACCGCTCTCGTTAAGGCTACCGAAACTGAGAAGGAAACCAAGAAGGCAGAAAAGACAAAAGAGGACAAAAAGCAAGACAAAAATAACAAGAACAATAAGAAAAATGTCAAGAACGCTAAAAATGGCAAAAAATTAAAAGAAAAAGGTTCTTTAAAGAGAAAGACTAAAGAGACTTTTGCCGAGCTTAAAAAGGTTACTTGGCCATCCTTTGCCGATGTCTGCAAAAAGACAGGAGTAGTACTTGTAGTTGTTCTTATTTTTGCAGTCATAATCTTTGGTATAGATACAGGTCTAGGTGCATTAATGCAACTATTAAGACCAGGTAGTTAGGAGCAAATATGGAAGAAAAAGATTTAGACAAATTAGAAGCACAATCAGCACAAGCTAATATTGCAGAAAACGAAACAAGGCCAGAAACCCAGCCAAAAGAAGAGTATGACGACGAAAAGGCTTATAAGGAATATGTGGACAGCATCCCAACACATTGGTATGTTCTTCACACCTTTTCAGGCTATGAAAATGTAGCTAAAGAGAACCTTGAAACTGTTGTCGAAAAATTTAACCTTCAAGATAGAATTTTTGACATAATCATCCCTATGGAAGATGTCGTTGAAGAGAAAAATGGTAAAAAACGTCTTGTTCAACGTAAATCAATGCCTTGCTATATTTTAGTTAAGATGAAGTATGGCGATGATATTTGGCATAACGTTACAAGAACACGTGGTATCACAGGTTTTGCCGGACCTAAAGGCAGACCTCTTCCACTTCCAGAGAAGGACGTTATAAGAATGCGCCTTGAAAAGATTAAGGTAGACGTAGACCTTCAAGAGGGCGATAAGGTAGAAATAGTAGATGGCGCTCTTAATGGTCAAATAGGCGTAGTCACTGCAATAGATAAAGAGACCGGACATGTTTCAGTTAATGTTGAGATGTTCAATCGTGAGACGCCGGTGGATGTGGAGCTTTCTCAAGTCCGCAAAATCTCAGGCTAAAGAAAACACATCGCACTGCTGCGCCACGTCAAAGGCTACGCTCTTGTGCGTTTTGAAAAATCAAAACAGCACGGTTTCGCTCGCCTTTTCCTTATCCCCAAAAATCTCACGATTTTCGGGGACCCCATTATGCTATCAACCAGTGTTTTCTTTAGCCTGAGGGGGTATTAGAAAAACAAAAAACGGCGTGCTTTGCCGTACAGTCGCCAAGCGTTAGGCTTGCAAACTAAGCTTGTCAGCCCCATATACACTTAACGTTATGAGAACACTTAACGATAATGATGCAAACTAAGTTTGCTATAGTCGGCTTCGACTTAAAACAAAGCAAGTCCGAAATGACTTTAAACTACAATTAGTCCGAGATGACTTAAAACTATATGTGTGGGAGAGTGGAACTGCAACCACTCATACAAATAACCACAAAAAAGGAGGATAAAATGGCAGAAAAGAAAATTGCAGCAGTTGTAAAATTACAACTCGACGCAGGTAAAGCCACTCCGGGACCTCCAGTTGGTTCTACACTTGGACCTCATGGAATTAACCTTGGTGCCTTTACAAAAGAATTTAACGAGAAGACAGCAGCTCAAGCAGGACTCAAGATACCTGTAGTTGTAACAATCTATGCTGATAGAAGCTTCTCATTTGTACTCAAGACTCCACCAGCAGCTATTCTTATCATGAAAGCTATTGGTCTTGAAAAGGGTTCTGCAGTACCAAACAAAACAAAAGTCGGAAGTATAACAAAAGCACAAATCAGACAAATCGCTGAGACCAAGATGCCAGACCTTAACTGTACATCTATTGAGTCTGCAATGTCTATGATTGAAGGTGCCGCTCGTTCTATGGGCGTAACAGTAGTAGACTAAGGAGGGCGACATGAAAGTTAGTAAGAAATATGCACAAGCTTCTCAAGCTGTAACTCAAAAATCATATGATATTGCAAGCGGAATTGACACTCTTCTCTCTCTTCCAAAAGCAAAGTTTGATGAAACTGTTGAGCTTCACGTAAAACTTGGCGTTGATGGAAGAAACGCTGACCAACAGGTTAGAGGAGTTTGTATCCTTCCTCATGGAACAGGTAAGTCACTCAAAGTTTTAGTTATCGCAAAAGGCGACAAGGCAGACGAGGCTACAAAGGCTGGAGCTGACTATGTTGGCGCTGAAGATATAATCTCAAAAATACAGGGTGGATGGCTTGACTTTGACGTCTGCATCACAACACCTGATATGATGGGTCTTGTAGGACGTGTTGCTAGAGTACTCGGACCTAAAGGCTTAATGCCAAACCCAAAGAGTGGTACAGTTACAATGGACGTAACCAAGGCTATTCAAGATGCTAAGGCTGGTAAAGTTGAGTATAGACTTGACAAAACCAACAACGTTCACGTAATTATCGGCAAGGTAAGCTTTGGTAAAGAGAAACTTCTTGACAACTTTAACACAGTTATTGAAGCTCTTACAAAAGCAAAACCAGCAGCTGCAAAGGGAACATACTTTAGAAACGTAACTATCGCTTCAACTATGGGTCCTGGAATTAAAATTAACATAGTTATGTAAAAATAAAAAATCTACTTATCAGTGCAAAACACTTAAGTAGATTTTTTTTTATTTAGGCACACAAGAACAACACGAATGAAATGAGTGTTTTCTTATAAGAACCTGCACGAACTAAATCAAAGCATTGGTTTGACCGCAAAACCTAGTAGATTTCCACCTGTTCTTGAACTAAGACACAAATGCTTTTAGCATAGAAAAAAACACGCTTTCGCGTGACTTTTTGGTGGAAGTTTTAAGATTTTAGAATATTTGATTTCAATAATTTTTTGTTGAAAACAGCTATATTATAATTTTAATTAAACCATACATGTTAAATATATCCTAAGCTATCTAAAATACAGACACAGTACACCAATAAACTCACCTAAATTATAACCACAATACATCCATAACTCACACATCCCATAAATCCACAAATCCACACATCCATAACTCACACCCATAACCCCACGAGGCTTGCAAAGGGACCGAAAAACATTTCGGTCCCTTTTATGCTGTGACAATCAAAGATTGCCACAGCATTCTAACATTAATTTCTAGAAATTAATGTTAGGCAAGCCTCTTTTTTTAATATCAGCAAGTTTATTCTTATCTAAAACTTATTCCACAATCTTTACATCGTCGTTTTCTAGGTCAATATCGTTTAGACTAAACCTAGTTGATACTTGTATGTTGTTTATTCTGCTGATTGCCTCGTCTAATTCTTCAGTATTAGTGTCTAGCGCTAATTTTTTAAATATCTCAAGCAGGTGTACATTCTCTTTGGTTACTCGCTTGATAAGAGTTTGTTGTAAGTTTGGCAGTTTAGCCCACCTATAGTGTCCAGCAAAGCCTACTATCTGTTCGGCACTTCCATATTCTACTACTACTTTGCCAAGCGCTTCAACATCCGCACCTTCAATTTCTGCAAACTTAATGGCAAGTGTAGCGTTTTTACTGTTTATAATAACCCTTTCATGTGCCTTTATCTCTTCTTCTGTGCCACCAAAATCTTTAGCGAAAAGGTAATTAATATCAGCATCACCACTTTCAATTACAGCCTGGCGGTGAGGGGTGATGTCTTGCGCCATACTTGCAAATAGGTAGTTATATCTTGCATCTTTGCTCTCTGCAATTACCTTGCCATGAGCCTCTATGTCGGCACCAGGGAGCTTTGCAAACTTATAGTTATACTCGGCGTTCTTGCTTTGTAAAATTATATTTCCATGTGCTCTAACATCAGCGCCTGGTATCTCGGCAAAAGCGAGGTTATATCCAAGGTCGCCACTATCTATTATGACCTTGCCATGTGCTTTAACATCTGCTCCATCAATAAATAGGGCGAACTTATAGTTGTATAAAACGCTTCCACTCTCTTGCAGTGCCTTGCCATGACCTAAGATATCAGCACCTTCCATTTTAGCGTAGTAAAAGTTGAGCTGAGGGTTCTTGCTTGCTATTATAACTTTACCGTGCGCGATTATGTCCGCACCTTTAATGTCACGAGCAAACTCAAAGTTTTGCTCTGCATTGCCATTTTCTGCAATCACTCTTCCATGAGCAAGCACGTCAGCACCTTTAACAGCTAAGGCATATTTGTAATTATACTCAAGGTCACCACTTTCCTCTATAACCTTTCCGTGAGCCTTAACGTCGGCATACTTGACTTCTTGTGGAAATCTATAATTATACTCTAGGTCCTTACTTGCAATGATAACTCTGCCATGAGCTCGTCTATCTGCACCTTTAATGTCACGGGCGAAAGCGAGGTTGTACTCAAGGTCGCAACTCTCTTGCAAGGCTCTTCCATGAGCTCTAACATTTGCTCCTTCTATATTTTTAGCGTAGAGATAGTTAAGCTCTGGGTCACCACTATTAATTATACGCTTTGCAAAGGCGTCAATTTTGATATTTTGCTCCTGTAATTTTTCTGCAGCACGTAAAATTGTCTTGTCATTTGCAAATTTAACAAGGATGGCTACTGCCTTTTCAAACCTTTGAGTTGGCTTGTAGGTGCCTTCGCTTTTTAGCATGCCTTTAACGCGCTCTCTTTCAATTATATTAATAAGCTTTGTAAGTTGTATAACTTTTTCCATATTAACTCCTTAAATACAAACATAATTGTAACACCACTCGTCCTCTTTGTCAATAGCGAAAACTTAAAAAACATTGTTCCAAAAGGTTTATATAGGCTGATTTTACCAGTTATTTTTATAATGCGATTAATTTTATAACTAAACGAAAATGACCAAATACACATAAAAAATCTCCGAAAAACGGAGATTTTTTTATCTTTTATAAGTCTTTGCAAACCTTAATTAAATAGGTCATTTTACTTCACTCTTTGACGTTTACGGAGCTTGATTGTAATTATTACAACAACTACTACAACGGCTACACCAATTACGATTGCGATTATCGCGAAGACATTTAGTGGTTCAGTGCGCTCAACGCGGTAGGAGTAAAGTAGGTTGTTTGACATGGTGTAAACTTGGATGAAATAGTTGCCAGTTTCGCTGATAGTTATTGTATAATTTTCGCCATAGCTTGACAGTCTGTCAGAAGTAAAGTAGTAGTAATCAGAGCCAATTCGAATATAGCAGTCGCCCATTGCGTTGTAGAAGTTTTGCACATTGAAGTTGATAGTTATATTTCCAGATGTGCTGTCGCCCTCTGCAAGCGAGATGTTAAGTGGAGGGGTCTGCATATTGAGCCAGAACTCAAAGGTGAAGGAGCTAGAAGATGTCTGAGCGTAAGTTCCGTCGTTGGTGTTGATGGTTATCTGATATCGCCCACTTCCAGTCTTTTCGTCAAGGTAGTTCATCATAAGCTGAGATAGATATTCGCGCCCATCAACTCTTACAGTTGAGAAGTTGCCAATTGCGATGAGGTCGCTCGTTATGTCAACGCCATCTTTGACAACACTTTCAATGTAGTAGTTTCGGTAACCAGAGAACTCATAGGCATAACGCGACTCATTCTCGTTGATGATGGTGAAGTTATACTCTTCCTGCCTAATAGGTATACCTGTTGTACTTGTCGCGGTAAATACCACACAGTAGTATCCAGGACGCGAGAAGGTATAGGTATAGTTGGAAACGGTAGGAGAGTAGCTTGTACCGTTGAGCCTTACCGAAATGCTAGGATAGCCAGAAGCCTGATAGTAAGAAGATAGATTGTAAAGCGAAAGGGTAACTGAGCTATTGTATACAGCGTTATTGACTCTTTCAGAGACTACCGTCTCACCAGTTACAGTGTCTGTGTAGCTTACAATGAAAGGCACAGAATTTAAGAACACAATATCAATGTAGTTTCCACCAGGGAAGGCGTGCACGTTTGCTGGAGAGCAGGAGTCGTACAACCTTACACGGTATGAGCCCGACTTTTCAAGGTAGATATATGACATATCGCCTGAGCCGTACACATTAGGTGTAATTTGCTGATAGGAACCATTGAAGTATTTAAGCACTTCAACATTGATAAGGTTTTCTTCAATACCGTAGTATCTTGAGAAGTTAAGTCTAAGCCTGTCAAAAGCGCTTTCTGTTTCGTTGTTTGCAACTATCACTACAGAAGAGCTTGACCTAATAGACGTCGTGTCGCCCGAAGTGGTTTGGTAAGTAAATTCAGATACTATATTATTGGTCTCGGCAATGTATATAATGGCAAAATCGCCTCTCGACTCTTCACTATCATAGTGATAGAGCTCAACATATACATTAGAAGGCGTTTGCACAAGGGTAGGGCGCCCGATAACCACGCCAATTTCCTCATTAGCAACTACTTGAAGTCGTTGACCTTTTTCGTTGTAGTCGACAGATACCAGGTAGGTTACGTGGTACTCAACACCTTCGCTAGTTGTGTATACCATGTCACTTTGCTCAATAGGCGCTCCGTCTACAGTGATATAGTAGTAAGAGGTTGATGAGTCAAGTATTGACAAGGTGAAAACTTTGCAAAGGTTAGTAAACACATCCTCAGAGTCATATTTGATAAAGATGATGTACTCTCCGCTACCAGAAATCAAGTATCCTGCATCTTGAGAGTTATCACTGTTGATATTTACCCAGCTCGCTCCATTGTCGGAAGAGAGATAAACGCTGTATCCATAGCCGTCAAGGTAGGCAAAAGAGCCAGTACGCGCAAGGTCTTGACCATTTCTAAACCTAATTCTCACATTTTGAGAGTAGGTGGTAACTGCCTGAGCGGTAGTTGTGTAAGTTCTTCCATTGAAACTAACAGAGTAGTTAGGGATAGAAGCAAAATCATTACTACTAAATGCTTGAGCGTTTCTATCAAGGAAGATAATTCCGCCATTTGATAGCTCGCCTGTTGTGGTTACAAGATAAGGTAGCTGATAGTAAATGCGCAGGTGCACCGTTCTGATATAATCACCAGTTTCACTATCGTATACATCTACGCGGTAGTAATCATTCCAAACATTTGCCGTAGTTGGCGCGAAGTCATAGGCGTAAATGTTGTTTCCAAGGTCGAGGGTAGTTAAGCTGTCAGTTATATCCTCGTTGTCCGAGTTAAAAACTTCCACGCTGTAGAGCAGGTTGTTATATGAGAACCTTATAGTGTCGCTAGAAAGGTATGTCTCATCGCCATTACTCTCGGTAAAGTTGTAGATGGCAGAGTTTCCATTGATTTCGCTGTATGCCACCTCATTTGCAAGCTGGATGATAGAGGTTGTGTTTCCAAAGTTGTCGACAATATCAAATCTAACTTTTTGAGAGGCATTAGCGCCAAGATTGATAACAATCTGGAGTGTTGCTCCATTATTAATTGTGGTGAAAGAGATGTAAGATAGGGCACTTTCGTATTCTGCATCAGGTGTCCAAACACCATAACTCAACTGCCTTGCCACCATTTGCACTTCATAGTCACCTGTTATGCTGTTGTAAAGTGAAATTGTAATCTCGGTAGGGAAGACATAACTTGTTGTAGTGCTTGCAACTTGCGCTGGTGTTGGAACAGAGATATTAAGTATAGCTGAAGTTCTGTTAGGGTCCTCAACCTTTTGAGTTGTGATGTTAGCGTCCATTATCGATAGATAGGTTGCAAGAGAGCGCCCACTTATTCTATCAGTGAAGGTGAGGGTATGTTTTTGACTGCCTGACTCTACATTTTCAAAGATAGATGAGAGGGCAACTTGCTCAAAGTTGATGGCTTGCGAGCTAACAGTAATTCTATAGACATAGCCATCATCAAGCCACGGTGAAGCCATGTATCTCACAGCGCTCTGCCCAGCGATTTGTATGTAAATCATGCTCCAAGGGTCAGACATATATCCGATTGACTGAAGCTCAAAACCAGAATTTGAGTAGATGTTGTACCCGTTTGTAATTTCACTTGTATAGACTGTGACAGGGTCCTCTCTCATGCCGTTTGTGTAGACAAGGGCAACGTCGGAGACGTTCTCGTCATCTTCATAAGAGGAGTCAGTGACATATACAAGGTAAACTGTCATATTGCCGGCGTAGTCCATCTCAATAACTTCGTAGTATCCGCATTGAAGGTCATCTGCGCCCTCAGTTGTCAGCTGATAATAGTTGTTTCTTGAGAAGGAGTTCCTGTCAACTTGAGTGTATGAGTCAAGAGAAGGTACATATTCGTAGTAAATATATTGAGTGTCATACCTGTTGTTTGACGCTCTTGATAAAGTGTCAACAAGGGTGGTATTAAAGTATGCAGTAGTTACATTGTAGCTAAAGTATTGGAAGTATCCGCTTTCGCTAGTAAATGAGTAGCTCATATTTGCAATATCTGCTATATTTCCAGCAGTTATATCAACATCAGTGCCAGTATAGTCTTGATATGAGCGCATATTGATTTGCTGATAATTCATAGTAAGCACGCTCGTTGCCTGCTCGGTCGCCGTCATAAGCGCTTGCAGGTTAGAAAGTGGCGCCGACCTATCAAAGTAGATGGTCTTAGTAGTGCGGTGATAGTAATTATCGTTGTGTCCTTGGTATTCTAAAGTAATTGATATATTTGAGTTTGCCTGAGTGATAAGGCTCGAGCAGTCTATAGTAAAGTATCTAGTATTGCCATCGGCAACAACGATGTTACCTTCACTTCCGCTTGTAATAGAGTATGCTCCACTAGCTGATATACCGTTTAAGATTACAGAGGTCTCTTCATTGATTTGTGCCTCAAAGATATTTGTAGGAACTTCCCACTGCACGGTAATTTCATTTGAGTTTGTGTAGTAGGTGTCAGCCGAAACCTCGTCAAGCTGATATCCACTTGCGTCAATAATTTCAAAGTCAGGCTCTTGCGAAATAATCTCAAAACCAAACTTATAGAAGGTGAAGAAGGAGCTTTGCGGGTTATTGCTCGACTGATAGAGGGTTACCACATAGCTACCTTGATTTGAGAAGTAGGAAACAGGGGTAGCACCCTCTGCGATATTCCCGCCTGCGTCCGTTTCGTAAAGATTTAAGTAGCCGTTTGTGGCTGTGCCGTTAGAGTAGTAGTATCTTGTCACAGCTCGACCGTTTTCAATAACATTTGCAACAACTTTTGCTCTAATTTCATACTGAAGTATGGATGCATTTGCTTGCATATATTCTTGCGCTTGCGCCTGTGTTGAGAAGGATGCTACAGACACGCCCTCAGAGTAAACGTGCCACATTCCATCCTCTGCCTGTATAATTTCTGTATTGCCATAATATGAAAGGTTGTTGTTGTAGTTTACGCTGTAACTATTGTCCTCCTCGTTATATGAGGTAGTTGTTGTAAACTTATACTTAGGAATATATAGACTCATTGGAAGCTTATTGCCTTGTACTCTAAAGGTAGGGTTTTCATCCTCGCTAGCAAAGGAGTCTTGTGTGTAGAATGAGCCACTATTTAAACCGTTTGAGTTATAGTTTGGATAAGAAACTTGGATAGAAGAGTTACCTTCGCCTGAGTACATGCTGAGGATGATATCACCACCCACGATACTTTCAAGTGAGGACTGACCATCCTCGCTTGTAACCGACTCAAGAGGTGAGATTAGTCCAAAGTCATCTACGTCAAAGGTGATTGTACGCTTGAAATAGTCATAATTGTCAACGTAGCTATCATCTTCATATTGTCTTTCGATAACATATCTTCCGGCATCTGGATAGTTGCCACTGCCAAGTATGCTAGTAAGATCAAAGGTCTGTGTTTCTCCTGGCTGATAAGAAGTGCTGTCGTCGCGGGTAAAAATTTGTATCCTTTCGGCGTCCGCTTCATTATAAGAAACATCATAATAGTAGTAATAAACCCCATTAATTTCCTGATAGGTCTTAACATAAGGGTAGTAGGTTAGAGTTACAGACCCTAGCCTTGCTCCATTGCTTGAAAGTGGGATATATGAGATAGTCAAGGTCTCGTCAGCGTTTACTGGAGTAAGGTAAGCAAAGCGGTAGGTAAGCTCACTTTGTACTAGTTCTTGACCTTCAATCTCGTCAAGATGAGTGTAAATTCTCTCGCCGTCCTCGGTGTCATAATAGTTTAGCCTGCCAGTGATGTCATAACTTGCCCAAGCAAGATTTTCGCCCTCTCCACGATAAACGGTCAGCCTAGCCTCGTCAGAGGTTACATTAAAGGTGATGTAGGCACTAGGATAGTATAGGAAATCGCTCTCTGTATTGCCTGTTGTTTGGGTGTTAGAGTCATCTCGCACGAGGAAGTTATATGTTCCCTCCATTGCCTGACCACTTGAGTCAACAAACTGGAGCTGATAGCTGTAAATTCCTTGATTTTGCTGATAAATTCCTGTACGCTCGTCGATGTAACTGATATCACTTATGTCGATAACAAGGTAACTGCCGTTGTAGCTATCAATGCCGGTAGCTACCTGACCTTGACCTGCAGATATGGTCGGGAAGTCAAAGGAGTCAACTCTTATAACGTCATCGCTACTAAGGTAGCTAAAGAAATTATCAAGCACCTCGGCAAGTTTAAGGTCAGCGATCTCTTTATCAAAGGTGTAGTCGTAAGAGGTAAAGCCTAGGTATGAGTCCACATGGTCAAGATAAATTGCCTTGTGCTGTGCCCACTCAACCCACATGAGCGTACCTTCTTCTGGTATAGAAAGACTCATGTTGTTTGACATTATCTGCCTGCTACCCGAGTCAAGTAGGGTACGGAGAACAAAGAGAGGACTAGTATTATCAAGCATAAAGATTTCAAAGCTTGAGTTGCCTGCCTGGTCATATACCTCAAGGATATATATTCCGGCATTGGACCTAACATAGCTTGCGTCAATAGTTGTTGAGTAGCTAGCCGAGTTTCTATACTCTGTCCATGCACTAGCTTGGGCAAGGTCAAGCTTGCTCGATACTGGTATGGTTGCCTGCTGGTCAATCCAGCGGTTAAGAAGCTGGGTTACAACTGAAGTACTAGTCTGAGAAGAGTAGTAGTTTATATCGCTCATAGGAATGTATTTTATATATCCATATGTTGTGGCGCCACTATTCTTTTCGTTCCAAGAGAAGACCATCGGCTGATTTGTGCTATATGATGCTAGGCTAGAGCCAATTTGGTAATTTGTACCAGACGAAAGGGTGGCAGTTCTTGCACTTATTCCGCTAATTTCATTGGTATCAATTGTAAAGGTTCGCCTGCTTGGAGTTTGCGAGTTATTTGAGTAAATTCTAATAGTATAGAAGGCGTTTGCGTACTGGCTGTCAGTATCGATAAGCACACCATACTTTCCACCAACATTTTGGTTGTAACTCTCGTCACCTTCGTTTTCTGACACCTCAAACAGCCTGTAGGTTATTCCATACGCTGAAAGATTTCGAATATCTACACCTTGTGATGCACTACCAAAAAAGTAATTTCCTGTGTTATAGTTTAAAGCTGATAGGGTAATAGTCACCTGAGCATCAAAGATGTTGCTTTCGGCGTTATTTAATATGTATACATCTTTATTTGTGTAACCCGATGTGTAAACCTCGCTGAAATCTGAGTCAAGCACGGTCACTGATGGGGTGGAGTTTGTTATCTCAAAGAAGAATATCTGATAGTGGTAGTAGTTACTCTGAAGTGACCCAGCCTCTGACATATAGCTTTCATAGGTATACTGGATAACATAAACAAACATACCTGGGTCTATCTGATTGAAGCCGCTAAAATTCTCATTGTCAGTTATCTCATATTCGCCTTGTGCATTTCTTGTAATTCTATAGATATAACTATACTCGCTCTCAAGTCCGCCATTAGTCAAAAACTTGATAGGTGTTTGGTTAGTTGATACCGGCATGATTTGCTGGCTATCATTATTGCTATTTAGATAGTTTAAAGTTGCGTTTCTAAGCTGACTTGGGCTAAAGTGAGTGACGCTCGTTGGGTTTTCATCCCTTGCGGTAGTACTTGGGTCGGTAACTGTTCCCTCTCCTGCGTCAGCATCACCTACAGCGTCACTATTATTTAAAATGTAGTTATTAACCTCACTTGTGATATCTGCGTTGTTGTCATAGACAAGCTCGTCAAGGTCAAAAGTCTTAAGCTCAACCGATAAAGGCTGATTAGTAACAGGGTCGATGTTTACAGCGTCAGAGTAAACTGCCTGATAGCCGTACACATAAAGCCTTTGGTTTTTATTCTGCAATGTAGAACTACTACCTAAGCCCTCAGCAAGTGGGAGCTCATAGGTCTCGCCTTGTTCATCGATATATAGATATTGGAAGGACATATCATACACGCCAAGGTCTAAAAAGACAATCTTAGCAGAGCCACCCGTCAGACTTGTGCGTACAAAGTAGTCCTCTTCAGCGATTACCGCGTTGTTTTCGTCAACCTGTGAAAGCTGACCATTGTTATATACCAAGGTGGCGGTGTGGCTATTTTCGCTGTTGTCTGTGTAGTTAATGGTTATTTGATAAAGACTTGGATTGTAAGTAAAGGTAGGAAGAGCGTTAACCTGCAGTGAAGAGTCACCAGCAAAAGAGTAATTATAGAAGTAGTATCTTGAGAAGGTGTCAGAAGAAGTAAGAGCCGACTGCTGTATATTTGCTGACGCCGAGATGTTAGGAAGACCGGTTGTGTTATTAAAATATGTATTTGAGTTAAACACCATAAAAGTGTAGTATATAGTTTGAGTGCCGTTAGTAAAGGTTACCCCGCCGTTATTTGTGTAATAGTAAATAACATCAATGACGAGGGTGTAGATACCTTCCTGCTTTAAGACAACATTGTTATCTTCAAAGTCAGGGGTGCTAGTTGTTTGCGCGGTGGTGTCAAGATAGAAGTCAATATCAAGCTTTTGCGGTGTTATGCCATAGCCGGTAACAGTGAAGGCTCTCTCGCCCGCATCATCATTAGCTTTTGCGTAGTTTGAGATAGCTTGACCTTGCATAAGGTTAACATGTCCGGTGCTACCACTTTGCAACTGCTGGTTAGTTACATTGTAGTAAAGTGATAGATTGTTAGGGAAGGTGAAGTAATAGTACTCGTCAGCTTGGTATGGGTTTTCTGTATTGACATTTGGAATGTAGGCGTAGTTTCTTTCAATCACATCACCATCATTTTGGCTAGTGCTAGTGATTTTGTTCTCAACCAGCCCGTCATTATCATTATCGGTGGCGATACCAATGTTGACATAGCTTCCGCTTTCGCCTGCGCCTCCTCGCATAAGATAAACCATATCCTCAATATATCCTGTCGTATTAACAGGCAACACATTGAGATACTCTGGGCTTTGGTTTGCAATCTCTTGATAGGTTGGAACGGCTAGCGCACTCTGCCCACCTTTGTTTTGGAAAATAAGCCCAAAAAGTAGCACTCCTAAAAGTGCAAAAGCAAGAGCTAAACCGTTAAAAATTTTTTTGACTTTATACATACGACACCTCGCAATTATTACTAATATGATTTTAGCATATTTGACCATTAAAAACAAAATATTTTGACAAAATATATTAAGAATATATAAATTAATATATATAAATATAATATTTGCAAAAATGACAATATTATTAATGATAATAATTTAAAAAATTAATTAAATAATTAAAATTTTTAAAAACAATTAAAAAATACCTAAAATTTGTCGAGATTTGTTTAATTTATGTCGAAATTTATTACAAAATGATTATAAATAGTCCAAAAATTGTCGAAATTTATTATTTTATACCGCAAAAACTTAATTTTATCAAAAATAAAAAAATCTTCATATAATGTTTTTATGAAAACTTTATCTCTTGCCATGATAGTGAAAGACGAAGAGGGTTGTCTTGCGACCTGCCTATCTTCAGTCAAAGCTTGCGTGGATGAAATTATAATAGTCGATACCGGCTCAACCGATAAAACCAAAGAAATTGCAAAAAGCTTTACCGACAAGGTCTATGACTTTGAGTGGGTGCAAGATTTTTCAAAGGCTAGGAACTTTTCTTTTGACAAGGCAACCTGTGACTACATAATGTGGCTTGACGCTGACGACCTCGTGCGCGAGGAGTCCGTCAAAAACATAATCGAGTGGAAGGAGAAGGGGGAGGACTGTGAAACACTCATGTGCAAGTATGTCACATCCTTTGATAAGGACTTTAACCCAACTTTTCAGTTTTACCGCGAACGGATAGTCAAAAACCTCCCCAATCTCAGGTGGCGAGACCCCATCCATGAGGTGATAATCCCTTATGGCAAGATGATTTATCGCGATGATATACTTGTCTATCATAACAAGAAAAACAAACCCTATACCGACCGCAACCTATCAATCTACCGCAAAATGATAGCCGACAAAGCGACTTTTACTCCGCGCCAACAGTTCTATTATGCTCGCGAGCTCTATTTCAACGGACTTTATGATGAGGCTATCCACCAGTTTTCAAAGTTTTTGTCAGAGGGCAAGGGCTGGAGCGAAAACAATATAGAAGCCTGCTTAAACTTGTCAAAGTGTTATCAAAGGAAGGGGGAGGATAAAAACGCTCTAACCTCTCTCTTTGGCTCTTTTGTATTTGACCAGCCACGCGGTGAGGTACTTTATGAGATAGCAACCATCTTTGAGCGAAAGAAGGAGTATAAAAAGGCTATTTACTGGTATAAATTAGCCCTTGCCTCTTCACCTAACGTTGAGAGCGGTGGCTTTGTAAATATTGACTGCTACCAGTTTTTGCCCGCCTTGCAACTTTGCGTATGCTACTATAAAATAGGGGACATAATCTCTTCCATGCACTATCACGAGATAGCCAAAGCTTTCAAACCTGACGACCAAGCAGTAAAATACAACACCGAATTTTTCAAAAACTATCAAGCTTAAAAAACTCGATAAAAATTAAAATTTTTTTTAAAACCTAAAAAATTACTACAATAAATTGAAAAAATTCTAAAAAAATTAATAAAATGCAACAAAAATAGTTGATTGATATAAATTATTAAGGAATACCAAGCAGATTATATATTGAAAAAACGTCACTTAAATTGTGACGTTTTCTATTTATTCAAAAGAACAATTATTTTCAAATTACTTTTTTAACCAAATGTGATAGTGAGGGCTGAAATCTCCATGTTTGGTCATTTCTCGTACTTCTTTTACTCCAATAATCTTAAAATCATTAAATAAAACTTTACAGTCATCGTCGTCTATGTAAAAGTGAGGTATTCCATTCTCTGGACCATCTTCCACGCGTATTCTTGTATAGTCGTCAACATATTTGCAAACAGGGTTATTAAACCAAAACGCCTTCTTTGAGCCTAAGGTAAAATATGCCTCTCCACCTGGTTTTAATACTCTTTTTATCTCAGAAAGTACCTGTTTGAAACCTTGAAGGTCGGTATGTGAGATTACATTCATTGCAAGTAATGCATCAAAGGAGTTATCTCCAAAAGGAAAAGACAGCATATCAGCCACCACAAACTTGCCAAGGGTTATATTTTGAGCTTTTGCCTTCTCAAGCGTTTGCGCAACGCTATACTCAGAAAGGTCAAAACCGCTGAGATTAAAACCATGCTTCGCAAGGTAGATACAATTTCTACCAAACCCACAGCCAACATCTAGTATGTCTTTAAAATTTTTGTTTTTCCAGTTTTCACAAAGAAAGTAGACTTCAGGAGCAGGACTATTCCAGTAGCTATCGTCTTTGTCAACCATCTCCCACTTCCATGCTTTTGATTTAATCATAAATTTTTCCTCCTTTTTTATGATTTTTCAAGCAAAATGGTAGGCACGAAAAATATTATATCATAAATTATTTAAAAAAAGAAGAAATATTTTAAATTTTCTTCTTTTATAGCTATTTTTATCTATTTTTTGTCGAATTTTTTCATGTTTTTGTGTATTTTTAAACAATTTTTGTCGATTTTTATTTATTTTACTTTATTTTATCGTTTTTTTTGCGAAATTATCTATGTATTTTCTAATTTAATTTGATTTTTTTATTACTATTTTTCCGCGCTGATTGTTATAAGCAGTGAGGATTGAAAATCAAATATCTTTTTATTTGAATTTAAAAGTCTCAGTCTCTCTTCGTATTGGCTTTTTAATATATTTACCAAGTTTTCTTTAGTCTCTGCATCTACATTGCATCTTTCTGTTTCAAAAAGTGCGTAAGAGAGTTTTGTTTGATAATTTTTCTCAATTTGGCTTATTGCAACTTTTTTGTTTTCAACGTCTGGCATATAATAAATTATTCTGTCATAGCTAAATTTAATCTTTTTAAAATTATATTGATTTAACCTTTGCATTGTCATATCCGGGTCTTCTAAATAGCCACAAACTTTGACATCTTGAGGAAAATTGAAGGTGCTGTAAACCTTGTTTATCTCATCTTCCAAGTACATAAACGGTTTATCATTTTTCTTAACCATATCAACGCGCATGATGATTAATTTTCCGCCACTTTTTAGTACTCTTTTTTGCTCTTTGATAAAGTCGTCAAAAGGTAAGTGTTCAACAAGAGTATGTGAAAAGACGATATCAAAACTATCATCTTCAAAAGGCAGATTTTTGACATCAGCCACTTGATAATTTACATCAATATTTGATTTTTTACACTCATTTTGAGCAAATTTGATATGATTTGCATCTAAATCAACGCCATAAACCTGGCAGGATGAGAAATACCTCTTAATCATATTGGTAAAGTGACCACTACCACATCCAACTTCCAAGATTTTTAAGTTACTACGAATATGCAGTAAATTAAACCATAATTTTCTGTTATTTTCGTTAAATTTTTCCTTGCGTGAGGTGTCTAAGACCTCAGTCGACTGTACTTTTTTAGACCAAAAAGTGTTTTCCACTTTCCCTCCATTGAAAAAATATTGGCGGAGACGGTGGGATTCGAACCCACGTACCAGTTCCCTGATAAACGCATTTCGAGTGCGTCCCGTTACGACCTCTTCGGTACATCTCCATCATTTCTATGACCACATTAGGCATTTTATCATATTTTTACCACTTTTGCAACCAAATTTAAAATTTCATTTTGTTTTTTTATGATTTTAAAATATAATAGTTTTATATTATCGGAGGCCGAACTTGCTTGCAAGGGTGAGGCTGATGGTTATACATGCTATGTGATGAGCACAATTTATTGTGTGATTTGCGTTTAGCAAAACTAAAACTTAACTTGTTTAAGTTTTAACATCACATAGTTTATATTATCGGAGGCCGAACTTGCTTGCAAGGGTGAGGCTGATGGTTATACATGCTATGTGATGAGCACAATTTATTGTGTGATTTGCGTTTAGCAAAACAAAAACTTAACTTGTTTAAGTTTTAACATCACATAGTTTATAGACCATATAAAAGGACCATTATGAAAAAATACAAAGTAATTATCGATACCGACCCAGGTGTAGACGACTCAGCTTGTCTCGTTTATGCATTCTTTGATAAAAAATTAGATATCAAACTTTTGACAACCGTTTCAGGTAATGTTAAAGCTAAAACGGGTACCCGTAATCTTTTGCATCTTCTTGATAAATTTAATCTTGACTATCCTGTCGCTATGGGCGCAGATAAGGCTATGTTCCGTGATAGCCCAACCGCCGAAAATGTACACCAAAAGGAGGGCATGGGCGGATATATTCCACCTAAAACTGTCAAACATGCTCTTTTAAAAGAGGACGCCGTTGAGGCTATGTACCACGTACTTAGCGAGGGAGATGGAGATATTATACCTATTGTTTTAGGTCCACATACTAACATGGGGCTTCTTTTTACCAAGCATCCTGATATTATAAAAAAGATACCAAGAATAATTTTTATGGGTGGGTCTCCTTATGGCGTGCCAGGGTTTCCTGACCATATTTCCTTTAACATCAGCTCTGACCCTGAGGCGTTTAAAATTGTGCTTGATAGCGGTATTCCTCTTGTTATGGTGCCATCTGATATGGGTAGACGCAAGGCTTACCTCACTGAAAATTATGTTTACCAAATGAGAGACACAAACGACGTGGGCGCCTTTCTCTTTTCAATGTATGATAAGTACTGGGAGAGGTTTTTCCCTGACAAGCGAATTGCCACAAATGATACCTGCGCTTATATATATTTGACCCATCCACACCTTTTCACTTGCAAGAGAGTTGAGGTAACTGTTGATACAGAGGAGACGCCAGGCAAGACTTTTGTGACCTTTGACAAAAATGGGCATATACTTTTAACGGTTGCAGTAAAACGCAAGCAATTTTTAAATTTAATGACCAAAAAACTAAAGCAACTAAGTTATATCCATTTCCAGCAAACTTAGCCAAACTTAGTTTCAAGCCTAACGCTTGGCGACTGTCCGGCGAAGTGAGTCTGAGTCAGTAATAAAAACCTTATCTCCGCTCTCAAGCCCGAGCGTTTGGCGACTGTCCGGCTGAGAAAGTTAAAAATACAAACTACATCTCGGCTTTTTAAACAAGTTGTAAAATATTTTTTTTAAACATAATGACATTTTAAAATACAGGAGAAAACAATGAATGCAAAAATTAAGATTGCAGACGGCAAGGTTTACGATTCTGCGGTTTTTGCCATAATATACGATAGCTGGAAATCAAAGTGTGTTGTCTTTGACCAGACATTGCAAAAATTGGAAATAATAAATATGTGGCGCGATGGCGATATAAAGCGCAAAGTTTTTATTATGGATGATTCTACCACAGCCGATTGGGTAGAAAATGATTCTATTGAGGGCTACTCTTGGTTGCTTGAAAATGATAATCTTAATAGGATAGAAAAAGGAGAACTTTCAAGCGATATCATAAAAAGATGTAAAGAAATGCAGCAAGCTGTTTCTTTACCACTAGAATTTGAAATAAAAACTGCTAAAGATGTCAAAATTTTAATGAATGTAGCTTACGATTTTCACGACTCCTTCATTGAAAAAGTTGAGACTGCTGACACTACTGCGAAAGTAACAATTAATAACAAAGGTTGGGGTGCAATCATCCATTTTAAACTTGAAAATCCTCAGTTTTCACTGCTTTTTAAAGAGGGCTATGGTAAATATGGTGAGATATTTACTGCTTCAATGTTTTTTGGAAATGGTCGAATCTACTGGGTAAATGACTTAGAAATAGACTCAACGCAACTTGCAAGTGACCTAAGTTGGTTTTCATCCACCCGTGTTTTTGTCAAAATAGAATTGATATAAATTAAGCTAAATTTCTCACGTTGTTTTAGTAAAAAACGTCACATTTGAAAGTGGCGTTTTTATTTTTAAAATTATTTTACATCACTTAGTGATGTAAGCCAAGTTTTCTTTGTCTTTATATGCTATATTGCTTTTAAAGGAGGTAGAATGAATATAACAAAAGTCGTTAGCAAAAGATTAAAAGAAATTATGGAAGAAAAAGGTATTTCTGCTAGTAGTTTATCACAAAAGAGTGGACTTTCACTAAAAAGTATATATAACTTAAAGCATGCTAAATGTAAAAGTGTAAATACCAAGACAATGATAAAAATTGTAAAAGCATTAAATATGACTTTATCTCAGTTTTTTGAGGATAAAAACAATAGATAGATTATAGGTTAATATCTACGTAGTTGTTGCCAGCGCCTCCCAGGTGTTTGGTCCTACTATGCCGTCTACTGTAAGCCCATATGCTGATTGGAAGGAACGCACAGCAGATAATGTCCGACTGCCAAAAATTCCGTCAATGGTTCCAACTGGGAAGAACTTGCTCTCAAGTAGCCTTTGTAAAAAGCGTACATAGGCGCCTCGGCTACCTTGTCTAAGAAGAGGATAGGCGGGTAGGGTCAGAAGGGTCTTCCAAGTATTGTTACCAACAAGCCCGTCTACAACTAGCGAGTTGTTATTTTGAAAATCTCGCACCGCATTTAAAGTTCGACTGCCAAAAATTCCGTCAACCGTGAGGTTGTATCCATACTGATTTGCAAGGATAAACTGAAGTAGATATACAAAATTGCCTTGACTACCTTGCCTGAGAAGAGGATATACCGATTGGTCGTCACGCGGAATGAAAGGCACGCCAAGATAGTCGCACACACCGTGACAAGCCTCTTCTCCCACCTCGGTTACAAAAAGTGGATTTATCATAAGTCCTGCCTCGCGGAAGTTGGTCATAAACCCAGCTTCAATCAGTGCAGATACACAGTTAACAGAAGAAAGCACTCCCACATCAAGCGTCTTTACTCCGCGCCCGTTTTGCGACGTTCCTTGAATTAGCTGATTATATAGGTCCTGAGCGAGCTGCCTACTTTGCTCAGGGAAGGGGTTTGAAGGTGAGTAGAAGGTCTCAAGCCCTGATGCTGAATTAAATTCCTCGCCAAATGCATTGTATGCAAAGGTTACAAGCAGAGTGAGATTTTGCGAGTTTATCCGCCTTACACGCTCAGAGATGGACACATCTTGGAGCTCCGGCTTAACATCAAATACAGAAAAGTCCTGACGCATACAAGCCTCAATAAAAGCGTTTTTAGCCGCTCGGTTAAACTCATTTTCATAAATTTGCCTACCAAGTTGAGCGATATATGGAGTGCGCTTTCCTTGGGTAGGAGGGTTGACGCCATGTTCATCGTTGGCGCCTACGACAAAATCTTCGTTTGCCATTATTTCTCCTTTTAAAGATAAAAAGTTTTATTTACAAGTATTTTTATAAGATGTTATTAAACACCTTTTACATTTATATTTATGCGGTAGGAATAAATTTGTTTATTAAATAATTAAATTTAATTAAAAAATTCTCCAAGAAAAAACCATATAGAAAATAAATCTATATGGTTTCAGGCTGTAGAAAAACGTCGCGATACTGCGTTGCGTCAAAAGCTACGCTCTTGCAAGTTTTGTTAACACAAAACGTTTGAGGTATTGCTCGCTTTTTCCTTATCCCACAAAATCTTACGATTTTTTGGGGGCCCATAACAAACGCCCAAAACCAGTCATTTAGGTTTACTAAACTCCTAGCTTTGGGCATTTTCCGAGCACAAGTCTACGCTCGTTTTTTTACAGTCTGATAATTTGTCTACTTTTTGTAATATTTTTAAAAATTTTTTATATTTTTTAAATATTTTTTTTGATTAATTAAATTATATTTTTTAAATTATTTCTAATCTATTTTTTCGCCTTATAAAATAAGGGCTATAGCAATTTAAAAATAATTTTTTAAAATATTTATTTTAATTAATCATTAAGCTTTTTAACTGTTAAAATACAGCTTCCATTCGCTTGAACTGTTGTTGTGCCGGAAGGCGTGCCAGTTGTCGTAAGGGCAATGTCGATAACATCACTTGCGGCAAGTGTTACAATAGCCGAGGTTGTCAAACTTGCATTAAAAGTACCACCGCCAGTCGTTGTCGTTGTTGCCGTAACGGTTGTTACAGTTTGAGGTATTGCGGTTGTGTTTTCTCTAGCCTCAGCCGAGAAAGTAAGCTCAGCCGTAGCTGTTAAATCGATATTGTAAAAGATTTCATAATCGCCAGCCTCAGTTACAGTGATAGCGTTTGCACTGTTTGTGGTATTAAGCTCTGGCAACGCAGTATTAAGCTCTAGTTGAACAAAAGTGTTTGCAGTTGTAAGCGTTGGAGTTTGAGTTGCATTGTTATAAAGACCGCCATAAGCAGCAAGCCCACCACCAGTTGCGCCGGTAGCTCCCGTAGCTCCAGTAGCTCCAGTTGGACCAGTAGCGCCAGTGTCTCCATCAGCGCCCGTAGCTCCAGTAGCACCTGTAGGACCGGTTGCACCAGTGTCACCATCTGATCCAGTCGCGCCTGTCGGTCCAGTTGGACCAGTCGCACCTGTAACAGAAGCTCCGGTCGGTCCGGTTGCACCTGTAGGACCGGTTGCACCAGTGTCACCATCTGATCCAGTCGCGCCTGTCGGTCCTGTTGGACCAGTTGCACCTGTAACAGAAGCTCCGGTCGGTCCGGTTGCACCCGTAGGACCTGTTATTGATGCGCCAGTGGCTCCGGTCGGTCCAGTCGCGCCCGTTGGACCAGTTATTGACGTACCAGTAGCTCCTGTTGGTCCGGTTGCACCCGTAGGACCTGTTATTGATGCGCCAGTGGCTCCGGTCGGTC
>CAKNIB010000011.1 GCA_930979925.1 uncultured Clostridia bacterium
ACCTTATTGAAATTGAGCGTAAGAAGAAAAATGTTGGCATTACCGAATTTCAAACTCCAGTACTATAATTTACATAAAAAATGCAAAAAACGGAGAGAAATTTCTCCGTTTTTATTATTTTTACATATAAAATCATAAGTTTTGCCATTTTATCTTAATTTTTCTAAGTATTTTTTAAAATAATCTGGCAAGTCTATTTCTAACTCCATAACTTTAGCTGTACGTGGATGGATAAAAGTAATCTTATAAGAATGTAATAGCTGTCCATTTAAGCCTTTTTCAGCGTGACCATAGACGTCATCGCCAACGATTGGATGATTTATCTGCTTGCAATGCACACGTATCTGATGAGTCCTACCAGTTTGAAGAGAAAATTTTACAAGCGTCTTTTTAGATGTTGGATATATCTTCAACACCTTATAGTCAGTTATAGCAAGCCTACCTTTATCTGAGACTGCCATCTTTTTGCGGTCTGACTTGCTTCTCTCTATAAAAGTTTTTATCTCCCCCTCATTTTCTTTAAAAACACCTTCACATAACGCTATATAATCTCGCTTGCAAGTTTTGTCCTTTATTTGCTTCGCAAGACTTACATGTGCCATGTCGTTTTTTGCTACCACCATAAGCCCAGAGGTGTTCTTGTCAAGCCTATGGACAATACCCGGTCTAAGCACTCCATTAATTCCGCTTAAATCTTTAACTCGATATAAAAGTCCGTTTACAAGTGTGTGGTCTTTAGTTGAAGAGCATGGATGCACTACAAGCCCCTGCGGTTTGTTCACAACAAGTAGGTCAGAGTCCTCATAGATTATTTCAAACTCTACATCCTGAGGAAGTGCCTCAAGTGGTTTTATCTCATCAAAAATATACTCAACTTTGTCTCCCACCCTAACTTTTTCACCAGCCTTGACTTTCTTGCCATTTAAAGTGATTTTTCCATCTTCAATAAGAGCCTTGATGTGAGAACGTGTTTGTTCGGGGAAGTGCGCATTTAAAACGCTGTCAAGTCTAAGCCCTTTTTCTGTGTCACTGATAACAAAACTACCTTTCATCATCTTCTCCACTGTCACTTTTAGGTTGTTGAGCGCTCTCGCTTTCATCCTCTATTTTGTCTTCTGCCTTTTGGTTTTTCTCGTCATCTAACTTTTCAGAATTTTCTTGCGACTTTGTTTGCATAGTGGAAACGTCAATTTGTTCTATTTCTGTTGTGTCTCTAAATTTTTCTATCTGTACAGTAATTGTAGCAAGTTTTTTGTCCTCTTTTGAGTACAAAAATATAAAATAAATAATCATTAATATTATGCCAACAGTTAGACAAATATCTGCAACATTAAATACAGGAAACTCCATAAACTCAAAGTTGATAAAGTCGCGAACGTATCCAAAGGCTATCCTATCAACCAAGTTGCCAATGCAACCACCAGCGATAAAGCCAACGCTTATGCCAAGGGTAATAGAACTTGCGTTTTTGAGTTTTTTTAACCTAAGCGCATAGAACCAAATATAAATCCCTAAAATTAATATTGAAACAATAATTAAAAAGATAGAGCGGCCTTCAAAAATGCCCCATGCCGCTCCACTGTTCTGCACATGGACAAAATTGATAAATCCAGGTATAACATCCATGCTGTCCCCGACATTAGGTAATGCCTGTATTACATAGTGTTTACTGAGTAGGTCGAGCAAAAGCCCAGCAATAAATATACCTAAAGCAAAAGATATGGATAAGATAATTTTATTATTCTTCAACTTCCATGCCCTCCGGCAATATTAAATATAGCTTTTCATCACTAAGCGGGATAAATTTTGCATTCTTGCCAAAACAAAAGCCTTTTATAAAGTCAATTATCTTGTTTGAGACTTCGCTATCACAAACATCGGTTGAGATGATGATCGCCTTGTTTTGCCTTGCGAACTCCATAAAATCTTTAAACTGGTCAAAATTTTCTGGATAATAAACAGGCACGCCATCTATATCCTCAACTCTTTTATTTTTATTAGATTTTAATTTATAAGATGCCTTTGGCTTAATTTTAACCTTTTTAGTTTTGGTCTCACTTTCAAACCCAAGCGCTTTAAAAATACCGCCCATAAAACTCATAAACAATAATTCCTTTTTATTTTTTATTATAGTATAACATAAAAAGGAATAAATTAAAAGAAAAAATTGAGTTTAATTAATATATTTAATATCTAAAAAATAAGAAAATCATTATTGATTTATTTTATTTTCTGCTTTAGTACGTCTTACCTCTTCTGACAAGATATTTAATCTAAATGCTTCGTCAAAAAATAGATGTCGAGGTATTTGATGTTTCTTTATCTTACCGCTCATATATTGATAAGCATAGTCTCCAACCTCGGTTTTCTCTTCTGTTACCCTGCCAAAGACGTCGCGATAAAGCTCTTTACCATTCTTTTCTCTTTTTACATGAGAATAACCCTCTTCATATGGTGTTGCAGAGAAAAAATCTTCACTTTTATTACCATAAATATCGATAAAATTATATGGTGATGTTTGTCCTTTTCGTGTCAATGCCACTCCACAGTTATAAGGATATGCCTCAAAGTACTCCTCGCTTAGTTTGCCATTTATATCCATAAATTGCCAGTTCCCGTCGCTATTCTTTTTCACAAGAGCATAGCCATCGACAAAATCTTCAGCTATGTTAAACTTTTCGCTAACGCTACCATCTATAAATTTAAAATAATATTTGCCTTCGTTTTCATACTTTACTGGATATGTTACCATCATCGCCCTCCTACTTGTGTTTATTTTTAATAAAAATATTTAAAGCATAAACCTTCTGAAAATCTTAAAAACCGTATAAAATTTAAAATTTGCAAAAAGATTAACAAAAAAAGCATGTAATATTGCGATGTGCACTTTCGCAAAATACATGCCTTAATTTGCTTAATAACATCTAATGAAAGTAAAACTTTCATAACCTTGCGGAAATATCCCGCGAAAATTTTAATCTATAATAGATTTGCACTTACAATTACTCAACGATTGAAGATACAACGCCTGAACCAACAGTTCTGCCACCTTCACGGATAGCGAAACGAAGTCCTTGCTCGATAGCAACTGGGTTAATAAGAGTGATTGTCATATTAACGTGGTCGCCAGGCATAACCATTTCTACACCCTTCTCAAGTTCGATAACGCCAGTAACGTCAGTTGTTCTGAAGAAGAATTGAGGTCTGTAACCATTGAAGAATGGAGTGTGACGTCCGCCTTCCTCTTTCTTAAGAACGTATACTTGAGCTGTGAACTTAGTGTGTGGGTGGATTGAACCTGGTTTGCAAAGAACTTGACCTTTTTCGATTTCGTTTCTTTGAATACCGCGAAGAAGAAGTCCAGCGTTATCACCTGCGATAGCAGCGTCAAGTGACTTATGGAACATTTCAACGCCTGTTACAACTGTTTGTTTAGATTGGCCAAGACCAACGATTTCAACAGTGTCACCAATTTTAACTGAACCACGCTCTACTCTACCAGTAGCAACGGTACCACGACCAGTGATTGTGAATACGTCCTCAACAGGCATAAGGAAAGGTTTATCAGTGTCACGCTCTGGCTCTGGGATATAGTTGTCAAGAGCATCCATAAGTTCTTTAATGCAGTCACAAGCAGGGTTATTAACGTCACCAGCTTGAGCAGCTTCAAGAGCTTTAAGAGCTGAGCCTTTGATGATTGGGGTTTTGTCTCCTGGGAAACCATACTCAGTAAGAAGGTCTCTGATCTCCATTTCAACAAGCTCAAGGAGCTCTGGATCATCAACTTGATCAGTTTTGTTCATGAAAACAACGATGTAAGGTACACCTACTTGTCTTGCAAGAAGGATGTGCTCTCTAGTTTGAGGCATAGGACCATCTGTTGCAGCAACAACAAGGATAGCACCGTCCATTTGAGCAGCACCTGTAATCATGTTTTTAACGTAGTCAGCGTGTCCCGGACAGTCTACGTGAGCGTAGTGTCTTTTATCTGTTTCATATTCTACGTGTGCGGTATTGATTGTGATACCACGGGCTCTTTCTTCTGGAGCCTTATCAATTTCATCATATCTCATTTTTTGAGTGCCGTAAAGCATAGTGATTGCGGCTGTAAGAGTTGTCTTACCATGGTCAACGTGACCAATTGTACCAACGTTTACGTGTGGCTTAGATCTAACATAAGCTTCTGCCATTTTTATATTCTCCTTTTTGTTTTTGTTTTTTTGATTACTAGTAATATTCTAGCATACTTTTTTTTATTTTCAAAATGATTTTTAAAAGTTTTAACTTATTTTTGTAGGTTTTTCTACATTCTTTCAGCTTGAGGGAAATATTTGTAGTAAGGTGCCAGTCTTTTATCTGTTACGTTTTGTCTGTAGTCGCTTATAAACCTATCGACAATTTGTACAGTCTTTGCAAATATATTTGTTTTAAACTCTTGCATTTGTGCGGATCTCAGCGTGCCAGACTCCTTTTTCTCTTTGATAATTTTGTGCATCTCTTTAAAACATTCTCTTTTGATAAAGCTAACATAATCAACTTCATAATCACAATCTGGCAACGGCTGACTTAAAAACTTACAAGTCATAAATTGCACATATTGCATATCTAGTTGGTTTACATTAATTCTTTTAGCAAGAGGACCTTCCACGACACACTCAAAATCGTAAAGATAGATTTTGCTGACCCCAGATTTAGCTTCAAGCGTAACTAAGACATGCCTATCCTCGCCTACTCCATCAAATCTTGCTGAGGCTTTCCCCTCCTCAATTAAGCACCTACTGCTATTAAGAAAATTTATTACATCTTCAGTAGTTAAATATTCACAATAATTCATATTTCCACCCTCGCTACTATTTTATAACTATTGCAGTGATTTGTCAATAGTATTCGAAGATTCTTGCATATACTCAAGTGCATCTTTTAGAAATAGCGCTATATTTCCAATATAAGACTCACTATTTATATAATTTGAAGCATTATTGTGCATTTTTTCATATTCCGCTCTAATATGAGCAATGTAAACCTGTCGGTAGTCACTTCCAAATATCTCTGTCATATAAAGAGGATATGCTTTAGCAATCTTTTTCTTTTCCTCTCCAGAAAGATAGCCAAGGTAACCTTTCGCCAAGTCTTCTATTTCGCATTTAAAATCTGAAAAATGAACCTTAAAAATACTTTTTTGACCTTTTATAACAGTTATAACAACACCATTTCTATCTCTTGAGTATATAAAGCTGTTTCCATATGGTGTAAGATTTTTGGATACAAAATCTTTTAAATTTTCTATAGATAGTTTATTTGCAAATTGCATATTATCTCCTATTCTTTGCCATATTCATCATCAAATAATGGCATTTTTATACCTTTTGCTCTATAATCTTCCTCAAAATATTGAGTGTTTACTCGGTTTTTATAGAGAAACATCTCTTGAGTAATATTGTCGGATATTTTTTGTTTGGCGTTTTCATCTAGTCCTTCAGTCTCCTCGTAGTTAGAGTTCCAAAGCGCGTCATAAACATCTACATAAAACTTTAAGCAATCATCTTTATATGGTTTGTAACCATATTTTGCATTGCCAAACATATAGGTCATAAAGAGTTTGTATTCAAGTCTAATATCATCCAATTTTTCTTGACTTATAAGTTTTTCAGCTGTCCCCTCAATAGAAATGTCGTAGTCATATAGATAAACTTTTAGCTTGTTGGTCTTAAAGAGACCGCTTTTTTGGTAGCATATCGCCACAAGGCAATCTTCGCCCTCTTGGACATACATCCTATTTGCAATCTCATTAATACCTACAAGATTGAGAAAATTTTTTACATCTTCTCCTGTTAGTTTGTTAACATATTGCATTATTGTTTAGCACGCTCTCCAATAATTGTCTGAGCAACTGATTTTGGAACTTCTTGATAACGAAGAGGCTCCATAACATAGCTACCACGACCCTGAGTTTGAGAACGAAGGTCGGTTGCATAACCAAACATTTCAGCAAGTGGAACTTCTGCGTTTACTATTTGAGTTCCAGCGATTGTTTCGTTACCAGTAAGCATACCACGACGAGAGGTAAGATTACCCATAACTGTTCCAAGGTACTCATCAGGCACTTCAACAGATACCTTCATAATAGGCTCAAGGATTACTGGGTCAGCCTTCTTTGCACCATCTTGGAAAGCCATAGAACCAGCGATTTTGAATGCCATTTCAGAAGAGTCAACCTCATGGTAAGAACCATCAACAAGGGTTACTCTGAAGTCAACGGTCTCATAACCAGCAAGCACACCATTCATACGAGCTTCTGCGATACCAGCGTTAACTGCAGGGATGTATTCCTTAGGAATAGAACCACCGACAGTCTTATCAACAAACTCATAACCAGAGCCAGCTGGAAGAGGCTCCATCTCAATGATACAGTGACCATACTGACCTTTACCACCGCTCTGACGAACGAATTTGCCTTCTGCTCTAACCGCTTTCTTAATTGCTTCACGGTAAGAAACCTGTGGCTTACCAACAGTAGCCTCAACCTTAAATTCTCTAAGAAGTCTATCTACGATAATTTCAAGGTGAAGTTCGCCCATACCAGCGATAAGAGTTTGTCCTGTCTCTTGGTTAGTAGAAACGCGGAAAGAAGGGTCTTCTCTTGAAAGTTTTGCAAGAGCAAGAGCCATTTTTTCCTGCATATCCTTTGTTTTTGGCTCAATAGCGAGCTGGATAACAGGTTCTGGGAACTCCATACTTTCAAGTTGGATAGGATGTTTTTCATCACAAAGAGTATGTCCTGTGATGGTATCTTTAAGACCAACGATAGCGGCGATATCACCAGCACTAACTTCATTGATCTCTTGACGGTTGTTTGCGTGCATACGGATAAGACGGCCAACACGCTCAGTCTTGCCTGTGTTTGAGTTGTAAACATATGATCCGGCAGTAAGTTTACCACTATAAACACGGAAGAAGGTAAGTCCGCCAACATATGGGTCGGTCATAATCTTAAATGCAAGTCCGGCAAGAGGAGCGTTTTCGTCTGGAGCTCTTGTCTCGGTCTCACCTGTCTCAGGGTTAACGCCTGTGATGTGGTCGATATCAAGTGGGCTTGGCAAGTACTCAACCATAGCATCAAGAAGCATTTGAACACCCTTATTCTTATATGATGAACCGCAAAGCACTGGAACTAAAGTTTTAGCAATAGTTGCCTTTCTGATAGCTTTTTTGAGCTCATCAATGGTGATTTCTTGACCATCAAAGTATTTTTCAAGCAGGGCATCGTCAGTTTCAACAACCTTTTCAACCATTTCATCATGATATTTTTGAGCTTTTTCTTTGTAATCAGCTGGAATATCAGTGACTTCAATCTCTTTTCCAAGGTCGTCTTTATAAATTTCTGCCTTCATTGTAAGAAGGTCGATAATTCCTGAGAAAGTTTCAGCTTCCCCAATAGGAATTTGAATTGGTAATGGATTGGTTTTCAGTCTGTTTCTAATTGATTCTATACATTTAAAGAAATCAGCTGCATCTCTGTCCATTTTGTTAACATAGATAATGGCTGGTACCTTGTATTTTGTAGCCTGACGCCAAACAGTTTCAGTCTGTGGTTGAACTGTGTCACGAGCAGAAAGAACAAGAACTGCACCATCAAGAACCTTAAGTGAACGCTCAACTTCAATAGTGAAGTCAACGTGTCCAGGAGTATCAATGATGTTTATCTTGTGGTCTTTCCAAGTACAAGTGGTACAAGCAGAAGTGATAGTAATACCACGCTCTTGCTCTTGAGCCATCCAGTCCATGGTAGCTTGACCATCATGCACCTCACCGATCTTGTGAGACCTACCAGTGTAGAAAAGAATTCTCTCAGTAGTGGTAGTCTTACCAGCATCGATGTGAGCCATGATACCAACGTTTCTAGTCATTTCTAGATTATTTGCCATAATATTTCTCCTTATAAAATTTACATCAATTAAATGGTGATGTAAGCCATACGCCACAGGCGCTATTTATAATGTTTTTAAAACATAATTTTTATGGTTATATCAATCAAACCGCAGTAAAACGAGTGAGGCTAGGCTCGGGACGATTTTCGACCAGGAGCTTAGGTGCCTTAGGCACTTTTTATCTTAATAGATACTAGCTACCCAATAGTATAAGCATTTAATTGGATAAAAACGAGCAACGCTAGGGTGTCCTTAGACACTTTTTTAATAGTTTTTCAATCAAACCGCAGTAAAACGAGTGAGGCTAGGCTCGGGACGATTTTCGACCAGGAGCTTAGGTGCCTTAGGCACTTTTTATACCGCGGCATAATAAACTATTCAAAAGCAAGTAAGACAAGGCTCGCTAGGACTTTCAGGAGGGAGCTTAGTAAGTCCTAAGTGACTGACTGAAAGGACTAGCAGAAACGCAGTATTACGCAGCTTTTCAATAGTTTATTACCATTTGAAGTGAGCAAACGCCTTATTAGCCTCCGCCATCCTATGCATCTCATCACGACGCTTAATTGATGCGCCAGTTGAGTTGAAAGCGTCCATAATCTCGCCTGCAAGCTTAGCGTCCATTCCACGCTCACCGCTTCTCTTGCGAGCAAACGCAACTATCCAGCGGATTGCAAGAGTTTGACGACGCTCAGGTCTGATTTCCATAGGTACTTGATAAGTTGCACCACCAACACGTCTTGACTTTGTTTCAAGCACAGGCTTAACATTTTCAAGAGCGGTAGTGAAAACTTCAAGTGGATCTTGTCCTAATTTTTCTTTAATAATGTCAAAAGCACCATAAACTATTCTTTGTGCAAGTCCCTTTTTACCAGATTCCATAACTTGGTTTACAAGTTTAGTAACAACTTTAGAATTGTAAATTGGATCAGGAAGAACTTCTCTTTTGACAGCACTATTTCTTCTTGGCATTTTTATTCTCCTTTTATCAGAATTTGCAAAAATTAAAGTAATATTTGCATTATTTCTGAGATTTTTTGTGATTTTTTAATTGTTTTTTAAGTTTTTGTTGTCACTAAGCTATTTATTTTGTTTTCTTAGGACGTTTTGCACCATACTTAGAACGGCTTTGTTTTCTGTTCTGAACACCGGCAGTATCAAGCGACCCACGGATGATGTGGTAACGTACACCAGGTAGGTCCTTAACTCTTCCGCCACGAACGAGCACAACGCTATGCTCTTGGAGGTTGTGTCCTTCGCCTGGAATGTAGCAGGTACCTTCAGTTCCGTTTGAAAGCTTAACTCTGGCAATCTTACGAAGAGCTGAGTTAGGTTTCTTAGGTGTAGCTGTTCTTACAGAAAGACAAACACCACGCTTTTGAGGGTTTTCCTCAAGAAGTGGAGATTTTGATTTCTTCTCAAAAGTCTCTCTACCCTTTCTAACTAATTGGTTTATTGTAGGCATACCTTTTCCCCTTTTAACTCAATTTTTACCGCTTTTTTAATTAAAAACATTGTTTTTTGCTGTTTTTAATTAATTTTACATAAAACTGAGAGATTTTTGTCTGTCGATTAAAAAATGCACGACAAGCTGGTTGTCGTGCATGAAAAATGCTTTTCTTTGTAAAACATGAACAACACGATTGCGCCTAGCGCGCAACTCCGCCTTGCTCTAAGGCAGATCGGCAATTTGAAAAGATTTTTTAAGGTTAACTTACTTAAAGATTTAATCGCAAAAAGCGACCATCAAATCACCTGCTGTTTGTTTATGCTTTCCGCTAGAAGTTATCCCCCTAACGCATACTGAAATTGACTATAATCTAATATAAAAACGGTTTCAAATATGCACATTTTTACAAATTAAGATTACACGCCAAACGTACAATCAAAAGCATTGCCTCCGACAACGAAGCATACGTTAAGTATTATACACATTTGCCAAAGCATTGTCAAGAGAAAATGCAAGAAAAATTGAAGAACAATATATTGCACTGAAATAAGATAAAAACAATAATATTCTAATTTCTCTATAAGAAAATTTTATTTTTTATCTATGAGCGAATAAAGTCAGATGCCATACCACCGGATATACTTTTTAATTCACTAGCCGCACTATATGGATCACTAAAAGATACAGACTCATATCCATGTCCGTGGTTAATACTCCAACCTTCTGGAACTTCAAAGTATGCAGTTTCAAGACCAGAATTATAAAATGCTGCAAAGCCAATGGATGTAATGGTTTCTGGAATGTATATAGATTGCAAAGTGCTTATAGCAAAATGAGTTTCGTATCCGCCTCCATTATAAACTGAACCAATAATAGATGTAACAGTATAAGACTTGATATCATGCTAAGTTGCGAGGCTTGCCTATTGTCCGCTTTTTAGTAAAAAGCGGACAATAGAATGTTGTGGCAATCGGAGATTGACACAACATAAAAGAGACCGAAAAGTTTTTCGGTCTCTTTGCAAGCCTCGCAATAGATGTTTAGAACAAACAACGGGAATTAAGAACAGGCGGTCGAAATTATTAATATACTACATCAAAAATTAATAACAAACCACGATTGATACAAACTATTCTTTAAATTAATAACAAACCGCGTTTTAAGTTAATAGCAAACTAAAATTAAATTAAAATTTTAGTTTTAGACTGATTTTAATAAAATTAAACTAAAAACTCTTTGATAATTCTCAGGGCGTTCTTCTCAAGGCGGGAGACTTGAGCTTGAGAGATACCTATCTCCTCGCTGACCTCAGTCTGAGTTTTGCCAACGTAGTAGCGCATAAGAAGTATCTCTTTTTCTCGTGGCGGAAGCACTTTGATGGCGTCCTTTATAGATATATTTTCATAGATATTCTCATCGGTATTTTTTGTGTCGGCTATTTGGTCGAGAAGCTCTATGGTCTCAGTCCCATCATTATATATAGGATCGCTTAGTGACACAGTATCGCTTATCGCATCAAGTGCAAAGGTTATATTTTTTGCAGCTATACCAGTATAGGAAGATATTTCATCCACGCTTGGCTCGTCTGCTGATTTTTTAGACAGCGCTTCCTTTGCCTGCAGGGCTTTATAGGCTATATCGCGCAAGGAGCGTGAAACTCTCACCGAATTGTTGTCACGCAGGTATCTTTTTATCTCACCAAGTATCATAGGCACGGCATAGGTAGAAAACTTTACATTTTGCCCCTCATCAAAGTTGTCGATTGCCTTCATAAGCCCGACACAGCCCACTTGAAACATATCATCTGCCTTGTCACCTCTTACACCAAAGCGGTGGACAACAGAGAGAACCAACCTTAAGTTTGCTACAACAAAGTAGTCTCTGGCATGTGGGTCGCCCGCTTTAACTTTCTTCATAAGCTCGAGCATATCGCTATTGGTAAGCTTAGGAAGCTTTGACGTATCTACACCTGAAATACTAACCCTTGATGACATACCCTCCTCCTAATAGGTATATCATTTGCAAGTCAAAATATTTCTATACCCTTTCGACATAACCAAACAAAAATCGTAAAAAACTCGCAAAATTAGTCAAAAAGGTGCTTATTTTAAGATAATTTTTCTATTTCAAGTCTCATATCGTTTAAAATTCTCTTTTCAAGGCGAGAAATATAGCTTTGACTAATGCCAAGTTTGAGCGCTACCTCGCGTTGAGTGAGCTCCTCATGCCCCATAAGTCCATAGCGAAGAACCATAATTTCACGTTCTCTGGCGTTTAACCTGCCAATAAGCTCGTTTATTATCTGTCTGTCAGCTGGCTCGTCAACCGCTTGAGTGATTACATCTTCGTCGCATGGTATAATATCAGAAAGCACAAGTTGATTTCCGTCATTATCTTCACAAAGAGGCTTATCCAGACTGATATCATTTTTAATCTTTGACGATTTTCTTATCTGCATTAAAATTTCATTTTCAATACACCTTGAAGCGTAAGTGGCAAGGCGGATATTTTTGTCAAGTTTAAATGTTCGCACCGCTTTTATAAGTCCAATCGCACCAACAGAGATTAAGTCTTCAAATTCTATGCCTGTGTTTTCAAATTTCTTGGCAATATAGGCAACAAGGCGAAGATTATGCTCAATGAGTTTTTCGGTCGCACTTAAATCGCCCTGCTCTTTAAGAAGCAAAAGTCTATTTTCTTCTTCACTTTCAAGAGGAGGTAAAAACTCGTCATTGCCACAGATGTAGCAGACGATATTTTTAGCATCAAGTAGGTTTTTTCTATGAAAAAGGTTGTAAATAAATAATTTTATTTTAAAAAACATAATATCCTCCTAAATTATTGCGCTATTCAAAAGCACCCGCCTGCCAAAGCTTTTTTCAAAGCCGGTAAAAGTAAGCCCTACTTGAGCGTCCTTGTAAAACTTGTCCTGTCCCACTTTAACCTCATCTACACGAAAGACCAATATACTTGTCCCTCCTGCTATTGTGTTTATCTTCACATAATGGCCATCTTTGACCAGTTTTTTATCAAAATTTTTTGTTAAAGCATTAATATAATTTATATTTGAATATAACCTGTGAAATACCTCAAAATTAATAAGAATAATAGGTTTTTTTGTTATGGTGTCATAGAGCACATTTCCACTATCAAGAAAACCCTCTTCATAGACGATATTGTCGCCATCTTTAAATGTCACGTTATATGTAAATTTCTCAAGCCTTTCCTTCTTGTGCTGACCTCTTATAATGATTTTTGTGACCACATATATCACTCCACCAACAACTGCAACAATAAATAGCGTGAACTGACCTATCAAACTTTGCAAAGCATAGCACCCTCCACCGAATAGAAAGGTTGCAAGCATAATCACTGCAAAAACTACCGAAAATCTTTTAAAACTAATATATTTGAAAGAAATCGAAGACATAAGCGCGCAGGTAAAAATGATTATTAGCAGTTTTAAATACCATGAGAGCGAGAAAAGCGGAAGAATTAAGGCGATAGTAGCGCCAATGAGTGCTGAGATAAACCAAAGCCTGGCTTGGTCTTTTAATAACAGTGCCGAAAGTTTTAAAATAAGAGAATTTAAAAATAAATTTATACAAAGCGAAAGCTCTATAATAATCTCCATTTTCACCCCGCTAAAAGAGTTTTACTCTAAATAAAGTTTAATATATCCTCGCCTAATTTTAAGAGAAGAAAAAAGAATAAAAATGTCAAATTTTATCTATAAAAGAAAAACCCGAGCAAAGACAAGTTTTGCTCGGGATAATTAAATATTTTTTAATTAATTTATATTAATCAAGTTTTTCAAAATAAGTTAAATAATTAGACCTTAACATAGATACATTCTCAGAACCATTTTCAGAAAAATCCATAATAGTTATACTTGTACTTGTTCCACCATCAACACAACTCATCCAGTTTGTTGGGCTTTCAATAACGACTTCATCAAAACCTGTAAAAAATGTTACATAACCATCAATAATTTTTACGCTCGCAGGTATAAATAAAGACGTTAAATTGTTACAATAATAAAACATATTGCCTCCCAAATAAAAACAATTTATTTACATTTTTATTATATGGAACATTTTGTTCCATTCAAGCAATTTTGAACATTTTATTCTAAAATTTAGTTGATGAATAAATTTAAAGATAGATTTAGAGAACTTCGCATAGAAAAGGGAGCAACTCGTCAGCAGGTAGCGGATGACCTTTTTGTAAGCGTGAGGTTGATATCTTATTGGGAGAACGGCAAAAGGGAGTGCAACTTTGACATGCTGATAAAAATTGCAAAATATTTTAGTGTAAGCACTGACTATTTGCTTGGTCTATCTGATTATTAAATAAAAAAAAAGCATATTGAAATGCTCATAATCTATAAAAACATCACAACCGAAAAATTATAAATAAGATAAATTGATTAAACTATAAGTATAAAAAAGTACAAAAAAGCCAAGTTATGGTGGAATGCTCATATGTGCTACTTGAGCAAGCTCCTTTATTTAACTTGGCTTTATTTATTATATTTATTTTTTATTTTTTCTTAATTTTTCAATCCATGGTGGAACATTGGTTGATTTTACATCCACTCTTGATGATGAAAGGTCGTCACGACGCTCGAGCGTTACATCTGGTTTACGCTCTTCAGCTTCGCGTTCTTCTCTAGCATAGTTTGAGAACATGCTTCTTGCGTCAAACTTAGGTTTAGCCTGTCCCATATTACCGATTGAGCGAGCATTTTCAACTTCGCTACGTTTTTCTTCTTTCTTCTCCTCGTTAGGATTTGGGAAACCGGTTGCAATCAAGGTTATCTCGACCTCGTCATGCATGTTTTCGTCAATACTTGTACCTAAGATGATATTGCAACTATCATCAACAACCTCACGAACAAGTGCTGCAGCTTCGCTGAGGTCATCTTGAGTAAGGTCATTGCCACCTTTGATGTTTATAAGTAGTCCAGTTGCGCCCTCAATTGTAGTTTCAAGAAGTGGGCTTGCAACTGCCTGTTTAACGGCGTCAAGTGCTTTATTGTCACCAGTACCATAACCAATACCCATATGAGCAAGACCTTTGTCCTTCATAATAGTTGTAACATCGGCAAAGTCGAGGTTGATAAGCCCTGGATAAACGATAAGGTCTGATATGCCTTGTACGCCCTGTCTGAGAACGTCATCAGCAAACCTGAAAGACTCTGAGATAGGTGTTTTCTTTGGAACAATTTGAAGAAGTTTCTCGTTTGGTATAACAACAAGTGCGTCAACGTATTTTCTTAGCTTTTCAAGTCCTTCTTCTGCATTTTTTGCTCTTACTGGACCTTCAAAACTAAATGGTTTTGTGATAACTGCAATGGTAAGTATGCCAAGTTCTTTTGCAATTTGTGCAACAACTGGAGCAGCACCTGTACCGGTTCCGCCACCCATACCAGCTGTAATAAATACAAGGTTGGTACCTTTTAACATCTCGGTAATAGAGGTTTTGCTCTCCTCAGCTGCCTTCTGACCTATCTCTGGTCTAGCACCAGCGCCAAGACCATTGGTAAGACGCTCACCTATCTGAAGTCTTGTCTCAGCCTTGCTGATAAGCAGAGCTTGCTGGTCGGTATTGACAGCTACAAATTCAGCAGAGCTAACGCCGGCATCAATCATACGATTGACAGCATTGTTTCCGCCTCCACCTATACCTACGACTTTAATTTTTGCAACAGAAGTTCTCATATTGTCCATATTATTCTCCTTATTTTAATATGCTCTTTTGCAATAACACCACTTTTCTTATTTTATTATTGTCTAAAAGTGGTTGTCCTGTGTTATTTATACATATTGTAATACATTTTTTCTAAATTTGCAATCATTTAAATGAAAATTTTTAAAAAATATTTACAATCTTGCATAATTATACATTTTGGCTTTTATCCATTTTTCTCTTGAGAGGTAAGGGCGCTGTTTACAAGCGAAAGTATTGAGGCAAGCTCTGGCTTATCTTTGCCAGGCAGTGGTGGTCTTCCATAGCTGACATTGCGTCCTAGACCTTTTGCAAGATAGTCGCGTCCGCCCTTTATCTTGGTTATTCCTGCGCCTGTCAAATAGGTTGGCAAGTAGGCAAGGTACTCTTTAGTATTTAATTGTACGCATTTTGCAATAACCTCGCTAAGCTCGTCTATTCGGTAGCCTACCACCTCGTTTGCACTGTTTAGTGGTATTTTAACAACCTTTCCAGCGTCAGCAGTAAGCTCATAAAAATCATTTTGTTTGCCTTTTAGAGAAAGCACAATCTGTCTTTTTAATTTGTCAGCCTCGCTCATGGATAAATCAAAGGCGTCGGCAAGGTCATTGGTTATAAAACCGCCACCTCGCGAAAAACTAGTAAGCGCGTATAGCCCCTCGCCCTTTACAAAAGCTATGCTTGTGGTAAGGTCGCCAACGTCGACTAAAAGAATCAAGTCCTCGCGTTTTTCTTTTGGCAAAATAAAGAGTGCTTGGCTGAGTGGCTCAGATAGATACTCAACTGATGAAAAGTCAAGCCCTGCAACTATATTATTAAACATATCAATAAATTTTTTATCAGCGTATATGATAGAAAGGTTGCCAGTTATTGACAATGCGTTTTCGCCTATAGGCTCAAGGCTAACTCGCCCGTCATCTAATATGTAAGAAATAGGGTTTACACTGACCACCTCAACTGAAGGATTTTTTGCCTTCTCTGAGGCCATGTAGAAGAGTGAGTCAATGTCGGTCTTTTTAACCTTTCTCCTGCCACCAAAGTTGATAGAAACATCGGTGCGCGAAACTGAAGAAAACTCTGCAGGTACGCCTATGTAGATTTTGTCAAGCTCTCGGCTGGGTTGGAGGTCAAATTCTGTGAGAGTTTGCTCAAAAAGCAAGGAGATTTTTTCTGGCTTTAAAAACTCCCCTTGATAGAAACCGTCGTATTCAAATTCTTTGTAGCCCTTGATAACAAAGGTGTTATTAAGCCCTCTGCTTGCAAGCATTGCACGCAGTTTTGACGAGCCAATATCAAAGACTAGCACTTTTGTATCTCTCATAGTTCCTCGTATATATCTATAAAAATAATACCTCAAAACGCAAGCTTTGTCAACATATTTTTAGTCTAAAGAAAGAGGAAAACAAAAAATACCTAGCCTAAAAGGCAAGTATTAATTTTTATTTATATGGCTGGAATAATCTCAAAATAGCAATCCTCTTCGCCATGCTCACGGTAGTCATAGTAGTTTCTTATCTCTATGGTGGCGGTTTTAAGATTTTCTTCTGTTAAAACAACTTCACCTCCGTCTACCGTTATAGTTTTTCCAATATAGGTGTAAATCTGCGAAAAAACCTCAAGCATAAGCCTAACTTTATAGGTCAACCCATATGTGCAATTGTATATTTTATAGGTTTGTCCATTAAAAAATTTAAGTGTCAGTGCCGGCTGAGTCTGACTGATATTGTCATCATATACCTGCTCTAGGCTTATGCTTTCAATTAACGATATTTGTTCGCCAAGCGGCCTGTTATTCTCGTAGAGCGCGCTATAAATAGGTGGAAAACTTTCAACGTCCATAAACTCTCCAACGGCGTAGTAGTCTCCGCGGACGAGCGCACCTTCAAGAAAAATGGGGTTGGTTTGGTCAGAGGTAAAAGAGCTTTCTATTCGGAGCACTTTAAACTCTTCGTCACAGATGTAGACTTGTCCATTATGAGAAAGGGCAAAGACCTCCTGTCTTTCTGCCACGTGCACTACAAATTTTGAAGGAAAAACTGTCTCAATGTTTATAACCTTTAGATAAGGATACTTGCTCTCCAGCCTTTCTTCATACTTTTTCTTACCATGGAAAAACACCGAACTGCCATAAGAAAACTCTCCGCTCTCGATTATCTCTTCATCGGTGGCGGTAATGTATGATTTTGACGTGCGATAGTCTATCTCCACGCTTTTAAGTGAAAACACGGTAAAAGCAAGTATGATAATAAGTATTATCACACCTAAAATTACACTAAGAGCAATTATCCACTTTTTTTTCACATTTTATCCTTTTAATGTCACCGCCAAGCGCTGAGAGTTTGTCTTCTATTCGGAAGTAGCCTCGGTCTATCAGCTCAACATTGTTTATTGTGGTGTACCCTTCTGCAACAAGCCCAGCAAGCACAAGCGAGGCACCACCGCGAAGGTCGGGCGCCGTGACCTCGGCACCATATATTTTCTCCTTACCTTTGACAATACATACCCCGTTTTTACATCTGATATCTGCCCCCATTTTGAGAAGCTCGCCTATATGCTTAAAGCGTGACTCAAATAGGTTCTCAATTATCAGGCTGTAGCCTTCACTTACTGAGGCTAGGGCAAACATCTGCGCCTGAAGGTCGGTTGGAAAGCCTGGGTATACCGCCGTCTCTATCTCGCCAAAAGATATAGGGCGTCCCCTGTTTTCAATAATTATTCTATCATTATACCTTTCAATTTTGCAAGCGGTTTGTGAAAGTTTTGTAATTAACTCTAAATTATGGTCGGTTGCAACATTTTTTATCTCTAGCTTGCCACACATTGCCCCTGCTATCATAAAAGTGCCCGCCTCAATTCTGTCACTTATCGCCTGATAGGTGGTGCCATGGAGCTTTTTCACCCCATTTATAACTATTAAATTACTGCCCGCTCCTGTAATAGAAGCCCCACAACTATTTAAAAAGTTTTGTAGGTCAACTATCTCAGGCTCGCGCGCTGGATTAAATATGCGAGTCTGCCCTTTTGCAAGTACGGCTAGCATCATGATGTTCTCAGTTGCTCCCACACTTGAAAAAGAAAGCATAACGTCCTCGCCCTTTAACTTCAAGCCGTCTGCATATATGTAACCATTTTTGTCTACCACCTTAGAGCCAAGCTGTTTTATCCCAGCTAGGTGTATGTCAATAGGACGCAAGCCTATATCACAGCCACCAGGATAGGAGACTTTGGCAGTGCCCATTCTACCAAGTATTGGACCAAGCGTAAAGATTGAGGAGCGAACTGTGCAGGCAAGCTCATTTGGCACGTCGTTATAACTAATGTCCCTGCAGTCTATGTATAAATCTTCGCCCACCTCGCCTTTAATAAAACGCGTTTTACCACCAAGATGCTCAAGTATCTTGCACATGGCAAGCACATCGCTATACCTTGGCACATTTTTAAGTAAAACCTCACCTTCTACAAGAATGCATCCAGCTAAGATTGGCAAAAGCGAATTTTTAGCACTATCAATAACCACCTCGCCTTCCAGCCGGTTTCCCCCAACAATATAAAAACTATCCATATAAGAGTATATGATAAACCGCCCCAAAAAGTTTGCAAAGAATAATGACATATGGAATATAAAAACAAAATTTAGCAAAAATAAGGGTATATTATCAAAATATACCCCTATAAAATATAATCAATATTTTAAAACTATCAATATTTTTACTTTTTGTACCATTTTTGATTTTGTAAAATATTTTACAAAAGTAGCTTTTATGAGCGGTGCCAGTAGTAATTGTAATAAGTAATCCTGAGGTTAGTTGCATTAGTTTCAGGATTAGATACATCTATACTAGTCCCGCTTGTTGCAGTAGAGCTCGTTGATAACCGCCAACCAGTTTGATTTTCAAAAGTAACAGAGGTTAAACTAGTGCAATATCTGAAGACAGAAGAGCCGATAGTTGTTACACTTTTTGGTATTGTGATTGAGGTTAAACTACTGCAACTAGCAAATGCGTTATCGCCGATAGTTGTCATAGTGTCTGGCAATACTATGCTTTCTATTCCTGATAGATAAAATGCTCCCGCAAAAAGGACAGCATCTGCAATTGATGTCACAGTATAGTCAATACCATTTTGATTTACAATTGATGGAATTATTACATCGGTTTCACTGCCTATAAACTTTGTTATACTAGCCGTATGGTCTGTGTCGTTAAATGAAAACTCAAAGCTACTTACAGGCGTTGGGACCCACTCCTTAAAGGTAATTGTAATATCAGAAAGGTCAATATTTGCTCCGTTTGGATTTGTTACTGTTATGTCTAGTTGTGTGGTTGGTGTTGCGTCAGTTATTTCAGTTATTGTGGCAGATGTGGCTGGGATTTGAGTTGGATTTGCGGTTACTGTTACACCTGTGACTGTGCCTGAGTAGGCGGTTGTTATATTATAGGCTGTAGTTGTGGTGTTGATTATTTCAAAATGCAATGTAAAAGCGCCGTAGGTATTTATTTGGTCAGAGATATTAAGGTTAAAGTTTGAGTTAATATATCCTGGCATAAAGTTTGTTATAGGCTCTTCGGTTACATTATCATGACTTATGCTTGCCGATTTTACCCACAAGCTTTTGTCGGCAACATTAAAGTTTATATTGCCATCTAAAGTTATTGTCTGCGTGCCTGCTGCAAGTACTCCTAATATTAGTACGCCTAACATTAGGATAAAAAGTGATATGCAGGATAACAATTTTATTTTTGCACTCATAATTTAAACCTCACTTTCTTTAGTATTGATAATTTAAGTAATTTAATACCATAATTTATCAGTATACAACCCTATTTTAAACATTTAAAATAATGTTGTCACAACGGTGGCGTCAATGTGGCGTCAAATAGTCTAGTAAATTTTAAAAAAGATTGTTTGACGGTTTGACTTAGCCCTTTTTAACGCTTTTTTGTAGTATACTTTTTTCACTTTTTAAATTTTTCTATAGTGTGGATAACTAGGGCTAGTTAACCACATTTTTGCGCATTTTTGCCCAAAAATGGCTAAAAAAGCGATAAATAGTATATTTCTATAAAAAGTTAATTTATTGTACCCCCCCCCGACTTTTTTGTCAAGTAAAATGACGCAATTTTTGAAAGTTTGTTAAAAATTTTTTGAAAAACACCCCTTGCGGGTCCTTGTTACGATGAAAAATTCAGAGAATTTTTCGAGGGGTCGGAAAGGGAGCTGGGAGGGAAACCAAAAACACTTTGAGCGCCTTTCGCGATAAAGTGTGGTCCATAGCGGTTAGGCGTCAGCCGTGCCCGCGTAATGGATTTGGTGTCACCCCAAGAATCGAGGCTTGCCTGCTTTTCGTTTTTAAGAGAAAACGAAAAGTAGAATGTTGTGGCAACTGTGTTGACACAACATAAAAGAGACCGAAAAGATTTTTCGGTCTCTTTGCAAGCCTCGACGTGATAACAAGTAGTTATAACAAATCAATTAATATCAACAATAGAAAGTCAACTATTTTCAAAACCTAAAAAATCAATTATTTTAATAAAAATTTACTTGTATTTTGTCGTTTTTGTTTAATTTTTCACCTTCTTTTTAAAGGAAAGTTTTTTAAGTTTTTCTATATTTATTGATTTTACATCCTCGCCTTTTGATTGTCTTAGTACGTTTAGGCAAATGCCAATGCCTGCCATAAACACCATAACAGAGGTTCCACCGCTTGAGATAAAAGGCAGAGGAAGTCCAGTTGGTGGAATAGATCCAGTTACAACCGCAATATTGAGGAGCGTTTGCACAGCTATTATAAAGGCGACGCCACTTACAAGCATGGCGCCAAAGCGGTCCTTAGCGCCAAGGGCTATTTTAATAAGCCTATACACAAGCAGGAAAAACACCGCCATTAAAAGAATTGTACCGATAAATCCTATCTCCTCGCCAATGATTGAGAGTATAAAGTCAGACTCAGCAAAAGGCAAAAAGAGATATTTTTGGCGGGAGTTAAAAAGTCCTACACCAAACCAACCACCATCTCCAAGCGAGTAAAGGGATTGTATGAGTTGAAAGCCCTCGCCCTGAGGTGACGCCCAAGGGTCAATAAAGGCAAGCAGTCTTTTGAGACGGTACGGTTCTAGCACTACCAAAAGAGGCACCATGGCAGCAGCTGGGATTGAGAACATAAGAGTATGTTTTTTGCTCATACCTCCAATAATCAGCATAAACAGGGTTACAAAAGCGATACACATGGTAACGCTCATAGAAGGCTCAAGCATGATAAGCACGCACATAAGTCCGCCCACGATTAGCACAGGCATAAGCCCTTTAAGCGTTTTTACCTTTTCGTGATTATCTGACATATATGCAGCGGTAAAAATTACAAGGGCAAACTTAGCAATCTCAGAGGGCTGGATAGAAAAGCCTAGAATGGATACCCACCTTTTAGCTCCATAGCTTTCCATGCCAAGCCCTGGCACAAAAACAAGGGCAAGAAGCACAAAGGTAAGCCCAACAATCCACCATTTAAACTTTTTAAGTAGATGATAATCAAAATATGTGAAGAAAATCATGGCAAAAACGCCCATGACAACACCCATGGCCTGTTTAATCAAGAAAAAATATTTGTTGCCATAGTGATAATTTGCGCTATAAAAGCTAGCGCTGTAGACCATAATACAACCAAAGATCACCAGCGCCAAGACGAGACAAACAATTATGATAATGTCAGTTTTGCATTTCGATTTTTTCAAAATTGTCAAACATAATCTCCTTAAAAACCTCTCCGCGCACTGCATAAGAGGCGAACTCGTCAAAGCTTGCACAGGCTGGGGCGAGCAATATCTTTTGTCCGGCAGCGGCGTTGTTGCGAGCAAAATAGCTTGCCGATTTCATTGTAGGGAAGAGTTTTGGGCTATATCCATACCGACTGGCACACTCAAAAATCTCCCCGCCTGCCTGACCAAAGCAGTAAATATCATCAAAGGCGTAGTTTTTGTTAAATATCTCGTCAAACTGACAATCTTTATTTTGCCCGCCCACAAGTAGAACTAGTCCCTTTTCACCTAGCGAGTTTATAGCGGATAAAGTCGAAGAGATGTTGGTCGCCTTTGAGTCATCAAAGACATCGGCACCATTGACCTGACCGAGGTACTCAAGTCTATGCGGAGGAGCCTTAAAGGATATTATCGCCTCTTTAATCACATTTGGTTTTATCCGAAAACTTACCGCAATAGCCGTCGCAGCCAGTACGTTTTCTAGATTTTTCTCGCCAAAAAGTGGGATATCGTTTAGTGATATAATCTTTGTCTTATTATGATAAATGGCGTTATTTTTAACAAAAACGCCCTTATTTAACAATTTTTTTGAGAAAAAAAGCACTTTTTTTGAAATTTTCAGCGTTCGTGTGATTTTGTCATCAAAATTTAAAACCACTTTTTGACGCCTGCCTTTTAAAATTTTACTCTTCACTCTTACATATTCATCAAATGAGCCATGTCTGTCGATATGATCGGGCGCAAGGTTTAGCACGCAGGCAAGGTCAGGTGAAAAATATTTTGATAGCTCCAGCTGAAAGTTTGAAACCTCGCATACTGATAATGATTGTTTGTCCGTTTGAAGAGCAGTGCTTGAGATAGGCAAGCCAATATTGCCACACACAAAGGTTTTGCGTCCTGCCTTTTTGAAGATGTCGCCAACAAGCGAGGTCACAGTTGTCTTGCCGTTTGTACCCGTTATGCCAATGACCTTACCTTTTGTAAAAAGATAGCCAAGGTCAAGCTCGCTGATAATAGGCGTCTTTGCAACAATAAAATGTGATATCAGCTGATTGCCTATCACTTTTATCCCTGGGCTCACCACCACAAGGTCATATTTTTGCATAAGTGGATTTTTTTGATAGTTAAAGTAACTTGAAAATCTGTTCTCATCATCATATACACTTACGCAGGCACCCTGCTCATGTAATAATTTACTAGCCGATTGCCCGCTTATACCCATACCGTAAACAAGTACGCGCTTGCCTCTTAATCTTATCATAACACCCCTGTGACAAATAGATAGCCGATTAATGTGCCTACCCCGCACACTATCGTTATTACTATATATACTGCCACAATTCGATTTTCATGCACGCCTCTTTGCTCAAAATGATGATGAAGAGGTGCCATTTTAAAGATACGCTTGTGCGTCTTCTTGTAATATCCCACCTGCAAGATGTCTGACAACACGGTCAGCACAAAAAGAATGCCAATTATCGGCATAATAAGCTCGAGCCCTGAAAATACCGCAAGTGAGGCAATAGCTCCGCCAAGTGCAAGCGAGCCTGTATCACCCATAAATATCTTGGCAGGAAAACAGTTGAAGAGAAAAAAGCCCACTAAGCTCCCCAAAAGCGCAAAAGAGATTATAGAATAATTTTGAAAGCCAAGCAGAGCCAAAATTATTCCAAAGAAAAGTAGATAACTGCCACTAACTCCAGTTGCCAGCCCGTCAAGCCCATCAGTGAGGTTGACCGCGTTTGTAACTGCGACATAGAAAAACACGATAAATGGTATGATAAAAATGCCAAGGTCTAGTTTTAAGCCAAATAAGTCTATTTCGCTCCCCACATTAAAATAGGCAAAGATCGCAAGAATTAGCGCAAGCGCCACCTGTCCGATTATCTTCTGGTAAGGCTTGAGACCTTCGTTTTTATGGTACTTTATCTTAATAAAATCATCAAGAAAGCCTAAAATACCATAGCCTAGCATGGTAAGCAAAATAAGAATTGGAGTGTATACCTCTCCGCGAAGAAAAATAACTGAGGCTATACACGAGGCTATTATAAAGATCCAACCGCCCATAGTTGGCGTGCCACTCTTGCCTGCATGCTTGTCCACATAATGCAAAATAGTTTGCGACAGGTGGAACTTTTTGCAAAGCTTAAGTATAGGAACGCCTAAAATAACCGCAAGAGCTAGTCCCACCAAAAACACCAAAAAAAATTCAAGCATAGAAAGGCCTCCTAATCTATTTTATTAGTTAGTTTGCTCCTCTATGCTTGAAAATATGATTTAAAATTACATTTTAATATTTTGTAAATTGTAAGAAAAAATGCTTGATTTTTTTAATTTTAATTAATTTCAAAAATGTGGATAAGTTTGATTTATGTGTATAAGCACGAGGCTTGCCTAATAACTCTTTTTCCCAAAAAGTTGTTATTAGGATGAGGTGACAATCAAAGATTGACACCTCATAAAAGAGACCGAAAGGTGTTTCGGTCTCTTTACAAGCCTCGTTGTCAAATTACTTAAAGTTTAAAGTTGTCAAATTACTTAAAGATTAAATAGGATTTATTTTAATATAACTTTATACTTTGCCAACCTAAGTTAAACTCTTTATTCTCTCTCGTCCTCGTCGTTTTGAAATTGGCTGATATATGGCTTTGGTCGGTCTACTTCACGCAAGCGTTTGCGGTAGTAAGAATATACCACATCAAAATCGTTGTATGGTATTTTCTTGCCCTTTATCTCTTGATATTTTTCAGCACCTTTGCCAGCAATCACTATGGTTTCACCATGGTCAAAGTGGTCAAGCGCGTACTCAATCGCCTGTTTTCGGTTCTCTATAATTTCACACCTCTTGGTTGCACCCTGCAAAATCTCGCCAATTATATCATAAGGTGGCTCAAAACGTGGGTTATCGCTGGTCAAAATCACCTCGTCGGCAAGTTCTGAGGCAATCTTGCCCATAATTGGTCGCTTTTGTCTGTCACGATTACCTCCACAGCCAAAGATTACAACAAGTTTATTTTTTGACAAGTCTTTTGCCGTTTTTAATATGTTTTCAAGCCCATCAGGAGTATGCGCATAATCTATAACTATATTATGGTTATCCATTTTAATTATATTAAACCTGCCCTCGACCGGACTTATACAACTCATACCAAGGCGGACAAGCTCCTTAGTTACGCCAAGGCTTCTAGTGATTGCAATCGTTGCAAGTGCATTTAAAATATTATAGTCGCCAACGAGTTCGGTTTTAATATCTATAGGCTCACCCATATAATTACATGTAAAATGCGAGCCTTCAAACGATTTAGTTACATTCTCAGCTTTTACATCGCAAAAATCGCAATTGCCATAAGAAATGATAGGCACCTGCGGATGTAGCAGTAACGGAGTGCACATCTTGTCGTCACCACAGACTATGCCAAGTTTTACCTTGCCACGCTCAAAAAGTTTATACTTAGCCTGAGCATAGTTATCCATATTTTCAAAAAAGTCAAGGTGGTCCTCTGTGATATTGGTCAGCACTCCTATATCAAATTTTATCCCCTCCAGTTTATCAAGGCATAATGCATGGGCAGAGGCTTCCATAACAGCATATTCACAGCCTTCCTCTACCATCTCTTTAAAAAGTTTGTGGAGCATATATGGGTCAGGCGTAGTAAAGCCGGTATCTATTATTTGGTCACCAATTTTTGCGCCAAGCGTGCCAATAACACCCACCTTAGCGCCAGCAAATCGTAGAACATCGGTAGTTGTATTTGCAATAGTGGTCTTGCCATTTGTACCAGTAATAGCTATAATTTTAAGTTTATCACAAGCCCTACCAAAAAAGTTACGACTTGCAATCGCATAGGCTTTTCTTGCATTTTCTACAGTGATTATTCTTGGGTCAGGATTTCTATATTCGCTGAAAACCACACTTGCACCATTTTTAAACGCCTCGCCAATAAGATTGTTACCATCGATATTTGTGCCCTTGAGCGCAATAAAGAGATCGCCATCCTGCACCTCTCCGTGAGAAATCTTAATATCTTTAATGTCAAGGTCATCAAGCGCTGGGTCGTATTTTTTAATTCTAATATCTTTTAATATATCTTTAAGAAGCACGCTTTCCTCCAATAATATTTTATTCTATTACTGACAATATAAAAATTTAACCATAGTCACAAAAATAGTTAAAAATAGACATAAATTTTATTAATTTATAAAAATAATAAGAAAAAATAAATATTTAGTTAATTTTTACGTAATTTTTAATATTTTTTATTATTTTTAATCAATTTAATTTAATTTTTAGCTCATTTTATATTTAACATGGTCTTCCATATCAATATATTTTTGGATAGCCTCACTATTAAAAGAATAAATTAAATTTTTTTTCTTTTTGTAGCGCTCTATTCCCTCTTCAATAAGCGAGGTTAAAAGGTCGGCAAAAGGCAGTGAGAAAAGATTGTATGCAAGCGAGCCAGGAATAGAATTAAGCTCATTTACATACATGATATTGTCCTTCTGGTCATATAAAAAGTCCACTCTTACCACGCCGTCACAAAGAAGCGCGCCATATGCCTGCTTTGCAAGTTTAGTTATCTTCCCATCAAGCTCTTTTGCAACCTTGCCCTTTTCTTCTTTTGCTGAAATATATTTATCTGTAAAGGTATAAATTTTACTTTTACCTACCTCTTTGACAGTGCTTGAGAACATTTTATCGCCAATTTTGACAACCGCACAACAAAACTCTCGTGCGTTTTCGACAAACTGCTCGACAATAATCTTGTCATCATAGACGAAACTTTCTTCTATCAAACTTTCAAGTTTTGCCCCATCTTCACATATGCTAATACCCACACTACTGCCCAAACTTGCAGGTTTTATAATGCATGGAAGCTTTATTTTCTCTTTAATTTCACTTAAAATTTCAACCTTTTTTGCCTTATATTCGTCTATGTTAAAGTGCACATATGCTGGCGTTTTGATATGCGCAGATTTTAACATGATTTTAGTGAGCACCTTATCCATACAAAGGGCACTAGAAACCAGCGAGGAGGAGGTGTATGCAATCTCGGCAAGCTCAAGTAGACCTTGCAAGGCACCATCTTCGCCGCCATGTCCATGATTACAGAGCAGGGCACAGTCAATTTTGATTTTCTCTTTTATTTTGCCATTTTTTGATAAAACAACATTGCCTTTGCCAAACTCAAAGCTCACAGCCCTGACATTTTTCGCAAATTTATTAAAATTTAAAAAAGTTTGTGGAGAATTTAAATTTTTTCCAGTGACAAAAGTTCCGTCTGATTTTATATAGATAGGCAAAACTTTGTATTTAGATTTTGGCAGTGCCTTCATCGCTTGCATAGCTGTAATTATTGATATATCATGCTCAACACTTTTACCGCCAAAAAATACCGCTATATTTTTCATAAAAACTCCTTAAAAATTGATTTATTTTCAAAAAAATGTTTTATTTTCAAAAAAATGTTTTATTTTAATATTTTTTCATATTTTTTTATTTAATTTACATAAATTTTTATTTTTATAAACTTTTATTGATAATTATCAGGCAAATCATTTTCAAAAAGAATTACACAGCCTTTAATAGTCAACAGCTCTAAAATTTCTTTCTGCTTTTTTCGAGTTGAGGCAAAAAATATTTTATTTCTATCAAAGTTATGAGATATGGCACCAGAGAGTAGGTCGTTTTTATTAATTTCATTCATGATAATGATATAGTCGGCAACATCGGCTATCTGCGTGCCGAGTTTAAAGTTTGCCTGTGACTGCTGAGCGCCCATCTCGACAAGCCCAGGGGTGACCACAATCTTGACACCTTTAAATCTCGATAAAACTTCAAGCGCCTCTTTTGCGCCAATAGCATTTGAGTTGTAGGAGTCATCAAGTATAGTTGAGTAATTATTTTTTAGCACCTCAAGTCTATGAGGAGAGGGAGTGAGGCTCTTAATTGCAGAGGCAATGTCCTCGCGTGATATTCCTAAGACGTAGGCAAGAGCTGAAGCGGTAACGATATTGTCGATGTTACATTTGCCTAAAAGTCTTGTAGTAACTTTTGTGGCTTTTCCATCAAGTAAGAGGTCAAATGTGCTTCCATTTTCGTCCATTTCTACATTTTCAGCGCGTGCGAAGGCATTTTTATAATTTGCAAGATATTTATTGCCGGTAAAATTTTTATACAATTTATAGGTAGACGGGCTGTCACCATTAAATACCATAGTTCCGTCTTTTGCTAGATTTTTTGGGAGCTCATTTTTTGTCTCTTCTATATTTTTTAGTGTCCTAAAAGTTTCAATGTGCTGACTGCCTATGGTTGTAAGTATTCCATAACTTGGCTTGACAAGACGAGTAAGCGCTTCAATGTCGCCCTTGTGGCGGGCTCCCATTTCGGCAATAAAGACATCGTGGTCATCAAGGTCGTCAAGTATTGTCTTGGTGACGCCCATTTCGGTATTGTAGCTTTTTGGCGTTGTGCAAACCTTGTACTCCTTTTCAAGCATGGTGGCAAGGATATTTTTGGTGGATGTTTTGCCGTAGCTCCCAGTAATACCTATTTTTATTATCTTCAATTTGGCAAGCTTTTTTCTTGCTTTTTTTACATAGCCCTTTTTGATAAGGTTCTCAAATGGGAGAAGAAGGTAGTGGGTCAATACTATCACAAAGGGAGCTAGTAGAAAGACAACCGCGCAGTCTAATATTTTAAGATAAATATTTTTAACAAAATAGTTTATAAGAAAGAAAATGGCTATCGTTAAAATTAGGTAGATTAAGATAAACCTAATCATCCGTTTAGTAAAGACCAGTTTGTTTTTGTCGCCAAAAGCTAGGTGAAAATTGAAAACATTATTTAAAAACACTTTGACATAATAGCCGTTAAGTTGATAGGTTTTAATAAAAATATAGCTCCAAATGGCAAATATTATCACACATACACATATGTTCACATATAACATTTATCCCTCCCAAAAATCGCGCACAATTTTATAAAACTCAAGAGGCCTATCTAAAAAGCAAAAATGCCCAGCTTGCGATATGACCTTTAAAGATGAGCCTCTTATTAATTTGTTTAACCTTTTTGCCATATAAAGAGGGGTAGCGTCGTCATTTTCTCCCCATACTATCAGCGTCTTTACCGACATTTTACGACAATAATCCTCTAAATATGTGTTTACTATGCTGACAAAGGTCCTTCGCATTTCGGGTGAGAGCGATTTATAGTCGCTTGAGCCAAAGGACTCTATATCTTTGCCGTGTTTCTTCCTATGTTTATATTTATATATGCGCATATAATAACTAAGTTTACGCTTAGGCTTAAGTCCAGCGCTATCTACTAGTATGCAAGAATGCACAAGTGACCGCTTGACCGCCGAAAGTATAATAGCAACGCGTCCGCCAAACGAGTGCCCAAGGATGTCACAATGGTCTATGTGCAAATGCTCACATAAACTCATGACCATGCCAACATATGTAAATATGTTCCAATCACTTATGGTCTTATCAGAATGTCCAAACGGCGGAAAATCAACTGACAAAAAGGACTTTTCAGGAAACTTTGAAATTAAGTCCTTAAAAACCTCCCCTTCACACCCCCAACCATGCAAAAGAAGGATGGGCGAGCAAGATTGACGGTTATAAAATTTGTAAAAGACTTTTTCGCCATTATAAAGATAAATCATATCTTCTTTTATGAAAATTTTTGTAATAAGTTGTAAATATAACGAAAAATTATTAAAAATGTTTTGTTTTTAAAATAAACAATGATAAAATATAGATAGGTTGAAAAAACCAAATCTACTAAAAGGAAGGTATAAAGACTTGAAAATCACTGACGTAAGAATTAGACTCAAAGACGAATCAAAATTAAAAGGAGTTGCTTCTATCACTATCGACGAATGTTTTGTAATCCACGATATTAAAGTGATTGAAGGAAAGGACGGTCTTTTCATTTCAATGCCAAGCAAGAAGACTGCAAATGGCGAACATAAAGACATTGCTCACCCAATCAACACAGAGACAAGAGAAGCAATCAAGAACGCAGTACTTGAGGCTTACAATAAAGCTTTAGAAGAAAAGTCAAGCGAAGAATAACAAAAAATGAGGTCTACTAAAAGACCTCTTTTTTTGTAAATTTTAAAGTTCGGAATTTTTTATGTCATTATCATTAAAAAACTCGGATAAAGTCAAATCAAACGCTTTTAAAAGTTTTAATATGCTCATCATATTTGCGTCTTTATTTTTACCTTTTGCTAAATCTTGGATACATTTTGGCGATAGACCACTTTTGCGAGATAGATAGTAAATACTTACTCCCCTTTCTTGCATTATTTGTTTTATTCTCCTGCCAACCGCTTCCATTATGTACATTTTGCACCTCCTGGAAGCAATATATCACAAAAATTATCTTAATTTTTTAAAACTGACTAACAATCAGTGAAATTTAAATAATTTTTTTGCTTTTTATTTACATTAGCAGGTTGCCATTGTCAGTCTCTATAACTTTGAGTACATTCTCCATTGTCCCTGACTGAGCATTAAAGTAAAAGTAATAGGTGTTTCCGCCATTTTTGCCTTCTACCTCCACGCAAACAACTTCTCTATTGTAGTCAAGTGGAGAAAGCACAAGGCGAGATGAAACAATTGTAAACTTTTCTGGAACTTTTGCCTCTGCCTCTTTAAGAGTAAGAGTACCAGCGCTTAAAGTTCTATCTGTATGGTTTGTAAAATATGAGGTAGCATCATAACCTACAATACTTCCACTGACAAGGTTTACTTTGACTTTTACAAGGTCGGGATAAAGCACAATCCCCTGACTTTTTGGTGCAATGTTTAAATAAACATCCTTATCTATAGAGTCAGACCACACAACCTCGCCATCCTCTATGCCATTTTGCGAGGCAAAGTCTAAAGCTAAGGTCTTAGCAGAGGCAAGGTCAACGGTTGTTTCGCCGTCCGCGCCTGCTCCGCTAATCGTAAGAATATGTCCGCCTATTTTTGTTACCTGCACATAAAGCATTTCATCATTTGAGCCGGTCACGCGGAAATTATAGGTCTCAAAGCGACCTTTTGTCTCCCCTTCATACTCAACATTTGTTGCACTCTTGAAATATTTTTCAACATTTTGCATGGCCTCGGTCTTAGTAACCTTGTCGCCACTAAGCCCTTTGACCGTGCTGTTTACAACCGAGTCAGAGAACGGTCCATCATAAATCATAGTTGGATACTCAACGTCGTTGTCCTTGAGTGAAGATAATGACCTAGAAAAATCATTGGAATTTGTATCAATATCCATACTTGCATCTAAAATTGAGTAGCCTTTATCGCTTTGAAGTTTCTTTGCAAACTCATTTAGTTGATATTTTAGGCTGGATACTGACTGCTCTATCTCTTCAAGAGAGGAAATCTCTTCGCTTGTCAAACTCTCGCCATTTGCAAGTTTGTCGGCAAGCGTTGAGGTGTAGCCCGAAATTTGGTTGACCATCTTAACCGTTTCGTCAATGTCACTTTGTGAAAAAGGAAGACTAGAAACCGCAATCTCTGCTTCGCTAGCGTTTTTTGATGCCTCAAGTAAAATCTTCCTTTGATAGCTAGAAGAGGTCGCGTTTAATGTCTTTGAGACTTTGGTCTCAAGATTATTTACGCTATCAAGCAGACTATAAAAGTTAGATTGATAGACATTTTCAAGGTTTGTCTTATATTCCATTGCCTTGCTGTCAGTTATTGCAAAACCTATTCCAAAGCCAATAGTTGATACCGCAAGCAAAGCGGTGGCTATAGACAGACCTGTGATAATTTTGTTCTGTTTTGATATTTTTTTGTCCTTTTTTTGCGATATTTTGTGCGTTTTACTCGAATTTTCTGTATTTTCTGATTTTAAAACGCTGTTTTCTATTTCTTGCTCGCGCAATTTATCGCTCTTCTTTTTAGCTTCTAAAATGTCACTCATAACCCCTCCTTATAAGCAGAAGACATGGTTACCTATTGTAACTACTGTCTGTCTTGACCATATCCATGAGCTAGTTGCTGTCGCTGGATTGTAATAATAAATGCAACCATATGTAGGGTCCCAGCCGTTTAGCGCGTCTTGTGCTGCCTTATAGGCTGTGGAATTTGGTGTTAAATTAATCTGTCCATCAGTAACTGCAGTAAAGGCGCCCTTCTGGTAGATAACACCTGAGATAGTGTTTGGAAAGGATGGATTTTTAACGCGGTTTAATATAACCGCGGCTACTGCCACCTGCCCGGTGTAAGGCTCACCTCTTGCCTCTGCATAGACGCACTTTGCAAGTAAATATAAGTCACTTGAAGACTGAGAAGACGCCGAGCTTGATAGCGTCATACCTAGAGCTGCTGCCGTTTTAGGTCCTACAATGCCATCCATAGCCAGTCCGTTTTTCTGCTGAAAGTATCGCACTGCTGCCCTAGTCTGCGAGCCATATATGCCGTCAACGGCGCCGTTATAATATCCCCACCTTTTTAGTTTTGTTTGGATTGTTCTATTCTCAGCTGTCGTGGTGGCTGCATCTGAGACAAGCTCTTTATCTCTTAAATCAATTATCTTTGGCTTAGTCAAGTTAAGCCCGGTAAAAGCAAAAGCTATTACAAAGACAAATGATAAGATAACTAATAGTTTTTTCATTTTTCCTCCTATATTACACTATTAATTATCTCCCAAATTTTCGAAATATATACAATATTGTCGGAATTTTCTGTTTTTGTGAAGCAAAAAGCAGGAAAAACAATGCACCACCAGTTGTTACCCTCGCCACTGCCAAGCTCTAAAATGAGTGCATCATAGTACCCCTCTTCTAGCGTTACATTCTCATAAGTTCTAGTTGGGAAGTACTCATTTGCAAGCTTTGCGTTAGACGAATATGTAAACCCATTCTCTTTTAAAACGCCGTCAGCCACTTTCTCAATAAAAGTAAAGTTCTCAGCAACCACCTCTTTAGCCTCTTCAAAAGTTGTTATTTCACTTAAAATAGGAATAAGTGCCTCAACGATGGCATCCTTGACCTCATATTTGACATTTTGGTCAATGGTTGAGTTTGAGTTAGCACGGATATGTATTCTTAAATATTCCACTTCGGTTGTGGTCTTAAAAGGGCAAAAGAGCAAAATAGCTACAATGCCTATGGCTGACAAAATTCCTATCAAATATTTCATAATTATCCTCGCTTAATAGAATAATTGACATAATTTATAGCGAAAAACGGTAAAAATATAAAAAAATAGGTCATTTTTTGACCTATTTGTGCCTTAGGCACTTACTATCGTTGAGTTAATCCATAACCTCAAGTCTTTCTGT
>CAKNIB010000012.1 GCA_930979925.1 uncultured Clostridia bacterium
TAAGGTGCATTAAAAAATATATATTATTTAATTAATAAAAAAGGCTAAGCTTTATTGCTTAGTCTTTTTTAATTTATTGAAGTGCTTGTAACATCCAAGTAAATAAAGTTGCACTTTTGCTACATCATTTAAATTTTTATATTTCACAGAGACTGAAGTTTTTTCAGTCTTTTTTTTGTTTGCCAAAACTTACAAACATAAGTTATCCACATTTTTGTTTTTATTTAAGAGACTTAAGATATTAAATAAAAACAGCCCATAAATCGCGTGCTTTTCCACAAATTTCAAAAAATTTTGACAAACTTTCCAAAATGCCGTCATTTTACTTGACAAAAAGTCGGGGGGGGGTTACAATAAATTAACTTTACTAGAAATATATATTTTTACTTTTTTTAGCCCTTCGGGCGAAGCCCGAAAAAGCATTTGCAAAATCTCACGATTTTGCAAAAAGTTGTGGATAACTTGCCTAAGTTATCCACAACACAAGATTTTCAAAAATTTTTAAAATTTTTGAAAATTCTGACGCCATTATGACGTCACACCTGTGACAACCATATTTAATTTATATAAAATAGGGTTGTAAACTGGTAAATTATGGTATTAAATTACTTAATTTATCAATACTAAATTAACCCAGCAAACCTAACATTATAAAAGCGTACCCGGAAAGGGTTCGCATTTGCACCCACAAAATCTTACGATTTTGCGGGGAACCGCATTACGACGAAAATTCCAGAGGAATTTTCTAGGGGGTGAAGGGGGAGCTAGGACAATTAAAAGGAGAAAAATTTATGAGTGCAAAAGTAAAATTAATATCATTTATCTCAGCCTTTGTACTAGTGCTAGGTATAATGATAATCGGGGTACTATCAGCCGAGCAGGTGAAGGTAAACATCGGCGGTTCTGTATCCTTTAACGCAACCAATGTTTATGCAAAGGTAAGCGGAAACATCTCGAGAGCAAAGACTGGTAATAAAACCTTTTCAACCCTTACATACTCAGCCGAAGAGACTACAGGAAACGAGTCCGACTGGACAAACCTAGCCCTAGAGTTTACCGAAACTCCTGACCCAATAGTAATTACAATAACAGTAGAAAACCTTTCAACCCAAAGAACCCTTACAGTTAATCTAGAGAACACGCTACAGGGAGAAGGTCTAGATATTGCAGTTACTAGTGAAAGTGATAGTTATACCTCAGGTACAAACGTAGAGCTGCCAGTAAGCACAGGAGATGGCTCTAGCACTACAACATTTACTTTAACTCTAACTGTAGCCAATCCTGATCAATCTCTAACTGATGTGAATTTTGGTTATATACTTAATATGTATGACGAGAGCGTAGCGTCTGCGCTTCCAACCCCAGCAAGTAGCTTTACCTTCTCATATAGCGACGCTGACCAAACAGCATCAATAACAAAATTTGTAGGTAGTGAGACCGAGGTTGTAATCCCGTCAACGGTAGAATATAATGGTACAACTTATACAGTAACTTCAATTGTTAGTAGTGATGGTCTTGCTACAGGTGGAGCTTTTTTTGGCAGTAATATAACCTCTGTAGTAATTCCAGATAGTGTAACCCGTATCTCCAATTTTGCCTTCTATAATAGTAATTTACCCTCAATCACAATTCCTGATAGTGTAGCAAGTATCGGCAATTCTGCCTTCCAAAGTTGCGATAATTTAACCTCAATCACAATCGGAGAAGGTGTAGCAAGTATCGGCAGTTCTGCCTTCTCTGATTGTATTAATTTAACCTCAGTAGACTTTGGAGAGAATAGCCAACTAACCCGTATCGGCGATGATGCCTTCTCTGGTTGCGGTTTGTTAACCTCAATCACAATACCGGACAGTGTGATCACTATCGGCGATTCTGCCTTTTTTAATTGTTCTGCCTTAGCGGAGGTATATAACTATTCAAGTTTAACAATAACAGAGGGTAGTTATAGTAATGATGGAGATTTAGGACGATATGCTAAAGTAGTATATAACGCAAGTGAATTAACAGGCGAAAAACCAGAGACAAGGATAACAGTAGTAGACAAAGTACAATACTATAATTATGGCGATGACTTTATAGCTTTAGCACCTATATCAAGAAATGTAACTGAAGTAACTCTAGATAACCGAACAACTAAAATAGAAATTGGTGCCTTCTCTGATTGCGGTTTGTTAACTTCAATCACAATACCAGCTAGTGTAACCACAATCGGCAATAATGCCTTCCATTATTGCTATGCTTTAGCGGAGGTATATAACTATTCACCAAGTATAACAGTAAATTTAGGAGAGACAAGTTCTTCTAATAATGGATATTTAGGACAATATGCCAAAGTGGTATATAACGCAAGAGATTTAAGTGGTGGTAAACCTGAGACAAGGATAAGAGATTACAATGGGGTAAGATACTATGACGATGGAAAAAATACAGTAGTAGCATTATATCCATTATCAAAAGATATAACAACAGTATCACTTGATAGTAGAACAACTGAAATACAACCTAATGCCTTCTATGGTTGCAGGAGTTTAACCTCAATCACAATCCCAGAAGGTGTAACAAGTATCGGGACTTCTGCCTTCCGTTATTGCAGTAGTTTAACCTCAATCACAATACCAGAGAGAGTAACCAGGATCCGAGATTATACCTTCTATGAATGCAGTAATTTAACTTCAATCACAATCCCTAATACAGTAACCAGTATCGGCTTTTATGCCTTCGCTTATTGTTATGCCTTAGCGGAGGTATATAACTATTCACCAAGTATAACAGTAAATTTAGGAGAGACAAGTTCTTCTAATAATGGATATTTAGGACAATATGCCAAAGTGGTATATAACGCAAGAGATTTAAGTGGTGGTAAACCTGAGACAAGGATAAGAGATTACAATGGGGTAAGATACTATGACGATGGAGAAAATACAGTAGTAGCATTATATGCAATATCAAAAGATATAACAACAGTATCTCTTGACAGTAGAACAACTGAAATAAATCAATATGCCTTCAATGGTTGCAGTAGTTTAACTTCAATCACAATACCAGAAAGTGTAAAAAGTATCGGCGATAATGCCTTCCGTAATTGCAAAAGTTTAACCTCAGTAGGCTTTAGAGATAATAGTCAGTTAACAAGTATCGGCGATTCTGCCTTCGAACAATGCAGTAGTTTAACCTCAATCACAATCCCAGATGGTGTAACCAGTATCGGCGGTGATGCCTTCTATCAGTGCAGTAGTTTAAATGAAGTTACAGTTGAAAGCGATAACATATATCTTGCGCTAACCAGTCAGTCAGCATGTGGCCGTCTTATAAATTATATAACTTCAACAGGCGAAACAGTCAAAGTGCTTAAGTCGGTTGTTGACAGTGTTGACCCTGACTTTACAGTTAATACCTATTTAAATGGTTCTAGGTTTACAAGGTCGGTATCAGAAGATGGGCTATATTATGTCTACACTAGAAATTAATTGACTTTTAAATGTTAAGTTTTGTATTTGCTTAGTTTAATAAAAAATAGGACAAAGAAATAGTATAAACAAAAAAATCTAGCAAGTTATGTTTGCTAGATTTTTTGTATAGCCTAAATTGTTTTTATTTGGTTGTTATTTATTTTAAAACTGATTAAAAATCTTTGTAATATTTTATTTATTATCCATAATCTCGGTTATCTTGCCGTTTGAGAGGGTAAATTCGTAGAGGATGTTGTCATTGTTAGAGATGGCAAAGGCGGTGCGTGCGTCTATCATGTAAAAGTAGCTGACTTTTCCAAAGTAGGCGATAACGTTATCTATTGAGAGTTTTGCTTTTAAGTTGTCAGAAAGCAGGCTCTCTATCTGCTCGCGGTCGCCGTTTTTTATGGCGGTCATAAATTGGTAAGGTATAAGTTCGTCAGGCAGGGCTTGGTTTGACAGTGAAAAAGATTTTGCCTTGCTTTTAAGTCCTTCGCTATCCACATAGTACTCCTCTTGCACCGAGCTATATCCGCCTTGAGAAGATTTTACAATAAAGCCGTTTTTAGACAGAGTTATCTCTTCACCTGAGAATTGTCTTGCCTGATTGGTCTTTGCGTTATAGGCAAAGAGGATTTGATAGTTTGGATAGGTTAGAAGTGCGTAGTCTATATGATAAAAGTTTCCGCATTTAACCTTTTGAGGAGAAGATGAGAGGATAATAGTTTTTTTATGATTTTTAGAGGCGAAGGACAGCGAGCTTTGACTGACCTCTACACTACTTTCTATATTATTATATTTATAATTGAAGATATCTACGTTCTCGCTTAGGTAGCCGTCTAGCAAGAAAACTAAGATTTTATCATTTTTTTCAATAATGGAGTAAAACTTGCCATCTTTTTCTTTTAAGTCCACATAAAAGGAGTAGCGTTTGGTTTTACCTGTTGGATAGATATCAAGTCTGTCGTCATAGTCGTCAATGATGGCGTGCTCGCTTTCGTCAATCTCAATTTCATGATTTTTGCATCTTACAAGACAACTATAAGGAGAATACAAAATTATAGGTTTCATAGATTAAATTATGAAAAATTGGAGTTTTATATTACATATAAGGTCAAAAATCCATATTTTCATACAAAAAACAATAAAATTAAGGGTATAAAAAGTTTTTTGTTTGTCTATAAACAGTGCAAGGAGATGAAAATATGAAAAGTGGACTTTGGAGCAATCAAGAGGTAAAAGATTTATTCTCGTCGATTGAAAAGATTAAAGAGGGCGGTGCGCCTTTAAGACAGGCGTTTATTGAGCATGCCAAGAAATACAGCCGTCAACCGAACAGCGTGCGTAACTATTACTATCATGAGATAGACAATCTGGAGCAGGACCCTAGCAGGCTACAAAAGCTAGGTATAGACTTAAACAAGCACCAGAAGAATAATATCCAGTATTTCACCAAGGACGAAGAGGACAGTCTTATGCTTAAAATTGACAAGCTAGTTGGGAGTGGCTGTTCTGTGCGCAAGGCATGCTTAACACTATCCAATGGCGATGTAAGCCAGATGTTACGCTATCAAAATAAATATAGAAATTTTAAAGCCAAGCAAAAGCCTATGCAAAAGGACAATATTATAAAATTTACCAAGAAAAAAGAGAGCATAACAGAAGGCGAGTTGCAAGCGCTTTTTATGGGACTTGTTAGGCTTGTCAAACGCAACGCGCAAGACGAGGTCAACAGTCAAATGAAAATGCTAGTAGAAAAGGCGAATAACGACCTAAGAAAAGCAATAGTTGCTCTAAACAGCAAAGAAAAGGAATATCAAGAGCTAAAAAACGAGTACGCTCGAATTAAAGAAGAGAACTCAAAGCTTGTCAAAGATGTCTTTAAGTTAAAGTGCGATAAGGCGGGCAAGTTAAAACAAAAATTTGAGAAAATCAGTCAAAATTAGGTTTACAATTAAACTAAACAAGAAAAAATCATCAAAGAGAGCAAAAATTGTATTGCTCTTCTTTATTTTTGACCTCTTTTATGCTAAAATATATCCATGAAGATAAAAGCCTACTTAAGCGGGACAATTTTTGATGCAACAAAGGCGATGATTAAGGCGATTGACCATAGCAACTTTTCAAAAGAACATATTGTCGTTGTACCAGACCGCTTTTCTCTTCAAATGGAAAAACTACTTCTTGAAACACTGGGAAGCAGTCTTTTCAACGTGCGCGTACTTGGGCTTACCTCACTTGCGACCGATATATTTGCAAGACTTAATCAAAAAGTTGACGTGCTCTCCTCTGGCGAGTGTCTTCTTTTAACGCAAAAAGCGATAGAAAATGTTAAAAAGGACTTCAAAACTTTTAGAAAAAGCGGAATAAACTTTTGCTATGAGATTAACAAGATTTTGTCTCAGATTAAGAGCGCCGGACTTGGTCCAGATATGCTAAACGAGGAGGCAGAGGGACTGACAGGTGGCAAGTACCATGATATCAAACTGATATACAAGGAGTATCAAAGATTATTAGAGGGCAGACTGGACGCAAACGGCAGGCTTGCACTTTTAAATGAGACTATAAAAAATAGCGACCTCTTAGCAAATACATCCTTCTATTTTGCTCAGTTTGATAGCTTCACCAAAGAGGGCTATCAGCTTATCAAAGTACTTCTAACCTCTTCGCGCGAGGTTAATGTGTCGCTGGCAAGACCTCTTAGCATTGGCAATGATTACATATATGAAAAGGACATCATGCAAAAACTTTCTCACCTTGCAAAAGAGTGTGGATGCGAGGTGGAGGTTATAGAGACTAAAGACAACTTTTCTCCTCACAAAGAGGCTATAGTCAAGGGCTTGTATAGCTACCAGAAGGCAACTTGTGAAAATCATGGATTTTACAGCGTCTATTCTAGCCAAAACATATATGACGAGGTGCTCTCTACTGCCAAGGCAATATACTACTTTGTGCAAAGAGGTTATTCGTATAAAGATATAGTGGTGGCAACTGGCGAGCTTGACAAATATCAAAACATGATAGAAAGCGTGTTTGATAGATTTGATTTGCCTTTCTTTATAGACAGCTCAGTCACTGCCGATAAGACAATACTTGCAAACCTGGTAGTCGACTTTTTTGAAACGGTTGCCTTTTCTTATCCAAACGACCATCTTCTCAGCCTTGCAAGCAACGCACTACTTGGGCAAGAAGAGCTTATAGACAACTTACAAAAATACAATGTGGACGGCAAAGCTAAATACAAAAAGTACATAGCAAAAGATTTTGCCTATGACGATATTTTACAGCAGCTTGAAAAAAGTAAGACCGCACAAGATTATCAAAATGTCATACAAAACATTTGCGACAGGGTGCGAGAGAACTTTGACAAGGTAGAAAAGACGCTAGAAGAAAAAGCACTTTTAAAGGAGCGAGACATAAATAGACAGGCTGAAGAGATTTTGCTTGCTGCTGCTGACCTAATCAATAAATACTCAAACGAAGTTTCAATCAATGAATATCTTAAAATGCTCAAACTGCTCCTCTCTTTTAAAGAGGTGTCAACTGTGCCTACCTATGTTGACGGCGTTATGGTGGGCGACGCTAGCAGTAGTTACTTTGGCGATTGTAAAATTCTAATAGTTTTAGGTGGACAGAGTTTGCCTATTGTAAGCAGTGATAATGGCTTGTTAAACGATAAGGACCTATCACTTAATTTTGTTGATAAAAAAATCGAGCCTACTATTAGAATGATTAATAGAAGAAACAGATTCAAACTTTTTGGACTATTATCTCAACCAACTGACAGACTACTCGTGTTTTGCCGAGCACTCAATGATGAAGGCAAGAAAAACGAGATGCCAGCATATGTTGACTCACTAAACAAGATTTTTTCGCAGAATGTTCTACGCACGCAAGAGGTGTTTTACAATAATGGTCAAAGCGAAGGCAATTCTTTCCTCGTCAAGCTTGGCAACAGAAAAAACTTTTTAAGCGAAAATATAGACAAGCTTTCAAAAGAAAATATAAATGAGTATTTGTCTCAAGACCATCCATATAAAAAGCTTGATAAAGAAAGCACTAATATAAGCCAAGGCAGAAGAGTATTTTTTGACAATAATAGAGTGTCAGCATCACAGCTTGAGCAGTATTTCTCCTGTCCGTTTAAACACTTTGTTTCATATGGGCTTCGTTTAAAAGAGAAGGATACCTCTGAGCTTGACGCCCGCGATAGCGGTAACATTTGCCACGCAGGTGCCGAGCTTTTGGTTAAGGAGTTAATAGAAGGCAAAGCACCCGAAAGTATAGATATATCCACTTTTATTGAAACGAATTTTGACAAGATATTAAATAACGCAGGACTAAACGAAAAAATTAGCAATGCAAATGAGCAAAAGTCACTTGTATCTTTCTTTAAACACCAACTAGCGACCATGTTTAAAGATATCTTGACCGAGCTTGGTAGTTCATGTTTTAAGCCAACTCATGTTGAGTACCGCTTAACTAATATGGAGATAGCCGGACTAAACTTTTCTGGTAAGCTTGATAGGCTCGACGAATGCGGTGATTATTTCAGAATAATTGACTACAAGACAGGTAGAACGGGTAATATTTTAAAAGAGCTATACTATGGCGAAAAATTGCAATTATTTCTATATCAGCGCATTGCAAAGCAAATGCTAAATAAAGAAAGCGCAGGGATTTTTTACTTTAACGCGCGCTATGACTATGCAAAGACAGATGAAGACAAAGTGCTTTTAAAAGGACTTGTAGAAAATAACGAAGAGTTTATTAAACTATTTGATAAAAATATGTCCGCCTCAAGTAAAATTCTTTCTATTTATAAGGCAAAAGACGGAAGCTTTAAAGGTAGCGCTCTTGCCAAAGAAGATTTATCAGTCTATGAAGAATATGCTTTTAAGGTGGCAGAGATGGCAATAAGCGAAATGAGCGAAGGCTATTTGCAACCAAAACCGAACGAAGATAGTTGTCTTCTTTGTAAATACAAAAGCATTTGTCGTTATGAAAAAGTGAGCGGGCAAAGAAAGCAATACAAGGTAGAGAGTTTTAAGGAATATTTAAAAGATGAAGAATAAACCAACAGAAGAACAGAGAAAAATACTAGAAAATGACAGAAAAAAGCTCATTGTTTCGGCTTCAGCAGGAAGCGGAAAAACTTTTGTTGTTATTGAATATTTGATTGACCTTATTTGTAATAAAAAAATACCAGTTTCACGTCTGCTAGTGTTAACATTTACAAAAGCGGCAGCAGGAGAGATGAAAACTAGACTTTTTAAGGCAATACTAGAAGAAAAGGCTACTCCATTTTTATTAGAACAGCTAGACGACATCTCAATAAGTGATATTTCAACGATAGACGCTTTTTGCGAAAAGATAATCAAAAGGCACATAGATAAACTTGATATTGACAATAATTTTATGGTTTTAGATGAAAAAGAGGCTCAAAAACTTAAATTTATCGCATTTAATCGCGTTTTTGAAAACCTCGCCGAGCAGGGCGACGATTTCTTCAATGAAATTTACTTTGCTTTCAAACATAACAAAGAACAGATTTACAAGTGCATGATAGACCTTCAAAACTTTTTTGACAGCAATGATGACCCTGACCTGGCAAGTAAATATATAGACAATTTTGATAACTTTTATAGTGACAGTTTAAAATATTTAAATAATGCAATAGAAAGTATTTTGTTTAGAGCAAGACAATTGCTTTCAAAACCTCAAACTCTTCCACCAGCCTATCAAGCTTTTAAGGATAGCTTGTCTACAATTGCAAACCATAGACTTGATGAAGACTTCTTTGAAAATTGCAAGTGGATAGGTAGCCTTGTGTTTCCTGTTCTTCCAAGAAATAAAATTGATAGCACTAATGACAAAGAAATTTTAACACAAGCAAGAGATATATTGAAGGAGCTGTCAGCCATAGCAGAAAATTATCAGTCTAGCGAGGAGCTTTACGGTCAATTTGGAAAAGGAAGTTTGTCAAAAGGCTTATTAAAAATGCAAAAGCTTTTTGCCTGCGAGTATAAAAAACTCAAAGAGGATAAAGGTGGTCTTGATTTTGCCGACCTTGAAAAAGAGGTTAAGAAGTTACTTGCAAATGCCGATGTTTTAGAGGAGCTTCAAAAAAGTTATGATTTTATCTTTATTGACGAATATCAGGACACCAACACCTTGCAAGAGTCAATAATAAAACTTATTGCAGAGAAAGGCTACTTTGTAGCAGTTGGCGATTTAAAACAGGGTATATATGGCTTTAGAAATGCCAGCATGGAAATAATGCAAAAGGACATAAATGATTTTGGCGTTGGTGAGGATAGTCAGGCGCTATATTTAAACGGCAATTTTCGTAGCGACCAAAGAGTGCTTTCATTTGTAAATGATGTCTTTGATAAGATTATGACGGAGGACAGCGTTGGCATTGACTATAAAAATACATCAACATTGGTAGGCAAGGTTGATTTTAAAAAATCTAGCCTCCCGTCAGTAGCTGTTGACATTGCAATAGCAAACGAAGAAGAAAGTACTCCATCAGGAGTTTATAGCGTTAAGGAGGATAGCATCTCTTCTTCATACAAATACAAAAACGAAGTGACGCTAATTGCATCTCGAATAGAGCAAATTTTAAAAAGCAACATATATGACGCAAAACTTGGAGCATATAGAAAGGCAACGCAGGGAGACATAGCTATTCTTTTTAGGTCGCGAAGTCAGGTTATGCAGGAGTGCGCCAGATTTTTGCAAGAGAAAGGTTTTGATGTGCTTGCCGACCTAAAACAGACCCTTCTCGAAGATGGCGAGGTTCTATCGCTTGTAAGCTTATTAAAACTTTCATTAAATCCTCATGACGATATTTCTCTCGTGTCTCTTCTTTCTTCATGGTTTGGCTCATATAGTCTTGACGAAATTGTACTTTTACGAGAAAAGGATAAAAATAGACCTTTTTGGATGACTTTTGATGAAATTAACGATGAAAAAGTGGAGAAATTTAGAGAAATGCTAGAAAACTTTAAGTTTGACTGCTTTGCAAGAGGAATAACAAAGGCTCTTGAAAAACTCTTTAATGATAGCGATTATTATCTGTACATAAACACCTTGCCAGACAAAAATGCTAAGTTTTGTCATATACAGGAGTTTTTAAAGCTTATCGCGTCAAATGATTATGACTTTAATATACCAGGTCTGCTTGAACAACTTGAGAATATTGAAAATGTTAGCTCGCTCCCAGCGCAGTCTTTAAATGCAATTACAATTACCACCATCCATGCTACCAAAGGTCTAGAATTTCCAATAGTGATTTTGGCGGGATGCGGTGAAAAACTGGGCAAAATATATAACAAACCTTACATAATCTCTACAAAGTTTGGGCTAGGAACCTACCTTTTTGATTATGAAAACAATATTAGGCTAGTTTCGCCTGTTTATCTTGCAAGCAAGATGTATAAAAGACGCAGAGAATTTATAGATGAGATAATGATTTTCTATGTAGCGTTAACCCGCGCGCAAAATCACCTTTTTATAGTTGGCAGTGGCAACCTTAAGTCGCTTGCTCAGAATAAGGAGATTTTTAAGTGCAATAATTATCTTGACTTAATTCTTTATAGTAAAAGCGATGCCTTCAAGGAGCAGCTTTTTAGCCAAGAACATATTGAAACAGAAAACTATCAATATAGGGTGGTCAATGAGGTAGAAGATATCCAAGAAAACAACGCGCAAGAGCTTGATTTTAACAGCACCTTAAAATTAAACGACGAGGTTATAAAAGAGTATATTGATTTTAAATATAAAGATGCAAAATATTGCAAGATAAACTACAAAAATTCTGTCAGTGGTATTTTAAAACTAGAGGAAGAAAACTCACTTGAAGAAATCTATCAAAATAGGGTAGAAAAGAAAGTTTTACGCGCCGACGCCATTGAAAGAGGTAATGCCTATCATGAAGCTTTAAAATTAATTGATTTTGCCAAAGTTTCGGATAGACAAAGCTTGGATGCTGAGCTTGAAAATATCAAAGACATAATGACAGAAGGGTATTCTGAGCTACTTGACGGCGATATTATCTATAAAAATATAATGCAGATTAAGAAGGTTATAGGCGCTCAACCTGCAATTAAGGAAAGACAATTTATTATGCAAGCTGGTTTAAACGAGGTGCTAGGGCTTGAAAACAATCAAAAGATTATTGTCCAAGGTATAGTTGACTTATTTTCTTTAGGTGAGAAAAATATTCTTATTGATTACAAATATACCTCGCTTAATGACGAGAAAAAATTGCTTGAAAGATATGATAAACAACTAGAGTTGTATGCAAAAGCGATAGAAAAGGCTTTTAATATAAAACTTGATAAAATTTATCTTTTATCTCTTTCGAACGCCAAATTAATTGAGAAAAAATAGCGGAGCAAATTATGAAATATATATTTTTTGATATCGAATGTAGCAATGGGCATGACATATGCTCTTTTGGCTACTGCAAAACTGATGAAAATTTTAAAATTTTAAAAAAGGAAGATATTGTAATCAATCCTGAGAGCAAAATCACTCTAGCGCCTCATGACAGCCAAGGCAAAATGGAACTTGCTTATAGTCAGGAATATTTTTTAAAGCAAAATCCTTTTGATTTTTATTACCCAAAAATTAAGGAGCTTTTAACAAATGAAAAGCATGTTTTATTTGGGCATAGTATAGGTAGCGATTTTGGCTTTTTAAATATCGCTTGTAGAAGGTACAAGCTCCCGCTATTTGATATTGAGGGTTATGACACCCAAAAATTGCATCATAAAATATACAAGACCGAGCATCTTGAGTCGCTTGAAAAAATAGTTGAAGAGCTTGGCGTTGAAAAAACTTTTCTTTATCATAAAAGCAGCGAAGATGCCGAGGCGACCATGTATGTGGCGAAGACCATCTTTCAAGAAAATGATATCAGTTTGTCTTCTCCGCCAGATGTATTACTAGAGTGCCTTGTAAAAAACAATCTGACAACCATAAAGAAGAAAAAGACTTTTACCGATAAAGTAAATGAGTTAAGACAGTCTTATCTTGATAGAGAGCATATAAAATGCAAGGTGGCTTTTTCTGATGGCTTTAAACTAAAGAAGGCAAGAGAACAACTTTATATAATACGCAAACTTTTTGAAGCGGGATATGATTATACAAATAAAATATTAAATTGTGATGTATTTATTCTTGACGGACAGGAAGGCAGGCGATTTAACTTTTATAAATATCTTCGCTCGCGTGGCAAACAGTTAAAAAGCAGGGGATATGACGACCTAATGAAAGAAATATTTCGCTCAAACAGAGAGCAAAATGAGGGTGAAAAAGAGCAATCAGAGCTCAGCTAAAAAATAAATAGATAAAATATCAAAAAAATGTTGACAAAAGGGGCGATGATAGGTATAATTAAAATGCAATCAAAAAATAACTATCATCACAACCTTTTATGATTGCGTAACTAAACAAACATTAAAGCCTTACTAATAAAAATGACAGCTGATAAAGTCATAAAAACAGAGACCATATAGAGATGTAGCTCAGTCGGTTAGAGCACCACCCTGATAAGGTGGGGGTCGGTGGTTCGAGTCCACTCATCTCTACCAAATTTGAGAGCAAAAATTGCTCTCATTTTTTATTTAAAAAATCGCTATAAACCTTTATTTATAAGGATTATAGCGATCTTTGTTTTTTCTATTTTTAATAAAGTTTGTTCAATTTTTTAAATTTTCTTATTTTGTCGATTTTTGTCAAAAAAACTCTCTAAAACTGCCTAAAACTGCTACATTTGCTGTCAACTGTTGTCAATTGCTGTCAAATTACATTTCAAAATCTTTATGTCTTTTTTGCTTTTCTCTTTCTTTTTTCCATTGTAAATATTCTTCTAGTTCATCTTCATCTAGTTCTTGTTTGAAATCATTATTTTTATCTGTATTTTTATTAGTATTATATTGATTATTTATAACATCAGTTGCTTTTTGAAAATAACTTTTATCAACTGAGTTATATGTTGTAATTGTTGTTTTGACTGATTTATGTCCAAGTAGCGCTTGTATAACCTTCGGATTTTGATCAGCTTCAAAAAGCATATTAGAATACGTATGTCTTAAAGTGTGAAAGTGTATTCCATATTTATCAAGTCCATATTTTTTAAGAAATCTATAAAAAATCTTTTTTGTTCCTGTATATGTTCTAATGCTTCCATCTTTATTTGCAAAAACCAAACTCTTTTTATCTATCAAATTTATGTTGTGCAAATCGCCATTTAGTTCTTGTTCAACTTTATAATCTTTAAGTGCAGAAATTAGTATTTCTGGCATAGGGACAGTCCTTACCGAACAACTTGTTTTTGTATCACTTATAACAGTTACTCGCTCTGTTATTTTACCATTTTTATCAAATTTAGGAATTGTAGTGATTGCTTTTTCAACACTAATTGTTTTTTTGTTAAAATCAATATTTTCCCAATTGAGTGCCAACGCTTCACCAGTGCGAAGTCCTGCAAACATCATAACAAAGCAAAGAGGCTTTAAAAATTTATGATTATTTAAACAATCTATAAAATATTCCCTAATCTCTTGTGGAATAGCCTTATATTTATTTTCACTATCGTAAATTTTTCTTTCTTTGCTTTTAATTTTGACTTTTTGTATAGGATTTGCTAGCATAAATTGATTATCAACAGCATATTCAAAAAATTGCCTAAGCAAGAATTTAGTTTTTTTAACATAGTCCAAACTTAAATTTTCTTCCAACATTTCATTCAGCATTTTTTGAATAGTTAAAGATGAAATTTCTTGCAATTTCATATTACCAATTTTAGGCTCGATATATTTCTTGAATTTAATTAAATTGTTTTCAAATGTTCGTGGCGTAACTTGAATTTTCTTAAATATAAACAACCACTCATTCATCAACTCTGACAAGTTATGATTTTCAACATAATCAAAATTATTGCTTTCTATTCGTTTTGTCAGTTCTGTCATCTTTTTCGTTACTTCCATTCTCGTTTTTCCATAGACAGTTTTTCTAATTATTTTGCCATCGTTATCATATCCAACTGTTGCTGTTCCTGCCCATCGCCCATCTTTTCTTTGATAAATACTTCCTTCATTGTTTGCGCGTCTTGTCCTTGTAATTATACGATTTCTTTTAACCATTTTGCACCTCGCTTTTATTATTGTTAAGTGTTAGCCAAGTAACAAAATTGAGCACACTTACAACCTGTCTTTTACCGACTTTTGTTGTTGGGAAATCTTTACTTCTAAGTAGCGTTCTTACATTATCTCTACCAAGTCCAGTTATTTTGATTAAGTCATCACAGTCTAAAAAATCTTTACCATATTTCAAAGAAATTCTATTCACTTCATTTTGTATTAAGTCATTTATGTTAATGTTTGTATTGTTCATTTTCCCTCCTCACAAACTAAAATTTCTTTCTATTACACGAAGTGCGAGAGAAAGCGCTTGCATTTTCGCACACACGACAAAGTAACATCAGTTAAAGATAAAAACTTGTTTTGCAAACTTGTTTGCATTTGCGTGAGCAAATATCTTTAACTGATATATCTAAATAAAAATTTTCTATTAACCTCTCTATTTCTAATCTCTATTTCTTCATTTTTAAACTGTGATTTAATCATAAAAAAGAAGAAGTGGGCTTCACACTTGCTTAAAATAAAGGAAGTAGGTTTGAGTCAAAAATGTAACATAGAAAAAAGGCTTATTTTATAAGGCTTTTTGTTACATTTTTGTATTCAAGACGTTTCTTCCGCTTATCCTGTATCTTAAAATTTGATAAAGCGAGTCACATCAAAATCACATTTCAAACTCTTTTTGTTTTCTATATCTCTCCAATTTGTTATAGAATTGCTTAAAGTTTTCCATTTCATAAATCTCTTGATTATGATAGTATTCAAGACAATCAAAAAGATATTGCCATTGCCTTTTCCTTTGGCGTTTTTTGTAATATCTATCTCGTTTTGTATAAGTCGTTATGCTTTCAATCTTATCTCTAATATGACCAATCTCTAATGCTGTTTGAATTGTCTTATTTCCTAATCTTCGCATAATGTCTTGCTCGTAAATTTCAACATTGTATTCATCAGGAATATGTTTGTAATTTTCTTTTTGCCATTTGTTTAATTTATAAAGTTCATATAAAAAACTTGAAAAACTTTTTTGCAAATTTTTGTTGCTTCTAATAAGGTTATTCGTGATAACATCAACATAAGATTTTACACATTCCATATTCTCACTATCATAACTTATGCGTCCAGATTTAGGCATCATATCATACAAATTTAAGAGTTGCTTTTTAAGTCCTTTTCTTAGAGTTATTGCATTTGAAAACATTTCATACTTATCTGTTAAATCTTTTCTTGTTTTAACTATTTCAGCTGTTTTGTTAGTTAATGCTTTTTCGAAAATAGCTTTGCTTGTTATCAAAACATTTTTAGGTATTTTACCAGAGTGAAAAACAAGTTCGTTATTGTTTTTATAAAACTTTGGTTCTTTCTCGAAAAATGATATATGGATATGTTTGTTTTCGGTGTTCTCGTGAAGCCCTGCATACCAAATAATATTGTCTTTATCTAGTCCCGCACGAGTGAAAAATTTAGGTAGTTCTTTTTTGATAAAGTTATATGCTTGCTCATAGTCTCTACAATACATTTCACCAAATTCTTCTCTAAATGAAATTACCATATCCCATATACAACTTTGAGTATTTCTTAATTGTTCTCTTAATTCTCTTTTTTGCTCATCTGTTAAAAGTCCATCTTTACTAAACACTCCACAAGATTTTTCATTATTGCCAACATATTTTGTATAATCAGTTGGAGTATTGTCTATTGAACCAGTATCAACATAACTCACATAGTTATAACTTGCTGTGCAACTTAAAAATTCTCGTTTTGCAATTTCTTTTTCTTGACTAGGTTTGTATTTTTCTTTTGGTTTGTAATACTTACACAATAAAACAATATTGTCTTTCATCTTTTCATCCTTTCATAAATAGCGTTTAAAACATCTTCCATTTGGTCAAGTCGAGATAAAATTTCATCTTCTTTCATCTCTTTAAAGGCAACTTGTTTTAAACACGCGTTTAAAAACTCGTTAATTGACCCGTATTGGCTTTTTTCGTAAATTTCTTGTAATTTATCGACTAAACGCTTTTCTCGCAATCTAAGCATGTTTTGGCACTTAATTTTGCTATCTCTCATAGTTCCTCCTTTTGTTTATTTGATTTTCTTAAAGTTTTAAGCTTAATTTTACATTTCACACCTCCTTTTAAAATGATTTTACAATTCTCGTGTGTTCACCATTTGAACACGCGGGGAAAATTTATATAAGAAAAAACACCATTGCAATTTGCAAAGATGTTTACTCCTTCTATATTATTAACTACATGTTTTTCTAAATCGTGGGGTCATTTTTAGCATTTTTTTAAAAAAAGTTTAAATATATTTCATTTATATCCTTTCACTTATATACAAATCGTAAGGCACTTTTGGATTAAAAAGTCCCTAAAATAAAGCAATTAAGCCTTGTCCAAAAAATATTTTTTTAACCCTTATATTTACAAGAACATGTTCTTATAAACCATCATGGACTTTACTTTTTCTTGATAGCTTTATACAAAATAATTTACTCCCTCTATATTATTAAGGACATGTTTCTTAAAAAGTATCGTGGGTTTTTATTGTTTTTATCAAAAATTCTTAAAAATATTTTTGTCCCTCTATATTATTAACTACAACTTTTTTCAAATCGTGGGGTTATTTTTATCATTTTTGAAAAAATAATTTTAAAATTTTTTATTCTCCTATTATATAAGGACGTTTTTTTAGAAAAAATTAAGGTAGTAATTGCATTTTTTGGAAAAAACTTAAAGAAAAATTTCAACGCAAAAGAAAAAAGACATCGAAATCGATGTCTTTAAATTAAAATATACAAAAGAAAACTTTTCTTTATTATTAATTTCTTTTGAAAGTAAATACTTACACAAAAAGTAATAAAGTAATAATATATATACGATACACACTTTTTCAAAACCACAAAATAATAGTTTGTAATTTTTGGTTTACTAAATATTTCTCAATCTTTTCAACTTTTCCTTTTGTGGCTAAATTTTCAATTTATTCCTTGCACAACTTCAATATCTAATATTTTTTTTCGCTCCTTCCAGTCGGGCATATGAATTGTTAAAAAATTATAAAAATCAATATTGTGATTTGGATATAGTAAATGTGTCATTTCATGTAAAATCACATACTGAACCCCTAATAAATTTGCTTTGTAAAGATATTCGTTAAAAGTAATAGTTTTATTTTTTACATTACAATTTCCCCACATAGTTTTCATTTTCTTTATTTTAACTTTTGGAAAATCTATACCATATTTTTTAAAAATATTATTAAAAAATTTTTGCATTTCTTTCACATATAGTTCTAATGAAATTTTTCTCCACCAAGCTGTAAAAATTTTTGTTGCACATTCAAAATCATTTGTATTTTCTAAGTAAATTGTAATTTTATTAATGTCTTCTACTACTTCTTTGGGACCTTTTTGTAAATAAACCCTTTTATCCTTGCCTAAAATTTGAATTGTACAACCATTTCTCAAATATGACATATTATTAATGCCTGCAGATTGCTTAAATTTATATAATTGAGAATTTATCCAACTTTTGCGTTTTTCTAAAAAATTTGAAATCCATTCTTCTGAAATATTAATCGGCACAGATAATTTTATTGTTAAATCCCTATATACTTTTAAATGAACATTTTTAATGTTTTTCCTTTCAACAAATACAAAAACATTGCCATTTATCTCACCCAACTCCAATTTACAAATATCCATAATTAATACCTCAAAATTGCAGCTTTCATGATATCATCTTCAATTAAATCAATTATCTCAACAACACTTTCATTATTTGTGTTTAACCCCAAATCTTCAAATAAATCAAATAAGCTATCATCTAATTTCCTATGAATTTGTTTGTGAACATTTTCATTATGCTTCCAATCTCGCTTTGTTATTTCAAATATTATTTTTTTAATATTAATAGACACTTCGGCAATTTTTTCTTCAGCCTGCAAATCACAATCTATTTTTTTATCACGCAAGTTGTTCAAAATAGCGCCATAGAAAGCTTTTGAATCTGAATCTGATTGTATGATTGATGGGTAATCTTTAGATAAAAATCCTTGTCTGAAATCATCTGCTAAATTTTCCATTTGAGTTAAATAAGCATCTGCATTTCTAGAAACTTCATATTCTTCTAAAGTTCTTTTTATTTTCTTTGAAAATTCCTCATAAAGAAGTGGATCATCATATCTAACTTGTTTTAATTTTGCTTCCACTCTTGTTTTAATGAAATCAGCTTTCGCTTCTTTGGAATCTAACCCATTTAAGACATCTTTCATTCCTTTTTCATCACCAATTGAAACAGGATTTACAACAGTAACAACATCTGTTGCATTTACAAAAGTGTTTATTAAGTTTTTCATGCCATCTTCATATTTTCCAAAGTCTTCCACTGGATCATAACGACATGCAACAGCATCTCTTAATTTCTTATAAAACTGCCATTTATCTTTATAAAATTCAATTTTATTATAACCAACTTCTTTAAATATTGACCTATTTGATAATGCTAAAAATAAAAGTTTTTCAAATGCTTTTAAATTTTCATAAAATTCTTTTCTCGTTTCTTCATTTTTTAAACTTTCTTGCCATTCATTGCTTGTTGCATTTTTAGATAAAGAGAACATTTCTTCAATTTTCTTGTATGCTTCTTCTAACTTGTTTTTTTCATCAACCGGCCCAAAAATAGCATCTTCTATATCTTCTTTATTAAATTCATTAAATCCAGACTCAGCATCATCATACATATCTATTGCTTGATTTAATTTTCCAAAGATACCCCAATAATCAACTATAAGACCAAAATCTTTATTTTTATATACTCTGTTAACTCTTGCAATCGCTTGTAATAATGAATGTTGTTGAATTGGCTTATCTATATACAAAACGCCTGCAACAGGAGCATCAAAACCTGTCAATAGTTTATCTTTCACTATAAGCAAATTTATATCTCCTTCTGGATTTTTAAATCTACCCGTAATTGATTCATCATATTGTTCATCATTTCCTGCGAATAATGGTTCAACATATTTTTTATGGTATTCTCTTATCTTTTTCAAAGCATTTGTTGTTATATCATTTTCATCTTCGTCCTTATCTCCAAAAGAAATACAAACGGCAGGATGAATATCATCGTTTCCGTTCTGCTTTATTATTTCAAACATTTCCACAGCTGAAGCTCTTGACGAACAAACAACCATTGCTTTTAATCCTTTTGGCAAGCAATAATTTCTAAAATGGTCACAAATATCAAAAGCAATCAAATTTAATCTGCTGGAAGCCTCAGCTAATTTTTTAAATTTGCTATATTTTTCTTTTAAAACTTTTTTTTGTTCTTCGCTCAAGCCGTCAGTTAAACTGTCAAAATAGGTGTCAATAGTTTTAGTTGGATCATTTTGAACAACTCTACGACCTTCATACACCAAAGGCACAGTAATACCATCTTCTATAGCACTTCGCATTGTATAACTATGAATAGGATCACCAAATTGCTTGTAAGTGTTTTTATCCTTTTTTGCAATTAATGGAGTCCCAGTAAATGCAATCATTTTTGAATTTGGCAAAACTTCTTTCATATAATTAAACATTCCGCCATAATTACTTCTATGTGCTTCATCAATTAAGACATAAATGTTATCACTGCTTTTTTCAATATATTTGTTTTTTATAACCGTTTCAAACTTGTTTATAAGTGTTGTAATAATAACCTTACTTTTATCTTGCAATAATGCTTTAAGACCTTTACCAGTCCCTGCTCTAGATGGATTCATAGCAGTATTTGCAAAGTTGTCCTTTATTTGTTTGTCAAGATCAATTCTATCAGTAACAATTATAAATCTAGGATTGTCTGTTGCCTTTTCTTTCATAATCTTTTTTACAAGCATAACCATAGTTAAAGATTTACCACTACCTTGCGTGTGCCATATAACGCCACCATCAGAATCTGAATTATCAACACCATTAATTCTATCCATCGCATGTTTAACTGCAAAAAATTGTTGATGTCTAGCAACTTTTTTTATATTGCTATCAAAAATAATAAAATTTTGAATAATATCTAAAAATCTTTTTTGTGATAACATTGACACTACAATTCTGTCTTGCTCTAAAATTTGACCATCGGGAGAAACTTTCTCGCAAATTCCTTTTTGCCAAGAAATAGTATCTTTATCTTCTCGCCACTCAACAAAGAAATCAGCACCAGTCCCGCTAGTCCCATATTTAACACTATTAGGATTTACAGCAAAAACAAGTTGACTAAACTTAAATAACTGTGGTATATAGTCTGGCATCATATTTCTAACATTTTGCTTTATCCCTTCTTTAATATCAACAGAAGATTTTTTACATTCAATCACTACCAAGGGTATACCATTAACCAAAAGAACAATATCAGGTCTAGCATATTGTCCATTTGTTCTTTCAACTGAAAATTCTTCCGTAACTTGCCAAATATTATTTTCAGGGTGGTCAAAATCAATATAATGCAAATCGAAAGATTGAACGCATGGAGAATCTTTATCTATTGTAATTCTTTCTTCAACACTAATGCCCAAATTTAACAAGTTGTAAATTTCTTTACTTGCCATAGCAAGTCCTTGCACAAGAGAAACATCGATTGCTCTTACCGCTTTTGAGATTGACTCGCCTGAAAAACGATAGTTGTTGTTTTTATATTTATAAGTTTGCATATTTAAAAACTTAACAAGTTCATCTTCAAACAGCACATTACTCAACTTGCCACGCTTTTCTTCAGCTTCACTTCTAGACACATACTTAAATCCAAGTTTTTCTAGGACTTTAATAAGCCTATCTTGACACTCGGGCCTTTCATTAAAAATTGTATGACTTACCATGATTTTCTCCTTTAGCATAATATTTGAATATTTTTGTTGTTTTTGTTCCAAACTTTAAAAAATTTTTCTTTGTGTTCTAATAAATATTCTTGCAAAATTTTCACATCTTTTTTGCTATCAAATGGTTCTACATATAAAGTATCTAGCCAAATCCTAGCACTCCTATTTCTATTGACAAGAATATGCGCATGTGGTCTATACTCTCTGTCTGCAGTAGCATTATCAATATAAATTACTATTTTGTTATTGAACTTTGGAGATATACCATCAAGAATAACTCTTTCCCTAATTTCATAATATCCACCAAATGTTTTAAAAATAATTTTTGCTAATTCTTTTTCAAAATCCATACAAATACCTATTAACAAACTCTTACAATACCAGTCAATAAAAGTTGCATTAACGATTTTTGTCTTAGTTTGTATTGCTCTAATAATTTTTGTTGTAATTCAATTCGTTTATCTATATTGCTTAATAAATTTGAAATATTACTTTGAATTTCTTTATTTTTAGGTAAACAAATTATATAGTTATTAATATCTTTTACGGACATGTTATCTTGCGCTGCTCCTTGTGCAAGCAATTTCATTTTTTCAACAAAACTATAACTTTGTAATGAATAAAATATAAAATTCTTATCAAATTCCTTTTTTACTTCTATTTTCCCAACCCTTTGATTTAGTAAACAATTATCGCATTCAACTTTACATACTCTACCAACATTGCCAGTCATAGAAATTAATATATCGCCTTTTCTCAAAATTTGATAATCTCTTATGTCTGTCGGTATTTTTTCAATAGTAGAAGTATCTTCTTGTAATATAAATCCATCATCTTTTACATTTGATATAGTGATTACATAAAATGCTCCGTTTTTAACATATGTTTCACTTTTAAAAGAATAGCCATTATAAAAATTGATTATGTTTTTAAGTTTTAACTTTTGCCAATCTGGTTGTGGAGTAAGAAGTTTTTGCATAAGGGCTTTCTTTTGAACTTTTAATTTATCAACAAGTTGTTCTTGCAATTCAACTTGCCTAGTCGCACAATCTAAAATCTCCGCAATTTTCTGTTGTTCGGATTTTGTTGGTAAATTTATAAGAACTTGTGACAATAACTCTCCATTTGTAAGTGCTCTTGTCGTATAAGAACTTTTTTTAGTGATTTCATTTCTCATAAAATCTAACGAATAACAATATTGGTTATATTCATTTACTATTAAGTTGCTTATAGGTCTTCCTCTTAAAACAAATCCACTAAAAACACAATCTTTAATATCTTCTAATAAAACAGAAGTAAGCCCAATTTCATTAATAGTTTCTGAGGTTCGAGTAAAGAAAACATCACCTTTTTTAGCACTATAATTTTCTATCTCATTTTTATTTAATGTCACTTTACCTTTTACATCTTTTAATTTTAAACCTCTTTTTCCCCAAACATCGGTATAGTTTATTATGGGTGTTCCTTTCCCAAATGCACTTTTTTCTTTATTTAAACCATTTTTAAAAATAAAAATATTTTTAAGAGTGTTTTCTTCCCACTCAACAGGGCAAATTCCAACTGGTGTTTTTTTATAACCCGCTGGCACGATACCTTTATTTATTAACTCTATCCTTTCTTTAATCTCTTGATTCATTTTACAAACCTTTCAACGTTTTTTATTTATTAAAATTATCATTATAGTTTATCAGATTCAATTTTTATATTTTGTTTTGATAACTCTCTTATTAAATTCATTCCACATTCTTCAATTTTGTTTGAAAATGGTATATAAATTAACCCTTGAATATCAGACGGTTTTTCAAAATTACTATCTTCTTTAAGTAAAATAGCAACTTTCTCTCTTCCTAATTTAGATAATAACATTCCCAATTCCAAAACAACATTTTGTCTTACTCTACCCTTATATTTGCCACTATCAGTTTTTGCTTTCCCCCAATCATCAGGAGTTGCCAAAACTATTCCAAAGTTAACCGAATCTATACATTCTTCCAATTTTTCAATGATAGTTTGTCCTGCAGTTGCTTGTTGATCTAGTATAATAGGTTCTAGATCCCATCTCCTTAACAATGCTTCCAATTGTATTTTCGCCATATCATCATGCCCATAAACTACGAAAACCTTTCTACTGTTTTTATGTGTTTCATTTTCTATAAGTGATTTAATTTCATCAATATTTTTTCCTTGAAAACTATATGTGCCTTTTGTATAAGCATTGATAATTGTTCCATTTTCAACTTTAAATTGAATGCCTGCCGGGATATCTCTCTCTTCAAATTCATATTTTGAACTTTTTAATTTCTCCCTAATTTCTTCTATTTTCATAAATTCACCTCATATCAACCCTAAATCTTTTAAATGTTGTTCTAGTTGTTTATCAACTTCTGTTAGTTCGACTTTTATATTTTCAATGTCTTGATTAACTTTGTCTAAATCAATAATTGGTTCTTCTTCAAAAGTGTCAACATATCTTGGAATATTTAAGTTATAATCATTTTCTTTGATTTCTTCTAAAGTTGCAATGTGACTATATTTTTCTTTTTCTGCATCTTTATAATTCCCAGCTCTATATGCTTTATAGGTTTCTATAATTTTATTAATATCTTCTTTTCTTAATTGATTTTTGGCTTTAACTTTTTTAAATCCTTTTGATGCATCAATAAACAAAACATCAGTATTTTCTTTTTGTTTTCTAAAAACAATAATTGCAGCAGGTATGCTTGTCCCATAGAAAAGATTTTCAGGCAAACCAATTACGGCGTCAATTAAGTTTTTATCTACTATAGATTTTCTAATTTGCCCTTCACTTGCCCCTCTAAATAAAACGCCATGTGGGGCTACTGCGGCAACTCTTCCGTCTCCACTCATACTATAAATCATGTGAAGTAGGAAAGCCCAATCTCCTTTGCTTTGTGGGGGAACACCTAAATCAAAACGATGCCATCTATCAAGCCCTGCTTCCATTTTAAATTCGACTTTTTTCTTATTGCTATTTGTATCATCGCTATCGTCAACTACAACTTCTCCGCCAGGATTAAATCCAATTGCCCATTTATCCAAACTAAAAGGCATATTTGCAACAACACAATCAAATTTCATTAAATTGCCATCACTATCCAAAAACTGTGGATTTGAAAGGGTGTCACCCCATGCGATTTTAGCATCTTTAATATCATGCAAAAACATGTTCATTTTTGCCATTGAAATTGAACTATTGTTTTTTTCTTGTCCATAAATAGAAACATTTTCAAACCCAGCCTTTTTTGCCGCTCTTATAAGTAGCGAACCAGAACCACAAGTTGGGTCGTAAACTCTGTCCCCACGTTTTGGCTCAACTATATTAGCCATTATTTCACTTACTTCTTGTGGCGTATAGAAAGAGCCTGCTTTTTTGCCAGCCATTGTAGCAAATTCGCCAATCATATATTCATAAGCATCACCAATAACATCTGCAGGGACTTCATTGTTTTTAGTTTCAATCATGCTAGGTCTTAAATCAAGAGTTGAAAAATCCTGAAGTAATTCACGCAAAATTGGATTTTTCTGTTCTTTTGTTCCAAGATTTGCTTGACTATTAAAGTCAATGCCTCTAAAAATTCCCGATAATATAGGATTTAATTCTTCAATTTTTGTTAAAGCTTGGCTGATTATTGCACCAATATCAATATTGTTTTTATTTTTTAATAAATAATCAAAAGTACATTCATCTTCCAAAACAAAAGAAAGATTTTTTATTTGTCTTTCAAGTCTTATGCCTTCATACTCTTTTTTTAATTCATCCACATTTTCTTTAAAAGTGTCACTTAAATATTTCACAAACAACATTGATAAAACATAATCTTTATAATTTGAAGCATCAATATTGTCTCTAAAAGTATCTGCTGCTGCCCATAAAGTTTTTTTAATATCTTCTTTAGTTGTTTTCTTAAGATTTGTCATTTTATTTTTCTCCTAAATTATTATAAATTTTTTGTTGTGTTATTTTTTGCTTTAATTTTTCCTTTACCATCAAATTTTCCATTAGTTGATTTTTCTTTTTGTTTAAAAGCCAAATCTCACCGATTATTTTTTGTTTACTTGCATCTATTTCCATTACTTCTATTTGTTCTAGCATCTCTCTATTTAAAGCTTTTGAAAATGTGCTGTTATTAGTCAATGCATTAAGCTTTTCAAGTTGTTGTTCAATTATAAAAGCCAAATATTTTACATCAATCTGTTGAGTTCTTACAATTACTAAATTGTTGCCTAAATATGTTTCTCTATCATCATCATAAATATTTACGTAAGTTGGATTGTTTCGTTTTATCAAAATATCATTTTTTACAGGTTTAATACAAGTCTTTAAATCAAAATCAATATAGGTTTCATTTATTTCAGTTACATTATTTTCTTTTAAGTCTGCTTGTGTAATCCAAAAATTTTTTTCTATAATTGGTATTTTGTTTTTTATGGGTATTGAAAACAATAATGTACAAATATCTTTTATTTTCATTGAATCTCCTTAATAAAACAAGAATGTAAACTAGGATATCATTCTTAATTATCTAACTTTTAAAATCTTGGCAAATTCCCAAGATTGTCACATTTAATATGGTTGCCGTCTGTTCTTAAATATTCATTGTCAACGATATGAATATGGTCACCTACATGCGAATCATAATAAGTATAAGCAATAGAACCATAGGTAAGCCAAATAATCATTTGTTTTTTTTGTATAAACTGATCCATCTTTGCACTTTACTTTTTCTATTACATTATCATTTTCGTCATATCTCACGTGTGTAACATAGTAAGTCATTTCATTTCTCCTTTATAAATAAATTATAAAAAGCCTTCAACATATTAAAACTAGTTGTAATTTTAGAAGTTTTATGATATACTATATATGTCGTTAGATAGCATATCTAAGTGAAGTAACCCTTTTGATACCTAGTATTGAAAGGGTTTTTACTTTTTACAAACGTATTATATAATGAAAAAATTAAAAAAGCAAGCAAAATCTAAATATTTTTGCAAATTTTTGTTACTGTACATTAAAAACTGTTAAAAAACCATTTAAAAAATATTGAAAAAATATTGAAAAATATTAAATTTTCAAAATTACGCTATAATAAATACTTTAATCCTTTTATATAATAAAAAAGCACCAAAAGGCTAACTTTTAGTGCTTCCAAATTCTTTATACAATATTTTTGAAGATGGAAAAAATTTGTCAATACGTTTTTTCATCTCACCGTCAGAAGTTAAAACTAGTAAATCTTCCTTTAAATACTTTCCCTTAAAACATAATCTTAAAATATACATATCAATTATATCGTTTATATCAAAACCAAATCCATATGTTGCATCTTTTCTTTTGTTTTTAACTTGCGTTGGCTCAAGAACTCTAAAAAACAACTTTTGTATATTTCCATAGAAATATTCGTTCATAACATCTTTTTCAAGAGGCGGCCAAACCCTTTTCACCAAATTTTTTATTAAATCCTTATATTCTTTTTTTACATCATTTTCAGTTATTTGTGGATATTTCTCATTATAATATGTTTTAAACCACTTATAAAAAGATTGAAACACATCGTAACTTTCATTAAAATTTTTATTTTTATAATCATCATTTTTTAGTGTTTCATTTAATTTTATTAATAATTTATTTATGTTTTTGTACGAAACTTTTGTTTTATTTTCAAGCTCTTGCAGAAAAAGAGTAACTAATTTCATGTTTTTTTTATATTCAACATCTAGGAAATTAACAACACAATGCTTAGTTACTTCAACGTTAATCCTTACTCCATCAAATAATGAATTGTATATGGTTGTATTTATATCCCGCAATGTTGTTTTGATTTGTTTTTCCCTTGTATTATCATTTCCTAAACTTATACTTAATAAACCGATAAAAATATTCAACATTGTCATGAAGATTTCAGTCATAAATCCAGCAATCTTGCCAGCAATTAAATTTCTTAAATTACTTAATACTTTTTCTTGTTCATCTCTACTTTTTAGATGAAGATTAATTGAATCATAATCATCAAATTCTTTTCTTATATTTGGTGATGTCACAACTTGGGGACATAGAAGATTATAAAATTCAAATACATCTTTAGAAAAATCGCTTTTAAAATCTTTTAAAACTTCGTAAAATGTGTAAATAGTTAAATAACATTTTGATACTTCATCAAATTTCATCTCTTTTATATAATTATACAATTTTTCTATGTTTACACCATTTTTGTTTTTTGGCTCTTTATTTTTATGATATTTAAGTAAATCTTTAACCACACATGTATCTAAAACAAATTTTTTTAGCATTTATACTCCTATTTAAAAATATATCTTTTAAAATATTGTTTTAATATTTAATTTTAAAATAATCTAAATATTTTTTGTATTTGTCTTGGGCAGATAGGCAAGTGTCTATTAAAAAGCCTTTTTCGTTTTGCCATTCTCTTAATCCACGATAATAATACATTTTTATTTCATCTTCTATAATAAATGGAACGATATTGTTTGCTAAACATTCTCTAAACATTATAAGTCTACCAATTCTACCGTTTCCATCTTGAAAAGGGTGTATGCTTTCAAAATGATAATGAAATTCAATTATATCTTCAATAGTTTTATTTTTTATTGAATTGTATGTTGTCAACAGTTGTTTCATTTCTTTTGCGACATTCTCGGGTTGACAAGTTTCATTTCCACCAACTTCGTTTGGGTGACTTTTATAGTCTCCAACATTAAACCAAGCTTTTAGACTATCACTTGTCCCAACTTTTAAAGTGAAATGCAGTTCTTTTATAAATTTTTCAGTTAAAGGTTTCTTTGCATTATCAATAATAAGGTCAAAACATTTAAAGTGATTATTTGTTTCTACAATGTCATCAACTTTAACTCCTTTTGTTTCGCCAATTGTATTTGTTTCAAATATAAGTCTTGTTTGTTCTTCTGTGAGAGTGCTACCTTCAATATGATTTGAATTATAGGTTAATGCAATTTGAGTTTTATGATAAATTCCTCCTTTAAGACGCATATCTTTTTCTTCTTTTAAAATATTCAAAAGTTCGTTATCGCTAAATTTTCTTTCATCAATTCTATTAGGTTTTATAGCATCTTCTGGAATATTCCAAGTTTTACCTGTTAAAAAAGCTCCTTTAATTCTGCCTTTCGCACAATAATTTCGAACTGACCTTTCACTCAAACTCCATTTTTTCGCAACTTCACTAACTGAAAGATATTTCATAATTTCTCCTTACAATTTTTTAGATAAACTTCTCATTCTTGTTGTATAATTATTTTTTAAATAAAAATTCTTCCCAATTTCATTAGGCTCAAAAACATCAATATGACAATATTCACAACCAATAGATTTAAAATAATATTCCATTTTATTTAATAATAATTGTCCGACACCTTTATTTCTTGTATTTTTGCTTACAATAAGTTCTTCAATGTGCCCTGTTTTAGGACAAGTGTAATCGCACAAATCATATTCGTCATATTTAATTAGATTGCCACAAATCAAACCTATAACTTTTTCTTCTTCAATTGCTAAGAAAATGACTGAACAATTTTTTATTGTCTTTTCAAAATACTTTTTTCTGTAATCTGGCGTTATTATATTTAAATGCCAATGATCAATAGAAACAATATATTCTTGAAGTTCGACAAGAATATTTTTAACATCTTCTTTATATTTTGCTTTATATTCAACGATTTCCATATTTGCATTATATAAAAATATCGGCAAAAAGTCAAGAAAATAAACATCTTAATTTTGCCGATAAAGGAAATTTATGTTATAAAAAATTTAAATAGTTTTTTAAAGTTTTAGATAGTTTTACATAGTCAAAGTTGTTCAATTTAAGTACTTCTGCTGTCAACTGTTGTCAAGTTATAAAATTATTTGACAACAAATTTATTTTTCAATATCTATACGCCTTATAAAATATAGGTTTTTGCGATAGGGTATTTAATTTTTAAATAAAAAATATTTATTCTGATAAGGTGGGGGTCGGTGGTTCGAGTCCACTCAATCCTACCACTAAAACCCCGATAAAATCGGGGTTTTTATTATGCTTTTATAACTAATTTTTTGACTACTAATATGCCAAAATTTGACTACTAAAATTTTTTACTCTAAAAATTGCAATAAAAAAGACCGATAAGCAAGAAATCTCACTTATCGGCCTAATTCTTTCATAAACTGCCTAAAACTGTGGTATTAGTAGTAAATAGTAGTCAAAATATTTTTTACTTATACTCAAATTCAAGCTCAGTTTTTCTTTCGTAAATATTGCCGGCAAGTTTATCTCTCATCGATTTTTGGTGAGATTTTTTTGCATAGCAATATTTGCAGTCGTGAAAGCAAGTGTCATACTGCCCAATGTCAACTGACGGCATACAAAGGCAATTTTTGCGTTGTCCATCAAGTTTATTGTTTTTGCGTTTGACTTGAATTCCCAAATCCTTATATTTTTCAGTCAAAAGTTTCTCGAAAATTTCGCCGTCAATACACTTACTTGGAACAATTCCATATTTTGAATAGTCATTTTCGGCACACGCTTCAATTTGAATTCCGTTTTCTTTAGCAATTTTAGAAATGGCAGACAAGATTTTATCTTTTTGCCATTCGCTTGGTTTGTGCAAGTTTTTATCACACCCCTTATAACTTTCAATCAAAAAACTAATTTTACAATGTTTGGTGTATCCCTTTAATTCTCTCGCCAAATATTCAAACTTTTCAATATGCCAATTTTCATCTATGCCTTCTGTCACTAATATTGGGTCATAACGCCAAATAACAGGGCAAAATTTTGAAAGCATTTTAAAACTTTCAATTCTCTCTTCAAGTGGTGGAAGATTTGCTTCAATCTCTTTTGGATAGGCGTTGAGAGTGTATAGAAAATAATATTTGAAGTCTTTTAATTTATCAAGACTATTAAGCATAGGTTTTGGGTTCTTTGTCCAAAAAACGATACCTTCTAGCGTGCCAGATGTTTCAATTTTCTTTTCGCCAAGCAAATTTATTTCTATATTTTCAATTTTTAATGGTTCGAGTGCGATTTTTGCAATTTTTTCGTGTGCAATAGGGTTTGGCACCAAAACAAAGCCTTGGTCCAACTGTTTGAAAAACCAGTCACTATAAAACGCAGGAATGTCAGTTCGTCTAGAAACACTTAAAATCATATAAACCCCAACTTATTTTCTTTTTCCACTTAATATTATACCTTTTCCATCTAAAATTTCAAAGCTATTGTAATGAAAAGAATTTAATTTTCTCCTTAAACTTTTTAAAAAATCCATTTCTTCTTTTGGCATGTGATAATTATTATTTATTGTGTAATCACAAATAATGTAAAAATTATTTTTATTCTCCAATGCTTTAACTAAATCTTCTTTTAAGTTGGAATTGTTTGAAATAGTAAATAGTGAATTAAAAAAGCAAATTACAGGATTTTCTTTTGTGATATTTAGCAAAAACATTCCATCATCATAACTTATTGTTTTAGGCAATTTAGGTGTAAAATTTTTATAAGCATTTGTCTTTTTAATTACCCAATCGCCTTCATCTATTCCATAGTAATTAAAATTGTTCCCAAAAATTTCATTTGCCCCAATGTAATCAAATCCAAGTCCACAACCAAAAGAAAAGATATTTAATTTATTGTTTGTTGTTAATCTTTTAAGCGAATTAAAACTCTTTTTATTTTTCTCATAATTCACTTCGGCATAATCTTTTAAATAATTTAGATTTGAGCATAAGTTTCCATAATCTAAATGTCCTTGGCAGTCTTTTTTACAAGTTTCACAACTTGGAAATTTATAACCATTCCATAAACTTTCAAATTTCATAATTTTCCCCTTTTAATGCAAAAGGTTGAAGAAAAAATTTCTTCAACCTTTTCTTAAATTTTAACATGCGATTTTTTAATTTTCAATGTTTAGTGACAGAATTTTTTAATTTTACATCTCAAAATCTTTATTTCTTTTCCTTCTGGCTTGCTTTTCTTTGAGTAGTCTTTCAAGTTCTTCGTCAAGTTCATCATCTTCAAGTTCTTGCACAGACTTTTCTCTTTGCGACTTGAATTGATTGTTCAAAACTTCGGTTGCTTGCCCAAAATATGATTTGTCAACAGAATTATATGTTGTCAAAGTTGTTTTCACCGATTTGTGTCCAAGTAGTGCTTGAATAACTTTCGGGTTTTGATTAGCTTCAAAAAGCATATTTGAATATGTGTGCCTTAATGTGTGAAAGTGAATTCCAAGTTTGTTTAAGTTATGCCTTTTCAAAAAATCTTCAAACATTTTCTTTGTTCCGTGATAAGTCCTAACTTCGCCTTCACTATTGCCAAACACAAGAGAATTATCCTTTGTCAGTTGTTTGCCATTTAGGTCGCCTTGCAACTCTCGTTCGGTTTTGTAATCTTCAAGTGCTTCGACAAGTATGTCGGGCATAGGAACATCTCGAACAGAGCAGGTGGTTTTCGTGTCGCCAATGACAGTTTTTCGTTCTTTAACATTGCCATTCTCATCAAACTTTGGAACAACTGTGATACCACGCCTTATGTGAATACACTTATTTTTAAAATCTATATCTTCCCAAGTGAGAGCAAGAGCTTCGCCTGTGCGAAGTCCTGCCATCATCATACAAAGACAAAGCGGTTTGAAAAATTTATCTTCATTTAGACACTTCAAAAATTCTTCTCGCTTTTCTTGTGGAATTGCCTTATATTTGTTTTCACTATCATAAATTTTTCGTTCTGTGCTTTTTACTTTTGTAAGTTTTGTTGGGTTAAAACTTGTGATATTGTTCTGCACAGCATAGTCAAAAAATTGATTGAAAATGAATTTTACTTTTCTCACAACTGCAAGACTATATCCTTCGCTAATCATTTCATTTAGCACTTTTTGAATGACTATATTGTTAACTTCATCAATCTTCATACCGCCCACTTTTGTTTCTATGTGGTTGGTAAAATTGTCCATAATAACTTCAAAAGTTCGTGGCGAAACTAAGTTCTTTTTAAACACCAAAAGCCAATCTCTCATCATTTGACCGATTGTGTTCTTTTGCGTGTAATCATAGTTGTCAGCCATAACTCGATTTGTCATTTTGTTTAATTTGTCCAAGACTTCAAGTCTTGTTTTGCCATAGACGGATTTTCTTTTTTGTTTGCCATTTTCATCATAGCCTGTTGTTATTGTTCCAACCCATCTTCCGTCTTTTCTTTGCGAGATACTTCCTTCATTGTTGCCTCTTCTTGTCTTGCTTACAACTTTCTTCCTAGCCATTTTGCACCTCGCTTTGAGCATTGTTGAGTGTTAGCCAAGTGACAAAATTAAGAACGCTAACAACTTGTCTTTTGCCGACTTTTGTTGTTGGAAAGGTTTTGCTTCTCATAAGATTTCTTACATTATCTCTGCCAAGTCCAGTGATTTTGATAAGGTCCTCACAGTCTAAAAAATCTTTGCCATATTTTAAAGAAATTCTATTCACTTCGTTTTGTATAAGTTCGTTCAAATTGATTGTATTTTGCATTTAAGTCCTCCTCAAAAAATTAAAATTTCTTTTCT
>CAKNIB010000013.1 GCA_930979925.1 uncultured Clostridia bacterium
TCACCCGCGAAGAAGCCGAAAACATGATTATCCAAGGTTTCTTGTTGGGATAAGATTTTTAGAATAAGATTTGCTAAAAATACAATTAGTCTTTTATAATTGTGGTTTTATATAAAAAAATTAGTTCTAAATTAATATTAAATATAATTAATTGTAAAAAATATAACACAAAACATAAAAATCTAGCAAAAATAACTTGCTAGATTTTTTGAAAAGATGAAATTCATTTATATCAAAACCTGAAAATTCAAGTTTTATAAACCCATTAAATATGAGTGTAAACATAGTAGTCGCCTTCTTCCGACCTTGTAAAGTTAGAACCATTTAAATAGGTATTAATTGTAAAATCAGGATCAACACTATCAACAACCGACTTAAGCACTCTTACCGTCTCACCTGTTGCATATACATAATATATAAGATAGCCACATGCTGACTGACTGGTTAGCGCAAGATATATATCATCGCTTTCAGCTGTAACTTCATTTAGACTACTGCAACCATAAAAGGCATCTGAGCTAATCTCTGTTACTCTCTCTGGAATAGTAATTGAGGTTAATCTGCGGCAATACTGAAAGGCATGCTCTCCGATACTTTCACATACACTACCCTCTTCAAAGTTAACTGTAGTAATATTTGGCAAAAAGCCTTGCTCAAAACTGTTACTGTCTGGACAAAAAATATAACTCGGTATTTTTGTGACATTTGACCCTATATTTACTGTTATTCCTGTTCCGTCTTGTCCAGCATAAGAGAATACATGGTTATTAGAAGATAAATCACTTACATTTTTTGCATTATAGTTTATCTCTGTTAATGCTGTGCAGTTAGAGAAGGCACTATCGCCGATACTTGTTACACTTGATGGTATTGTGATTGAAGTTAAACTACTGCAATTACTGAAGACACCAACGTCAATGCTTGTTACTCCGTCTGGCATTGTGATTGAAGTTAAACTGCTACAATAAAAGAAGGCAGAGCCGCCGATACTTGTAACACTATCTGGAATAGTGATTGAGGTTAAACTGCTACAATGACCGAAGGCAGAATTGCAAATACTTGTTACACTATCTGGAATAGTGATTGAGGTTAATCTGCGGCAATACTGAAAGGCATAAGAGCCGATACTTACTAGCTGGCTATTTGCACCAAAATCTACTGAGGTTAAACTAGAGCATGTATAGAAGGCATGAGAGCCGATACTTGTCAATTGACTATTATCTCTAAAGGTTACTGTGGCTAAACTATTGCAATCCCCGAAGGCTCTCTCCCCAATACTTGTTACACCTTCTCCAATTGCAATTAAGGTTAAACCACTGCAATCATTGAAGGCATAATTACCAATACTTGTTACACTATCTGGGATTGTGATTGAGACTAAACTACTGCAATATGAGAAGGCAGACCCGCCGATACTCTCACAACCATATTCTAATATAATAAAATTTGGTTGTCATAGTCGTGACGTCAGAATAACGTCAATTTTTCAGCAAATTTAAAAAAGTTTAAAATTTGCTATTTTCGCGCCTTTGGCGCCGGCTATTAAAAAATAAAAATATATATTTCTAGTAAAGTTAATTTATTGTACCCCCCCCGACTTTTTGTCAAGTAAAATGACGCAATTTTGGAGAATTGTGGAAAAATTTTTGAAATTAAGAGAAAAAATATTGTTTTTGTCTGTCATTTTAAGTGTTTTATCTCTTTAATTTTTTGTAAAAAAATCCACATGGGAATGTGGACAACTGTAAGTAAAAAAAATATTCCATATAAACATGGAATACTTTAAAACTAATACAATACTAAGTTACACAAAATACTTTGTGCGGAGAAGTTCGAGGTAGTCACCTTTGGCGTCATTGGTTTGAAGCTGTGGTAGAACCTCAACGCCGTGTTTGCCACCTTTGACCGCCTCAATAACAACAAGTACAATCTTGCCCTTGCCGTTTTCTGTGAAAAACATCTTTTTAGGCTCAAGGTTGTTCTCCATCAAGGTATAGATTAGCTCGGCGCTACGTGAAGCTGAGTAGACCACAAAAAATCTACCGCCAAACTTTAGCATGGTGTAGGCGGTCCTGCAAAGGTCGCCGATGGGCAGGCTTTCATCGTGTCTTGCCTTATCTCTAATACTACTTGCATTACGTGCGGTATCACCACGCATATATGGAGGGTTAGAAAAAACCACATCAAAGGACTCAGCGTTAAAATGTTGTCTAAAATTTCTCACATCATCGCTGACAACAACAATCTTATCTTCAAGGTCATTAAAAAGAACATTTTTCTCGGCAAGTCTTGCCATTTCGTCCTGAAGTTCGAAAGCGTAGACCTTATCAAACTCTGTTTTTGCGCTAAGAAGAATTGGAATCACTCCGCAACCTGTACCTATTTCCGCGCAAACATCACTCTTCTTTAACTTGATAAAGTTTGCAAGGATAACCGAGTCAGAGGTAAAGGTATAGTAATTTTTATTTTGTATAATCCTTAAATTTTTACATTGCAGGTCTTCAATGCGCTCATCTTTTTCAAGTCTTACATCCATAATTCCTCCTAAAGCTATAAAAAAATCTAAACTAGACAATCTTTTCTTTTACTTTAATATCCCCTGCCGGGTAATCTTTGAGCTCGCTAGAAGATTCGTTCTCAAACTTGACGGTGACCGTTTGTTTTAAAAGGTCGTTATACATAACCCTGCCCTCGCCGTCTGGAGTAACCACGCGGGAGCCTACTTTTGGCATAATCTTAAGAACCTCGCTGTAATACTCATTTTCATAGGCAAGACAGCAGAGCATTTTGCCACAAACACCGCTTATGCTGTTTGGATTTAAGCTTAAGCCTTGTTTTTTTGCCATTTTAATAGTAATATGGTCATTTATGCCAAAACCTTTATGGCAACAGCACTCAAGTCCGCACGGACCATATCCGCCCAAAATTCTCGTAGTATCGCGCAGACCAATCTGGCGAAGCTCAATACGCGTTTTAAATGTTTCGGCTAGCCTTTTGACAAGATTTCTAAAGTCCACTCTTGTCTCGGCTGTAAAGTTGACAGTAATTCTTGAAAAATTGTAGTTTGACTCAACTGAGATGACTTTCATCTCAAGACCTTCCTCTTGGACAAGCTTTTTAACGTCAGGAAGAAGGGCTTCCGCCTTTTTATAGCTCTCTTCAGCCAGTTTCAAGTCCTCCTCGCTTGCCATTTTTATAACGTTTTTAAGTGGCTCTGGAAGCTCGGAGTCATCAATGGTCTCCTTTTCTTTGACAATTTTGACTATATCCTTACCCTTCTCGGTCTCGACGATAACAAGGTCGCCAAGGTGCAGGTCAAAACCATTTGGGCTAAAAGAGTAGCCATGTACTCCATTATGAAACTTAGCTAAAACAACATCTACTTGCATATAAATTTAACCTCCAAAATATTAAGTAATAGATTTTCTATAATTAAAGTAAAATTTGTGTTATAAAGTTGCTCCTTGACCGCTTTGTTAAGAAGAGGTTGAAGCTCACAAATAGCCTTAATCGAATAGCTATCAGAAACGCTTTGCAGAGCCTCTCTTGCAGTTTGCAATCTCACCTCGCTAGCCCTGCCCGCCTTTAATAGCAAAAGGTCCTCGAGCGCAAAAGATAAAATCTCAATAATAAGGTCAAAGTGGTCTTTATATGGTAATATATTCTTCGAAAAAGTCAAAACTTGCTTGCTTGACGTCATCTTTTTAAGAAGAGCTATCACATTGTCAAACAGCTCAGGCAAATATGATAGCTTGCTTAAACTGTCCGCTCGCCCAAGATAGCCGTCACAGAGGCTAGCAATAAGCTGAGCATTCGGTCTGCCTTGAAGGTAAGTCTCTACCACCCTACTTTCCACCTTTTTTAGTTCGTACTTATTACATCTTGACCTAATGGTTGGGAGAACTAGATTTGCGTTAGAACAGGTCAAAATTAAAAACACATTTGCAGGTGGCTCCTCAAGTATCTTTAAAAGCTTGTTTTGCGCCTGCTCCATTGAGTTATCAAAGTCTTTTATAATTATCACCTTTTTGTCAGCAAGAACTGGTGCCGCATAGCACTCGCTTACTATTTCCTCACTGTCTGCAACAAGCAGTTTATCTTTTAATGGATAAATTTTAAGGTCAGGATGTCCTCCCGAATGTATCTTTAAAAAATTGTCATCCTTTTGTATGTTACCATAAAAAAGTAGCTGAGAAAGCGCCAAGGCAAACTCAAAGGAATAAATACTATCCTTAGATATTAAAAGGATAGCATTTGACAGAGTATTTTTTTTAATCTCACCTTCAATCAACTTAAAATCTGATGTTTTTGAGAGAATATCCACCATATCCATGCTTATATATTAACACATTTCCTCCCCATAAAAAAGTATTTTTTGAAAAGTTGACAAATTTTCATGTTTTTATCAGGTTTTGGCAACCTTATTTTGTTAAAATAAAAAATTATGCTAAAATATATAATATTGATGTAAATTTTTATTTATTTGAGGTGAAATAATGCAGAATATAAGAGATATTGCTAAAAAATTAGGGCTAAGCGATGAGGATATTGAAACTTATGGACGTTACAAAGCAAAAGTCAATTTAAAAGAAGGCAAGAAAAATGGCAAGCTGATACTTGTGACCGCCATCAATCCAACAAAATACGGCGAAGGCAAGACTACCGTTTCCATAGGACTTGCCGATGCCATGAATAGTTTGGGACTCAACACCTCACTTGCTCTTCGCGAGCCCTCACTTGGTCCAGTCTTTGGCATAAAAGGCGGTGCAACTGGCGGAGGAAAAGCAAAATTACAGCCAAGCGATGATATAAATCTTCATTTTACTGGTGATTTCCATGCTATAACAAGTGCAAACAACCTGCTTTGCGCACTAATTGACAACCATATCTACCATGGCAACAGCCTCAACATAGATGAAAACAATATACTTTTCCATCGCTGTTTGGATATAAGTGATAGAGCGCTTAGGCAAATTACCATATCACAAGAAAAGCTTGCACGCAATGTGGAGCGTAAAGAAGGGTTTGCCATCACGGCTGCTAGTGAAATTATGGCAATTCTCTGTCTTGCAAATGACCTTGACGACCTTAAAAAGAGGCTGGGCAATATCATGGTTGCATTTTCAAAAGATGGCGAGCCCATCTATGCAAGAGATTTAAAGACGGATGAGGCAATGACCATACTACTCAAAGACGCCATACGTCCTAACCTCGTACAAACCGAAGAAGGCACGCCCGCTCTAGTCCATGGTGGACCTTTTGCAAATATCGCTCATGGTTGCAATTCTGTTATCGCAACTAAGCTTGCCCTGTCGCACTCTGACTATGTGGTAACTGAAGCAGGCTTTGGCGGAGACTTAGGTGGAGAAAAATTTATAGACCTAAAATGCAGGCTAAACAACCTAAATCCAAGTGCAGTTGTGTTAGTTGCAACCATCCGCGCATTAAAATCACATAGCGAAGATGAAAATTCTCTAGAGAAGGGTCTTGAGAACCTAGAAAAACATATAGACAATTTTACAAAGGTTTTTAATAAAGAGGTTATTGTTGCTATAAATAAATTTGATGACGATAGCGAAAAGGATATTAAAGAGGTTAAAGCTTTCTGTCAGTCAAAAAAAGTAGAGGCAATAGTAGTAAACCCTTTTACCGAAGGCGGTAAAGGCGCATTCGAGCTTGCAAAAGCTGTTACAAAGCTGTGCGAAAATAGCTCTCAATTAAAATTTGTATATAACTTGCAAGATAATTTAGAGAAGAAAATAACTGACCTTGCAAAAAATATATATGGCGCTGTAGGCGTGGAATTTTCTTTAAAAGCACAAGAAAATATTAAAAAATATCAAAAATTTGCCAAAAATATGCCAATAATCGTTGCAAAAACGCAATATTCGCTATCTGATAACGAAAGACTCAAAGGCGCTCCTCGTGACTATACCTTTCATGTACGCGATATAGAACTTAAGTCAGGCGCCGGCTTCATTCTTGTAATAGCTGGTAACATTATGCTTATGCCCGGTCTCCCCAAAGAGCCCAACAGTGCCAAAATGACCATCGACAGCCACGGCAAAATAGAAAATTTATTTTAAATATGAAATAAACTAAAAAAATCTAGCGATAACACCTCGCTAGATTTTTAGTTGAGCTTAAACAAGACTGTTTTTTTGGTTGTGTTTTAATAGACTATCAAACTTTTAAAATAACATATTAGTTGTGAGTGTAAATATAGTAAAGCCCGTCTTCTGACAATTATACTACCTCCCAGGTTTACTGTTGCCTGCTGGGCTGATAGCACTCCAAAGATAAATATCCCTAGTACTAAGATAAAAGCACTTATACAGGATACTAACTTTAAGTTTATGCTCATGCTATTTTCTCTCCTCCTTCTTTAGTATTTACATTTTTCGCCACTTAATTCTAGTATTCGACATTTTCTTCTACATTCTACCACACTAAAATTTTATTATAATTCTAATGCCGTCACAATTTTTTACTTCATATGATAAAATACCATCCGCATAAATGTGGTTAAGCTTAATGTATGTATATAGATATGAGGCTTGTCTATTCTTCGCTTTTTAAAGTGAAGAATAGGATGTTGTGACAATCTTTGATTGTCGCAACATAAAAAGGACCTGAAAGTTTTCAGGTCCTTTTACAAGCCTCATGTTAGCTACAAATATCTACTATAATATGACAACTAGTATATTAAACATTATAAAAGTTAAAAGTAAATTTTATTAATCAATTTTCTCTTCGTGTTTTATAAGTTTCTTAAGAGAAGGGACTATGATGTTTATACCCTCTTTTATTACCTCAAAGTTAAAGCTGCCCTCGCCGATTTTCTCGCCATCTAGATTTATAATTGTATCCTCGGTGGTGTCTATTCTAAACTTGTCAATTTGCAGAACATCTATGTTCTTTTTATAATGAGTCTTAATTCCTTGCAAGAAAAACATTGCAACCTTGCAAACAGCCCCAAAATTGACTTTATCCTTTTTGGACTTAATAAGCACAACGTCCACAAGCCCGTCATTTAGAGCAGCAAGTCTATTTATCCTAAAGCCTGCCACGCTCTTTGAGTTGAGTACAAGCATGAGCGCATATTTGCCTTCAAGCTCTCCGCCGTCATAGCTAAGTTTCAACTTAACTGCTGGTGTTGAGAAAACCTTTTTAATGCCATGAAAAGCATAGGCAACCTTACCCATTTTTCTCTTCTGTTTTTGGTCGGTAGCATAACTTGTCTCTGTAAAAAGTCCAGAACAGCACACATAGATACCGTATCTATCATTCATTTTAAAGACATCATGAGAAAACTCTTCGCCTTCTAGGATATTTTTAACCGCCTTCTTTGTATTCCTAGGAATTCCTAGCGAGTGAGCAACGTCATTAACCGTGCCAGTAGGAATATAGCCAAGTTTAACTTTCTTACCAAGGCGCATAATGCTATTGATAGCCTCATTTAAAGTGCCATCACCGCCGGCAATTACGATAAGGTCGACATCGTTTCCTTTTTCAAGGATAAGTTCGCCAATATGACCAGGATGTTGAGAACGGCAAACCTCCACCTCATACTTTTGGCTAAGGTCTTTTACAATTTTCTCTTCATTTTTTACAATTTTCCCCTTTCCGCTGAGAGGATTATACAAAAATAAACACTTTCCCATATATATAAGGTATACAATAAATCAAAAAATAAGTCAATAAGAATTAAAATTTTTAAAAAATAGTTAATTTATTTTTAAAAATTGTAAAAAAATGTTATATTCTTATTATGAAAACAAGAGTACGTATCAAAAAGAACGACATTAAAAAGGAAGAAATCACAAAATTTATTGTGCAAATTTTGGTTGTGGCAGTCGCTGGGCTTGTTGGCGGATGCGCTTTCCAAAACTTTTTTGAGTCGGCAGACATCATTCCAACTGGCTTATCAGGTTTTTCGCTTATCATCCACAACCTACTCGCCTCAGCTGGAGTAAATATTGCAACGTCCATTATCTATCTTGTTATAAATTCCATACTATTCCTTTTTGCTTTAAAGGTGTTTGGCTGGAAGTTTTTGCTCCTTTCTGCTGTAGGAATAAGTTTTTACACCCTTAGCATGCAATTTGGAGCAATCCCAGGAATAGCCGATGTGGAAAACCCTGACAGACTTTTGTACGCAATTGTCGGTGGAATGATAATGGGTTTAACAATAGGCTTGGCGCTAAGGTTTGGAGGCTCGACTGGCGGAAGTGATATAACAAGTGCAATATTAAATAAATATTTCCCAAAAATTAAGACCGGATATTGCCTGCTTGCTATAAACGGCGTGGTTATCATTTTGTCTTTTATTACAACAGGAGACCTTTATATCGGACTTTACGCTATAATCATGACAATTATAAGTTCCCTCGCGACAAATCTTGTGCTAGATGACTCCAAGCGCGTTGTATCCTTCTATATTATTTGTGATAAAGATAAAGAGATTGCCGAGGCTATACTTAGCACCTTTCATCGCGGCGTAACTAAGCTCGACGCACAAGGAATGTTCTCTGGCAAAGATAAAACTATGCTTCTATCTTTAATTCCAAAAGGTCAAGCTCATGAGATGAAGAAGCTTATAAGAGGTATAGACGAAAACGCTTTTGTTTTCTCTTCCACTGTTACAGAGACCCTAGGCGATGGTGATTTTATAAAAGAAATGTCAATATTTAAACATAAAATTATTAGCGCCAAAAATATAGTAAAAAATAATAAAAAATATATTTATAAAGGCAAACTTATAAAACAAAAGATTTTTAAAAGAAAAAATAAATTTAAATTATTTATAAAAAACACAAAAAATACAGATAATGATAATAAAAAAGAAGAAAATTAATATAACCCGTAGGATTAATCTTATTTTTCTTCTTTTTTTATTTTGACATTTATGTATCCGTTATAGATACATTTTTCTTACAATAAAATTAACAATTTTAGTTGGAAGAATTCTTGGCAAAAATACCGCACATTTATAGAAAAAGCCAATTGTTTTTCTAAGTGGAGGATGTTTTCTTTTAACAATCTTTAAAACGGCCTTACCAACGCTATCTGGACTTTTGCCCTGTTGTTCATCTTTCTCCACCTTCTTGATGGACTTGGATATTTTGTCCTTATATTTAGGGTTTTGCTCGTCATTGTCGACAATTCTAGACTTAGTAAAGCCAGTTTTGGTGTCTCCAGGCAAAATTGCCGTGACCTTTATATCATGCGGTCTAGCCTCATTTGCAAGAGCGCGCGAGAAGATTTCAACACCAGCCTTAGTCGCGCTATATGCTGCTTGCACAGGCAGTGGGATAACTCCGCCAACTGATGAAATATTGATTATGTTTCCGCCACTTGCCTTCATATATTTAATAGCAAGGCTACTAAGCGCCATCACAGCAGACAAGTTAGTCTCAACTATAGAATATATATTATCTCTCCTTGCGTTTTCAATGGTGCCAGCTATACCAAATCCAGCATTGTTGACAAAGATATCTATATGACCTTCGATATCATATATTTCCTTTAAAATTCCATCAATTTTATTGGTATCATTTACGTCGGCTTGATAGGCTTTTGTAACCTCCTCATGCGGTTTTACCGTTCTAGAGATATCGTACACCTTGATACCAGCTTTTGAAAAATATTTTGCTATTGAATAGCCTATACCACTGCTAGCGCCAGTTATCACCGCCACCTTATCTTTTAGTCTATCTTTCATATCTTCCTCTTAACCTATTTGATTATTCTACTGCAGGCAATAGCCAAAGCGCCACTACCAATATGGCAGGAAACGCTGAGAGAAAGCGGGTCAACGAAAGTTAATGGTACATCTGAAATCGCCTCTGTTATCTGCTTTGCAAATTCCTCTGCTTTTTCTCTGCAATTAGTGTAGGCCACAAAGATATTGAGCTCTCCCTTTGCCTTTAAGTCGCTAAATCTTGTTTCTAAATCCTTTTTCATAGCGTCAATCATACGCTCTCGCGCTACTTTGTCGTTTAGGGCTTTTGCAAATTGGTCAAGTTTGCCACCTTGTATTTTAAGCACTGGCTTAATCCTTAAAAGGGTACCTATGGCAGCTGCGGCTGGAGTTATTCTGCCACCTTTCTTTAAGTATTTAAGTGTATCAACCATAATATATATGCTTGCGTCCATTGAGGTTTTAAGCAGAATATCCTTTATTTCCTCAGCACTTTTACCCTGCTTTATAAGTGCTAAGGCATCATATACCGACTGCTTTTGCGTAACTGAAATTCTTTTATTGTCAATAACGAGGACTTTTCCGTTATATTCTTTTGCAAAGTTCTCAGCCGTCTCACAAGACATACTAAGCGCACTTGACATTGGTATATGCAAGATATAGTCATATTTTTTAAGAAGCTTGTCCCAAAGCTCTGTTATATTTGCAATAGATGGCTGTGACGTTGAAATATCGGCATCATTTGTCAGCTTTTGATAGAACTGCTCCTGCGATAAATTGATATCCTCGAAATACTCCTCTCCATCTATAGTAAAAGGCATAGGAATAACATAAACGTCCTTTAACTCTTCTGCCTCCTTCTGTGTAATTCCTGAATTACTGTCTGTTACTACTGCGATTTTACTCATAAATTTGCTCCTTTTAGTGTTCTTATTAATTTACATTGTATTTTAACATATTTATGTAGATTTACAAAACATTATAAAAAAATTTGGAAAAATTCTCAAATCGCTATGAGAAAATTTTTAAAAAAGCTATACTATACTCAAAGGGTTTGCTTATAATTAGTAGACCTAAATGATAAAAAAGTATTTGCCAAATTATGTCGTTTTTTAGATTAACACTGGTAATTAAACAATTTGGCAATTAAAATACACGCAAAAAGGAAGAGTAAAATGGATAGAAAAATGGGTTTTGATAATGAGCTATATTTAAAACTACAAAGTAAGAAGATACTTGAGCGAATTAAGATGTTTCATAATAAGCTTTACCTTGAGTTTGGAGGTAAACTCTTTGATGACCTTCATGCTGCAAGAGTATTGCCTGGTTTCGACCCTAATATTAAGACAAAGCTTTTAATGAAATTAAAGGACAAGGCAGAGATTATCTTTTGTATTTCTGCAAATGATATCGAAAAGAACAAAATTCGCGCCGACCTTGGTCTAAGTTATGACAATGAAATGCTTAGAATAATTGATAATTTGCGTGCACTTGGGCTTTATGTGTCCTCTATTATTATCACCCTCTATAAAGGTCAGCCAGGAGCGACTAAGTTTGCGCAAAAGCTTGAGCAACATGGCGAAAAGGTATACTTTCACAGATACACTAAAGGTTATCCAAATGAGGTAGACACCATCGTTTCAGACGAAGGATATGGCGCTAACCCTTATATAGAAACAACTAGACCGCTCGTGATAGTTACAGCACCAGGCCCATCAAGCGGTAAGCTTGCCACCTGTCTAAGCCAGATGTATCACGACTACAAACGTGGAATCAAAGCAGGATATGCAAAATTTGAGACATTTCCTGTTTGGAATCTTCCTCTTAAGCACCCTGTCAACATTGCCTATGAGTCAGCAACAGCAGACCTTAAAGATGTCAACCAAATAGACCCTTATCATTTTAATGCTTATGGAGAGCTTTCTGTAAATTACAACCGTGATATAGAGGTTTTTCCAGTGCTTAAAAATATCTTGAAAAAGATTACCGGCGAAGAGGTATATAAGTCTCCAACTGATATGGGTGTTAACATGGTAGCAAGTGCAATAATAGACGAAAAAGTGGTAGAAGAGGCAGCCAAGAAAGAGATAGTACGCAGATACTTAAAGGCAGAATGTGATTATAAGCGTGGACTTGCAACCTTTGACACGGTTGAAAGAACCAAATACCTTATGGCAGAACTTGATCTGAACCCTGACTTTCTAAAAGTTGTTTCAGCATCTAAACAAATGAGCAAAGATAGTGGTTATCCTTGCGTGGCACTCCAGCTTGCAAATGGCGAGATAGTTTACGGAAAAAATAAAAAGATTATCTCAGCAAGTGGCGCCGTTGTGCTAAATGCTCTGCGCTCTGTGGCCGGCATGGGGGACGACTTTGACATAATATCTGACGACATACTTATGCCAATTGTTAAATTAAGGACAGATATACTTCACTATAAAAATGGAGTGTTAACTCTTGACGATGTTCTTGTCGCTCTTGCAATTTCTTCATATAGTAATGAAAAGGCAAAGCGTGCCCTTGATAAACTTGCCGATCTTTTAGGCTGTGAGGCACACTCGACATATATACTAAGTCCACAAGAAGAACAATCACTGAAAAACTTAGGAATAAATATAACCTGTGAGCCAGTATTTTTAAATAATAATTTATATGAAAATTAAAAAAAATAAATAAATTAATACAAATAAAAATTTATTTAAAATAATATAAAAATAGATTAAAAAATATTTAGATTTTAATTTACTAATATTAAAATAAATAAAATTTTAAAAATTAATAAAAATCAATAAAAAATATCGCTTAAAATTAATTATTTAAAATATTTTGCGATATTTTTTATATTAATAGATTATATTTTATTAATGTTTAATTGTTTTTTATTTGTCTATATCCCTAAATAATGCATAAGGATATGGAACTGGTGGTGATGGCACAAATTTCCCTGGTAACATCCAGCAAAATGGATGTTTATTTGTATAACCAAACTCACAATTTGGATTCATACAAAAATAAATATTTGTAGGATAGCCAATTAATGAGCCTCCCAACTGAAAAGTTCCCATATCAGTCAATGTGTGACTTTTGTATATTGACTTCATTCCACATTTTGGACATCTTGCTACAGGCCTTACGCCAAACTCGAGTAAACCCATAAAAGAGGTAAATCGTTTTGCTCTCTTTTTTATTGCTTTTTGCAGTTTTATAGTTTTTATAGCTTTGGATAAACCCTTTGCTTCAACTTCTTTTTCCTTCTTGTCATCTTTATTTTTTTTATTTTTATCGTCTTTTTTCTTCTCTTTATCAGGATCTTTATCTTCGCCGTAACCGTCTCCTATATCGTCGCCATAACCATCGTCCTTATCTTCTTCGTCTTCCTTGTCCTCGTCATTTTCATCCTCTTCGTCGTTATCCTCGTCATCTTCTTCGTCGTCTTCACCATCATCCCAACCGCCATAGTGACCATTCCAGCCTTCATCATCGTCATCAAAATCATCAAAGTCGTCTTCGTCATCATCAAAATCGTCATCATCGTCAAAGTCATCATCATCAAATGGCTCGTAACTTAAGTCTTTCATAGTGCCTCCTTTGTAAATCTTTAGTTATATTATACACATTTTGCTAAAAATTACAACAAAATATAGTTAATTATGCCGTTATTGCTATTTAAAACGTCAGTCTTGCATTATTGTTTACAAAAATGAAAAAACGCCAACTTGAAATTAAGTACATCTCAAAATTGACGATTTTTATTTTGACATTTAATCAAGCCATAATACTTTATTGTTGATAATTAGTGTAATAATATCAACAAGCCAGAGAAAAGGTATTCCAATGACAAGAAGGATGATGGCTAGAACTATTCCTAAAGTGTTCTTTTGGTCAATTGACTTGATAAGTCTATATACTACCCAAACGATATCAATCATAGGTAGAGCCAAAATAATCTTTAGTATAAGTGGAAGATCATCCATAGCTTTAATAAAACTGCTCATAATAAATCTCCTTTTATAGAATATATTATGTCACAATTTTATATTTAAGTCAAGAAAGATGTGTACTTTATCAATTTTTAACAAAGAGATATGATTTTTAAAAAATTATTAGGCTCAAGGCAAGCTCCGCCAATTAAAAAGCCGTCAAGATTTTTGCAACCTGTAAACTGTTTTACGTTTTTGCTATCTATGCTACCACCATATACCACCTTTATATTTTCAGAAGCGTTTTTTGAAAAATCATCAGCAATAACCCGTCTTATCTCTTTTACCGCCTGCCCTATCTCTTTTGCAGTAGGCGTCTTGCCTGTTCCAATCGCCCAGATAGGCTCATAGGCAACAACAATTCGCTCGAGCTCATTTTCATAAAGCCCTTTGAGAGCGCTCTCTAGCTGGTCGCGCAAGGTTTCAAAAGTCTTCAAGGTGTTTCGCTCTGCCAAGCTTTCACCCACGCAAAGTATAACACCTATTCCATTTTTTAAGGCTGATTTTATCTTTTTATTGATAATTTTGCTATCTTCTTTAAACTTTTTTCGCCTTTCGCTGTGTCCAACAATGACAAAATCGACTCCGCTATCTTTTAACATTCGCCCTGAGATTTCGCCAGTGCAACGCCCTTCTTCCTCGTCGCTAATATTTTGAGCGCCCAGCCTTATATCATGACCTTGGCATAGATATCTTCCCACGTGAAGAGCGGTAAAAGGCAGGCATAGCGTCAAGTCGACCTTTCCTTCATATCTTGGCAAAAAGGTCATGAGATAGTCTTTGACCTCACTCTCCGTCTTATTCATTTTAAAGTTTGCGATTATTGTATTAATCATCTTATCTTCTCCTGGATTACATCTATAGCTGGCAGAGAACCATTTTCAAGATACTCTAAGGTTGCACCGCCACCTGTTGAAATGTAATCAAAACCTTTGGCAAGGTTAAATAGGTTGACAGTTGCCACAGTGTCGCCACCGCCAACACTGGTGTGACCTTTGGCATGGGCTATGCTCTCGGCAATCTTGTAAGTACCATTACTAAACGCTGCGTTTTCGTACATTCCCATCGGACCATTCCAGAAAATTTCGCCAGCGCCAGCAATTTCATTCTTATAAAGCTCAATCGTCTTTGGACCGATATCATATGCTACCATATCTCCACCTAATTGGTCGGTTACGAAAACTTTGCTTGGGTCGCCCATGCGCGCGCAAACGTGGTCAATTGGAAGAAGCACCTTTTTGCCCGCCTGCTTTGCCTTCAAAAGAATATTCATTGCACTTTCCATACTCTCTTCGTACACCTTGGAGCGTCCCACCGATTGCCCTAAAACCTTTAAAAAGGTATATGCCATAGCGCCACCTATTAAAATTGTGTCCGCTTTTTCAATAAATTTTTCTAGAATTTTTGTCTTTGTTTCAACCTTAGCCCCGCCCTGCACGGCAACAAAAGGTCTCTTAGGATTTTCTAGTATTTGATTTAAATTTGTAAGCTCCTTTTCCATCAAAAAGCCAATAGCATTTGGAAGAATTCTTGCAACGCCAAAGTTGGATGCATGCTTTCTATGAGCAACGCCAAAAGCGTCGTCGACAAATATGTCGCCCATTGAGGCTATTTCGCGAGAAAACTTCATGTCGCACTCCTCTTCTTGCTTATAGAACCTTACATTTTCAAGCAAGAGCACATTGCCCTCTTGTAAAAGTTTTATCCTCTCTTTTGCCTCCTGTCCTATTACAGTGTTACAAAAAGACACATTGCAAGGCAAGTATTTTGCCAAAACTAGCGACACCGGCCAAAGTGACTTGTGCACGTCGTAGCCTTCCGGTCTGCCAAGATGAGAAAGTATGACCACTCTCGCCTTTTGCTCAATTAAGTATTTTATAGTTGGTATTTCATTTTTTATTCTAGTGTCATCCACAATTCTGCCCGAATTGTCAAGAGGCACGTTAAAATCCACCCTCAAGAGCACTACTTTGCCCTTTAAATTTACAAGGTCTGTAATCGTTCTTTTCATATATCACTCCTATATAATATTTTACAACATTTACCTATTTTAACAAAACCATTTAATCAAATTGTTTAAATCTGCTTTTTCGCTAATTCAATATTTCTCTCAAAAGATCTAAACTCTTATCAATTGATGGACTGGTTGCAAGCTCTCGCCTTATCTCGCTAGCACCCTCAACACCTGAGGCGTACCATAGAAAGTGCTTTCTCATGTATAAAGTAAGCCAAGCCTCGTCATAATATTTCTTAAGCTCCTCCACATGCATGCGTACAACGTCAAACTTACTCCCTTCAAAGCGCCTGCCTAGTAGCTCTTGAAAAATCCAAGGTCTACCTTGCGCACCTCTGCCTATCATAACACCATCAACGCCTGTCTCTAGCATTCTTTTGTAACTTTGGTCGTCTACCACATCGCCGTTGCCTACTACTGGGATTTTAAGTGAAGCCTTTAGCCTTGCAATTGCCTCATAGTCAGCCCTGCCACTATATCCTTGCTCGGTTGTCCGTCCGTGGAGGGTAACATAGCTCGCACCTGCCTCCTCGCACATCCTACCAAACTGCAAGCTTATATCGCTATTATAACCCAGCCTAAATTTTACAGAAATTGGCACTTGTGAAGCTTTGACACATTCTGATATTATCCTGCTTGCAAGCGGAAGGTTTTTCATAAGCGCGCTACCTTCGCCATTTTTAACTATTTTTGGCGCAGGACAACCCATATTGATGTCTATTATTTGATATTTTGCAAGCATAGGACTTTTTACTGCCTCAGCCATAATCTCAGGCTCATGTCCAAATATCTGACCTATTTTTATCTTTTCGTCGGGCGAGGCTATAGTCATAAGCTCTGTCTTTTTGGGGTTATGAAGCATTGCCCTGCAAGATAACATCTCGCTATAGGTAGCACTTGCACCAAAAAGAGAGCAGACTTTTCGAAAGCCCACATCGCTCACACCTGCCATAGGCGCCAAAATTAAATTGTTACCAAAATCAATATCCCTTATCAACATACTGTAAGTGTAGCAGTTAAAGCAAGTTTTTGCAAACAATTTACAAATAAAAAGAAAAACCTTTGAGGATAAGGTTACGTCAAAATCTTTTCAATATTTATGATTCTTATATAAAAAGTGCAAACATATTGATAAGACAGCAGAAAAACGAGCATAGACAAGGCTCATAAACGGCATCATCGTGACGTTTTTGTCTAAGCCTCTTTGTAATTTTTGATAAGCCTGCCATACTCAAACACGAGAGGCAGGCATAAAAGAAGATAGACAATACCACCAAGAACTACACCTATAAGAACGCCAAAGGTCCCTGCAAGGAAGGAAAGCCAAAGTTTTACCACCATAAACATTATTACTGCAGAAAGAAGAGGAAGCGCAAAGCCAAAGAAACTAACTTTTATAAGTGCTCCTAGTTTTATAAGTGCGCAAATACAGATTATAGAGAACACAACTATATTAGAAATAGGAATAGCAAAGATATTTATTTGTGGAATAGGCGCAAAAATGCCAATAGATAAGATTTTACCTAAGGCGCCAACAACGTTAAAAAGAAGTGAGTAATTATAGTAGCCTTTTGCCTGCAAAATAGAATTTAAAAACTGCATAAAGGCTGAAAGTATTATGGCTATTCCGCCTAAAAAGGTAAGCTGGAAGGCAATGTCAAGATAGCTATCAACGACAGATGGATAGATAATAGGATAGAGCTCTCTTGATATTGCTATTATGCCTAAAATAAGAGGTATTAGTAAAAACCACATAATATTAAAAGTTTTGTTTATAATCCGTTGCTGTCCAAGATAATCGTCCTTAGCTGACAAAAAGGATATCTTTGGAAGCATGGCAGAGGCAACCGCAAGCGATATTATCAGCGGGAAATGCAGAATAGCGCCGGCTACTCCGCTTTGAAGTCCATAAAGTGTGGTTGCCACCTCGTTTGATAGTCCAGCAAGTGACAAAAGGGATATGATAATGAGCGCCTCTATTGCGTTTGCAAGCGGAAGAGTTGACGAGCTGACAGTCAGTGGCAGTACGGCTTTAAAAAACTCTTTACGAACTGGCGCGTCACTTGGCTTTACCCCTTTTTTCTTAATAACAAGGGCTAAAAACAAAAGGGCAAGCACTTCTGATAGCGTTATGCCAAGAAAGGCACCAAATACGCCAGCACCTATTCCTCTTCTGCCCAAAAAATAAGCAAAGATAAGTCCAAAGGCAAACTTTACTACCTGCTCGATAATTTGACTTATTGCGGTTGGCGTCATGTTTTCATAGCCTTGGATTATTCCTCTGAAAGTTCCTATCAGCGCGCCCATTGGCAAAAGAAGAGATAGTAGCATATATGAAATAGAAGCTCCCGAGTATCCTTGTAAGGACGCTATGCTTCTTGAAAAGAGCAAGAAAAAAACTCCAAAGAATACACTTAACCCAAGCGAAAAATATAGAGCATAACGAAAATGTCCGCCTATTTTTTTGTAATCTCCCCTCGCCCTCGCGCTAGAGACAAGCTTGGATAGCGAGTTTGTGACGCCTCCCGAGACAAAACCAAGGGTAAGCGAATATAGTGACATGACCATTTGAAAGACACCGATCCCCTGCAAACCCAAGATATTTGTAAGAGGTAATCTAAACATTGCGCCAAAAAACTTGCAGATAAGTCCGCTTATGATTAAGATTAGCGCCCCTCGTCCCACCGAATTTTTCATGTCTTTATCTTGTGAAAAATAAAAAAAAGTATACAAAACTCGAAAAAAGCTATTTACAAACGACAAAAAGTGTGGTATTATATAGATGAAAATATCCAAAAAGTCATAAAAGGAGCAAATTATGTCAGAAAATAAATATATCTTTAATGATAGTCTCGTCACCGATCCAAAAAAACGTATGTATATTAGGCAAAATAATGGTTATTTATTGACTGTAATAAATCAGCTTGTGATCTATGATTGTGATCTTTCAAATTTTAAAAAGGATAACCCATCACTACTTGCAAGAGCTATATCAGGAGATTTAGTTTTTTCTGATGAAAAAACAGGTGTAAGCACTGGCGATTTAGCAAATAAGGTTAAATTTTTAATAACAGAGCTTGACTCAAATCCAGAAGCTAAAGAAATATTTAAGCGCTCACTCTTTGCTAAAGCATTCCATAAACTTTTTGCTGGCGACGGTTCTTATAAGTGGCATAATTACAAATTTAAAGAAGAAGAATTACAACATATGCCAGAATATATAAAGAAAAATCCTAATGCATACAAGGTGTCACTTAATGGTGCAACAAACATTTATATGAGAGAAAGTGATAAAATTGGGCTTGATATGGCAAAAGTTATAGATAGTATAGTAAAAACTGATATCGATGGCCACTATCAAATTATGCCTACAGAAGAACAATCTCTTAAAGATTCAGAACAACTTATGGAAGCTATTGATGTCCAAGCAAAAATACTTAAAGGTTTGCCTACATTCCAAGCTTGCTACAATAAAATTGAAAGAGAAAACGATGACGATGAAACTGAAAGAGAATAATAATTTTAATATTCAAAAAGGAGAGCAAATGCTCTCCTTTTTCAACAATTTTACAATTAATAGATATTCTAATCTTTCAGTATAAAATAAATGATTTTTAATTTCCATCTTTTCAAAAGATTAAATCAATAGAACTTTTCTAAATACCATTTTCAAAATCGTCAAACTCAACTGTTACAGAAAGCTCTACTTGTGCACTTATTTGAGGACTTGGAGCCGGTTGCATCGTACTTTCTTCAATAGACTTTTCGTCTTCTTTTAATTCTACTACAGGACCAGGCTTTTCTTTGTCTTTATCTAAGTCTATTCCGGTATCGACCACTACCTCTTTTTCTTCAGTTTCACTTGCAGTCATATTGATATCAATAAAGCCATCTTCACTTACAGCTTCCTCTGCTGGTTTTTTCTCGGTCTCTTTTGGCTCAGCTTGACTAGTCTCCCCTTGCTTAGTTTGAGGTGCCTGTTGTTGCGGGGCTGGCTGTGTACGTTGCTCAGGCTGAGGTCCACCCGCCCCAATAGAAGCTAAAATCAATTTTTTTGCAAGGTCACGAAGGTCAGGTTGTGCTGGTTGAGGCGCTGGCGGTGTAGGTGTGGTTTGTGTCTGCGTTTGAGTTTGAGGAGGCTTTTTTATCGCCGGAGCCTTAGCTTTATTTGTCGCTACCGGTTTTTTCTTCTTTGTAGCTTTAGGCTTGCTATTACCGGCCGTTCTACCGCCGTCACCGCCATTGACCGATGCTTTCTCTGGAGCCATTATCTCAATGGCAGATGGTCTATTCTGAAGCCCTTCTATAGCTTTGACCGACTTATTTATCTCGCCTATTACGCTTTTAAGACCCTCTTTGTTGACATTTAATTTTTCAAGACCGCCCTTCTCGTCTATTGCACGGTCAAGGAGCGCTTTCTGTCTTGAAAACTTGTGTTTCTCATCTCTTTGCATTTCTTCGTCATTTAGACTTAGCTCTTTGTAGCGTTTAAGTATGTCATGACAGGTTTGGTCTCCGCTCTCAAGCAGTTTTTGCATTCTCATAACATAAATTTGCGACGCAAGGTCATAAAGCCCACCTATATATTTGTTTATATCATAAGCATCCTGCATAAGAACAGCAAGGTTTGGCACTTTAAGCTCTTCATTGGTAATTGCCGCATCAACGAGATTGAAAGCCTGTCTAACTTTAACCCTAAAATGTTCGTCAAAGACATCAACAAAATCGGCAATATGAGAAACTATGCAGTCGTCATCCATGTAATCTTCAACATATTCTGATAGATAAAGCGATGCCTTAGCCTTGCCCTCTTCAAGCAATGAAATCTTTATGTCAAAATAGAAATCCTTTTTAAAAAACCTACAGCTTGCCTTGTAAAAGTCCTCGCCACTATCAGAGATTTCTTTATACATTGCAATGAGGTCATATTTTATCTCATCTTTAATTATATATCGACCTTTGTCGTCAAACCTTCCAACCAACATAAAACGCATAGCGAGCATCTTGTACCTAGTTTTATAGTAGTCAATGATGTCGCTATCGCTAAGAGTTATATTCTTGTCGTAAACCTGATAGGTTCGTTTTATCTCTTCCTTTTTCTCTTCAGGTTTTTCGGCAATACCCACCTGTTGCTTTTTCTTCATATTTTCATTATAGCCAACTCTTGCAAAAAATGCAAGTGAAGAGCTAATTCTTAAATGATTTTTAATTAAAAATATTTTTACTATTTAAAAACAACTTTTTATACACATGTACTAATCTTTCAAAAAGCTGACGCAGTAGGGTTTTTCTTTGATGGAGTTAAGAGTTATGCCATTTGAAACGCAGGCGCCATTATGATTAAACAGGCAGTTCGCTTTGCACTTAATCTCTATGGTTTTGCTATCACGTTGAGGCGCAAATTCCGGTTTTTCTTCAAAAAGATGTTTGGTAATATCTTGCACATCTTTTTTATTTTCATCCTTTTCAAAAGTTTGGCAGATAACGTTGTTTGTCACCTGTATGTTTTTTGCTTTGCATGTAAACCTATCGTTATATTTACAAGTTGTTTTTCTACATCTAATATCCATAATTACTCCTATAAAACCAAATTAATTTTATAAATCATACTATACAATAAGTTATTGCCAAAACATTTGACTTTTAAAACAAAATACAATACAATTTAATAAAAGGAGAGATATATGAAGGTATTACTACTTACAGATGTTAAAGGTACTGGCAAGAAAGGAGAGATAAAAAACGTTGCTGACGGATACGCCAAGAACTTTTTAATTAAGACTGGCAAAGCAAAAATCGCGGACAACACGGCTATTAGCGAAAATAACATGAAAAAATCTTCAAGCGATTATCACAAAGAAATGGAAAAGCAGGCGGCTGAGGAACTTGCTAAGAAATTAAAAGACACAAAAATTGTTGTTGCAATAAAATGTGGAGAAAATGGCAAGACTTTTGGTTCAGTCACATCAAAGGAAATTGCTGACAGCTTGCAAAAACAAGGTTACGAGATTGACAAGCGTAAAATAGAACTAAAAGAGCCTTTAAAAACAATAGGGCTATACAAAGTATCAATAAAGTTGCACCCTGAGGTAAGCACTAGCGTAAATCTTGAGATTATTGCAAAGTAAATTGTTATTAAAAAAAATTTTAATAAAATCATATAAAAGTACATAAAAAGAGGTCAAAATTTGCTGACCTCTTTTATTAATTTATTGAGCATTGCCCTCATCTGTTTCATCAGTTGAGTTGATGTCTGATAGCTCTTTAATTAAATCTTCAATTCTCTTATTTATTTTTGAAAGTTCTTCTGATTGTCCGTTTGATTTTGCCTTGTTTGCCTGCTCTTTAAGTGATTCAACAGCGCTCATGATATCGTCTTTTTCTTGGCTAATATTATCCTTATCTTCAGGCTCAAGCGCTTGATTTATCTCAGAGTTTAAGAAGGCTTTCATGTTTTTGAGTTTGTTTTCTTCTTGATTAATAAGCTCATTTATCTTATCAAGGAAGCTGTTGCTCTCAGTTGTTGAAAGGCTAGCGTTCTTAGGTGGTCTGCCTCTCCTCTTTGGAGTAGTCTCTACTGGCTCAGTTGTCGTCTTGCGAGGACGTCCTCTCTTCTTAGGTGCTGTCGCGCTAGTTGTGGTCGTCTTCTTAGTAGTTGGTTTCTTAGTAGATTTTGCTGTAGATTTTTTAGCCGTTGTCTTGCTCGCCGGTTTCTTTGTTGTTGCTTTAGTTGTTGCCGGTTTTGTTTTCTTTACGCTCTCCGCTTTCTCTTCGGCGCTCTTTGGTGGACGACCTCTACGCTTTGGAGTCTCCGTTTCTTGAGTGGTGGTCTTTCTTGGTCTACCTCTCTTCTTTGGCTGAGTTGCTACCGCTTCTGTAGTAGAAGTCTCTTTGCGTGGTCTGCCTCTCTTTTTCTTAGGCTGATCTTCTGCCTTTTCTTCTTGAGGAGTTTCCACCTCTTCTGTGGTTTCTTCAGTAACGCTTTCTACCGGCTCTTTAGTTTGAGCTGTCTCCTCTATTTTTGGCTGTTCTTCGGTAGGCTCTTCGTCTGGAATCTCATCAATTGCAACCTCTGGAGTCTCTTCGTCAGGGATTTCGTCCGCGCTTACTGGCTCTTCAGGCTCGGCTGGCTCTTCAACCACCTCTTCAGGTTGTTCTTCGGTAGGCTCTTCGTCAGCAACCTCCTCGGTTTCCTCTGCTGGCTCTTCTGCCGGAGCCTCTTCATCCACAGGCTCATTATCTTCACTTTGCGCTACGCTTACAACGTCATCGCCGTCAACATATCCGCCAAAAGAATTGATTTGATCTTGTTTGATTGCTTCTTGATTTGCCTCTGCCTGTTCTTCAGGAGATAGGTCTTCAGAGACAAGCTCGCCATTCATATTGTAAACTTTGCCGTCTACGTCGTGGAATAGTCCGTTGGTATCATGGTAAGATCCATCTGCGTATATGTAGTTACCATATTCGTCGTAATGCCCCTCTTCTTCTGTCGCTGGTTCTTCAGTCATATAGCTTGGGTCAAACTTAGCAAGTCTATCTCTAAGAGTATCATTTTCGTCTTTGAGGCGCTTGATTTGAGTTTGTACATTGATAAGTTCTTGTTCGTTCTTATCTTTTTCGCTTATTATACTATTCTTTTCGTCTTTAACGCGTTGCTCTGCCACTTGGTAAGCACTCTTCATAACCTTTTCAAAGAAGGATTGATATTCGGCAGACATACCTTTCTGAGCATCTTCCAAGCTTTCGTCAAGAGTTTTCTTGAGCTCTTCAATTTCACTATCAAGTTCTTTCTTAGAGTTAAGATATTGTTTCTCTTCTTGGTCGTAATCCTTTTGGAAGCCTGCCTTTTTATTGCTTTCGTTCTCCTGTTTTTGTCTGAGCATACCAACTTCAATACGGCTGGTAGTGGCTGCTTGTTGTTCGATAAGTTTTTGGATGTTCTCTTTTGATGTTTGTATCTTTCTTTGAAGGTCCATCTGCACATTTTCATAGTTACGTCTTAAAGCGTCCTTTTGTGCTTCAATTTGGGCAATCTCAGAAAGAGTAGCTGTCTTTTTGTTGATATATATTTCGCTTTCCTTCATCGCACGATTTAAAAGGAGTGTTCCATCAACGCCAACATCTTCGAACTTATACTCTTCAAAGGTTTGCTCATTTTGTTGAGCCTTTTCAAACTCCTCTTTAACCCGTCTAGCTCTAGCCTCATAGTACTCACGAAGTTGAGGGTTGCCATTTTCAAGTTCCTTCTCTGTGAAGAGCAGGTTGAAATCAAGATATGGAGTAAGGTCAACACAAGCATTTGTTAAAAATCTAACAAAAATATGGTGGATATGATAGATATCGTCAAGATTTAATACTCGCACGCCTTTTAAAACAATTACCGCAATAACCCCTATCAGTGCGACAAGGCAAGGCAGGAAGAGGGCAACTGAAATTGACAAAAATCCAAACTGCTGAGAAACCTGAGATGCCACGCCTAAGATGAGCGCAACAACCGTCCAAATAGCGGTAAGGAGCCCTAAATTTTTAATATTATTAATCCAACTGCTTGTCTTAAGAGGTTTGGTGATAAGATTATCTTCGTTTAAATAGGCAGATGGTCCACCGTCTCTAAACAAGATAAACTGTTGCCAATAATAAACAAGACGTTTTGGACCTTTTTTTACAATATTGTTAAATTCTTTAATATTATTTGTGTCTATTTTTTTGTTTTGAAAAAGCCAACGATTTGCCTTATCTAGACTTCTTTTTAATCTAGCTTCATATGAAAAAATGGTTTTTATCACAAATAGTAAGATAAAAAGTGCTTCAATGCCTAGAACAATGCCGAGGTAACCGCCAAAGCCTAGAGACTCTGTAAGCTGATTAAAAAAAGTTCTGAGTGAGCTGTCTATTGTATTTAATAAAGATAACATATTCTTCTCCTTCCTTTAACTTAAGTTTAGTATAACACATAAGTTAATTTTTTACTAACAAAATTATTAATTTTTCGTAATATTTTTTAATTTTTTTATTTTTTATTTTTTATTATTTTTGATTTATTTTTTTATTTTTATGTAATTTCCTCTTTCTTTATTTGCATTTTTTATAGATAAATATTATATAACAACTAATTTATATATAATAATAGAAAATTTCTCCTCTTTGCTTGTCAAATTTAATAAAATATATTACAATAAAAATTAAGGAGCAAATATGGCTAAATTTGATGAAAATTATTTTTATGAAAATACCACCTCTGAGATAAAAGACCTATTAACTACAGATGAGCAACTGCTTTGGCAAGGCAAACCTAAAAAATCGGCATATATTATAAGTGCATTTTTGCGGATGCTACCTGTAGCTCTTATTTGGCTAATCTTTGATGGAACTTTTATTGGTATAATGGTTGGTACTGGTGCTTTCTCATCTATGCCAGTTTGGGGAATAATTTTAATTTGCGTGTTTTTCATTTTTCACCTCTTCCCCGTGTGGATATGGCTTTACAACATAATTACGGCAAACAGACAACATAAAAACCTTGAGTACGCATTTACTAATCAAAGAATTATTATAAAAAGTGGAGTTATTGGAATAGATATAACCAACATTTACTATAGTGACATCGAAGGTATTAATTTAAAGGTTGGCTTGACTGACAAAATGCTCAAAGTAGGCGACATTTATATTACCAGTAACAAAAGCGCAAAAGTCCTTTGGGATATAGAAAACCCATATGCCATGACAACAAAGCTACAAAAGATAGTCTCTGACATCAAAGCTGACTTACAGTTTCCAAATGCTTTAAGACCAGAAGAAAACAGCGGTTACAACACCAAATATACAAACAATGAAAAATAAATTTTTGTGTCGGATGTCAAACTCTGGCACTTTTATTTTTAAGTTAATCTTTTTATTTTGAAAAACCTTAAAGTTATGGTAATATATTTTCAAATTAGAGGAGATATATGGACGAGGGCCTACAAAAGCTAATAGAAGAGCAAAAAAGCGACATAAAAAATGGGTTATCTAGCGAGGAAGCTAAAACTAGATTAAATACATATGGGCTTAACAAACTTGCACAAAAAAAGAAAAAGGGACTTTTTATCAAATTTTTAGAGCAATTTAAGGATGTTATGATTATTATCCTTCTTATTGCCGCCGTTATTTCTTTTGTCATTGCCATAATTGAAGGCGACGCCGAAGGTTTTATTGAGCCTGCTCTTATACTATTAATAGTAATAATCAATGCAATAATAGGCGTTTTTCAAGAAAATAAAGCGGAAAAAGCGCTTGAAGCTCTTCAAAATATGTCGGCACCTCACGCACGTGTGTTGAGGGACGGCAAAGAACAGATAATAAGTGCGCAAGAGGTAGTGCCAGGCGATATTATCATACTTGAAGCCGGCGATTTTGTACCTGCTGACGCAAGGCTTATAACCTCTGTCAATCTAAAATCTGAAGAGTCCGCCCTTACTGGCGAGTCACTCCCTTCAGAAAAGGATGCGCTGGCAAAGGTTGCAAAAGACGCCCCGATTGGCGACCGAGACAACATGGTGTTCTCAGGTTGCTCTATCACCTATGGCAGAGCTACCGCTATTGTCACAAGCACTGGAATGCATACCGAAATGGGCAAGATTGCCGGGCTTCTTGCAGGAGAAAAGGAGAGCAAAACTCCCCTTCAAAAAAGACTCGCTCAGCTTGGTAAATATCTAGGCATTATTGCACTTGTCGCCTGCGCCATTATATTTGTAGTTGGCATTATTGAAAAACTTGATATCATGGAGGTATTTATGACGGCGGTATCTCTGGCAGTGTCGGCTATACCTGAAGGACTGCCCGCCATCGTCACTATAGTACTTTCTATCGGCGTGCAACGTATGGTCAAGAAAAACGCCATAATACGAAAACTTCCTGCGGTCGAGACCTTAGGTAGCGCCTCCGTTATTTGCTCAGATAAGACAGGTACGCTGACGCAAAATCGCATGACCACTGTTAAAACCTATGTAGAAGGCGAAGGGCTTGAGGACTTTAGTGAAAACATAGGAGAAAGTGCTAGAAAATTGTTAAATTATGCCACCCTCTGCTGTGATGGAGATGTGACCTTTGATGGCGACAAGCCACAGCACATAGGCGACCCTACCGAGACGGCAATAGTATACGCTTCATATAAAATAGGCGACAGCAAACAAAAGTTAAACGAGCTTTATCCTAGGCAGGGAGAACTGCCTTTTGACTCCGACCGCAAACTTATGACAACAATCAATTTAATAGATGGCAAATTAGTTGCAATAGTCAAAGGCGCTTTTGATATTATGGCTTCAAGGTGCAGTAAAATTGATATTGATTTGGCAGAAAAAGCAAACAAAGAAATGAGCGAAAGTGCCCTTCGTGTGATTGCGGTTGGGTTTAAAAAGCTAGATAAAATGCCACAAGAGCTTACTAGCGAGATTGAAAACAACCTTACTTTTCTCGGTCTTATTGGCATGATAGACCCGCCTCGTCCTGAGGCTAAAAAGGCTGTCGAGGTTTGCAAACAGGCAGGTATAAGACCTATTATGATAACAGGCGACCATGTTATAACCGCAACCGCAATAGCAAAAGAGCTTGGTATTTTCTGCGAAGGCGACCGTGCTATCACAGGACGTGAACTTGACGAGATGAGTGATGAGGAACTTGACAGAGAGATAAGAAACATCTCCGTATACGCTCGTGTTTCGCCAGAGAATAAGATTAGAATTGTAAGAGCTTGGCAAAAGAAGGGAGAGGTTGTGTCAATGACAGGCGACGGCGTCAATGATGCGCCCGCACTTAAGGCTGCAGACATCGGTTGTGCTATGGGGATTACAGGCACGGATGTTGCAAAAAGTGCTTCAGATATGACCTTAACTGACGACAACTTTGCAACTATTGTAGACGCAGTCAAGGAAGGCAGAGGCATATATGACAACATAAAAAAGGTCGTCGGCTTCTTGCTTGGCACAAATATTGGTGAAATTATTTTGGTATTTTTGACAATGCTTATTTGGCGTCAATCACCACTACTTTCAATACAACTTCTATGGATAAATTTGATTACCGACTCGCTACCTGCCATAGCGCTTGGTATGGAAAGTGTAGAAAAAGACATAATGCTACGCAAGCCAAAACCAAAAGACGAAAGCATGTTTGCTCATGGCTACGGAATAAGGATAATACTGCAAGGTCTTATGTTTGGCGGACTCGCTCTTGCTGGTTTTGCAATTGGAAAAGCTATCACCGGCACTCTTGAAGGTGGCAGAACACTTGCTTTCATGACCCTTGCACTATCACAAGTCTTGCATGCATACAATATGCGCTCTGAGCACTCCATTTTCAAAATAGGAGTCTTCTCAAATAAAAAGCTCAATATTGTCACTCTTATCTCACTCGCACTTATTGCTCTAGTACTTTTTGTACCTAGCGTGGTAACGGCATTCGGCATGACATACCTTCCATACTATGCATATCTTTACTCGCTAGCGCTCGCAATTGTGCCTATAATCGTAATGGAAATCAGCAAGGCAATTGGTCTTATAAAACACCATAAATAACACAAAATTTTAATAAATTTATTAAAAATTAATAAAAAAAACATGAAAAAAATCAAAAAAAATGTGGTTTTGCAAAAAAATTAAGGTTTTGTAAAAATTAAATAGGAGAAATTATGGGAGCAACAAAAGAATGGAAGAGATAGGTCACGCACCAGAATATCTTTGAATGAAATTTCCTGGCTATGCAATTTTTAGAAATCCACAAAATAGAAAATGGTACGCCGCACTTATGGAAGTAGAAAGAAACAATCTTGGACTTAACGGCGAAGGAATGCTAGACATATTAGACGTAAAATGCTCGCATGAAAAAGTTGAAGAGCTTAAATCTTTAAAAGGCTTTCTCCCCGCCTACCACATGAATAAAAAATCATGGATAACCATATTACTTGACGGCTCGGTTGAAAAACAAATGGTTTTTAAATTGATTGAAGAAAGCCTAGAATTATCTAAAAAGGTAGCAAATAGGAGAAAAAATGGTCATATTAAACAACTTAGAGACAAAAAGACTTATAATTCGCGAGTTTAAGCTCAGCGATTTAGATGATTATATCGTCTACGAAAGCGACCCTACTATATACTATTACCAGCCAAACACGAGCCTTCAAACTCGCGAAGACTTTGAAAATGATTTAAAAGAATTGATTGAAAGATACCACACTCAAAAGTATATGAAAGCTTGGGCAATAGAATTAAAAGAAGAGAAAAAGGTGATAGGAGCAATATATATTAGCCGTCTCAGCCCAGGAAATAAATTTTGCGAGCTCGGCTGGTCACTTCATCAAAATTATCGTGGCAAGGGCTACGCATTTGAGGCCACTTCAAACTTTATCGACTATTTGTTCTCTTCAACCGACCTGCATAGAATATCCATAAATATTTGGAAAGGCAACATTGCAAGCGAAAATCTTGCCAAAAAACTCGGCTTTGTCTATGAAGGTTGCCAGCGCGAATGCCGACTAAAAGACGGACAGTTTTTCGACTCCCTCCTCTTTGGCCTGCTTAGAGAGGACTTTACAAAAAGATAAATAACAATAAATAAAATATTCCGATTAAAAATTCTAATAAACCATATTTATAGACTCCAGCAATTTTTAACATTCTTATCTCATATATTGCATTGAAATTACTCTCATTTTTTAAAAATTAAATTTATATAACAAACTAATAAAAATATACAAAAAAAATTCCAAAAGATAAATCTAATTTATCGATCACCACCGTCACTTAATTAACTTCTCTTGCAAAAATGATCATGGATTACATTTTTAATTACACACAAACTCTATTATTTGTTTTTATCATAAAAATTTTGTATGTCAATTTAATTTATAGTTATTATAATGTCATGTTTCTTCTTTAAAATACTGCATTTAGCTTTTGGAATTATAAAAAATAAAAATTTTTAAATTTTTTGTGAAAAATAGTTGAAAAAGATAAGACAAATGTGTATAATAGAGAATGTAAACATTTGGAAGGATGGCTGAGCGGTCGAAAGCGGCGGTCTTGAAAACCGTTGATGTGAAAGCATCCTGGGGTTCGAATCCCTATCCTTCCGCCAAAA
>CAKNIB010000014.1 GCA_930979925.1 uncultured Clostridia bacterium
CGCCCACGCTCCCTCTGGTCGCACGGGCTATATATGGTGTCGCTATCGCTCCATTATCCGCACGCTCCCTCTGGTCACACGCGGGGACACTCGCACAATTTGATATGGTTATATAAACAACAGATATGTTACAAATTTTAACTAATTTAAGTTTATGCCTTGCATAAAAATAACAATTTAACAAAAAATATATCAGACCAGAAGATTTTTGGGCTGATATTTTGTTAAAATGGATTTTTTTTAGCTACTTTTTTTTGAAAATCATGTCGTTTTTACAAAATTATCAAAGCTATCTTCTATTTTTAAAAGGAGATTATTATGAAATTTTACTCAGGGAACGAAAATATCAACGGACTTATCGAAAATGCAATGGAAAAGATTAAAACTATTGTTGACTCTAGCACCATTGTCGGTGATAAGGTGGAGACAGAGGACGGTACTGCCATTATTCCTATTTCAAAGGTTACGGTTGGCTATGTAGTTGGTGGAGGCGAGTACGCAGACCTTTCAGCCCGCCGAGTTGCCAATCATTTTCCTATGGCAGGAGGCTCAAGCGGTGGTATGAGCGTTACTCCAGTAGGCTTTTTAGTGGTTGCAAACGGCGATGTTAAGTTTATAAACGTGGAGAATAAGTCGCTATATCAAACGGTGCTTAACATGTTTAATACTCTTTTAAATAAGATTAACGAAAAGCAGGCTGAGCAAGAGGAGCAAGGAGATGAAGAATAAACTTACTCAAGTTATATGCCTAGTTTTTGCACTGATATTTTTGTTTTCAGTCTTTGCTGGCGGACTATCATTGCTTTTTGGTCAAAGTGCTCATGCTCAAGGTTATACAACATCTGCAAAGGCAATGTGCGTTATGGAAGCGAGTTCAAAACGTGTACTTGCTAGCAAAAATGAAGATACCAAACTTGCCATGGCAAGCACGACCAAAATCATGACCGCAATAACTGCAATAGAAAGTGGTAAAGACCTTGACAAAGTGTTTGAAATCTCTCCTAAAGCGGTTGGGATAAGCGGAACCAGTTTGTATCTTAGACAGGGTGAAAAGTTTACTTTGCGCGATTTACTCTATGGACTTATGCTAATCTCAGGCAACGATGCTAGCGTAGCAATAGGCGAATACGTGGGTGGCAATGTAAAAACTTTTATTGAAATGATGAATAAAAAGGCAAAGTCTATCGGCGCAGAAAATTCTCACTTTGATAATACCCATGGACTAGACTCAAAGACTCATTATACAACAGCTCGCGACCTCGCTCTCATCACAAGTTACGCCATGCAAAACCCAGTTTTTAAGGAGATAGTCTCAACTACCAACACCAAGATAACAAACTCGGATGGTAAGACAAGATATCTTAAGAATAAAAACAAACTCCTTACAAGCCTTGAAGGCTGTAATGGCGTAAAAACGGGCTTTACCGACGACGCTGGCAGATGTTTAGTAACAAGTTGTGAGCGTGATGGCATGGATGTAGTTTGCGTAGTTCTAAACTGTGGTCCAATGTTTGAAGAAAGCGCACAGCTTATTGAAAAAGCCTTTAATGAATATCACTTAATAGATTTAACAAGCATTTATGCGTTTCCAAGCAAGTTACCTGTTAAAGAAGGTCGGGCTGAATATGTTTCAATAGGCACAACAGGCAAATATTTATATCCGCTTAAGGCAAGCGAACTTAAAAAGGTTAAGTACACATGTGACCTTCCAGACAGCTTAGAAGCGCCAGTATCAAAAGGTGACGAAATTGGCGAAGTTAAAATTTTTATTGATAATGACTTGCATTTTACCGAAAAAATATATACAATGGAAAATGTAAGGAGAAATTCTATTTGGGAGAAATTAAAAGACCTAGTAGAAGAATGGTAAAATGAGGTTAAATAAATTTTTATCCAACAGCGGTGTAGCATCAAGAAGAAAGTGTGACGAAATAATTAAAGAGGGCAAGGTTTTTGTCAATGGCAGGCAAGTGACCGAGCTTGGCACTCAAATCAATGAGAAGAAGGACAAAGTGACAGTAGAGGGAAAGAAAATATCTCTTCCTTCTTCTTTTGTGTACATAAAGTTTAACAAACCAAAGGGTTACGCCTGCACAGCGCATGACGAAAAGGGCAGAAAGACTATTTATGATCTTATTCCTTCCGAGGAGCGTCTCTTTTCAATCGGTCGCCTTGATTATGACACAGAAGGACTACTGCTACTCACCAATGACGGCGATTTTGCTAACAAGGTAGCACATCCTAAGTACAGCATAGAAAAAGAATATCGCGTAACGGTCGAAGGTGAAATTAAAGAGAGCGAACTAGCAGTAATGCGAAAGGGCGTCGTAGTAAATGGAGAGCGAATGCCAAGTGCAAGGGTAGAGAAACTTTCACAAGATGAAAAATACACCAAACTTTCAGTAGTTATCGACGAAGGACAAAACAGACAAGTTAGACGTATGTTTGAGGCTATTGGTAAAAATATACATTTGCTAAAACGAGTAAGAATAGGCTCTGTTCGCCTAGGCGGACTAAAACGTGGCGACTATCGCGACATGACAGAGGAAGAACTTAACTCTCTTGTGAGGCCGATGTGAAGATTGCAATAATTGGTGGCGGAGCCGGCGGACTTTTTGCTGGCGGAATGCTCAGCCAAGCGGGCATAGATACAACCATATTTGATGGCAACGAGAAACTAGGCAAAAAACTATATATCACAGGCAAGGGGCGATGCAATGTTACAAATAATTGCTCAAAAGAGGAATTTCTTTCACACGTTGTTCATGGCGAGAAGTTTATGATGTCGGCAATATCAAACTTTGATAGCCAGAGCACCATGAGCTTCTTTGAAAACTTAGGTTGCCATCTAAAAGTGGAGCGTGGAAACCGCGTTTTTCCAGTATCCGATAAGGCTAGCGACATTACAAAAGCGCTTATAAAAAACATTGACATTAGTTTTTGCAAAATAAAATTAAATGAGAAGGTTTTATCAGTTTCAGCTCAACAAGGTAATTTTGTGATAAATACATCCAAATCAAATTATACCTTTGATAAAGTAATAATCGCAACAGGAGGCAAAAGTTATCCTTCAACAGGTAGCCAAGGCGATGGATACATACTGGCTAAAAACTTAGGGCACAATATAGTACCGCCTATGCCAGCACTAGTACCTATAAAATTAAAAGACAGCTTTTGCCACCAGCTCCAGGGCTTAACGCTAAAAAATGTCAAACTAAAGACTGTAATAAATGGCAAAACAAAGGAATTTTTCGGAGAGCTACTCTTTGCAAACGAAGCTATAACAGGGCCGATAGCATTATCTGCTTCAAGTTACATAGGAGACTCAAAACCAGACCTATCTCTTGACTTAAAGCCAGCTCTCGACCATCAAACGCTAGAAAAACGAATTATGCGGGACTTTCAAAACAATTTAAATAGAGAGATTTCATATATTATAAGAGGTCTTATGCCAAAAAGCCTGGCGGGTGTTTTCCTAAAAATTTGCGATATGGACGAGCATAAAAAGGTCAACTCAATCACAACAAAAGAGCGAAATAAAATTATAGACTATCTCAAAAACTTCCCACTTCATTTTGATAGCCTATACCCAGTTGAAACTGGCATTGTTACGGCAGGGGGAGTGGATTTAAAAGAGGTAAACCCAAAGACGATGGAGTCAAAGAAGGTTAAGGACTTGTACTTTGTAGGCGAGGTACTTGACATTGACTGCCTAACAGGTGGTTTTAACTTGCAAGCAGCTTTTTCAACCGCTTATGCCTGTGCAAAAGCAATAATACAAAGTGTAAAAAATTAAAGGAGGAAAGATGTTTCATTTTATCCAAATAATCGCAGCTCTTCCATTGCGAATGCTATTTCCAACAAAGATAATAGGTAAGAAAAATATACCTAATGGTGCTTGCATCATATCAAGCAACCATACCTCAAACATGGACGCCGTTATGCTTGCGGTAAAAACCTGGGAAAAGAAATACTATCTTGCAAAAAAAGAACTTTTTAAAAATAAACTTTTTGGATTTATTTTAAAAAAGTGTGGTGCAGTTAAGATAGACCGCCAAGCTAACGATGTAACCGCTATAAAGAACTGCTTAAAAATATTAAAAAACAATAAAAAGCTTGTCATATTCCCAGAAGGTACTCGTGTTCATAATGAAAATATGGAACTTGGTGAGATCAAACATGGCGTTGCAATGTTTGCTATCAAGGCAAAAGTGCCAATCGTGCCAATGTTTATCACTAAAACGCCAAAAATCTTTAGAAGAAACCGTATTTATATCGGAGAGCCTTTTACTTTAGAGGAGTTCTATGGCAAAAAACTAACCGAAGAAGAACTAAAATCAGCAGGCGAAATCGTGACAGCTAAAATGCAAGAAATAAGAGAATATGCACTTAATTCTTTGACAAAGAAGAAATAAAATGCTAAAATTTTACTAGAGGTAATTTTTATGGACGAACAAAAAAGGTCAGAAGAAAAGAATTTAACAACAGACCAAAAAGGATCACAGACAAAAAATAAAAATCAGGATGAGAAATTCGATATGTCAGCAATCGACCGGACTTTTACAAACTACAAACGCGGTCAAATGTTTGACGGAGTGGTAGTTATAAAAAGAGAGGATGGCGCTATTTTTAACATTGGTGGAAAAAATGATGCATTTCTGCCAAGAACAGAAGTTGATGATTATGATAATTTAAAAATAGGTGATAGATTTAAGGTAGTTATTACAAATTCTAAAAATCAAGAAGATATGCTAGAAGTTTCAAAATCTATGGCTGACGGAATAGTTCTTGCAACACAAAATGCAAATCGGTTAAAACTAGGCAGTAAATTTTCTTTTGTCGTAACTGATGCTGATAGGACAGGCTTATACTCAAAACTTGGCGAATATAGCGTTTTCGTTCCGATAGGAGAGATATCACACTCAACTCATGATGTAAAAAAGACGATAGGTAGACAGTTTGAGGCTATGGCTACCGAGATAAACAAGGAAGAAAAACATATAATTGCCAGCATAAAACTACTCGAAGATAAGGTGAAAGAAACTAACGAAACACTTTTTTGGAACTCTATTTTTATCAATAAAGTTGTGCGTGGCAAAGTGAAGAAAATACTTTCATATGGCGCTTTTGTAGATGTTGGAGGCGTAGACTGCTTTATCCATATATCAAATATGTCATACAATAGAATAGGAAACCCTGACGAGGTAATAAAGGAAGGGCAGGAGTATAATTTTAAGGTCATTGAGGTTGACCGAGAGAATAAGAAGGTTGCTCTTAGTCTTAAGGCTCTTCAAGAAAGCCCACGCCTTCTTGCTATTAAAGAACTTCATGTAGGCGCAATCTATAAGGGGACTGTAGTAAAGCTTTTACAGTTTGGAGCGATAATCAAACTAGAAAATGGTGCGAGCGGACTACTTTACATTAAGAATGCAACAGAGGCAAACAACAAACAAATCTATGAGATAGTAAAACTAGACCAGAAGGTAGAAGTCGAAGTACTTTCAAAAGACGAGGAAAACGAGCGCGTATCCTTCAAACTTATCTCAGTTTGCTAAATACTACGTATACTAGCATTTATGTAAGACATACTACTATATATAGTGCTATTATGCAAAATATCTAAGGAGAAATCTTTATGAAAAAATTTGTAATTTCAATTTCAATTTTTTGTGTTCTGGCTGTGGCGGTAGGTCTTATCTTCTTTTTTGTACTAAGAGGTGATGATAATTTAAAAATCGAACTTCAAACCGAACAGCAAAGCGGATGTAGCGACTTGCGTGGCGAAGGAGATTATGACGATGGTGACTTGGTAACCATTGAAGCTGTGCCAAATGTTGGATACAATTTTTTGCACTGGACATATAATGACCAAACTATAACTGAAAATCCATATAGATTTACAATAACAAATGACAACTCAGGTACATATACAGCTGTATTTGAGCAGATTGAGTATAGCGTAGATCATACTTATTCTACAATTACAATAAAACGTAATGGCGAAAATTTAACCGATTTAGACACCGTCCATTATGGTGATGTGCTTGAAATTATCTGTGAGCCTACAGATGGCTTTATTGTAAATACTTTTATTGTCAATGGTGCAACGCAGTTAACGAGTAATACATATTCTGTTACGGGTGATGTAAGTTTTATATATAGTGAGGTTGAGGCTGTAGATATCACCTTAGTAGTTGACGGAGAGAGCAACACTTATCAGCTTGCTAAAAATGAAACACTCTCACTTGCGTTAGCTAAGGCAAAATTGCCTTATACAGAGTATAACACTTGTGGGTTCTTTACAGATGGACAATTTATTACAGATGTAGATGCAGATAGCTATGTTCTTACTAGAAATGCAACTTTTTACACAAAAAATGCAACAATTGACAACTTAGAGATTACTCATTATGATGGTGATACAGAATATGGAGTTAGAGTTAGTGGTACAGCGCCTGATACGTTAGTAATTCCAAAGAAGGCTGACCAAGTACATGAGATAACATATGTGGACGAGTATGCATTTAGTAATAGTAATGTAAAAAATGTAACTTTACCTAGTAGTATAATAAATATAAGAAGAGGTGCTTTTAATAGTTGCAATAATCTTAGTGTTATAAATTTCCCTATGGGATTAGAGACTATTGGAGAGTCTGCTTTTTCGGGAACAAACTTATATGATGTACTTCTTCAAAGAAATGTTGTAAGCATTTGGAATGGTGCATTTTGGAATTGTGAAAACATCCGCTATTTTGGAGTAGCCGCTGAAAATACTGTTTATGATAGCAGAGCCAACGGCATTTTCGAAAAACAGTCAAATACCTTGTTATTTGGCAGTAAAAATTTAACTAAAATTCCAGATACAGTTACATCTATTGCTAGTGGGGCATATTATGGCTCAGGAGTAGAAAACGTTACTATCCCAAGTCAAGTTACAAGCATTGGAGAATATGCCTTTTATGGTTGTAAGAGTTTAACAGAAGTTAATTTTGAAGATGGTAGCGACTTGACAATAGCTGGCAATGTATTTAATGGTTGTAGCTCTTTAAAACAAATAACCATACCAAGCCGTGTAACTTCTATAGGCGAACATGCTTTTAGAAATATAACCTTAGATGAAATAATTATAGAGAGCCAATCAATATATAATTTAATAGATGAAGATTATCTAGACACTTTATCATTAGTAATGGTTTATAGTGATACTGAAGTGGCATATAGAGTGGGCAAAATTACCGTTTTAAAAAGCTTGGTTGACGCTCAGGGCAATGACTACTTAGAAGGCTTCCAAAGAAGTCTCTCAACAGATGGACTTTACTACTCTTACACTATGGAATAAATATAGCACAATATAATTGTATAAATTGCCAAAAATTATATTAAGAAAAATTCTTACAAATTAGGTGCTTTTTGCACCTTATGCTAACGTGGCTCAGTCGGTAGAGCAGTTGATTCGTAATAATATACTTAACCACTTTACTCTTCTTGCCAAATGTATTATATTATAATACATTGAAACACTTTTTTAAACAAATTCTTAAAGTTTAAATTGAAAAGTGTAATAAAAATGTAAAAAATAGTGTAAAAACTTATGTTTGGGGTACTTCCCCATATGCTGATGTGGCTCAGGTGGTAGAGCAGTGCACTCGTAATGCACAGGTCATGGGTTCGAGTCCCATCATCAGCTCCATTTAGAATAAATCACAGTAAGGACATTATCCCATTTGATAATGTCCTTATGTGTTTATATTAAGCACTTAAATTTCAGAATTATCGATTAAATCATCAAAATCAAAGACATGGCAACTAGGGTCATCATCTTCTTCCTTAGTTTCCATTAAGTCATCCATTGTAACAAGTTTCTTTGAATAACTAATTTTTTGTCCTAAGTGCTTGTGTTCTAACCTATCATAATAGCTGTAAGATGAAAGATTTAAATATAATTTTTTATACAAGAACAGCTCTTGCAAGTCTATCATACTATCTTCATCTCTGCTATAAGGACAGCCTATAGCTTCTCTTAAAGCATAATATTTCCAAGTTAATGTTGTGTTAGGCAAATAGTTTATTTTGTCATAAACACACTTTCCTTTATGTTGTCCACTTAACAACAAAAACTTGATTTTAACTTGACCTTCTTCAAATGTCAATAATTCAATTTCTTCTATTTCAGCAATAACACCATCTTCAATTATAGGTTTAAATTCTATGATTGTGTGTTTTCCTTGATTAATGAGCATAGACATTTTACACCTCCGCCCAAGACTTATTTAATTTATTTTCTTCTTTTATATCTTCGTCAATTCTGTGTAATTTAAGATTCACAACTTTTCCTATTTTTCTGATTTTTGCAAAATTCTTACTATTTTTAAATAACTTTGCAGATTTTAAATACCAAGTCAAATCTTTATTATTTTCTTGAACATTTGGAGTTTTTAAATTTTCAAACATCATCAAAAGTTCGTCAATAGACTTAATTCGTGTGATTTCACACTCACGCAAATCATACCATTCATGTTCTACTGTATATTTTAAATGTCTTGTTTTAACTCTCTTGTCGTCAAAATCAAAGCAAATATATACTTCATAATCAATGTCGGTTTTAGCATTAAACCAAATACAATATTCAGAACCCCTAAAATAATCTTCAATTTCCCTTAAAAAATATTGCATTTTAAGTTTTATGTTGTCCCATGAGAAGTGTTTAATAGATGTGATTTTTACAACAAATGCATTGTTAAAATAATTGTTTGATTGTTTTAATTGTTCAAGTTGTTTTTCAAACTGCTTACCATACTCTTGTGTTGTCGTGTAAGGTTTTCTTTTGCCATAAAGAGAAAAGTCCTTTATGTAGTCAATGATTTTGTTTATAGAAGATTCATCAACTCCTTCTGTTTTTAAATAAGTTTTAAATTTTAAATATTTCATAATTTATCTCCTTCATACATTTTTTTATAATTTTAATTATGTTAATTTAGATAATTTTAAATTATCAAAGTGTATCATAAAGATAATAGAGAACTATCTTCATAGTGTCTTTTCTCCTTTTGTTAGAAAGCACTACAAAGGCTTGCAAGTCCATATTTGAACTTACCTTTATTTAAGTGCTATTTATTTCTTAATTATTGCCACATAAGAAATTGTTGTATGTAATTGACGCTTGTTCTTGTTGCCCTTGTAAAACATGAGTGTAAACTTGCAAAGTAAAGGCTTCAGAAGTATGTCCTAATATGGTTGATACAACTTTAAGCGGTATGCCACTGCCTATCATTAAGGAAGTTGCTGTGTGTCTTAATGAGTGACATGGCACATGCTTAAACCCATGTTTTAACTCAAACTTTGTTACCCATTGTCCTATAGTGCATGGGTTAATAGGTTGTCCATTGTCTTGCATAAACAAATAGTCTGAATTTAGCCATAAATCACCATGCAAGACTTTTTCTTCACTCCACCATATCTTATATTCGTTTAAGATATCAACTAATGTTTGTGGCATTGATATTGTTCTTTTAGAGGCTTTTGTCTTTGGACTTTTAATTTTAACTCCAAATCCAGATACATAGATATTGTTTCGATTTACACTTAAAGTCTTTTTATCAAAGTCAATATCTTCAAATTTAAGTCCTGCGACTTCACCTTTTCTTAAGCCAGTGAAGATAAAAATTGATAAAACAGCTTTCTTTCTTGGGTCTTCTTCGTTCAAAATGCACTTAACAAACTCTCTTGCTTCATCTTGACTGAAAACTTCTTTTTGTTTTTTAGTGCCTTTTGGTCGTTTGATATATTCTTTAGTTGCGTAATTTTGTTCTACCAATCTTAGTCTTTTGGCTTCTGCTAAAATCATAACGAGTGTTGTGCTTATTCCACTTATTGTGGCTTTTGAGTATCTACAATCTGTTGTGGTTATGTCAAAATATTTGGAAATAGGTACATTGAAATATTTGCAAATTGCTTTTGCTGTTGTCATACCGACTTGATTTCCAATTTGACTTGCAATTCTCAATGTGAGTCTATTTATTCCTATATTTTCAGCAATTTCACACTTGTGTTGATTTGTTTCTTCAATTAGTTCGTTTATTGAGTTTTTGACAATGACAATTTGCTTTTTATAAGTTTTTGAAGCTAATTCGTCATTAAATTTTTGTATTAAGTCTGGACCTATATTATTAATGAGATACTTTGCAAAGTAGGGGGTTATAATTTTCAAATATTGTTTAGAACTTTTGTAATATGTATAAGCGTCTGGATTTCTCTTTAAAATGTTTTCAAGCCATTCATTTGCAAAGTCTGAAAACAAAACTTTTTTGTCTTGTGTCTGTATTCCTAATGAAAGTCTCTCAACTTCTTCTTGAAACTCGACTTTAACTTTATTTAATGCTCTTTCAATATCTTTTTTGCCAGTTAAAGTTGTAGGAATTTTCCAAGTTTTAGTATAGTTTTTGTGTTTTCCACTATACATATCCTTTCCACTGCATATAAGTCTATAACTTATAAGATTCCCTTTCTTGTCTTTTCTCTCTTCTACATACATGAGCCCACACTCCTTTCTTCACCATTGAGATATCTTAACAAATCATCAAAATTCACAAGAATTTTGTTTCCACTTTTAAAGTGTTTAACTAAATTGTTAAGACATAGACTCCTAATAAACCATTGAGTAACACAAGTGTGCTCGTCTAATTTTAAAATTTCTTCATAGCATTGCGCTATCGTTCTCATCATAGGAACGATTTTGTTTTCTTCTTCATTAATTTTTATAGCCATAAAAATTTTTCTCCTTTTGAAATATATAAATATTTTAAAATGTGTCTTTTGAAAAGTACACTACTGGGTGAAATTTCAAAAAAGAATTTCACTATTTAAATTTTTAATAATGCTGTAATGTCCACTTCAAAAAACAGCGGACGAAAAACTTTTAATTTTGAATTCTTAATTTTTAGAATTTCTCAAGACGAATTTAACATTTTGCACGCCTCCTTTTTTCTGCTTTCATAAATACCTATACGTTCCATTTGTGGAACTGAGGGGTAAAATAGAAATTTTTTAAAAAATTTTTACATTTTTTATATTTTTTGACTTAAATTCTTTAAAAAGTTATAATTAAAAAGGAGGATGAAATGAGAAATATTAAGAATAACGATGACGGAACTGTAAGTTATACAGACTTTATGGGCAGAAGGCAAACAATATCAAAGAAAGATTATGAAGAAAAAGTTTGGCTAATGGGAGAGGAACTAGAAATAGATGTAGACTATTTACTGGACCGTGAACAATTAAGAGGATTTTTAAATGGCAGATTAAGATATTGTTTTAGTGAAATATCTGAAAATATAAATAACTATTGGATTTCGTCTCGAACTCGTATACCTAAATCTACTGTTTCTCGCATATTTAATGGTGAAGTTTTGCCCAGTATTCCACAATTTATTAAACTATGCTATGTGATAACTCACTTTATACCAGATTTCAATATATGGTTTTTATTTGATAAGAAAGCACCGATGAAAATTACAAAGGACTATATACCATTTGAAAATTTTAGAGGTGTGAATTTTAGAGGTGAAGTAAATTTGGATTTTAATATGAATAACTAATGCCCTAAAACACCTTAACTTGTGTCATATATAAACTATTAACTTAAATGGTTTCGTGTCTTCTACATATGTCTGATGACATCTGGTGTGATATCTTAATAAAAAAAGAGATTATTCAAACGAATAATCTCTTCATTCCTTAACTTATATTAATAACTATATAAAACTGCAAGTTCAAAGTTCGTTTCGATTTTTGGATTTTCTATTATTGATATTATGACTTCACTATCTCTTGTAGCATTATGTTGAGCAATCTCTATACAATTTTCAAGTAATATTTCATTTTTGATTTTAAATAAGAAACAGAAATTTTTCTTGTCCAGTGGTAATTTTAGTTTTATGTCAGTGTTCTCTGAAACTACAAAATCAACTATAATTTTTCTATTGCATGTTGATATAAAATCATTAAGTGAAGCTATTGGCTTAAAAGCAATTATAGTATGACAAGGAGTATATAAAGGAAAATTTAAATTAGGACTTGCTTCATCAAGAAAATCAATTATTTCATTTTTTCTTGATTTTGATAATTTTTTACCATTCTTATTATAAAAATCAATACTCTTTAAATAATTTCTTTTTAAAATCAAAAATTCATTGTAATCTTGTATATTGAATATTTTTGTTAAATTATCATATTCCTTAACCATTATAAACTCCTTATCTTTTGATATGTTTTAATTGTTTTCTTGACTATCATAATTTATAAAACTATCAAGCAAAGTTTCAAGTTCTTTTAGTTTTTTGTGGTTATGAGTTTCAAGTGCTATTTGCAAGTATAACTCAATTTTGGCGTTAAAATATTTTGTTAGCATTTTAATTAAAGTGCCTTTTAGTTCTTTGGTCATATCATTTACTCCTTTTAAAGAGAACTTTCAAATATATTATAAATTGATTTTAATATGAAAGTACACAAAAGGGCATAATTTCTGACTTTTATTGATTTTGAGAAACTTTCACTCAGAGACACTTTAATGTTAAGTTAATATATTTTATTATACTGATAGTTTTCGTGCTTTCTATATATGTCTGGTGTGTTCAGAGAGTGTGTTATTATTTAGTCAAAATCTTTAAAGATTCAAGAAACTTCTCTTTTGATTTTATGGTATAGACTTTAAACACTTCAACAATGCCTTTTGACGCAATATAGTTCATAAGTGCTTCGCCTTGTTCATTGGTTAGACCATAAAGGTTCATCAAACTTTCAACTGAAACTATATTTTGATTATCAAATGGAGTTATGCTCAACTCTCTCAATAATTCATTTTGTGCTTTTTCTTTTTGTAATTCACTTTCTGTTTTTTCTATTAAAAATCTCATAACTAACTCCTATGCATAAAAATTTCTTTTAATAATAAATTTAGCCTATGTTTAAAGAAAAAAGTGAATATCACTTATCATAATATCCACTCTTAACTTTGTCTATCAATGCTTCATCAATAAAATGTTCGCAATTATCTTTTAAAAACTTTGAAAGGAAATTCACTGCTACAATTTGAATCAAATATCCACGAGTTCCGTTGTGTGTTATAGTTTTTATATATTTTTCTCTTTCACTATTTGTTAATTTGGTAGTAAATTTTTTGTCTATTAACGACTCAACTTTATTTACAAACTCATCGTTATATATCAAAACTCGTTCTATTAAGTCTTTTAGACTTACTCCAATTTCACCTATAAAATCATATTTATAATAAAACAAAGCAAGTTTTTTAAATTCATCTTTTGAAAAAACTTTAAATAAATTTCCTTGTTGCTGTATTGCTTTACGCTCTATCAAAGCACTAATAACAAACTCATTTGATATGTAGGGTGGCAGATGAATAGAATTCAGTTCTTCAATGCTTAAAAACTCTTTCTCTGCAAGTTCGCAAAATCTTTCATATTCATTTCTCATATGTGCTCCTAATCACTGAATTATCTCAAAATCATCAGGAAGTTTTGGCAACATTTCTATCATATCAGAGTATATAATATAATGCATTGATTTTATCTTTAAACTCATATCTTTAACGCCTTGTCCTTCACCAACTATAAAACTTATTGCATTTTCTTTTATCGCATTTACAACCAATTGTTTACAATTTAAATCTAAGCAGTTATAATTTATGAAGACATAATCATTTTCATTAAGACTCGTCAATATTGCGGCATTATCAGAATAATTGTTATAATTCATATACTTAATATTTTGATTTGAAATTTTTGCTATCTCTTTGGCAATGTTCATTGCATAGTTCACATCATCGTGCAATATAACTAAATTCTTATTGACATATTTATTAAAATCTATTTGTAATTCTTTATTATGTTTAGGATAATTTGCTATTATCTTTAATATAGCATTTTGTTTTCCTAACTCTGCCTTTAAAGAATCTAAACTTTCGGACAAATTTCTCAATCCTTTTTTTATCTCATCATATTCCATAATATTTCCTTTTATATTTTTATATAACTATAGCAAATAGTACCCTTTGGATATCTCATTTCGTCAATTGTTAAATCTTCTTTTAAGTGGTCAGTTTTTATCCATTCACATTTCTCACATAATCCAAAAAAACCAGCAACTAAAACAAAATCAATTGCTTTATTATCTCTAAGATAAATTAGTCCGTATTTTTTCTCTAATTCTTCTACTATTTCTTCCGCTTCCCAATAACTCATAGCGCAAGCAATTAAAATCAAATTTTCGTCTATATGAGCCGAACTAACTTTATTCTCTTTTATGATTTCTTCACTTAGTCCGCTTTTGATTTTTTCTAATTTGTCTTTTCTAAAAATCAAATCAATACAACCATAAGGCAAAACCATAATCTACTCCTTTTATGAAAATAAAGGTCATTTCTTAACTGAATGACCTTTTAAAGTTTTATATGCCAAGTTTGTCATCTAAACCTGTTAAATCAATAGGTGCATCATTATTAGGTTTTGTATTTAGCACTTCTAAACTTAAACCAAGGGATAATATTTGAGACTTAATTTTTTGGTATAATTTTTCTTCTTCTTTTTCTCTATCTTCAAATTTATTAGAATCAATTTTAAATAAATCTTTATCGTAAATCCATTCGTTTTCATTTTTGATATCAACTTGTTTCAGCTCTATTAGTTTCATTATAGGAATCATTGCTTTACCAAAAAAGTTGTGATTAAGTCTATTTATAAAATATAAATAATAATTTTTATCTTCATTAAAAACATTATCAAAACCAGACCATTCTGTTACACATTGCATTCCCAATTCATCAGTTGCTACATCAGACGCCATCATTCCCATTATATGTCCTAAAGCATATGTATCAATAATCATACCTTCTTCTTTACATTTTTTTATATTAGGTAATAGTTCTATATATGTTTCAAAATACTTATTTAAATCATATCTATCGCCTTTTCGCCATTTTTCAACATACCAGTTAAATTCTTTTCTTCTATCTTCAGATGTAAATTCCTCTATATTTTTTATAGAAGTATATGGAATTTGTTCTTTTATATTTTTAAGAGGATCTATAATTTGATTTTTTGATGCCTTTTTTAAAAACAACACTATTGCAACAACAGCAACTATAACTAGAACAACAACTATTAAACCCCAAACCATAATTTACTCCTTTTTACCTATTAATTACTATGAACACTTACAACACCACCATTTTCATTGTAAGTATAAATTCTTCCACTTTGTTTAATTGAAACTGTTGTTCCAGTATATCCGTGTAAAATCCCAGTTCGAACAAAAATAACTGAGTTCCTTTCGTTGTACACATAAACATTATCTCCCTTTTGTATTGCAGTTGAAATCATATCCATTTTACCTCCTTATGTATGAATTCAAAAGAATTATAACATAAAAATCTATATTTGTAAATTAAATTTGGTTTAATATTGAAATATATTCAATATTTATCTAAATTCAAAATAGAAAAGTTATACTTTTGATGTTCATTTTCATCAAGAATAAAAGTTCTTATTGGTGTATCTTTATGTTCAGCACCATTTTTTGAAGTGCTTTTTAAATATTTTTTATGTTCTTCTGCAATGCTTTTTGCCACTTCTTTGAAAGGGACAAAATAGATTTCATCTTCACTATTTTTATCACTTTTAAGTTTAACAAAAGCATAGAAACAATGTGTTTGTTCTTCGCAATAATCTTCATTTTTCTGACTTAATGTAAAACGATTGCTTCCTATTTGATTTGTTTTGACTTGTATTGCACAAAATCTTGTTCCATTCTTATTCATTGCAATAATATCAAAAAGTTTTGCTCTATCATCAAGTCTTGTAGCAATATAATTATTTCTTGTAAGTTCGGTGATGACAATATCTTCTCCAAGATGTCCACAGTCAACACTTATTAATTTATTTGAATTCTTTTCCATATTTTACTCCTTTTTTATTTATAAGCTACAAAAAGTATAGCATACATTTCAATAAAAGTAAAATATATTGAGCAAAATTCAATAGAATATTGAAATTTATTAAATATTGACAATAGGTGTTCAAGTAGTTGAAAGGTGTTAATAATTTATAATATTCTTGTTGGAGGAGATATGAGTAAAGAAAAATTGATTTTTAAAATTGGCACAATTAGACGAGAGGCAAATCTTTCTGCAAGAGCATTATCTCTAAAAATTGATATGCACGAAAGTTATATAAACAGACTTGAAACTCAAAAAGATTTTTTACCAAGTTTAGAAGTGTTTTTTAAAATATTAGACGCTTGTAATTGTTCTGCTGAAAGATTCTTTTATCACGATTATAATGGTTTTAACAGTGATATGGAACTTCTTGATAAGTTTAAGTCTTTAAGTGAAGATAAAAAGCAAGCATTACTTGCATTTATAAAATAAGCAGTTGGTTTAAAACTTTAACTGCTTATTTTATTTGTTTTTGCTTTGTGAAGATATTGTCTGTCTAAACAATATATAATTTCGCCTGTGTCTTTGTCTATATATTTATGCCCATCACTATAAACATAGGCTTGTTTTCCAGTTTCTTCAAAACAATACTCTTTAAAAGAATCAACTATTTCGCTCATCTCATTTTTAGTTGTTATTATCTCTTTCTTTTCAGATTTAGGGAAATCTACACTATGAGATATAACTTGCACAAATTGTGGTAGTTTAGTGTATTTGTCATTAGTAGGGTTTATATTCTCACTTTTAAATGTTGTCATATAGTCTATTATTCCATATGGTTCACTAACATTTTTATAGTCAACAAATCCTTGTTTCCAATGCTTTTCTATCCACTCTTTATTTAAATTTGTAGGTATCTCATTTTCAAACATAACTATCATATGTATGTGAAAATGGTTGTCTTTATCGTGAGATTCAATGGCACGAATATAATAAATTTTTCCAAAGTTTCTCTTTAAACAAAGAATAAGTGCTTGAAATCTTGATTTTAAATCATTTCAAAGTGATATGCTGGAAGTTGTTAAGGTTATATATACACTTTTGTTTGCTTGTATGTCTAAATCATAAAGTTTGTTTTTAAACTTTTTTAGAGTTTTAGTGTATTGTTGAGTTGTCATATATGGGTTTTCTTTGTCTCTCTTTTTAGTTGGTAAAACTCTATTTTTAACTTTTGCAGATTTAAACACATTTTTAATATTATATTGAATCTTCATTCTGTCCTTAAATAATGTTACTTTATATTCTCTCTCTTTAAAATTGTTCATAATTTTATCTCCTTATCTTGTAAAAAATTTGTATCTCATCTTATTAAATTTAGTTGTTAAAATTTTATTTTTATATTAAAATGTTTTTATACTAAAATGATTATGAAAATGTATATTATTAAATCAAGTAGAGAGTGTGAAATTTCGTGTGCTTTTTAGTGTGTTTTTAGCACTAAAAGACATAGTAAAAAGCATATATTTTTCTCAAAAAAGTGTAATAAAAAGTGTAATGAATCTTACAAAAGTTACAAAAACTAACTTGACTTAACAATATTATTGGGATAATCAAATTTAGCATAAAACTTATAAAAGTTATTGAATTTGACGGAGTTGTCTTGGTTAACGAAAGTCATTTGCGAGATGAAATTTTATTCGTAATCAACAGGTCGCGGGTTCGATCCCCGCCGTTAGCTCCAAAAAATTAGTGAGAAGATGCGAGCTGGAGAGGAGCGAGAAACTAAGACGCGACCTGTTGAAAGGGCTCCCGCAAATTTGAGAAATTTGTGGGAAGAGGAGAATGTTTCCGTAAAGTTCGAGGGTTTGCGATAAGCAAACCGAGATTAAAGGAAACATTGGACGACGTCGCGGGTTCGATCCCCGCCGTTAGCTCCAAAAAATTAGTGAGAAGATGCGAGCTGGAGAGGAGCGAGAAACTAAGACGCGACCTGTTGAAAGGGCTCCCGTAAATTTAAATACATCTGAAGTAGAAAAGCAAGTTCACGACCTATTGAGATACAATTTTAGAAGAGGCGTAAATGCAAAAAGAAAGTAATACTGCAATATTCAATTTTCAAAAAGAGGATGAGGACTTGATAGAAACCTTGTCTAATTTTTTAGACAAAAATGCTCAAAGAATTTATGATTTCTTTGAGATGACACCAAAAGAAAAAGTAGTAATCAATATTATCCCAAACAAAAAGGAATATGACAATTTCATAAGAGAAACTAGAAGGCTTGATGCCGATTATTGTGTGCCGAGGTGGATGATAGGAACTTGCCAAGATGGTGTTATAACCTATCTTTCACTAAACGATTTTAAAAACACTTCTCACTCTTTTGATGGTGATAAATGTTGTGAGGCACTGGACTACTATAAGAAAACCATTCTCCACGAATATGTACACTATGTTAATGAATGTTTTAATAAGGCGCATAACTGCCAAGATACCGAAAAATATTTACAAGAGGGTATTGCCACATACCTAAGTGGACAATATGATGATAAATTGCTGTCACTCAATGCAACAAAAGAACAACTGCTTAATGAGGATGAGTACTTTTATGATGATTATTATTTGATAACAAAATATTTAGTTAATAATTATGATAAATCGCTTGTCTTAGAGGCTTTTAAAAACAAGGAACAGGCACGCAAACTTTTGATTGATAACTTATTTGACCAAGTGCAAAACTTATACAAACATTAAGAAATGAAGTTTAATGTGAGATAAATTAATCAAAATCTAACATTGAATTTTTAAAATTTTATTTTGTTTTTATTTTTGTCTATGATAAACTAAAACTAATATCAAAATACAAGGGGATGAATTATGCAGATTGCAGTAACTGGAATAACAGGTAATATGGGACAAGCTACACTTGAAGAGCTTGTTAAACTTGATTTTATAGATAAATTTAAGTTTCTAGTGCTTCCAGACGATAAAAGAATAAAGAAAATTTCAAAACGATATAAAAATTACAAGGATAAATTTGAGATAATTTATGGTAACCTCGCTGAGAGTGATAAGTGTCAAAAATTGGTTGAGGGCTGTGATTATGTGGTCAACCTTGCAGCGGTTATTCCTCCACACTCTGACCAATTTCCAGAAAAAGCCATTGAGTGTAACGAGGTAGGAGTTAACTGTTTAGTTTCTGCCATTGAAAATATGGAGAAACAGCCAAAATATATACATATCTCGACTGTGGCTCTATATGGAAACCGCAGTTATAAACATCCATGGGGACAGGTGGGCGACCCACTTCTTGTTAGCCCTTATGATATTTATTCTGCCACTAAACTTCGTGGCGAATTTCGAGTGCTTGAGTCTAACATTAAAACATGGGTAGTACTTAGACAAACCGCCATGCTACACAAGAATATGCTTGCCGATAATATGAGTGATGGGCTTATGTTCCATACCTGCTTTAACGCTCCACTCGAATGGGCTACTGCACACGACAGCGGACTATTGATTGCAAATATCTTGAAAAAAGATAGAGAAGACTTATCCAAAGTATTTTGGAAAAGAGTGTTTAATATCGGCGGTGGAGAGGCAAACTGCCTTACTGGTTATGACACACTCAATGATGGCTTTAAACTTATTGGCGGTAGTGCTAAAGACTTTTTTAAACCTTATTATAACGCCACTCGCAACTTCCATGGCATGTGGTTCTATGATGGTGATTTACTTGACCAGCTTTTCCACTATCAAACACAAGATACAAAGGACTATTGGAAAGAAATCGCCTCCACGCACAAGTATTATAGCCTTGGCAAAGCTGTTCCAAAGGGACTTATTGGCACTTTTGCTATAAAACGCCTTTTCAAGAGCCCAAATTCTCCTGCCTACTGGGCAAAACATAATGACGAGGCAAGACTTATTGCTTATTTTGGTGGCAGAAAAAATTATGAAGCTTTAGGTAGTGACTGGTCAAAGTTTAATTTAATAGTAGAAAATAAGGACGAAAATGGAGATTACTTAGACTATGCTTTTCTCAGACAAAAGAAAAATGCAAAACTTATAGGCTACTATTATGATATTAACAATTATGAAAATATAACTATAAAAGATTTGAAAGCAGTCGCTCAAGCTCATGGCGGAGAACTCTTGTCAAAGAAATATAATGGCGACATTTATGAGAAGCTTGACTGGCTCACTCAAGACGGCGAGACCTTCTCGGCTAGTGCATTTACCGTTTTAAAAGCAGGGCACTGGTACAATAAAATTTACAAAGAAAATGTTTGGGAATTTGATAGACTGTCTAAAAAGGACAAAATCTTTGCTGAGATTTGGCTAGACTCTCACTCAGCTGATGAAAATTATCAGTACAGTTTTGATGAAAACTTTAACGCAAAAATAAAAGAGGATTAAAATGAAAGTTTTATTATGTTATTTTTCTGGCACAGGCAACACACGCAAGGTAATCAATAGGTTTGCCGAGGTTTTTGCCGAACATGAGGTGTCTGTTGACCTTTATAAGATTGAGGAAAATAATTTTACATATAATTTAGATGATTATGATATGATAGGGATTGGCTATCCAGTCCATGCTTTTAACGCACCATCTATAATTCTTAATTTTGCCAAAAGCCTTCCTGAGCAAAAGGACAAGCGTACAATTATAATAAACACCTCAGGCGAACCACTTAAACTAAATAATATATCTTCAATAAAACTTTCCAAGATTTTAACTAAAAAAGGTTATAACATCACAAATGAGTATCATTATTGTATGCCATATAATATAATTTTTCGTCATACTGACAACATGGCATATAAGATGTGGAAAACAGCAAACGATGTTATACCAATAGACTGCAAAGAGATATTAAATGGCAAACAAGCTCACCTTGATAAAGTTTTTATGGGTAGCTTTATCGCTTGGCTCTTTAGAATTGAGTTTTGGGGCGGACGTTTTAACGGAAAACGCTATAAGGTAAATGAAAATTGTATCCACTGTAATAAATGCGTCAACACCTGTCCTACACATAATATAACAATTAAGGACGGCAAATTTCATTTTGGAAAGAATTGTATAATGTGCATGAGATGTTCTTTCTATTGCCCAAAAGCAGCAATAAAGATAGGACTATTTGAAAGATGGAAGGTAAACGGTGCCTACAATTTTAATAATCCTAATGATTATGAAGATGAAGTACATAAAAAATATTGTCAAAAATCGTATATAAGATATTTTGAAGAATGCAACCAGAAGATTTCTCAGGCAAAGACAATGCTAGAAGAAACAGAAGAACAAGAAGAAATAGAGGATGTAGTAAAAGCCTAAAAAATTCTTTAATTTTATTTGCAATTTTAGTAAAAATATAATATAATGTTAATAACCATAAAGAGTGTGCGAGGGACAGCCCCTTTGACCACACAGCAACCTGTATTTTCAAGGTGCTAAAGGCTGAAGCGATGGTAAACAATAAAAACAGTAGTCCATCGCATTGATGGGCTTTTTCTTTGCTCTTTTTGGTTTATTAAAGGAGAGAAAATATGAAAATTATAACAAGTGAAAGCGTAAACATTGGACATCCAGATAAGACCTGTGACTACATTGCCGACGCCTTTTTAGACGAGGCGTTAAAACAGGACAAAGACAGTCAAATGGCAGTTGAGTGCGCTATAAAAAATGATAAATTATTTATTTACGGCGAGGCTACAACAAAGGCAAAGATAGACTATGAGAAAATCGCAAAGAATATTTTAAAAGATATTGGCTATAAAAATGATTTTACCATAATTAAAGAGATAAGCGAGCAAAGCCCAGACATAAACCAGGCGGTTGTGAAGAAAGAAATATGCGCAAATGACCAAGGTATAATGTATGGCTATGCAACTTGCGAGACCAAAGAGTATATGCCTCTTCCAATCGTTGTTGCCCATAAACTAATGCAAAAGTATGAGCAATTTAGAAGAAAATCAGGCAATTATTTCGCAGACGCTAAATGTCAAGTATCGGTTGGATATGAGGGTGACAGCCCAAAAGAGATAACAACCATAGTAATGTCGGTGTCACACTCTAAACAGCTGTCAAACGAGGATATCCAGCGGGATATTAAAAAGGTTATAAACGATGTGCTTGGCGAGTACAAATCAATGTGCCACAATACAAAGTTTATAATTAATCCAAGTGGGAAATTTACTATTTGGGGCTCTTTTTCAGATAGCGGTTGTGTTGGTCGAAAGATTGTAGTCGATACTTATGGCGGTGGAAGGGTAGGCGGAGGCTGTTTTAGCTCGAAGAACGCTACAAAGGTTGATAGGTCAGGCGCGTACTATGCAAGATATGTTGCAAAAAATGTGGTTGCAAACAAGTTTGCCGAGCGTTGTGAATTGCAAGTAAGCTACTCAATAGGACTGCCAAAACCGGTAAGTATTTATGTAGAATGTTTTGGAACCAACAAGGTTCCAATGAAAGAAATTGAAGATTTTATCTCTCAAAATTTTGATTTTACGCTTGCAAATATAATAAGTGAGCTAGACCTATTAAAACCTATTTACAAACAAACTGCCTGCTATGGACATTTTGGACGAGATGTCTTCTCTTGGGAAAAGATTAAAAAACTCGCAAAATAATAGGCAAAAAATTTGACATTTTTCTTAAATCGTCCTATCATTATAATTGTAATGAGAGGCGATTATGGACTGGGACGCAATTTGGTCTGATATAGTTAATTTTTTCAAAAATAATGCTTGGAATATAGTAATATTTTTTGCAGTACTTCTTATTGGCATTATTTTAATAAAGATACTTTTAAATATTACAAAAAAGCTTTTAAATAAGACCCATATGGAGAAAATTACCATAGGCTTTATAAGTGCAATTATAAAGATTGGTCTATATTTATGTTTGGTATTAATACTTTTAAGCATAATTGGTATAGACATTACAGGCTTGCTTACAGCTTTGAGTGCTCTCGTTCTAGCAATAGGTCTTGCACTAGAGAACATAATTGCAAACGCAGCAAATGGCATAGTTATTGTGTCAAACAAGATGTTTAAAAAGGGTGATTACATTGAAGTTGACGGAAAAGAAGGCAACGTCGTGCAAATAAATTTTCTTTTTACCACCATTCTTACCTCGGACAACAAAAGGATAACAATTCCAAACTCTACAATAGTTAATAGCCCAGTAGTAGATTACGACTCAAGTGTTACAAGAAGGGTAGACTTTAAATTTAATGTTGCCTATGAAAGCGATGTTGAGTTTGTCAAGAAACTGATTCTTGATTGCATGAAAAGTAATGGTAAAGTTTTACTAAACCCTGAGCCATTTTGTAGACTTAACGCGCTAAACTCAAGCAGTATTGAGTTTGTTGCTAAATGCTATTGCGATAGCGAAGATTACTGGGACGTTTATCACGACGTACTTGAGCTTGTGTATAACCAGCTCAAACTCAACAAGATTTCTCTTCCATATAACCAGTTAGAAATCCGTGAGCGTAAAGACAATGTAAAACTTCCATATATAAATCAAAAAATTCCCCAAAGAGTAGAAAAGGAAAGAAAGAAAAAAGAGAGCATAGACCTTGAAAATATGGATTTTACTAAAATATTAAAAACCAAGAGAAAGCCAAAGCAAAAAGAAAGCGAATTTAATAAGAAATTATTAACTGCAAATAATAATTTAAAATATGTTAAAAAATATAATAAAATAAATAATCAAAAGAAATTAAAAAGAAATTTAAAAATAAAATATTTAAAAGCTAAAAAATAATTTAAATTCGCTAAAATATTTTAAAAAATATTGACAAAAAATTAAATATAAAATATACTTAAAGTGTAAGGAGAGTTATATCTAAAAATGAGCACATTTTCTTGCTAAAAATTGAATAGACAAAAGACCACATGCTTTTGTCGTGCAAGAAAATGTTTTTTGTATATAGAAGTGGTACATTTTCTTGTATCACTTTTTGTTTAGGAGGATGTTATGGCAAAAATAGATATAAAAAATTTATCCTTTGGATATGACTCAAATAATATTGTTTTTTCAAACTTAAATGTTACTTTAGATAGTTCTTGGCGCATAGGACTAATAGGACGCAATGGTCGCGGAAAGAGCACTCTTTTAAAACTGCTTGCAGGAAAAATAAAAGGTAGTGGAACAATAACCGGCGCAAAAAATTTTTATTATTTCCCATTAGAAATTGACCCGTCCAAGTCTTTAGTAGACTTGATTTCTCAGCAAAACATAGAAGACTGGAAGATATATAAAGAGCTAAACCTTTTAGACTTTAATCTAAGTTTACTTAATAATCAATATGGACTGCTTAGCGGTGGCGAAAAGGTTAAATTTCAATTTGCAATCATGTTTGCAGATAGCTTTTCTTTTGCGCTTATAGACGAGCCAACCAATCACTTGGACGAAGCAACAAAAGAGGTTATTCTAAATTATATAAAAAGCAAAAAAGGTTATATTATAGTATCGCATGATAGATACTTTTTGGATAATTGTATTGACCATGTTCTTTCATTTAATAAAACTTCAATTGAGCTTATAAAAGGCAACTATAGCTCATGGGAAGAAAACTTTAAAAGACAGCAAAATTATAATATCGCATATAATGAAAGACTTGAAAAGGACATTGATAGACTAGAAGAGAGTAAAAAGAAAATTGTAAATTGGTCTTTTACTGCTGAAAAAGCAAAGTTCGGAGGAGTAGACAACAAATCGGGCTTGCGTCCAGATAGAGGGTATGTTGGAAGTAAAGCTGCTCGCGTTATGAAACGGGCTAAAACAATAGAAAAACGCATTAATGACAAGATAGAGGACAAAAAAGACCTTTTAAAAGATGTAGAAAAGGATGAGCACTTGAAAGTTTTGCCTAGTAAGAGGTTTAAAAATTCTTTACTAATCATGCTTAAAAATTTGTCTAAAAATATAGACGAAAGAGAACTTTTTAAGGGACTAGATTTAGAGGTCTACTCAGGCGACCGCGTGGCAATTTTAGGTGACAATGGTTGTGGCAAAACAACATTGTTAAAGATTTTACTCGGGCAAGATGATAATTACAATGGCAGTTTATATAGAAAACCAAATTTAAAGATATCCTATATAAGTCAGGACACTGATTTTTTAAAGGGTGACATTAATAGTTTTATAGAAGAAAACAAGATTGATAAAACAGTGTTTTTCATGCTACTTGACAAGTTAAACATAAAAATTAAAGATATAAAAAATTTGGATAAACTAAGCGACGGGCAGAAAAAGAAAATTCTTATAGCAAAGAGCTTATCAGAGCAGGCGGATATCTATATTTGGGACGAACCATTAAATTTTATTGACATAATCTCTCGTTTGCAAATAGAGGAACTGATAGAAGAGAGCGACCTAACTTTAATTTTTGTCCAACACGACAAATATTTTATTGACAAAATAGCCACAAAAGTATTACAATTATAAAAAGGAGGAAATATGATTGGAGGAATAATTACATTAATTTTCGGCGTGCTTGCCATAGTAATGTGCACTCAACCGGTAATAACAACATATGGTACCGATTCTAGTGGTAATTTTGAGGCAAGTAGCGTTGATGCAAGCGTATTTGACTTTATAAACTTTGAAGGAGGCGCTTATCAAACGGTAGCCAGCGTGTTTATAATTCTTGCACTTGTATTTGCTGGAATAATGCTTTTGCTAACCCTTATAAACTTAATTGCACGCGCATCAAGCAATAAAGCATTTATCGGAGCAAAAGTAGCAGCACTTATGTTTTTCCTTTGCACTTTAGTTGCTGTTATAATGGTAGGCGTTTACTGCATCAACGACCTATTGCCTGGTGGCAAAGAGTTCTGGGATTTATTACGCGAAAATGGTGCTTACGTCACAGTTGGCTGGGGACTTCTTGTAACCTTTGGCTCATCACTTATTTGTCTCATCTTTGCTCCTCGCAAAAAGAAATAAGCATTACGAAAAACTAAAGATTAACTTAAAACAAAAAACTACGGATTAATTTTATTCCGCAGTTTTTTTATTGTGGTTTTTGTGCCAACTTTTCTCTCCAATTGTCTATGTTATAGCTAACATTTGCCGGACTTGTAGAAGGCATGTAGAAAACAGGCAATTCACTTTAAAATAGATAAAAATTTTTTATTTAGCAAATAATTTAATAAATTCGACTTTTATTTTGCAAATAAAATAAAAATATATATAATAAAAATGATGGAGGGAAAATGATAAATATAGCAATAGATGGACATGTCGGCAGTGGTAAAAGTACACTAGCCAGAGGACTTGCCAAAAAACTTGGCTTTAATGTATTTGATACAGGCGCAATTTATAGAGGGCTTGCCTGTGAGTTTAAAGAAAAGGGTTATAAAAGTATTGATGAAAATACAATTTCAGATTTTATATCTTCAGTGGAGGTAAAAATCTTTTTTGAAGGTGATGTACAGCATGTTGTTGTCAACGGTCATGACCATACACCAAACTTGCGCAGGGAAGAGATATCAATGCTCTCTGCACAAATATCGCCTTTTCCAGTACTTAGAGACAAGGTAAAAGACCTTCAACGCCATTTTGCAAAAGAGCATAACTGCATTATGGAAGGACGCGATATCGGAACAGTTGTTCTTCCAAATGCCGATTTAAAGTTTTTTATAACTGCTTCTGAAGAGGTGAGGGCACAAAGACGTTTTGACCAAGTAAAAGACAAGCCAAATAGTCCATCCTATCAAGAGATATTAAATGATTTACGAGAAAGAGACTATAAAGACGAACACCGCACTATTGCACCTCTTAAACCTGCAAAAGACGCTATTATCTTAGATACAAGCAATATGACCTTAGACGATACAATAAACAAATGTATTGAAATAATTAATAACAAATTAAACTGATATTTGCTGTAAGCTTTTAGTTTAAATTGGTTTTACATCATATTGATATAGAATGAAAAATATTTAATTGATATAAAAATTGTTTTAATTAAAAGCATTAGATTAATATAAAATTAAATATATTAAATACTAAGGTTAAAAGGAGTTAAAATATGTCTTCAAGATAACTGGGAAATAGAATTGACTGAGTTAGTTTAGTTTTTGAGTTATTTTCTAAATTAAACTAAGAACAATAACAAATCAAAAGTCCTAACTTTCAGGTTGTGTCACGATGAAAATTTTATAATCCACCCTACAACGCGTCTTAGCGTATCGTAGAAAGGTATAAAAAAGTTAGAAAAAAGCTAAAAAACTTTTAAAAAAGTGTTGACAAGGGTGAGAGGATTGTGATAATATATTAACGCTAACCTGGAAAGGTTAGAGAACAATGACAATTAAATAATATATATGTACAAGAATTGAAACAAAGTCAATTTACTTAAAGTTATTGAGCCAAAAGCACCACGTGTACGGTGCAAATCAAACTAAACCCAAGAACCAGATGTTCGACGATTAGAAGAACAATGGTTTTAGATAAAAGCTTTAAGGACAGCCTATCAATATTGCGAACTTGGAAACTTGTTTTCAAGTCGCCCCTTAAATGAAAGGGGGTATTGGTGGGAAAACGAAAGTATTTCAAGAGGAACTCGCAGAAATACGACTTTTAGCGGTTAGGCTTTTAAGCCGTGTCCGCGTTAAGAAAGTTCGTTGTCCTTCAAATATATTTAGAGTTTGATCCTGGCTCAGGACGAACGCTGGCGGCGTGCTTCAAACATGCAAGTCGAACGGAGAGCAAGCAGAGCTTGCTTTGATTGCTCTTAGTGGCGGACTGGTGAGTAACGCGTGAGTAATCTGCCTATTACAGGGGGATAACA
>CAKNIB010000015.1 GCA_930979925.1 uncultured Clostridia bacterium
GTCCTTGGACTATCAGGGAGAACTCCTGACACTTTTTCACCTTGCGTGGATATGACTAGAGGCGGTCTTGATTTGGTAAGCTCGGTAAGATAGTTTTCTATAATTTGATTTTTAACACCTTCATTTGATAGAACATATTGATTGATTATTGGGTCGCCTGTTTTATTCTCTTTTAAGTGGCTAAGAACCACTTTTGCCCAAGCGTCCTCAAATGGATTTTTAATCCGATTTTCTTTGAGTGCCTGCTCTTTAAGCTCGGTCTCAAAGGCTTTAGCTTCTTGGTTTTCATCAAGGAATTGACTGAGCGCGCGAAGGTAATCTTCTTGATTATTGTCTTCGCTTTCTTGTGCAGGCGATTGTAATTGCATAGAAATAGCAAAGTTTTCTTCATTTTGCATGTTTTTTGATGCATTTTCTTCAAAAATTTCGCTATTTTTATCAGTTTCATCACCCGTTTCTTCTTGCGCCTGGTCAACTTTGTCTTTTTGAAGTGACTTTAAAAGCTGACATTTTCTGGTAAATTCTGATTGCAGGTTGTTATATGCCTCTAGAAGCGCTCCTGCATCTTTAAATTTACCAAGGTTTTGAGAGCCAACATCACTCGCGACACTCGTATCTGCTAGGTTTAAAGCTGTTGCCGGTTCCACTGTTGGTTGTTCTCGTAATTCTTCCATATTTATCCCTCCATATTCTTTTTGTGAGCCCTAATATGCTCTAAAAATATCTTTTCAAGGTTTGCATTCTTAGTTTTTGCTCTTTCATAGTCTTCGCCGAGCATAAAGGCAATATGCTCGTTAACATGAAGTTCGTTGTCGTCAATTTCGCTGACTTTGCAAGACACTCCGTCAAGCATTTTAAGGTTTTCATTGCCAGCACGTTTTATATGTAGCTCGCGGATATCCTGAGCATTCTCCCATATGCCAAGCCCCAACATCTCTAAAATCTTGCACTTCATTCTATTTGAAAGGTTTCCGCTCTCGTCATAGAGGATGCCCTTATCAAGTAGTGAGAATAGCATATCCCTTCTCTGTGCCATGGTCTGAGAGCCGTCAGTCTGATTTTCAAGTTCTATGTCATCACTTGAGATATCTGACGATGAGAAGTAGAACATTTCAATTTGTCCATTTTCGCCAATTATTTTTGCAATTCTTGGGAAAAGTGCGTATTGTTTATATAATTTTAGTATTTTTCGTGCAATTTCTTTGGTCGCAAACTTTATGCTCTCAATTGAGGCGTTAAGTCGGGTTTCGTCTTGAGAGATTAAAAGTTCTAGTGCATTTCCGCTGATATTTGAGGATATTGTACTGGTAGAAAGTAGGTCATTTACTCCGCTTATCTTATTAAACTCGTCAAGCAAGTTGGTCTCTTCGTCACTTAAGCCAGTAGGGATAGCTTCGCTTTGAAGATATTTTGGCTCATTTGCACCCTGCCTGTAGACCAAGACCTTGCCTGGACAAAGTCCTTCGTCCTCCAAGTTATCAAGGTCGACAGAGCCATCCTCTACCGAGAGAACGCCTAGTGATAGGCGGTTTATAAACTCATGTTTTCTGTTTTTTACAGCGTTAAAAGCGCGTTGCACTGGTACAAGTCTTTCAATTACGCTAGTACCCCAGAAACAGCCAGGTTCTTCTATGCTGGTCTGTCTGACAAATGGGAAATCGCGAGTTCCATCTTCGCCACACTCATATGGCAATTCGCCATCAAATACCAGTTTGTCCCCTGCCACGATTGTTAGTCTGCCATTAGGATACTGTGCGTTTGGACGGCAATACCTCTCAATCACAATGGCGCTATCATCTTTGGTTGTCTCAATAATTTTTGGGACAGTTCCATTAAAGCCAAGTCCGCCTACTCCTACGCTGACATTGTCAAGTGAGAAGGTGTTAATTTTATCTCCTTTGACATCAATGCCGTACATGCTCTTTATTTGAGCTGTGGTGTACGCCTTTGCGTGTATTAAGCTTTGGCATTCTCTCAAGTTTTCGCAAACTGAAGAGTCTGGGTAGATTTCAAATGGACTGACAACGCTGAGCTCCACCTCGCCACTCTTTATTTTCTGTCCTTCATCATTGATACCGACCACCTGTCCGAGATTTACATTCCAGCCTATTTTGTAAAATACCGTACCGCAAACTTCTGACCATTTTATGCCTTGATTTATCTTATTTTCTATTTCAAGCTTATTTTTTAATGATTTATATATCTTTTTTGACACTTTTGCCGTCTGTTTGTCGCGTTCGTCATTTGTCGCTGGGATGATATTAATATCTGGTTTAATCTTGGTAAGCTTGGCAAATCTTACATCATAGATAGGCGCAATATGGTTGTAGACCTCACGTTCTTGCCAGAAGAATTGTCTGTCTGCCTCTTCAATCTGACCGCCATAGCCGATATTACAATATTGGTTGCCCATTAAAAAATTCATGTTTATCTGCCATATTAGATCAAAACTCTTTCTAGCCTCCGCCCTTCTTTTGAAATCGTCAACAACCTCTTTGACGATTGCCTTTTCGTCTTTAAATAATAGTTTATCTTTTTTCATCTTTCCTTCCTCGTCTTTTTCTTTAATTTAAATGGACTTTCTAGCCCCTTTGGTACCTGCAATTTGGCTATAGCCTCATACATGCTTTTTAAGCACTCTTCGCAAAAACATAAATCGCGTTTTATTATGCCTTTGGTCGAAAAACAATACTTAGCCACATTGTTACAGCCATAAAAATCGCATTTTACCAGATGTTTGCACTCATTGAGTTCCACTCTTTCCCTCCTTATTTATCATTTTTAAAAGTCGCTTTTCTTCGGCTTCTAGCTCCTCATCGGACATGTACATAACTTTGTCCTCATAAGTCCGATAATATCGCTCCAGTAGTAATTTCACCGCTGAGATGTCAGGGCTGTAGTGTTTTGTTGTAACTTTTTTCTTTGAAAGTTTTGGCTCGCCATCTTGGTCATAGCTGTACTCCTCTATCACTTCATCGACATTGTATCCAAGCGCTTTTTTGAGCAAAGCTTTCTTAATCTTGTCTTCATCTTCCACCCTTTTTTGCTCCTTTTAGCAACCTTTGGCTTGATTATATTACCCCTATCCCCCAAAAAACAAGTTTGACTGCCAACTTTTTTGCAAATAACACAATTTTCCCTTTTTAAGTAACAATTTGTTTTTTCTTTGCTAAACTGATATTGTAGAGGTCATACAAATGAAGAATTTACTAGAATTTAAAAATGTAAAATACTTCTATCAAACGAAGGAGAGCGAGATAAATGCCCTTGAGGATGTCACTTTTTCTATAAAAGAAAGAGATTTTACCTCTATAGTCGGTCCTAGCGGTTGTGGTAAAACCACCATCCTTTCACTGACCGCAGGGCTACTTGTTCCAACTGAGGGCGAGATTATCTTGGATGGTAAGCCTATTGAGAAAAATGATAGTCGTATTGGATATATGTTCCAACGCGACCACCTCTTTGAGTGGCGAACCATTTGGCAAAACATTATTTTAGGGCTAGAGCTTCAGAAGAAGCACAAAGACCCTGAAAAGCTTGCTTTTGCCGAAGAACTTCTAAAAAAATACGACCTTTACAACTTCAAAAACAAAAAGCCTCGTCAGCTAAGTGGTGGTATGCGTCAAAGAGTGGCTCTTATTCGGACGCTTGTTCTCGAACCTGCCCTCCTTCTTCTTGACGAACCCTTCTCGGCGCTAGACTTTCAAACAAGACTTAAAGTTTGCGACGATGTCTATGATATTATAAAAAGCGAGCAAAAAACCGCTCTGCTTGTCACACACGACATTTCAGAGGCTTTAAGTATGTCAGATAGAATTATTATTTTAACTAAACGACCTGCTCGTGTAAAAGATATTGTAGACATTTCATTTCAGGGAGCCACTCCACTTGGCAAGCGTGAGGACACTGAGTTTGGCAAATATTTTGAAATGATTTGGAGAAACCTTGTCTAATGAAACGTAAAAACAAAAAAGAAAAAATAATATCCTACTCTTTAGCTCGCAAACAATATCTTCGCAAGATTAAAAAGGATAAAATCTTAGTCCTATTTTGGCAAATAGCCATTTTCGTGCTCTTTCTTGGTATTTGGCAGTTGCTTGCTGATTTCAACGTTATTGATCCCTTTTTCTTCTCTAGCCCTTCGAGAATTGTAACTACTATTATCGACCTTGCTAAAGACGGAAATTTGTGGATACACATTTGGACGTCTCTCTATGAGACCATTATCGGCTTTGTTATAGCAACCATTTTGGGAGTATTGATTGCAGTGCTTCTTTGGTGGAGCGAAAAACTTAGACGTATTATGGAGCCATACCTTATCATTCTAAATAGTCTGCCAAAGATTGCCCTTGGCCCAATGATTATCTTTTGGGTAGGCTCGGGAACGGGAGCTACCATTGTAATGTGCGTGCTCATCTGTATTGTTATAACCACAATATCCATGCTAAATGCTTTCATTTCATGTGACAATGATAAAATATTGCTTATGAAATCAATGCATGCAAATAAGTTTCAAATTTTATTTAAACTTATCTTGCCAAACGCTCTGCCTGAGTTTGTTTCAGTATTGAAAATAAATGTGGGTATGAGCTGGGTTGGAACGATTATGGGCGAATACCTTTCAAGTAAAGCTGGTCTTGGATACCTTATTAACTATGGAAGTCAGGTACTCAAACTTGACATTGTCATGGCAAGTATTACCTTGCTTTGCATACTCGCAGCAGGCATGTACCTGATTGTAAGTCCACTTGAAAAGAAATACAAAAGATAAATTTTAATAAAAATTCTTTTAAAAACAGAAAAAATTCTTTAAAAATTTGATTGTTTTAATTTCTTCCCATACAAAATACAAAAATCTAGCATCATAAACAGTCCAAGCACACTTGAAAGCGGATAAAGATAGGTTACAATGTTATTAAATCCAAATAGGCTAAGTAACAGGGGCAAAATTACACTTAAAAAGAAAATTAGAAATTCATTATTGCACAGCCCTCGCATTGAAAAAGAAGATGTATAAATAAGTGAAAATAGGCTCGTGCTACAACCTATAAAGATGACAAAATTCATTGTGGCTCTCGCCCCGCCTGTAAGCAAAGATAAAAGAGGCATGTCTTCACTCAGTGAAGAATAGGATTGAAGTAATAAAGTATTTGCAAATAGCAAAATCAGCATAAGCACGAGTGCAGACAAAAACGACGCTCGTGCTTTTTGCTTCTTTGTCAGCTTTTGTCCGAGACCGGCAATGAGTACACATCCATTTGAGGTATTTAAAAAGATATATAATATACAATAAAAAATGGATGCACCGCCCATTGAGGAGCTTACGTCAAAACCACTTAACGAAAATTTTTGAGACAAAAGCAAAATAAAAATAATAATCATTAAAGGGATAAAAATAAAATTTAATTTATTTAATATTTTTGCCCCGCGTTTAAAAATTAAATAACAAATTATTAAAATAATAATAAATATTAAAAAATTAACAAAAAAGTTGTCGAATTTCAATAAATTTCCTATCCCTGCAAACATTGCAGAAGAAAAAATGGTGCAAATAATAAAATTAATTAAAAAACAAAATTTCGATGTTTTTATCTTGTCTAAAATAAAATCTCCTTTTATTAAAATTAAATAAAATATACCCCAAAATAAAAAAAATGCTAAAAAAATACAAGGATAAGAAAAAAGCCCAAATCTTGCAAAAAATACTGCTATCTCTTTCCCACTTATAAACCCACTGCCAACTATTGTTCCGACAATAGCAAGAACGACAGAAAATGTTGCCATAGAATAATCTATTAAAATCTTTTGCAAAAAAGAATTAAAATTACTTTTTAAGGAGGCTAAATGATAATAAATACAAATTATAGAATGGGTAGCTACATAGATTTATGTAGATGTCCCTGTAATAATGGTTGCTGGCTAAGTAGCTGTCCTACCTGTTGTCCTATAAACTGTCCTCAGCCTTGCGGTCAGTTCTGCCCTCAGCCCTGCTTTGACCACTCTCCTTGTTGCCCTCCCCCTCAGCCCTGCCATTCTCCCTGCAATCTGTCACAAAACGCCCTGTTTTTTATGGCAGGATACCTTTTAAATAAAGGTAGAAATTAAACAGAATATAAATTTATTAAAAATAGCAAAAATTTTATTATAAAAATAAAATTTAAATAAATTATATAAAAAAGGAGCTTAAAAATATTTAAGTTCCTTTTATATTTTTGCATTTATTTATTTTGAAAAAAATATGTACATATGATATAATTCCTAGCAGGAGAAAGTATGAGACGATTTTTTGGAAGGTTATCGGGAGATAAAATAATTGTAGATGGCAATGAGTTTTTTCACCTCAAAAAAGTACTAAGGATGGAGGTTGGCGACAAACTTATTGCCTGCGCAAATGATGGTTATGACTATTATTGCCACATTGAAAAGATGGATAAAAGCTCTGCCCTACTTGCAATTGACGAGAAAAAGTTATCTCCAGCAGAGCCTAAAAAGAATATTGTCCTTTTTCAAATGATGCCAAAGAAAGACTATTTTGACTCAATACTGCCAAAAGCAATAGAACTTGGAGTAAGTGAAATCTATTTCTTTACAAGTAGTTACACTATGGTTAAGTCTTTTAAACGAGAACGAGCTACCGAGCAGGTCAAAACGGCCTGCAAGCAATGTGAAAGGTCAGTACTGCCCATTGTGCATGATGTTATTAAGTTTGAAGATATGCTTGACAAGTTAAAAACTTATGATGTGGTAATCTTTGCAAATGAGCATGATAAAGAAAATAAGTTTAAAAAAGAGCTTGTTGAAAACTGCCAAAATATAGCTGTGATTGTTGGAAATGAAGGCGGATTTAGCGAAGAAGAAGCAAAAGCAATTATCAAAAATGGAGGCAAATCTTTTACACTTGGAACTCGCATTTTAAGATGTGACACCGCTGTTATCGCCACTTTAACACTTGTAGGAGTTTTTTCTGATAATTAAAAAATAAATAAAAATAAATATTTAAAAAAATATAAAAACATTGTCATTTTTATTTAATTTTTTATTAATTTAATTGATTTTAAAAATAATTTTAAAACTGGAGGATTTATGATACTCTTTGTACGCCATGGAGAGACTGACTGTAACAGACAAGGAATAATACAAGGTCAACTTGATGCACCTCTCAATGAGGAAGGAATAAAACAGGCAGAAGAAACAGCCGAAAAGCTAAAAAACACCGAGATTAATGTTATTTACTCATCACCGCTTGTGCGAGCTAAACTGACAGCTGAGATTATAAACAAATATCATAATGTGGATATTATATGCGATGACAGGCTAAAAGAACAGAACGCAGGTGAAGCTACTGGAAGGTATGAGAGCAGCATAACCAAAGAAGAATACGAAGATTTTGCAAAAGACCCGCACAAATATAATGCAGAAAGTGAGGAAGATTTGTACATTCGAAACATTGACTTTTTTAAAGAGATTGAAAAAAGCGATAAAACCATTTTAATAGTTGCACATCGAGGTATATACAAAAATCTATATCGATATATCAACAATTTATCACTTTCAGATAAGGTAGCCGTGCCTGGCAACAGCGAAGTGAAAACTTTAAAAGATTAAAATATAAATTATTTAGTAAACTCACAAAAATCATTATAAACTATTAAATTATACATAAAAAATACTTGCAAAAGTTATTGCAAGTATTTTTTATGAAGGTAACATAACACAAAAGCAAAAATGTTATGATTTTAATTTTTTGAGGTAATTTGTATATTTTGTATAGCTATTATCGCCAAGATTTGTTGCCACCTCTTGGAGTTTGGCTTTAGTCGCTTTATCAAGGCTCTTTGGCATTTCAGACTTGATGGTTACAAGCAGGTCGCCATGAGAGTCTTTATTTAAAACTTTTACGCCTTTACCTTTTAGGCGCATAACTGTACCGCTGGCAGTCAGCTCTGGTATAGTCAAAGTATAATCACCTTCCAAGGTAGGTATGGTCACCTTTCCGCCAAGTATGGTTGTGGTAAATGGCAGATAGAGGTCCATAAGAAGGTCGCTGCCTTTTCTAACTAGTATTTTATGTGGTCTTACCGAGATTTTGATGTTTAGGTCGCCATTTACTCCCTCTCGAGCAGGAGCATTGCCTTCCCCGCGCATCCTCAATGTTTGTCCATCGTCTATGCCAGCTGGGAACTTAACCGTAATAGTCTTGTTAACCCTTTGAGTACCCTTGCCGTTACAGCTTGGGCATTTTTCTTTGATTACCCGGCCACTACCGTTACACTTTGGACAGCCTGCCTCTCTTATGGTTGTGCCGAACAGGGTGTTCTGTTGATATCTCACCCTTCCAGTACCATTACATTCAGGGCAAACAGAAAACTCCTTTGCGTCCTTTGCGCCTGTACCTTTGCAGGCAGAACACTTTTCAAGTTTTCCTATTGTAATGGTCTTTTCACAGCCAAAGCAAGCCTCTTCAAATGAAAGACTGATAGAGGTTACAATGTCTTGACCTCTCTCGCGCACTCTCCCCTCACTTCGTCCGCCACCAAAAGCAGAAAAGATATCAGAGAAAATATCAGAGAAACTTCCACCGCCACCAAAGAAATCACCAAAGCCCCCGCCACCAGCACCACCGCCAGCGCCGAAAGGATTGCCATCAGCCGAGCCAAACTGGTCATAGTTTGCCCGCTTTTTTGGGTCTCCTAGCACTTCGTACGCTTCGTTTATATCTTTAAATTTTTCTGCAGCTTCAGGAGTTTTGTTAAGGTCAGGATGATACTTTTTTGCAAGTCTGCGATATGCCGACTTTATCTCATCATCACTGGCATTCTTATCAACTCCTAAAACCGAATAATAATCTTTATTTGCCATAAACTAATCTTTTTTGTAAATTTCGACTTTTATTTTTATTTATTATCGTCATCAACAACTACTTCTGGGTCTGAGCCATTGTCGCCGTTGCCATTTGAGCCGTCAGTTGCTCCATTTGGATTTGCTGATTGGTACATTTTTGAAACAATTCCGTTTGAAACGTTAGTGAGCTCGTCAATTGCTTTCTTAACAGTGTCAATATCCTCGCTAGCCATATCAGTCTTAGCCTTTTCAATAGCCTCTTCAAGTTTTTTCTTGTCATCTTCTTGAAGTTTATCACCATTTTCTTTAAGCATCTTTTCAAGACCATAAACTAGGTTGTCACCTTGGTTTTTTGTCTCAACAAGCTCTTTTCTCTTCTTATCCTCTTCAGCGTGAGCCTCTGCCTCTTTGATAGCCTTTTCAATATCCTCATCTTTAAGGTTTGATGAAGCTGTGATAGTGATATTTTGCTCTTTGTTTGTTCCAAGGTCCTTAGCAGAAACCTTTACAATACCATTTGCATCGATATCAAAGGTAACTTCGATTTGTGGAACACCTCTTGGTGCAGGTGGAATATCAGTAAGTTGGAATCTTCCAAGAGTTTTGTTCTGATTTGCAAACTCACGCTCACCTTGAAGAACATGGATGTCTACACCTGGTTGATTATCAACAGCGGTTGAGAAAATTTGAGATTTTCTTGTAGGAATGGTTGTATTTCTTTCGATAAGTTTTGTAAATACTCCGCCAAGCGTCTCAATACCAAGAGAAAGTGGAGTTACATCAAGAAGAAGCACGTCCTTAACCTCGCCACCAAGTACGCCGGCTTGGATTGCAGCACCAACGGCAACGCACTCGTCTGGGTTAATGCCCTTGTATGGCTCTTTGCCTGTAAAGTTCTTAACAGCCTCTTGTACAGCTGGGATACGTGTAGAACCGCCAACCAAGATAACCTTATCTATCTGATTTTTGTCAAGTTTTGCGTCCGCAAGAGCTCTAACTGTGCAGTCAATAGTCTCTTTTACAAGGTCTTCAGTGAGCTGGTCAAATTTAGCACGAGTGAGCTCATACTCCATATGTTTAGGACCAGTTGCGTCAGCTGAGATAAATGGAAGTGAGATTGTTGTCTTTGGAGTAGCTGAAAGGTCAATTTTAGCCTTTTCTGCAGCCTCTTTTAATCTTTGCATAGCAAGTTTGTCCTGTGTTAGGTCGATATTGTTTGTCTTTTTGAACTCTTCAACAAGAAGGTCGATAATTCTATTATCAAAGTCATCTCCGCCTAGACGAGTGTTACCATTTGTTGAAAGAACCTCAAATACTCCATCACCTATCTCAAGGATAGAAACATCGAATGTACCACCACCAAGGTCGTATACAAGTATCTTTTGATTAGCGCTCTCGCCCTTGTCAAGACCATACGCAAGTGCAGCGGCTGTAGGCTCGTTGATTATACGAAGAACTTCAAGACCTGCAATCTTTCCTGCGTCCTTTGTTGCCTGACGTTGAGAGTCGTTAAAGTATGCAGGAACTGTGATGACTGCCTGAGTTACCGCTCCGCCTAAGTAGCTCTCGGCGTCTGCCTTTAATTTTGACAAAATCATAGCAGAAATCTCTTGAGGTGTATACTCTTTGCCTTTGAGTTTAACCTTGTAGTTTGTACCCATTTCACGCTTGATTGATTGAACTGTATTTTCGGCATTTACTATTGCCTGACGTTTTGCAACTTTACCAACAAGTCTTTCGCCCTCTTTGGTGTAAGCTACAACTGAAGGTGTAGTTCGGTCGCCTTCAGCATTTGCTATAACGGTTGGCTTTCCGCCTTCCATAACAGCAACACATGAGTTTGTTGTACCTAAGTCTATACCAATAATTTTTCCCATAATTAATCCTCCTTTTTATTGACTGAGACTATAGCATATCTAATAACTTTATCGTTAAATTTATATCCTGCTTGGTATTCCTCCAAGATGATATCGTTTTCTTTGTTCTCATCTTTCATAACTGCTATTACATTATGAAGATGTGGATTAAATTTTTCGCCAACTGTAGGAATTTTTTCAACTCCTAAGCTCTTTAGCGCCTCGTTTATATTGTTTTCAATCATTACAACGCCTTTAAGAACATTTTCGTCGTTTATCGACTTCTTTGCCTCTTTAAAAGTGTCAAGACAAGGCAAGAAAACCTCTATAACCGATGCCTGACCGCTAAGACGTGCCTGTTTGATATCTTCAATGGCGTGCCTGCGGAAGTTTTCAAAGTCGGCTTGTATCTGCTTTGCTAAATTTAAATATTCTAGGCTCTTGTCATGCTCGTGACCACAACACTCGCATTCTTCATCGGCTTTTTCACAAGTACCCTCCTCGCAAGTGCAATCCTCGCACTGACAATTGTCGCCACAAGTGCACTCTTTGCCATCTTTGCAACCGCAGTTTGTTTTGTTGCAGTCGCAATTTTCATCACAGTGGCACTCATTACCACACTGACAGTTTTCTCCGCAATTGCAATCTTTTCCCTTGCAAGAATTGCCATCCTCGCAATCGCAATTTTGGCAGTTGCACACCTTCTCTTCACCGCATGTGCAGTCGCCTTTTTGGCAATCGCAATCTCCATGGCAGTGATCATGATTTTTATGTGACATTTATTCTCCTTTTATATTGTGTAAATTATCAATAACTACTTTGAGCGCGGAGGCAATTCGAGCGTAGTCCATTCGCTGTGGTCCTATCACGCCGATGGAGGCAAGCTGTCTACCTTTTACCACAATAGGCGCTTTGACCACAGAGCAACTAGCGTCACCTTCATCAGCAACTGTTACCTCAATGTCGCCCTTGCCTTCAAGCTCCATCATGGAAGAGAGCTCTTTTTCGTTGTCAAGCACATCTAGCACCTTCTTTGCCGACTCAACCTCGTTCTTGTTTTCAAGCAGTTTTGCGCTACCCTCTCGCCTTACATTTAATAGTCTTTGACTGTTGAGCTTTTTTAGACCATTAATAAGCGAGTGCACCACATTTTCAAAGGCTTTTATGTCGCTATGCATACCCTCTTCAAACTGGTCAATGTTGTCAAGCATGAAACCAATGGTTTCGCCCTTAAAATTGTTTGTAAGATAGTTTGAAGCGTCGTTGCAATCTTCTATGCTAGCGTGCACATCAAGCGTCTGATTGATGTAGCCGGCAATAGTACCAATAAGCACCATAACCTTATCGTCAAGTAGCGGTATGATTTTAAAATCGGTTAGCACCAGATTTTCTACCCCGTCAACCATGACAACAGTTGGATAGTTGGTCGCCTCTGATACAATCTTTGCAATGCCTGAGACAATTTCGCTTAATGAGCTTGTTCTCGAAGAGATAAGCTCTTGCACTGCGTCTAGCTCTTTATCAGAAGCAACCGCCCCTTCAAGTAGATTTTCTACATAGTAGCGATAGCCCTGCGCTGTTGGAACCCGTCCGCCCGAGGTGTGAAGCTGTTTTAAAAAACCCATAGCCTCAAGTGCATTAAGCTCACTTCTAAGAGTTGCGGTCGAGCAGTTAAGCGAAGTCACATCCTTTATCCCCCCACTTGTAATAGGCGAGGAATCTTTGATATACTCTTCAACTGCCATGCAAAGTATCTTTTTCTTGCGCTCAGATAATTCCATTTAAACAACCTCTTAATATTCGACTTTTAGAAACTCTAGCACTCTTTAACTTTTAGTGCTAGCAATATTATATGCAGTTTTTCAAAAATAGTCAACTAATTTTGCCAAATTTTTAAAAATTTTTTAATTTTTTGAAAATAGCTATTCTCGCCTCAAAAAAATTCTTTTTCACATGAAAAATTAATATTAAAAAAGACTTGACCAAGAAACAACTATTCTCTGTCACACTTTAATATTATAGATATATAAAAAAAAAGATAATTTATCCAAAAAAGTTAGCAATAAAAAAACTCAGCGAAAACTAAACAGTCTTACTGAGGCTTAAAATATATGTTTATGTGATTTTGTAAAATAAATTTACATAAGTTATTTTAAATGGCTTAATCTCTCTAAACAATCGCACTTATTTTGTTAGAGTGGCTAGACCAACCACTTGCAGCTTTATATGCTTCGACGCTTAAGGCTGGTACATAGATATTTGTTACGTTGTCTGGTATAGCATTATCACCTATAGTCGGAGGAATAATCGCATTAATTGTGATTGATATTAAATTATCACAATGTGTAAAAACATTGCTATCAATAATTTCGACACTTTTAGGAATTATAATTGATGTTAAACTTTCGCAATAACCAAAGGCTTCACGTCCAATTCTTTTTAACATGCCATTTTCTGCAAAGTGAACTGCGATTATCTTGGGAGAATAGCCAGTATAAGCAACAGGACTAAATATATCACAAGGTAAACCTACAACATTTTCTCCTATATTTAATGTTATCCCGTCCCCATTCCGTCCCGCGCAATAAAACACACAATTATATGGAGATAAATCACTTACATCCGTTGCGTTATAATTTATCTCGACAATGTTTCGACAATCATAGAATGCATAAGTTCCAATTGATGTAATTGTTGATGGAATTGTAAGGGTTTTAAGAGTGTCTCGTACGGAATAGAATGGTCCGCTAGAAGATGTACCAGTGTCAATTGAGGTGACAGTATAAATTTGGTCATTGTAAGTTACTGTTTCAGGAATATTTACCGAATTTGCACCTTCTCGGCAAGCTATTACTGTAGCCTCATGTGTTTCGTCATTATAAGAATAAGTTAACTCACCTTCTATTATTTCTTCAAAATTTATAGTAATATCACTTAAATTTATGTCTATAAGATTTGGGTTGCTAACCGTTAATGCCAGCGTTGTTGTGATGGGCGTATCAGGTGTAATAGTTGTTATCTCGCTCTCGTTTGCTGGGATATTCTCTGAAATACTTACCTCTATATTGTTTGCCTCGTAACTCTCTGGCACAGTTACCGATACTATATAATTCGATGTTGTTGTATTAATAATATCAAATTGTAATGCAAAAGAACCTCGATTATTTTCAAAGTCACCTACGTTAAAGTTAAAGTCTCCGTTGATGTATCCTGGTGTAAAGTTAGATATTACGACAGGGTCCCCTCCTGCCTCTTGCATTCTAACCTCTTTTACCCATAGGCTTTTATCATTTACGTTAAAGTTAACATTGCCATTCATGGAAATTGTTTGACTGCTTGCGGCAAGTACTCCTGCTATAACTAATCCTAGTACTAACACAAATGCTGATATTAATGATACTAGTTTCATTTTGATTGACATATATTCCTCCTTATCTTTTTTTGCGCCTTCGGCGCAGGCTAAAAAATATTTTACATTTCGCGTTATGCTATTTCACCCTTCGGGTCCTTATCGAGGTAAAAAATCTAGAAGATTTTTTGTCGAGGGTCGGAAAGGGTCTATGGGAAAACCAGCAAAATTTTTAATCACGGAGTGTTAAAAATTTGTGTTTTCAGCGGTTAGACACGCGCAAGCGTGCCGTGCCCGCGTCGAAAACGCGGGTGTTCCCATAAAGCGATAGCTTATTTTACCCCCCCGACTTTTTTGTCAAGCAAAATTGCGTCATTTTTGAAAATTGTTAAAAAAAATTTTAAAATAAGAGAAAGCACATAGCTTTTATCTATTATTTTAGGCGTTCTATCTTTTTAACTTTTTCATTTTATTAAATAAAAAATCCACATAAAATGTGGACAAACTAATTTAATAAACATGTCATTATAAAAGCATATAGCCAAAAAGGCTAGCTAAATTTAAGACAATTAAAACCAATTAATCTTTTGACTTAAAAAACTTTCTAAGCAAAAAGCTTAGCCACTTTGGTGCTTTTATGCAAATTATTTTATATTTTGCGTTCTCTTTCTGTTTTTCCATACTCTAATTTATTCTAAGCTACCAAAAGGTGTTACAAATTATTTACATTTTTTGTTGCATCTATCGCTATAAGGGCAAAGTTTTCTCTTCTTTATCCTTCTAACTACATAAACTACAGCCAAAACAATAATAATGATTGCAAATATGGTAGCAAAAACCTTCCAAAAGCCAAATACCTCTACAGTTCTAGCTATAGTGTAGACAAAGAAAGCGGTAAGATATGCTATTACAAACTCAATAGCTATGCCTATAAATGTCCACTTATGACCTATCTCTTTTAAAAGAACTGAAGTAGTTGCGACACAAGGGAAGTATAACAGACAAAAAACTAAATAGGACAACACCGAGCTCCCGCTTGCAAAGTATACTGCCGATGATGAGAGGATGATTGAAGACTGGATACTTTCTATACTCTCTTCCGCTCCATTAAACATAGCAATTGAGGACACGATAACCTCTTTTGCCACCAATCCAGCAATCAGCGCAGAAACAAGTCCCCAGCTATTAAACCCAAGTGGTATAAAAAGTGGAGCAAGCACTCTACCAAAAGTCTCAAGCATACTTACGCCGTCACCCTGACCGATAAAGTGGAAAGTTATGGTAAAGTTAGAAAGTAGCCAAACTATAATGTTCATAGCAAGTATAAGAGAGGCAACGCGGGTTATAAACTGCTTGACGTTTTGCCAAAGTAGAGAGAAAGTACGTTTAAAGCTCATCATGCGATATGGAGGGAATTCAAGTATAAAAGACTGCTCTTTGCTTTTCAAAACCGTCTTTTCAAGAACATAAGATAAAAGCACGGCAATTACCACGCCAAGAAGGTACAAGCCCATTATCACAAAAATATTGTTTGCGCCAAAAAAGGCACCGCCCAAAACGGTATAGATTGGAAATTTTGCCGAGCAACTCATGTAAGGTGTAAGCAAGCCTATCTTTATCTTAGAATTTTTGTCTTCCATATTCCGCGCTGTTAAAACAGCAGTTGTTGAGCATCCAAAACCCATAAGCAAAGTGTAGACGCTTTTGCCTGACACGCCAACCTTGCCCAAGATATCTTCAAAGACGAAGGCAACACGAGAAAGATAGCCACTATCTTCCAAGATTGACAAGAAGAAAAATAACAGCGCAACTTGAGGTAGAAAGCCGAGTACTGTGCCTACTCCGCCCACAAGCGCAACATCAACTAGGCTGACCACCCAGCTACCCTCACCTAACCTTGATGTCAAAAAATTTAAAATAGGAGTGGATACAAATTTATCTAGCAAAAAGGATAATCCGTCACTAAGCCAGGCGCCAATTGAGAAGAAGGTAAGATAAAAACAGCCAAAGAGGAGCAATAAGAAAATAGGCAAAGCAAGGTACCGATTGAGCAAAATTTTATCAAGCCTGCTTTGTCCATAAGTGTGAGTGCGAGGCGATGAGTACTTAGACATTAATGTATCAATATAGGCATAACGTTTGTCTGCTACAAACTCGGCATCATCAAAAGTATTATCTATATTTAAAAGTTTTTTTATTTCTTCATCATCTTCTAGTAGTTTAATTTTATAAAAATTAGATAAATTATCGTTATTTTCACATTTTTTTGCAATTATTTTGCCAAAATTCTTTAATTTTTCTGCTTTTTGCGCTAAAATTTCTTTTACATAACCTAATTTTACTTTATTTTTCTCACCTTTTGAAAGGCTTTCATTTAAAGCAAGAATGGCATCACTGAGTTTACCCGCTCCCCGCCTGTCACCAGCATTTAGATAAACGATATTAAGACCTAGCGCCTTTGAAAGTCCATCAAAATCAATTTTGCAAATCCTTCTTTTATCTATTTGATTGACCGCTAAAATAATATTACAACCTAGCTCCATAAGATTAAGAGTTAGATACAAGTTTCGTTGCAAATTGCTTGCGTCACATATGTTAACTATTATTCTATCTCGATGTTTTAAAATATAGTCCGTTGCGACCTTTTCTTCAAAACTAAGTGGAGTCATCGAATAAATACCTGGCAGGTCAACTATCGCTATATCACAACCTTTATAGTTATATTTGCCACTTTTCTCCTCCACCGTTACGCCGTGCCAGTTTCCTACATGCTCGTGTGAATGTGTGAGAGTGTTGAAAAGTGTGGTCTTGCCAGTATTTGCGTTGCCTACTAAATTAACTGTTATCATACGCCCTCACTTATGCTACCAAGATAGCTCGTACAATGGTGTTTCGCAGTGAAAGCGTATAGCCTCGCACCTCGATCAAGTACGCCTTACTTAGTAGCGATTTTCTGACCACTTTGATTGAATGTCCTGAAAGAAGACCAAGGTCAAAGAGACGCCTCTTCAGTTTTGGCGCCAACGTCTCTTCTATTCCTATAATCCTATAGAGTTTTCCCATCTTACAATCTATCAATCTCATGATACAAATTTATTAATTTTTTTGCAGGTATATGACATTTTTTGTAAAAAGTCTTATTTTATTTGAAAAGTATAGGTTAAATATGCTAAAATAGTGATAGGAGAAATTTATGAAGTGTATTTATTGTGGAAGTGAAGAAAATAAGGTACTTGACTCGCGCAACAACGACGAGACTATAAGAAGAAGAAGGGAATGTTTAAATTGTGGGCGCCGTTTCACAACCTACGAATATATTGAAAAAATACCATTTTTAATTGTAAAAAAGGATGGCTCAAGGCAATCTTATGACCGCGAAAAACTTTTACGCGGAATAAAAGTTGCAACTTATAAAAGACCAGTTAGTGTTGACGACATAAAAGAAATAGCAGACAATATAGAAAAAACTGTGCAAAATAGAATGCTCCAAGAGGTCAAGTCAAGCACAATCGGTGAGATGGTTTTATCTGCTCTTAAAGACCTTGACCGCGTTTCATATATCAGATACGCCTCTGTTTATAAGAATTTTCAAACCTCTCAAGACTTTATAAGATTTATTAATGAGGTCGAATAAAAAATCTTTTATAAAATAATTATTAATTGAGCAAAACCTTTATTTTACAATTTGTTATTAATGAAACATAAAAAATACCTGTTTTAATTAAAAACAGGTATTTTTTGTGTATAGAAAAATTTTTAATTATATTTTCTATTTTTTGTCATGGTTTTGAGTGAGTACATAAGGGTTTGTTGGCACACCCTGCGCTGGTAGCTCAACAAGTATGGTATCCTCGCCTATTCGTACCACGCATCCATAAGGAATAAAAAGTTGATTATTATTTTTAAATAAATTCCAGCCGGTTTTTTCTCCCGGCACGATAAAACCTAGAACTCTAGCAGAGCCAAGCTCAAACACAAGGTCTATCATGTGACCTAGGCGTCTTCCATCTAATACATTGACTATTTCTTTACACCTTAATTCTAAAAATGTACTTTCCACAAGATAGACTATGCTTGCTTTTTACAAAAAATGACAAATTATTTATAAACTAAAACTTTTATCTGTATTTTAAATAAAATCAAAAAAGATAGTGCTTATTTTTTAAAGTTTTATCTTAATAAAACATACACATTTTATTTGCGTATTATAAAACAAAAAAAGATGCGAAAAGTGCGCATCTTTTAATTATTCTGTAACTACTGATACAACTCTCTTTGCATTGTTTTGACCAAACTTAACAACGCCGTCAACAAGAGCATATAATGTGTAGTCTTTTCCCATGCCAACATTTTGACCTGGGTAAACCTTTGTTCCTCTTTGTCTCACGATAATAGAACCAGCGGTAACAGTCTGTCCACCATAAGCCTTAACTCCAAGACGTTTGCTTTGTGAGTCACGACCGTTTTTAGTGCTACCACCACCCTTTTTATGAGCAAAAAGTTGAGCATTAAACTTAAACATTTTTTACCTCCAATTTTGCATATTTTTCTTCATCTATAATTATTGATTTAAAAGATTGCAAACAAGTGTTAAAAAGATATTGCACTTTTTCCTGCTCTGCCTCTTTTGGCTCGAGCATGATTTTAAGAAAGCCGTCAGATATCTCTTTAAAACCCTTTAGCTTTTCTATCTCAAAGAGTCCAACTACTGCAAGTTGTGCAACAGTTGAAAGCTGACAGCAAAGTAAATCTTCGCCATAATCGTCCTTGCCAGTATGTCCTTTAACCTCGAAACCAATAATTAAATTATCCTTTTTATAAAAAGTTATTTTTGTCATAATTAAAACCTTATTTGTTTAATGACAAAATCTTTAATTGAGTGAATGGTTGTCTGTGACCTTGTTTCTTTCTTTCGTTCTTCTTAGGTTTGTATTTGAAAACTACGATTTTATCGCCTTTTCCATGAGCTACAACTTCAGCCTCACATACAGCACCTTGAACGACAGGATTTCCAGCAACAACACTTCCATTATCGCTTACAAGCAATACATCAAGTTTAACTTTGTCGCCAACAGCATTGTCAAGTTTCTCAACCTGGATGGTGTCACCAACGCTTACCTTGTACTGCTTTCCACCGCTTTGAACTACTGCAAACATATTTTTACCTCCTCTAACCAATCTCGTTGCTAATCTCGGGTGCTACTAAAGGAAATTGTAAAAATTTCAAATATAACTTTTAAAAAATGTAAAATTTTCTAAGTTTAATCATTAATAGACTTTTTTACCCTTTGCATACGGATACGTTTAATAATATACCATAAAAGAGGCTTTTTGTCAAGCAAAATCAACAATTTCGTATAAGAGAAAAAGCATTGCTAAAATGCAATGCCTTTTATCTTAAATCTTTATAGATTATTACTTTTGGTCTTTGTCTTTATCTTTGCTTACAACTTTGTAACCTTTTTCTTTCTTGTCAAGTTTAACTTTGGAAACTACAAAGTAGATTACAACGCCAGCAAGAACTGCTACTGATAAGCCAATGAGAACTCCGCCAATTACATCTCTAGCATCAACTGGTGAAGATGTATCAGTTGAAACTGTGAAAGATATTGATCTGCTATTTCTATTATTGGCGCCGTCTGCAACAGATACAGTTAAAGTATAGTCGCCTGCTTCGTCAAGTTCGTGCTCGTATGAGTAACCGTCAGATGCGAGGTTGTCAAGGGTCCAAGTATTTCCTGTATCGTTGTTTTCAAGAGTTACTCTTAATGTTGAAAGAAGAGCATCTCTATCAGTTGTAACTGTATCATTAACTACAAGACCTTCAACATCTGCAAGGTTAAGGATTAATGTATCGCCAAGTCTAAATGTCTCTTTCTCTATGAACTTGTCACCAAATTCAATGTTAGGTGCGGTAACATCACCATTTGATATTGTATAAGACCTTGTTACAGGGTCACCAATATTCTCGCCAAGATAGTTTTGTCCTTGTACGCTATATCTGATTGTATATTGACCATTATTTAATAGTTTAAGATAGATTTCGCCATCTTTATAAACAAAGTTATTGTCATTTGCTACAGCTTCTTCATTCCAGTTAGCAAGGCTAATAGTTGCGAGTGTCTCAGTAGAGCTACCTGATGTGCAAGTGATTTGTACTGTTGTTTCTTCTCTATTAACTTGTCCTTCACCATTGTTAATAATAGGGTTTGGTTTTTCAATCTTGAGCTCGCTTCCTAAGGTTGTATATTGTGTCTTTTCATAGGTCTCTTCATTGATATTTAACTCAACTTCAACATCTAGAACGGTAAATGTCTGGATATCGCTGACAAGATTGTATACTTCAACAGAATTTCCTAGTAATCTTTCTATCATTTGGGCTGTTGTCTCACTCTCTTCTGGAGATGGAGCTACGCCATGTCCGTTTAGATACTCATTCATACCAAGAACATAGCCATCTTCAGTTCTCTCAAGATATACAAAGTAAGATTGTCCTTCTGCGCCTGCTTCCTTGTATTTAAGTTTGCCATCTTCAAGATAAATACCTGCATTTGCATCGCTTGCGCCACCTGGAAGAAGGTCTGCAACTGTATATCTAATTAATGATACCTCATATTGAAGTTTGTATGTTCCGGCTACATTGCCTGTAAACCAGTATTGAGTAAGGTCATATCTACTGCTACTTGCTGATACCATAGTAGTTGTATAGTAAGTTGCTGTATTGCCATCGCTTGTGCTATCAATACCAATATATCCATAAGTGTCTGACTCAGATATTGCAATAGTTGGAGGATCTAGATACTGTGGCTCGCCCGGATCAACCTCTTTTGGCTCTGAGGTGATATTTGTAATTTCAGGTTGCTCAATAATATCAGTTCCGTCAACTTGATATGAGAAATATGTGGTTACAGTATGGTTGCTAGAATCTGTAACTGTTACTTCAACTTGATAAAGTCCGTCAGTTGAAGCTCTGAAAGTACCAGCGTTAACTGTAAACATTCCTCTATAGGTGTCTGTCCAAGTCTGCATTTTAGAGCTTTGCATAACGCGTTTAACAGTGTCCTCACCTGTTCCAGTTACCTTGTAAACGGTAACATTTGCGTGCATATACTCAGGTCTAGCATCAGTGAAATACAATGTTGGAAGAGCTATAGTTGTAGGAGCTGTATAATCGTGGCTACCTAAATCTGCCTCTGGAGCGTTTGTGATTTCAATAAGCTCTGGCATATCGTTGTCTTGAGTATTTGCAACATTGATTACTCTATTAAAGAATGCAATATTACCATAGTCGTCAATAGCATAGCTCAAAATCTCAATTTTAGTTGTGCCTTGTGGAAGGTCGCTAAGATCGATAGAATATGAGCTTGCAGTTACATCGTAGTGCCAATTTTCTGACTCAACAAGACCCTTACTTTCTGTAAACCAGCCACTTCCGCTTACAACAGCGTTATCAGGGATAACAAAACTTAAAGTTTGGTTTGCTTTGTCAGTAACAATGCTCTCGTTTGAGCTGTTTAAGAATCTATATGCTGTAAGCACATCAATTCTTGTATCTTGAGTGTCTGATGCAGTTGCGACATCAAACTCTATAGTATCATTTGGTAGGTATGTTGTCTGCAAGTCAGTTGAGAATGTGATAGTAGGTGCTGAGTTATCATTAACATTTGCACTAATGTTAACTGTATAAGGAACTGATCTTTCAGTATTGTTATTCATATTATCATTTGCATAATAATAGAAAGTATAGTTCTGCTCAAGGAACTCATATGTTCCACCACTAGCTGTTGTTGGTTTAATATATGCATAACCTTGAGCTAGCATTTGGTCAATAGCGGTCTCGTCACTCTCAACAAGTCCTTCAACTATTGTTCCACCTACTGCGTCTTGGTTAAATACATTGGTTACAAGCAAGTAGTTATGTCCTTGAAGCCAAGTCTTAATTGAAGTTGCATCAGAAGGGTCAGCATCATCCTTTAACATCTGCTTATAGATTTCATAATTTTCTCTAGCAATAGCAAGGTAGATTTCGTCCATATTGGTTGAGCCACCTGCTGTTCCTGGAGCAAATATGAGGTTATAATCATTGTACTTTTCTTCAGTTATGCTAAATCTAACAATGTTTGATGCGTCTCTTATTTCACGTCTAAGCTCAATTTGGTCAGCTGAAACCATATTATCAGTACCTGCAATTGCGTACATAATAATATTTCTATTAGCTGATTGGCTCTTAAGCTTGTAAGTTACATCAATATAGTTGCCATCGCTGTCAAATTTTTCATCATCAGAAGCGCCAGCATCATACATGTGAACTTGTGCCTGTTGAGTATCTCTTACATTTGTGATATAGAATGTTGTGTTTGATGTGCTTACAGTATTGCCATAGAAATCTCTTACTGTATAGACAATTCTGTATGAGCCTTCTTCTACTGCCTTAAAGGTATTGCCATCAATTACAGTGTCAGTAACATCATTATCAGTGTATCTACCGCTATCGTCCATCTTAGTGACAGTAACGTCGTAGTAAATAGAAACGGCTTCACTTGATGGAGTGTTTGTAGATCTTGTTGTAGCAGTAATAGTAGGAAGAGTTACCTCGACGCCGACAACCGCACTGTCTGGTGTAGAGCCTGACCAAGAGGTTACAAGGTCATAGCCAGCCTCATCCTCATCACTTGTGTGATAGTAGTAATCATCATGAACGGTAAAGGTTCTGCTTGTAGATGCAACAAAAACATCGTTTCCATTAGTTCTGCGTTGATAGAATGAGTAAGTAATCTTAAACTCAGTACCGTCAGCTACCTCTGCAAGAGCGTCACCATCAATATAATAATAGTTTTGTCCATCGGTGTCAGTTCCAGTTTGAAGAGTTACGCTGTCATCGCCACCTGTTAAGCTGATAAGAACATAACCGTTTATGTTTTCAGGGTCGCCATCAGGGAGAGATTTTGTTAAGCGGTAGTAATCACTATTTTCTTTTGTCAATATCTCTTCATCATTTTCGTCGATTACTGTTGGAAGTGGAAGGACTATATCATTGCTCCAATCTGCGTTAGCCGTAACTGTCTCGGTAGCTAATTGCTTATCATAAACGCTAGGAATGATATTTGCGTCATTGCCTTCAAACTCAAAAGTAACATCATTGATTACACTTTCAACATCAAAGTCGTAAGAATACTCTACATCGTTATCAATAACAGTATAACGAATAGTATAAGTACCTTGTCTCTCTGCTGTGAAATATTTTGACTCGCCATCGCCTTTGATCTCAACCGGTGTATCATTGTATTTCATAAACACTTCAACATTTGATACAGAGATAGTAGAATCTGCAGTGCTATCAATGCCAATTCTATGACCCTCTGGAAAAGCAGAAGAGAAATACTCACCTACTGGAATGGTAAAATCTCCACCTGTAGAAACGGTTGCTGAGTTGCTATTTGCAGCGATTTCACCATCAACCTCTATTCTATGGGTGTTTGTATTGATTTCATCGGTACCAGAAAAGTCTGCAGCAAGAGCTGAGATTGCGTTTACTGGGAAGAATGCGCTAGATAAAACAAAGGCGAAACCAAGTGCTGCCCCTTTTAAAAGTCCTTTGAATTTTGATTTAGATTTAGTCATATATAACCTCTCAAATTATATTATAAATTTAGTAACAACTTATTTTAAACTATTTTTCGTATTAAGTCAACAAAAAAAGGCATCAATTGAAAAATATTTTATCTTAAAGTGCATTTTTATTAGGCAAATAGCTAAAACTGGTCTAATATGCTCATATGTGCGTGCAAACAAAGGTTTCTTTAGTGGTTCTAGGCTTTAAAGAACACTTTGCCATCAGTTTCATGTTTATTTTGTGAAAACTTGGTTTTTATATGCTGTCAAAAGTGGACGAGTTTTGTCGAATAAATTTTGGCTTGACAAAAAATAAAATTAATCTAGAGAAAAAATATAAATGTTTTTTGCACATTTTTTATGTTTTTTTAGTAGTATGTTAATGTGAAAGGAAAACTTTCAAATACATAAGAAACTTTTAGGAGGAACTAATGAACTTTTTTAACAACTCATCGTGTGGTGGGGGTTTTGGTAACGGCTGTGGCAACGGTTGTGGCTGTGATTGCTGCTCACTCTTGATATGGATTATACTTTTACAATGTCTCTGTGGTTGCAACAATAACGGCTGTGGTATGGACTGCTGCACTCTTATAATCCTTTTACTTCTTTGCGGATGCTGTGGTAACGGCTGTGGCAAATAATTAGAAAAATTCTTAAATCACACAATATTTACATAAGGAGGATCTTTCCTCCTTTTTTTTATTTTGAAAAGCATCCTCTCTTATCATTGCAGAAAAAAAATTTTATAAAAACCCTTTACTTTTCACTTTTTTTCATTTAAAATATATACAGTAGAATATTATGGAGGAAAAATGAAATTTGATAAAGATTGTGAAGTAATCTGGCATGATAGAAAAAGAATTTTAGGACTACCTATCTCTTTCACTAGATACTATATTGTAAAGAAGGAAGGCGAATGGGTCAAAAGCTTTAGACACAAAGGTTTTTTAAGCTCAATTATTGACGAGGTTAACATCTATAGATGCTATGATGTTACACTTTTTCAATCGCTAGGCGATAAAATATTTAAGACAGGCACACTTGAAATCTCTGCAAACGATGAAAGCACTCCAAACTTCCATTTGAGACATATTGCAAATCCTTACAAGGTAAGAGACCTTATATCTAACTTGATAGAGCTTGAAAGAAAGAAACATCATATCGGAATTACCGAATTCCAAAGCTAATCTTTAACCACACGCAAGAACTGGAGGTAAAACATGAAATTCGATAAGAGCTGTGAAGTTATTTGGCGCGACAGAAAAAGACATTTAGGCCTTCCAATCTCCTTTTATAGATATTATATAGTAAAGAAAGAAGGCGAATGGGTTAAATTTTTTAGACATAAAGGTTTTTTGAGTGCGATTATTGACGATATCAATGTCTACAGATGTTATGACGTAACTTTGTTTGTATCCTTTGCAGACAAAATTTTTGGCACCGGAACCATTGAGATATCAAGTAACGATGCTCATGCGCCTATTTTCCACATGAGACATATAAAAAATCCATATAAAGTACGCGACCTCATTTCAAACCTTATTGAAATTGAGCGTAAGAAGAAAAATGTTGGCATTACCGAATTTCAAAC
>CAKNIB010000016.1 GCA_930979925.1 uncultured Clostridia bacterium
TCTGAGTAGCCGGTAAAGGTATAACCCTTTACGCCGTTTATTTTGTACACACAGCTCTCTATCCTTGGATTTCCACCTGAGACACCTACACTTGAGCCGTCTCCATATCTGTTGATTGCATCAAATATTACACAATCTCGTATTGTTACAGTATTTGCTGCATAGCCAATTAATGCTCCCGTGTTTGTCATGTTTACTGTAGTTGCTAGCTGTCCGTAAAATGCACTGTTTGATAATATTGTACTACCCTGCGCATAAGCAATTATCCCGGCTATATTGGTGTTTCTATAGGTAGACATACTGGCATGATCATCGTCACTTAAGTCGCTGCCGGTATAAATTACATATATCTTATCAATTCGCGCTCCATTTGTATATCCAAAAATACCCACGTTATTGCGGTACAAATTAATTATTTGTATAAGTTCTATATTAAATCCATTGCCATCATAGCTTCCTCTAAAAGGATACGTTTGGGTGCCTATTGGGTACCAGTATCCTACGCTTCCGTCTCTATCCACTCTTAAATCTATGTTTGCTGTTTGTTTGCAGACCGCTGTCGTTTCTCGTCCCCTTGAAACTTCGTAGGATATCCAGGACAGGTTTTCTGGGGTTGCTATTAGATAAGGTGAAGCCGTTGTTCCATTACCTTCTGGCTTTTCTGTGTATATATTCCATGTATTAATCCAACGTGCATAAAGTGTGCTATCTCCCGCTATCGTATAGATATCTGTCGCATAGCGGTCGAGCTCGGATGTACCACCTACCTGGGTTCTCCATCCATTAAAGCAAAAGTCTTGACGTGTTGGAGTTGGGAGGACTCCTCCGTTGTGATATCCATAGGTTTGTCCATAGGTTACTTGTATGCTTGTTGGACTTACCGAACCACCTTGTGGATCGAAGGTTACTGTATATGTATTTGCTCGCCAGGTGGCTCTGAGTGATATATTTCCATACTTACCATTGAGTGATGTCCCGGCTGAGTATGTTCCCGAGCTCCAGTTACCTTCTCCGCTTTGGCTTACAAATTGCCATCCGGTAAAAGTATGTCCTGTTTTGTTTGGCTCTGGCAATGTGTAATTGCCGTTTATTGTATATGTCATTGATGTTGAGCCTGTTCCGCCATCTAAGTCAAAGGTGATTGTATATTGTTTTGGCTCCCAATTGGCTGAAAGTATTACTGTTCTGCCTCCAACTGAGGTAAGGCTTTTAAAATACTGCGCTGTTGTTAGTTGTCCTGAGGTCCAAGTCGTATTACAATCTGTAGGTGAAGACCCAACACGTGCTGTTGAGCTTATGTTCGTTGAGCTCCATCCTGTAAAGTTATATCCTGCCCTTGTTGGAGTTGGTAAATTAAATACCGTTGAGTATGAAATATCACTTATTGTTCTGTTTGAAGTCACCCCATCATTGTAGTTTACTTGTACGTCATATTGTATCTCTTTCCAGTTAGCAGTTAAGGTGATAGTACTACCAGGTGAAGCAAGGTTTAAAAAGTATTCACCCATTGCAGAAGTCGAGCCATTTGTCCACGAATTAAGCGATGAAGATGAGCTACCATATTGAGCAGTGCTTGTGTTAAGTCCGCTTGCCGTCCACCCAGCAAAAACATGATTTGCAGGTGCATTAGGTGTAGATATTTGAATAACTTGGTCTATCGTTGCCGAAGATGGAGCCGAGCTCCCAGCTGACCCGCCGTTATAGTTGTAACTAATATTGTAAATTTCTTCATAATTTGCAGTAAGCGTTACTGTTGATGCAAATGTTGCTAAGTTTTTAAAATATGTACTTGTAACCATTGTTTCAGTATTGGACCAAGAATAAAGTTCAGTATTGGAATCCCCATGTTGTGCAGTGTTAGCATACAGACCACTTGCAGTCCATCCTATAAAACGATAACCTGTTGATGGGTTAGGATTTGATATCATTATTATTTCATCTAACAATGCTGAAGAAGGTGCCGAACTTCCAGCAGAACCTTCCCTAAAATTATATTCTATTTCATAACTATAAAACACTAATAAATACGGATAACCATCATTTATTGTAGAATCTATTCCCCAAGTATTAAATCTCCATGTATTAAGCCAGTTAGACGAAGTTCTATACCAATTATAATCTTTTGCATAGGAGGTAGTGTTTAAGTTGATAATCTTAGTACAGCCAGCATTAGAACCGACTTCGCTTGATGGCTCACCACTACTATAAGTTGTAGCACCTATGCCATATGTTAATGTGCAATTCCCACCAAAGTAACAATATCTTAACCTTGCGCTATTATTGTAATTATACCTACATCCTACAATTCCACCTATATAGTTTCCTCTTCCTATCACATTTCCTGTGTTATAGGTATCTGTTATGTAATCACGGTCAACGTATCCTACAATTCCTCCTACATAACTTCTTCCATTGACTGTACCAGTATTGTATGATTGTCTAACAGCATGGTTAGTATGTCCTACAATTCCACCTATATAATCACCGCTGCCGTTTACATTTCCAATATTGTAACACGAAGGGATACTTGCATTAGCTCGTCCAAGAATTCCTCCTACATAATTTACTCCATTAATATTTCCGCTATTATAGCATGTTGACACAGCTCCAACCTGCGTAGTACTAGGACCATTATTCCATCCTGATATTCCACCTACATAGTCATTTCCATTTATATTTGCATTATTATAGCAATATCTTGTTGACCCATTACTGTTTTCCCCTGATATACCTCCTACATGTGATTTCCCTGTAATATTGCCTGTATTGTAACAATAATCTACAGTTAAAGTGTTATATCCGACAATTCCACCTACATAGCGTGTGCCTTGAACTATGCCATTGTTGTGACAATGTGTTACGAGAGAGAAAATACCCCCGGACCCTAAAATTCCGCCTACATATTGGTTGCCTTGTATTAATGAGTCTGTTATAATAACATTTTTTATCGTAGCAGTAACTGAAGAGCTTCCAGAAATATAACCGAATAAGCCTTGATAATTATTTGAAGCCTGAGTATAAAGATCTGATATTGTGTAGCCACTTCCATCATAATTTCCAGCAAAATCATTACTATCATTACCAATAGGTGTCCAGTAATGAGCTGAGAGATCTATATTGACAGTTTGCCGAAAATATCTACCAAAATATCTATTTCCACTATTTACTCTATATGCAAGACCGGCTAGCTCCTGCGCTGAGGTGATAAGATATGGACTACCTGACGTTCCACTGCCTGACCAAGATGTGTCGCGGTAGGATGCGCTGTCTTGCCAGTTGTCAGAGTTAGTAGGTGCGGCAAGAGTTGTTTCTGGGCTGTGAGTAACTTCAGTTGAAGGAAAAAAACTTGCGATAAAGATCAAAAGCAAAATCGCTAAAATATAGACAAAAACATCATATTTCTTTAGATTTTTTGTCATTTCCCCTCCTTTTTATGTTTTTTAATAATATTTTTATTTTTAATAAAAAATAGTTATATTTAATGTGAATATATTTAGATATTTTTTGTATATTCCTATTTTTATTTTTAGCAAATAACAATATAATTATGCTTTAATATATTTTATCATTATGACAAAATGTTGTCAAATTAAATAGCATAAAAAAATGACAGATTCAACTGCCATTTTTAATCGTCATATTTATTAAAAACATTACTTAGTATTACTGCCTTAATCTCTGGCGGAAGGTCCCTTAACTTTGACAAGAGGTCTTTGTTGAAAATTCGGCGAGAGTAGGCGTGCTCATTCATAAAATCTTCAAAATCATCTGTTTTTTCTGGTTTTTTCTTACTTTTTTCGTTTGTTTCAATAAATTTTCTAAGTTCGTCTTTAAAAAAGTCCTCATTTGATATGCTTTGTGGTTTGCGTTTATATTCTTTTGGCTCGTCATGCCAGCCATCATATTCCTCTATTATTGGCTGTTGTGACTTTTCAGTATTTTCTTGCTGAGTATTTTCAAGTTTAATATCTGCAGGCTCGCGTGTCTCTTGTATAATGTTTTCATTTTGAGGTGCCTCAGGTTCTTTTGAAAGAGTGATTTTATTATCCTGTTCAAAATTTTTATTTTCTTCTTTATATTTATTCAAATTTTCTTGCAATCTTTGAAATCTTTTCTTATTTGACCTATGAATAAAAATTATTGCTACTATAAATAGTAATAAAATGCCTCCGCAAATAATACATATAAGAGCTATAGTATTCATTACATGAAATCCCCTTCGTCGTCATCTGTATTTTTAGAGTCATTGATTATAGCACGTCTGAGCGCGGTGTCAGCCTGCAAATTCATAAGTTTGTAGTAGTCCATGACTGAGAACCTACCCTCCTTGATTGCCTGTGATATTGCCTGTGGTACCTCAGCTTCAGCTTGAAGAACTGTCGATTTCATCTCTTCAGTCTTTGTCCTCATTTGAAGCTCTTTAATCTCTTCGGCGTTCTTTCTTCTTTCCGCCTCAATCTGAGCATAAATTTTTTCCTTCTCTGCGGACTTTACTTCGTTTTCCATATTTAAGTCTCTTCCGATATCAACTGAAAGAATATTGATATCAAGAAGCTCATACATAGACTTTTGACAAACAACTCTTAGGTCAAGGTTTGAAAGTAGGCTTTGGTTTGGCTCTACCATAATAGTTTTATGGTCTTTTGTCCTTGCAATGTTTTCCATTATCCAAGCGCTAACATTATTTTTAAGGTCATCAAGACCTAGGCCATTTACATATTTATTTAAATTCGCCTTTACAGAAAATTTTGCATTTACAATAATTTCAATATTATCTTGTGTGAAAGCTTTAATCTCGCCTGTCTCAACTATTTGTGATACGATAGCGTCTTGGACAAGTTTATATGCGTCACCTGATGCTCTTTCAATAGCGCAAGCTAAATTAAAATCAAGTTTTATCCCCGCTTCTTGTGCAAGGTTAAGTGCCTTTATAACGTTATCGATGTTTCCGCCTTCAAGTTTAAAATTTTCTATATCATTAAGTGAAATATCTTTTTTTGATTTTTTAGCCAAAATATATGAAGCTACAACCTCTTTTACGTTTAATTTTCTGTTTTTTATGCTTATTAATCTAAAACTTGGAATATAACAGCCTGCAAAAAGGGCTACAAAAAGGCTCTTCATTGGAACAAAACAGTAATATATAATTATTCCTAGTAGTATTGCTCCAAAAACTGATACTAGCGTAATTTCAGTTGCACCAAATAATAAAAGTGACATTTTTCTTCCTCCGACTTTATTATATCACAGAGTATTGATTATGTAAATACCCAATTTTGTTTTTCAAAAGGAATATTTTTAAAATTTTAATAAAAAAACAACAAAATTTTGCCTTTTTAAGCGAAAAAATTGTCGTTTTCCTTAAATTATTTTTTAATAAAAGAGCGTTGGTAGTAAAAGAGATACTGTTGTGCATAGCCAGAAAGCTCGCCAAACTCGTCTACGAGGTTTTTAGCTATTTGCTCTCTTTTGTCCTGCGGAGCATAGAACATATTGTACATCTTTACTATCCAGGTGTCGACTGGGAAGACGTCAAACCTGTTATAGCCAAATAGCATTACACAGTCGGTGACCTTAGGACCTACTCCGCTTAGCGCGATAAGTGATGCTCTTAGTTTGTCGGTAGGCAAAGAGGCAAAAGCTGAAAGCATTTCTGGTGTTATCTCTCTTAAAACTTTATACAAATAGCCCGCTCTATAGCCTGTTCCCATTTTCTTAAAAAAGTCTTCATCACACTTTTGCAAAGCTTGAAAAGTTGGAAAAGAATAGCCATATTCCTGCTTTTTGCCGAGATTTTTACGTAAATTGTTTAAAATTAGCTTAATTCTTTTGATATTATTGTTTGCCGAAACAATAAAAGAAATAAGAGTTTCAAAAAGGTCCTGTTTTAATATTCTTATTCCGTAGCCAAACTTGATAGGTTTTGACAAAATCTCGTGTTTCGCAAGCTCACTCTTTATCTTGCTATAATCGCCGTCTAAATCAAACCAATTTATAAAATAATCAACATCTTTGGTGTAAATCTTGTAACTGTCACCCTCATCTACAATTTTAGCGAACTTATCAACTGGAAAAACTATATAGTCCTCCCCCACTTTGTCATAGCAGAAGACCTGCCCGCACTCCAAAATGTGCTCTATGTTAAAATCGCTTTTGTCTGTTATCCTTATACCGTCTTTTTCTCTTGCGTAAATCATAAAGCTCCTTACTTAGCCTAAAACATCAGGAAAGATTTCTCTTCCTTCTAGTCTTCTTTTTTGATGGTCTTTTAATAGGTCGTATACATCTCGCTGAAACTGTGAGTACTCGTCAAGTTCTTCATCCTTGCTATTGGAAAGATATAATTTGCCTAATATTCCGCCACTGACAAAACCTATACCTAAGCCAAAAAGTACACTTTTTAAAGTCCCATCAAACAAAGGCGAAATAAATGCAATCACTCCACCAACCAAGATTATTACGTTCTCGCCGAACTTTAATATCCTTTTGCGTTTACTATTTTCTGCCTCGTGAGCTTTGGTAATTCCCAAGTCAATCTCAAGTCTCTTTATTACATCAGCAAGCTCTTTATCAGACATCTTTTCGGCTCGACTTTCAACATCTTTTGCAAATTCGCTCTTATAATACTCTTCCATATTTCCCTCTTTTAATTTATCTTTAGTATTAATTCTTTAGTAAGTCATTAAACTCCTCTTCGTTTATAATTCTTACGCCAAGGGCTCTAGCTTTATCAAGCTTACTGCCTGCGCTCTCGCCGGCAAGGACGTAATCGGTGTTTTTTGAAACTGATGAGCTTGTCTTGCCTCCCAAACTTTCTATGAGCGTTTCAACTTCGCCTCTCGGTTTGGTCAAAGTGCCTGTCAAAACAAAGGTTTTATCTGTAATATTTGGATTTGTCTGCAATAGCTCTACCTCTTTTATTTTAACGCCACAGCCAAACAAGCTATCTATCTCATCTATATTATACCTCTCTTTGAAGAAATTGTAAATATTATCGGCAATAATTTCTCCAATATCATCTATTTTCAATATTTCTTCCTTTGATGCATTCTTTAAATTTTCTAGAGTTTTGAAATGTTTTGCAATATCTTTTGCGGTTTTTACTCCCACCTCTGCAATGCCAAGAGCAAGTAAAAACCTATAAAATTCTACATTTTTGCTATTTTGAAGAGAATTTATAATATTTTTGCTCTTTTTTTCTTGAAAATTTTCAAGTTTTAATAAGTCTTCTAGTTTAAGTTTGAATAAATCACTTTCCTTTCTAACTCCTAAATTGTCATATAAAGCCTCAATGGTTTTTTCAGAAAGTCCCTCAATATTAAAAGCTTCTCGGCTGGTAAAATGAGAAAGTCTATCCACCACCTGGTCGCGACAGCCAAGGTGATTTTCACAGTATAAAAGAGGCCCCCTCTTGACTAATTTGCTTTTGCAACATGGGCATAAATCAGGCTCTACAATTTTAACAGAGTTTTCATTTTTCTCGGCAAGTCCCATTATCTCTGGGATAACCTCGTTGCTTCGTCTCACAAACACGCGAGCATTGATATAGACATCCTTTCTTCTGATATCGTCAATGTTGTTTAGCGTTGCTCGTCTTATGGTCGCGCCGGCAAGCTCGACAGGCTCGAGCTCGGCAATAGGTGTTACCCTGCCACTTCGTCCCACCTGCCATACTACATTTTTAAGAAGGGTTGTAGCTTCTTGCGCCTCAAATTTATATGCTATCGCCCACTTAGGAAACTTTGCAGTAAAGCCGATATCCTCTCTTGGTGCAACATTGTTGACCTTTATAACCATACCGTCTATCATGACGTCAAGCTTACTTTTGACAAGGTCTATTTCGTTGATACAATGGATAATCTCTTTAACATCTGTGCATATCTTAAAGTAATTGCCCGTTTGAAAACCATTTTCTACCAAAAACTCATGCATTTGTTTTTGGGTGGTAAATTTTTCGCCCTCGCAAAGCAAAATAGAATAGCAGAAAAAATCAAGATTTCGTTTGGCAGTTTCCTTGACGTCAAGGTTGCGGATGGCGCCAGCAACGGCATTTCTTGGATTTTTTAGCTTTTCGGTTGCTGTCTTATTGTACTCGGCAAAGCTTTTATTGGTCATCATGCCTTCGCCTTGCACAATAAGTCTGCCTTTAAACTTTATCTGAAGAGGTACTGTCTTTATAGTCTTAACTTGAAGTGAGACATCCTCGCCAATGCTACCATTGCCTCGCGTTGTCGCCGACTTAAAAAGCCCGTTTTCATACTCTATAACAAGATTTAGTCCGTCAAACTTGTACTCAACAGCAAAATCAGTGGTTTTGTCTACCTTTCTCATGTCGTTACACCACTCTTCGAGGTCAGAAAAATCGCGCACTTTATTGAGCGAGTAAAGTGGCACTTCATGGCGTTTTTTGGTAAAGCCTTCAAGAACGGTGTCGCCTACCCGCTGAGTTGGCGAATATGGCAAAATTATGCCCGTTTCCTTTTCTAAATCAACTAACGAGTAATAGAGTTTATCATACTCACTATCAGAGATGGTAGGGTTATCTAAAACATAATAGTTATAGTTATGTTTTTCTATCTCCCTTATAAGCTCTTCCATTTTTTTGATTTTTTCATTGTTTTTATCGATATTTTTGTCCATTTTCTTATCCTTTAGATATTTTTGGCAAATTTGAGATGTTTTAAAATTAATCTTCTATAATTTCAAGAGGTGCAAGCTCAAGCATCAAACTTTTCTTGCCAAAGCCATCAAATATAATGTCGCCGACAAGACCGTCTGACGAAATTGCAACTATCTGACCTAATGTATATTTCGGATGCATAACCTTTTGACCAACATGGTAAATTGAAATATCTTTTTTAGGCTTCTCCTCTTTCTTCTGCAAGCTAGAACGTACATAGCGTGCCTGGTCAAGTGAAGAGGTCTTATTAAATCTATCAATGTTTGGAGAATAGGTCTGCCCGTTATAACTTTTACTGTAACTGCTGTTTTGTCTATTATTGCAATAGCCCTCATATGTGCGGTCAAGTCCATAACTACGGTTGTTGTTTAGTCCTTGCTCGAGTGATAGCAGGCCAAGCTCGCGACAAAATCTACTTGGAGTTTGGTACTGACTATCATGATATAGATAGCGTTTTGAGCAATGTGAAAGGTACAATCTCTCTTCAGCTCGGGTAAGAGCCACGTACATAAGACGGCGCTCCTCTTCAAGCTCATAGGTGCTATTAAGTGCACGCGAGATAGGAAAAATTCCTTCCTCAAGTCCAATGATAAACACCACTTTAAACTCAAGTCCCTTGACCGCATGGACTGTTGCAATAGTTACCGCACCACCCTCGCCTATGTCGTCGGTGTCTGAGCTTAATGTTATGCTCTCCAAAAACTCTGAAAGAGTGGCGTCAGGGTTTAACGCCTCAAATTCTTTAACAGAGGAAACAAACTGGTCAATATTGAGTAGTTTATCAAACTCCTCTTCAATCTTTGGATTGTATGCACTGCGAATTTTAAAAGCATTTAGTACCTTTTCGACAAATGTTGAAAGTGGTTTTTGTGAAACGTTTGCAACTTGGTTGTACTCCTCAATAAACGATGAAAACTTCTTGTAAAGGGTGGCATTTTCTTGTAAATTTTGCGATAATACATTTTCAAGTAGAGCCTTTTGAAAGTCTAACTCTTGAAGCTTCGCCACAGTTGCGTCACCAATGCTACGCTTTGGGAAATTAATTATTCGGGCAAAGGACACATCATCTCTTGGGTTGGTAAAAAGGCGAAGGTAGGCAATGATGTTTTTAATTTCCACGCGCTCGTAGAACTTAAATCCTCCAAAAATGCGGTGAGGTATGTTGTAGGATAGAAACGCCTCCTCAAGATTACGAGTTAGAGCATTTAGTCTCATAAGAACAGCTATGTCTTTGTACTCATAGCCTTGATAGGTTAGGTTTTGTATGGTCTTTGCCACATAAGTAGCCTCGTCGCGCTCGTCATAAGCGTTATACAAGGTTGGCTTTTCGCCTCCCTCTTTGTCCGTCCACATATTTTTGTTGAGACGAGCGGTATTGTTTTTGATTACATTGTTTGCAATCTTGATTATCTCGCTTGTTGAGCGATAATTTCTTTCAAGCTTATAAACCTTGACGTCTGGAAAATCTTTTTTAAGGTTAAAAATATTTTGAAAGTTAGCGCCCCGCCACGAGTAAATACACTGGTCTTCATCACCCACAACAAAAAGGTTGCCATGCACTGAGGCTAGCATTTTGACAAGGTTATACTGCACGGTGTTTGTGTCTTGGAACTCGTCAACCAAAATATACTCAAAACGATTTGCGTAATAGTCGAGTATTTGAGGAAAAGTTTTAAATAACTCAACCGTCTTGCAAAGAAGGTCGTCAAAGTCAAGGGCATTGTTCTTTTTTAGTTTGTTTTGGTAGTCTTGGATATATAGTCCTAACTTTTTCATGTCATACTCATCCTCATGAGTTGAAATATATTCTTCCAAACTTTGACTGCCATTTTTCCAATTAGAGATATGCTTTGCAACCGCCTTTTTTATTTTGTCGTCACTCACTCCACGCTCAACAAGTACCTCTTTTACCACCTTATCACTATCACTATCGCTATAAATAGAAAAATCGCGGGTAAAAGGATAGAGAGTGTCTATATCTCTTCTCAAAATCTTTGCGCACATTGAGTGAAAGGTGGATATCCATAGGCGGTCGGCGCCCTCCACCATACCGCTGATACGATTTTTCATCTCGCCTGCTGCCTTGTTTGTAAAGGTTATGGCAAGAATTCTATATGGGTCAACATGGCACTCTTTGATAAGATAAGCAACCCTATGCGTTAAAAGCCTAGTCTTACCAGAGCCTGCCCCTGCTGTAACTAAAACTGCCCCCTTAATCTCCTTAAGGGGTGCAAGTTGTTCTTCGTTTAATGAACTGATATCGTATTCCATATAATCATTATACCAGTTTTAAAACAATTTTCAAAGTTATTGTTGGGGTTTTAAAAAACAATTTATCTATCAAAAAAGCGATTAATAATTTTACTTTTGCTGACATCTTAAATACCTCACTTTCCTTAGTATTTGATAAATGGTGTAATTTAATACCAAGCTTTACCAATTATTTTTATTTACTAACTTTTTATAATATACTTTTTTACTTTTTTCTATATTGTGGATAACTCAGATGAGTTATCCACTTTTTTAGTAAAAAATCGCCAATTTTAGCTAAAAAAGCGATAAAAAGTATATTTTCTATAAAAGTTAATTTATTGTACCCCCCCCGAAATTTTTGTCAAGCAAAATGACGGCATTTTGCGGAATTGTTAAAAATTTTCAAAATTTAAGAGAAAATATCAAAATTTTTCTTTTTTGTGCATGTTTAGAGCTTTAATTTTTTCTTTGTTGTCTATATAAAACTAGTGTAAAATGTGGATAAGTTTGTTTTGTTGATGCATGAGGCTTGCCTATTGTCAACTTTTAACAAAAAGTTGACAATAGAATGAGGTGGCAAGCGAAGATTGCCACCTCATAAAAGAGACCGAAGGGCTACTCTTTCGGTCTCTTTGCAAGCCTCGTAATAAGACTGCATAAATGAATATATCAAAATTTTATAAGAGTATGCAAAGCACTCCGCCCTTGCCTTCATTGACAATTCTTGAAAGTGTTTTACGCATTTTCTTTTGTGCCTCAACTGGCATAGTAACAATTTTAGCGTTGATATTATCGCCCACTAAATTAAATAAACTCTTGCCCAAAATATTTGTATCCCAAATAGATTGTGGGTCATTCTCAAACTGGTCAACAAGGTTTTTAGCAAGGTCTTGGCTTTGGTCCTCTGTTCCAACAAGTGGAGTGACCTCTGTCTCAACATCTACCCTCATAATATGAAGAGATGGAGCTGACGCCTTTATCTTAACGCCAAATCTATTGCCCTGCTTGATGATTTCTGGCTCGCCAAGTTCGAGCTCTTCACGTCTTGGCTCAACAATGCCATAGCCTGTTGCCTTAACCTCTTCAAGTGCACCTTTTATCTTGTCATACTCAATTTTTGCAATAGCGAGCTCTTTGATATAGCTTACAAGCTCAAAGTCGTCTTTTATTTCAAAGCCACACTCATTTGAAAGAACGCGATAGAATAGGTCATCCTTAGGTATAACATTAAATCTTACAACACCATTGCCAGCGTCAATAGTCGAAACTGTTATTGGGTCGAAGCAATTACTTTCAGCAAAGGCGATTTGGCTCTTTTCAGCGTCGCTTAGCCTTATCATGCTGGTGCCAAGTTTTCTCATCTCACTTGCAATTTCAGTGATAATATCGCTGTTAAAGTCGAGCGCTCTAAGCCACTCTGGCATTTGGACTTGGATGGATTTGACAGGGAACTCCATCAAAATGTTTTCAACAATTTTGTCAACATCCTCATCCTTTAGCTCCTGTGCGTTGAGAGCAACAACAGGCACCTCGTACTTCTCATTTAGTGCATTTGTAAGCTTTTTTGCCTCGGCATTGTTTGGATTTTTACAGTTTAGCACAATAACAAAAGGTTTACCACAGGCTTTGAGCTCGCAAACCACCCTCTCTTCGGCCTCGACATAGCTACTACGCGGAATATCAGTGATAGAGCCGTCAGTTGTTACGCAAATGCCGATAGTTGAGTGCTCCTTGATAACTTTAGTGGTACCAAGCTCAGCCGCCTCTTCAAAAGGAAGGTCCTCGCTCGACCAAGGAGTTTTTACCAGCCTTGGCTTATCGTTTTCAATATGCCCCATGACCCCGCTTACAAGGTAGCCAACACAGTCAATCATTCTAACCTTCATCTCGGCATTTGCGACCTTAATCTTGACCGCCTCGTTTGGTACAAAATGCGGTTGAGTGGTCATGATGGTCTTGCCGTCAGCAGATTGTGGAAGCTCATCAATCGTTCTTTCTTTGGCGTTTTTCTCTGTGATATTTGGAACAACCAGCTTTTGCATAAAGTTTGTGATAAAAGTTGACTTGCCAGCGCGGACTGGACCTACCACACCAATATATATATCGCCGTTTGTTCGAGATTTAATATCATCATAAATTTGGTATTTTTCCATAAAATATGCCTCCTATGCGACAAGATAATGTATGTTAGGAATTCTAGGAATATACTTGATTTGAATTAAAAAAGTGGATATATAAGAAAAACTTATTTTATTTGCATTATTTTCACCGCTAAACAAAAAAAGACTGCTTTAAAAGCAATCTTTTTGTTTTATTATATCAAATTTTTATTTCTATCTATTTATTCTGGTTTTTCGAAAGTTATTCTTCTATCTTGGTGTCTTCGCCATTATCATCAGCACTTGACGGCTCGTCCTGTGCAGACTGTTTACTTTCTTCCTGCTTGTCAGGTTCTACTATAATCTCGGCTTCTGGAGTAGAAACTACTTGGTCCTCCTCAATTATCTCTTCGCCTTTCTTGTGAGAAAAGACCTTTTTAAGTTTGCCAAGAAAGTCAATCTTGCTTTCGGTATGATTGATAAGGCGTTTGATATTGCCACGGTGCATAAAGAGCATTAGTAGATAAAGTACCCAAATGATCGCAGTTATAGCCCAAGCGTAATTAATTGGCATAAGCCAAACATAGATAGTATAACCTATAGCGAGCCCTCCGATGTAAGTGAAGGATATAACGCTACCATAATTTACAAACATAAAGAGGATAAAGCATACGACAAACCAGGCAAGTGCGACGTACCAAAGGTCAGAGAAGAGAAAGACACCAGCAAAGCAGGCAACGCCCTTGCCCCCTTTAAACTTTGACCAAACAGGGAAGATATAGCCAATCAAAACAAAGAACCCTGAGACAAAGTAGATAAGCTCCTCCATATCAGGATACATATCTCTGAAAATTAGTCTAAAAGCAAGACAGGTAAGTCCGGCTTTTGCCACTTCGGCTACAAAGGTTGCAAGTGCAAGTCCAAAGCCAAAAGAGCGTAGCATATTCATAGTACCAGGATTGCCACTACCCATTTTGGTTATGTCTTTATGCCTAGAATACCACGCTATAATCTTAGAAAAATTGATTGTACCAATAAAATATGATATAAAGGCAATAAGGATAAAATATAAAGCTGTGACCATAATTTACTCTTCTTCCCTCCCTTTTAAAATAAATTTGATAGGCGTTCCTTTAAGGTCTATACGCTCGCGGAACCTATTTTCAAGATACCGCCTGTACGAAAAATTGATATATTTTGGGTCATTGACAAAGAGGACAAATGTCGGCGGATTAGTTGAGGCTTGCGTAATATATTTAATCTTGACACGCGCCCCGTTATGTGCAGGTGGACTGTAATTTAAAATTGCCTCGTGCAGAAGGTCGTTAAGCAGTCCTGTCGTAATTCGCTTGCTCGCGTTTTGGTAACTTTTTTCGGCGTTCTCCATTATCTGTCCCACAGAAGAGCCAGTAAGCGCTGAGACAAAGATAACTTGAAAATAACTCATAAAGGCAAGGCTCTCTGAGAGCATTTTAAGATAGTCTTCCTTGCTCCTAGACTTTATATCCCACTTGTTTACTACTATTACACTTGGCTTGCCCGCCTCGTCTACTAAGCCTGCTATGCGTACATCCTGCTCAGTTAAGTCCTGCGACCCATCAAAGACGATAAGCACAACATCAGCCTCCTCTATCGCAGACATGGTACGAAGTACTGAGTAGCCCTCAACTGACACCTTTTCAACAGAGCGTTGTCTTCTAAGTCCAGCTGTGTCAACTAAAGCATAGTCCTTTTTGTTATACTTAAAGGGTACTAGTACTGCATCTCGCGTTGTACCTTCTATATCACTGACAACTACGCGGTTTTCGCCGAGCAGACGATTGACAAGTGAACTTTTGCCAACATTTGGTCTGCCTACGACTGCAACTTTTGTTACATTTTCATCAAGGTTGTCGCTAGGTCTTTCTTTAAAACAGGCAACTATGGCGTCTAATATATCACCAATACCCTTGCTCTGCATAAGCGAAAGTGGATGAGGCTCGCCTAAGCCTAAGCTATAAAACTCATAGGTCTTTTCAACCTCAAAATTGTCAAGCTTATTTACCACAAGCACAACCGGCGTTTTGGAGCGTTGCAAAATACTTGCCACCTCTTCGTCATTTGTAGTCACTCCTACCCGTCCGTCTACCAAAAATACTATGACGTCTGCCTCGCGAATAGCTATCTCTGCCTGCGCGCGTATGTCCTTTTGAAAAGCATCCTCACTCCTCTCGTCTATACCTCCTGTGTCAACCAAGGTAAAAGCATGACCACTCCACTCGGCATCCGCGTAAATTCGGTCACGCGTAACCCCGGGAGCGTCATCAACTATACTTATTCTCTTGCCACATATCTTATTGAAAAAGGTGCTCTTCCCAACATTTGGACGACCTACTACTGCAACGACAGGCTTGTACATATTTCTCCTTTATAGTAGATTATCACATTTTAAAG
>CAKNIB010000017.1 GCA_930979925.1 uncultured Clostridia bacterium
TTATAAATGTTTTCACAAGGAGAAATGATGGACTACAATTTTAAAGAGATTGAAAAAAAGTGGCAAGATAAGTGGTATAAGGAAAAAGCTTTTAAGGCAATAGACTTTCATCCAACCAAGCCTAAGTATTATGTATTATATGAGTTTTATAACATAAGTGGAAATCTTCATATGGGGCATATGAAGGGCACAATTCCAGCGGATGCTCTTGCAAGGTTTAAGCGTTTTAAGGGCTACAACGTACTTTTCCCAATAGGTGGAGATGCTTTTGGTCTGCCTGCCGAAAATGCAGCCATCAAAACGGGCATTGACCCACATGATTTTGTTGCAAATGGTATGAAAACAGTGCTTGACCAATCAAGACGTCTTGGGCTTTCTTTTGACTGGGATAGAACCATCTGCACAAGCGACCCTGAGTATTACAAATGGACACAGTGGATTTTCTTGCAATTATTCAATCATGGCAAGGCATACAAAGAGAAATCAAAGGTTAATTTCTGCCCACATTGCAAAACTGTACTTTCAAACGAAGATAGCCAAGGTGGCAAATGTGACCGCTGTGGCAGCGATGTAGTTCAAGAAGTGCGCTGGAGCTGGCTACTTAGGATGCGTGAGTATGCGGAGAAACTACTTGGCAATATTGATCGCATAGATATGGCAGAGAACCTTAAAGAAGCTCAAAGAAATTGGATAGGCAGAAGCGAAGGCACTCAAATATCCTTTAAAATATATAATGATAAGGACGAAAATGTTGGAGAGCTTAAAATCTTTACCACCTGCGTTGAAACAGTCTATGGTATAACTTTTGTTGCACTTGCTCCAGAAAATAGCCTAGTCGATACATTGAAACCATATATAACAAACTGGGCAGACGTTGAAGAGTATAGAAGAAAAACGGCTCTTAGGTCTGAGTTTGACCGCATGAGTGACCAAAAAGACAAAACGGGGGCACGTCTTGAAGGACTTTATGTAGTAAATCCTGCAAATGGCAAAAAAGTTCCAATGTTTATTGCAGACTTTGTTCTTGCAGGCTATGCAACAGGTGCTGTTATGGCAGTTCCAAGCCACGACCAACGTGACTATGAATTTGCTGAAAAATTTAATATTCCAAAAATTCAAGTTATAGAAGGTGACACATCAAAGGCTGCGGTTGAAAAGAAAGAATACCTTTCAAAAAACAGCAAAATGATGAATTCTGCAGAGTTTGATGGTATGCCTGTAAAGGAAGCTAAACACAAAATCGCTGAAAAACTTATAGAAATGGGCGTTGCAGAACGCAAAATAAACTATAAAATGACCGATTGGGCATTCAATCGTCAAAGATATTGGGGAGAGCCATTCCCAATCATTCTCTGCCCACATTGTGGCGAAGTTGCACTTGACGAGAAAGACCTGCCACTTGTTTTACCTAAGGTTAAGGACTATATGCCAAATGAAAAAGGAGATTCACCACTTTCCAAGGCAAAAGATTGGGTTGAGTGCACATGTCCTAAGTGCGGACGACCTGCAAAACGCGAAACCGACACCATGCCAAACTGGGCAGGTTCAAGTTGGTATTGGCTCCGCTATGTTGACCCACATAATGATAAAGCACTTGCAGACTATGAAAAACTCAAATATTGGGGCAGTGTAGACTGCTATACAGGCGGAACAGAACATATCACACGTCACGTACTCTATGCATTCTTCTGGCAAAATTTCTTGTATGAGATAGGTGCCGTTCCAACCCGCGACCCATTTGTAAGAAAGATGGGCAGTGGACTTATCTTAGATAGCGAAGGTAAGAAGATGAGCAAAAGTTCGACAAATGGTGTTTCGCCACTTGAAGTTATTGAAAAATACGGCACTGATGTTGCTCGTATGCATGTTCATTTCCTTGGCGGCTATGAAGATAACACTCCTTGGACTTATGACGGCATAAATGGTATTACATCATTTATTGATAAGGTATGGGCACTTCAAGATATGATAAAGGGCGAAGGCGTTTCAAAAGAGCATATCTATGAACTTTCAGTTCTCAACAAAAAACTCTGTGATAACTATGAAAATTTGAAACTTAACACTGCTATTTCAGCTCTTATGATATTTGTTAAGAAGATAAAAGAAGACGGCTTTATTACTAGGGAAGAACTTAGACAATTCTTAATCTTCTTAAATCCACTTGCGCCACATATCACAAGCGAGATGTATGAAAGGGTGTTTAACGGTGAAATTCTTGACCAATCTTGGCCTAAATATGACGAAAAAGACCTTGTAAAATCAACAGTAGAGATAGCAGTTCAAGTCAATAGCAAGATTATAACAAAACTTGATATAGACACATCATTGACACAACAAGAAATTTTAGACTTTGTAAAACAAGATGCTAAAATTAGAGATGTAATTTCAAACAAAACAATAGTCAAAGAAATCTATGTTCCAAACCGAATAGTAAATATTATTGTTAAGTAGTTTTATTAACAGAACAAAATATTTATAGCAAAAAAGTTAAAAACACGACAGGGTGATAGCCCTTGTCGTGTTTTTTATATGGTTAAAATGTTTTTAATGATAAAAGGTGATAATAAATCATAGCATTATACAAAATATAAAACAAAAAATAACAACAAAAAAACTGTAATCAAACGATTACAGTTTTATCTTGCTATAACAACTTTTATTTATTGTCGTCATCATCTGTGTTATTTTCTTCTGTTCTTGCTCTGAGTGATTCGAGGAACTTCTCAAACTCAAGGTCGTCTTGTTCTTCCTCTGTAAGTTCTTTTTTCTCTTCTGGTTTTTCTTCTGCTTCTTCTGTGCTTTCAGCTTCTATAGGAGCTTTTTCAGTTTTTTGAGTCTCGCTTGCAGTTTCTTCAACCTCTTGAGCCTCTTTTGTTTCTTCTATACTTTCTTCGGTTTCTACTTGTACATCTTTAGTGTTTTGTTGAGCTTCCTCGGTAGTTTCTTCTACGTTTTCAGTTTCGACCTCAGTTTCTTCGGCAGTAGCTACTTCGTCTTGAGCTTGGGTTTCGTCAGCTTCCTCTACGCTTTCTTCTTCGGTATTTTCAGATTCTTCTGTGTTTTTGGTCTCTTTTGTGTCTTCGATTTCTTCGGTACCTTCAGCTTCCTCTTGCTCTGCTACCACTTGAGCAGATACTTCATTATTGTCAGTAGTCTCTTCTGTAGTATTTTCTGTCGCGTTTTCTTCCTTGTTTTCTACGCTGTTTACAAGTAGAAGTGGTGCTACAGCAACATTTTTATCTTCCTTGTTTTCTGTAACATTTTCGTTTTCTGTATTAGGCTCTTCTATAGTTTCCTCTTCAGTTTCAAGTTCGTCTTGATGTTTGTTGTAAAGAGCGCGAGCTACAATAACAACCATACCGGCAAGAATTACTGAGATTATGATTGAAACTATTAGATTAAGCACTTCATCTTCTCTAAACCCATCAAAGAATGAGAAGATAAGGAAGAACCAAGCAACAAAAGCTATTGCTGGAATTATAAGAGCCATAGAAATTGCTTTGGTCATAGAATTAAATTTTTTAGCATATTTGATAGCTAAGCAGGTTGTTGCGATAGATATTACAGAGAAAACGATACCTATAATAAATGCCGCGATTTGCGAATCAGTCATATATTCGAACATATTTTCCTCCATTTAACTAACAATAGTATATACCATTTAAAAACTTTTGTCAATATTGTTTTTTCTTTTTATTTAAAATTGTTTTGATTTTTTTTGATATTAGGCTATACTATTTATGAAATATGGAAGAAAAACAAGAACTTATTGAGCAAAAGCCTAAAAAGAAGGTTTTAATTATAACTTTATCTGTTGTGATAGCCCTCCTTGCCATTGCAGGAATTATCACAGCGTTTGTATTAAACTATAACGTATCAGCTCCAAAGGGATTAAGAGTGCTTGATGACGGAAGCAATGTCTATATCACGGTTGATATGAATGATAACTATCCACTCTACCGCTTTACCTTTACAAGTGGCGAGGAAGAAATAGTAATAGAAAGCGAGCAAAACACACTCTCGATAGAAGAACTTGAAGAGCAGGGCATAACACTTGGCAGAAGCTATGAGGTTACAGTCCGCTATCTTGGCGAAAATGATGGAAGCAACAGCGAAGAAAGCGACCCTATCACTTTTACCGCTTATAAATATCTTGACAAGCCTATAATATCTTATGACGAGACTGAGGATATAATCACTTGGCAGGCAGTAGAAAATGCCGACTATTATATGGTATATTATAACGGCGCAAACAGCGGCGGCGAAAGAGTAGATGACACCTTCCTTGATATGCAAACGCTTGAAGGTGGTAATCGCTCATTTTATGTGGTAGCTGTATCAACAAATGCAAACTATAGAAATAGTGCGCCGTCCAATGTTTTGGCAGTTAAAGTGGTGCATAGATACCTTCCATTCACCAGCGTATCCTTTGATAGAGAGACAAAGCTTGTCACTATTACTGGTAGCGAGCGTCTTGAAAAACTCAATATTTACCTAGACGGCACGAGATATGAGTGCGAAAATTTTGAGGTAAGCGAGGACGAAGGCGTTTATACCTACAGCGTGGATATTTCACTATTTTATCAAGAAAATATGTCCATAGGAGTGAGCCCAGCTGTAAATGGCGAGTTTAACATCTATGATGGCGAGATTTTATATGTAGCCTAAAAAATATTAAAAGACTATAAAAGTCTTTTTCACACATAAAAATAATTTTATTAAGACATAATATCTTAAAAAGTGAGGTGTTATGTCTTATTTTAATGTAGAAAAGAAGGTAAAAGAGGTTAAAACAGCACTGAATGAGAGTGTAGATTTTTCTTACCGTTACTTTAAAAGAGGTAATCAAAAGCTTGCTTTTATCTATTTAAAAAGTATAATTGACGGTCAGCTTTTCTCATCAGCGGTCTATTTTCCTCTGCAGACCTTTGAAGGCGAACTTTCCATTGATAAACTCAAAAATGATATCTTAAAAGCCATTGACATAAAAGAGGTAAAAGAAATGGATATTATAAAAGAGGTGCTTGATGGCAGGGTAGTAGTTGTAACCAACTTTTCAAAAAAGCTACTCTCAATTGATCTTTTAAAGTTTCCAACTCGCGCGCCAACTGAGCCTCCAACCTCGCCAGTTATCCAAGGACCGCGTGAGGGCTTTGTAGAAGATATGCAGACCAATATAACCCTTTTAAGACGAAGGCTAAAAAGCAAAGACCTTGTCATAGATGTGTTGAGAGTGGGCTCGCAAACACAAACCAAAGTGTGCATTACATATTTGAAAGGCATTGCAAACAAAAAGATAGTCAAAGAGGTTACCGATAAGATAAAAAAGATAAAGACGGATGGCGTTCTTGACTCCTATAATATCCTAGTCTACCTTGAAAATCGCCCTGAGTCACTTTTCAAACAGGTGGGGAACACCGAGAAACCAGATATCGTTACATCTAAACTTCTTGAGGGCAAGGTGGCGGTGATTGTTGACAACTCACCAATTGTACTTACCATTCCTTTTATATTTATTGAGGACCTGCAAAACTCCAACGATTATTACACCAATCACCACTACTCAAGCTTTGTTAGGGTGATAAGATTGCTCGGACTTTTGATTGCTCTCATAGCTCCCGGCTTTTATCTTGCCCTGCAACTATATCATTATAATATCCTGCCACTAAATTTCTTGATAACTATAGCAGATACCACTCAAGGACTGCCTTTTACTCCGTTTTTGGAGATATTGTTTATATTTTTGCTCTTTCAAATACTATATGAGGTCAGTCTTCGCCTGCCAAGCTATCTAGGTCTTGCAACCTCTGTTGTCGGCGCGCTAATTTTAGGAGACACCGGCGTCAAAGCTGGACTTATCTCTCCACCTGGCGTGATTATTGTAGCTCTTTCAAAAATAGCCCTTTATACCATACCAGAGCAGGCTCCACAAATAACAGTATTGCAACTACTTTTTATAGTTTTAGGTGGCTCACTCGGTCTTATCGGACTAATATCTGGGCTCGTTTATATTATAAATTATCTAAATAATTATGACAGTTTCTGCACTCCATACCTAGCACCGTATAGCCCGCGCATACCACAGGACTTAAAAGACGCTATTTTGGTCGACCCCATATATTTTCAGCGGTATCGGCCGAAATCGTTTAGCCCTGAAAAAAAGGAGAGAGTATGAACAAGATAAATGTGAGACAAACAGGCGTAATAATCGTGATGTGTATCTTCGCCAACAAAATACTCCTCATGCCATCACTGATGTACGAGCAGACTTCAGCTGACTCTATTTTTGTGCTTATAACGCTATTTTTACTTGACCTTGCCATGCTTCCTATATTTATATGGTTAAAAAATAGCTATCCAGACAAAAAATTTTATGATATTTTAAAAGATAAACTAGGTGTGGTTATAACAAAAATTATATATCTTGCATTGCTTTGCTTTTTCTTTTTTAAATGTTTGCTTGTTTTTAGTATAACTTATGTGTACTTTAAACAACAAATTTATCATAATGAGTTTATTTTTATGGCACTTATCGCCTTTTTGCCAGTGATTAACCATGCCGTACTGTGCGGAGTGAGGACGTTTGCGCGGACAATACAACTCTTTTTTGGCATAGTCATTGCTGGCTTTATTATCTGTTTGATTATATCTCTTTTTACTCCCATCGCCGCACCATATTTTTTTGTATCAAACGCAAGCCAGTTTTTTTCATCACTATATAACCATGTGTTCTCATTTGGCGATTTTATAATATTGTTTTTAATTATGGACAGGATAGAAATCAAAAAAGGTCAGGCAAAACACCTATATTTTTACTCTCTTTTTGCAATGTTTTTAGTGGTAACACTTTTTTATCTATTCTATGCCAAATATCAAATAACCGCCTTTATGCACAACAACGCTCTTGCCGACCTCTTGGTTTTTTCGGTACAATTCAACGCCATAGGCAGACTTGATATCATAGCCATGCTTACCATCATGTTTATAACCCTCTTTCAAATGGAAATTTTTAATTACGCATTTTGCGACTGCTTTGTAAATATTTTCCCACTGCTTAATAAAAACTACTCAGTGGTAGTTTTTGACGTGCTGTTTTGCATTTTATATTATGTTTTTATAGGAAGATATGAGACCATGGTAACCTCAACTCTTTTTTGGTTACCATATCTTGCAATAGTCATAAATTATATACTTCCACTTGTAATGGTGTTAATTTTGATAATAAGGAGGAGAGGTGAAAAGAAAAATAAAAGTAATCTTTAAAATGCCAATGATGATTATTTTAATTATAATACTGCTATTTTTCACCCCGTTTGCCATATATTCGCCGGGTGAAAACAGAAACAGAGGGGTTGTTACGGCATTAGGTATAGATAGACTGGGTAGCGAGTATGAAATATCGCTTCTGACATTTATTCCGACAGCTAATCAGTCCTATCAGGAGAAAAGCTCGGTAATATCTGGCAAAGGCGCCTCTGTTGCCGAGGCTGTATATAACGCTCAAATTGCTATGGGACGGGCAGTGGGTCTTGCTCACGCAAAGACCACAGTCGTCAACGAAGATTTATTAAATGAGGATGTCACATCAACTATAGATTATCTAAGTCGTGTAGCCTCACTCCCAGAGAATACCGTTTTTATTTGCACTAATAAATCGGCTAAGGAAATGCTAGAGAGCTCTCATGACCTTGTAAATAACTTGGGACTAAAACTTGAGCAGATAGTAGGGTATAACGCCAGCAATCTTTATGTAACCGACACCTCACTTGAGGCTTTTTATAAAGGCTACTATAGTCCAACCAAATCATCACTTATCGGCTACCTTACAATTGAGGATGATGCAAATAAGTCAGAGGAAAACTCAGAGATATCTCAGGCACAAAACACAAGCGAAGGTCAATCAGAGGGGACACAAGGCTCAAGCAACTCGTCATCCGGCTCGTCAGGCGCTCAAGGCAAGCATATTGTAAATCAAGGGGAGGCAGTTCTCTTAAAAGAGGGAAAAAAGGTGGCACATCTTGACGTCGACCAATTAAATGGCATTAATTTACTAAATCCCAAATCGGTTAATCAAATTGTTACAATAGATGACGTTGAGAAAAATGGTCAGACACTATCAATGCAGTATAAAATAAAGACAAAAAAGACATTAATCACCACTAAATTTGAAAATAATGTTCCAATTTTTGTTGCACACTTGATACTTGGCGTAGAACTTGTTGAAATTAATGGCACTCATGAGAATTTGAAGGTTAACACCGAGTTTAGCGAGGTGTCCAAGGAAATAGCTGATAAGATTGAGGCAAAAATAAAAGAACAGTTTACCGCATCACTAAAAGTATTGCGCGAATGCGACACTGACGTAATAGGACTTGCTCGAACCTTTTTCTTCAACAATCGCAAAGAATTTATGAAGTTTGTCGAGGAACTTGGGGGAAAGGAAGAGGTAGATAAATTTATTGACTACGTTGTGTTTAAATTGAATACGGTGATACAGCCAGACTAATTGGGGAGACATATTGGGGTGGCAACAAAACCTTTACGCTGACACGACTTGCCAGAGGCAAGTCTAACAGCTAAGGTACGTGTTTTTTCGTGGACGTCACTCAAAACACTTTTGTTTCCCCTCCCAGCTCCCCCTTCACCCCCTCGAAAAATTCTCTGAATTTTTCTTCGTAATTTGGACCCGCAAGGGGTATATTTTTATGACGTTAAGTTAGTAGTACGCGGGCACGGCTAACGCCTAACCGCTATGGACCGCACTTTTTCGCGAAAGACGCTCATAGTGCTTTCGGTCCCTCTCCCCCGGGTCCCCTAAAAATTGTTAAATTTTTAGGGTGGCGTGCCTCCTCCGACCCAGCCAAAAATTTTCTAAATTTTTGGCTTTATAAGGACCCTTATCGGGTATATTTTTATGACGTTAAGTAAAAAATGCTGATAAAATTTTTATATAACCACAACTCTTCTTTCTTCTTTCTTATTTTTTCTTTCTCAAAAACTCCCTTCTACACGGTTTTTCATCGTAAAGAGGACCCGCAAGGGGTATATTTTTATGACGTTAAGTATGTGGTACGCTGATTAACGTTGTTTGCTGCTCGCTTCCACCCACGCTCCCTTTGGTCGCACGGGCTATATATGGTGTCGCTATCGCTCCATTATCCGCACGCTCCCTTTGGTCGCACGCGGGAACACTCGCACGGCTACGCCACGCTCGCTTCATGCGGTCGTATAAAAGATTTCGAAATTAAGAATTCATGCAAAAATTTTAACAATTTTCCAAAATGACGCAATTTTGCTTGACAAAAATTCGGGGGGGGGGTTAAAATAAATTAACTTTACTAGAAATATATATTTTTTTACTTTTTTAGCCCTCGCGCTTCGCGCAAAACCTGGCAAATTTTAAATCTTTAAAATTTGCCAGTTAAAGTGACAGCACAATGATGTCACCTTCATGACAAATATAAATTAGTGTAATAAAATTGATCTGTAAACTGTTAAAATAACGAAAAACGTATATTAAACAAAAAAAGGAGAAAAATTATGAGCGTTAAATTAAAATTAATATCTATTATATCTACATTTATTTTAATTCTTGGTATGCTATTTGTTGGTGTTTATGCGGCAGATCAAAATATTAACTTAAAAGGCACAGTAAATTTTGATATTGGTGATACCACGCTATATGTTAAAGATGTGAGGATAAAAGACCCAAATACATTATCAGGTCAAGGCACAACAGTAGAAGGATTTATGCCGGGCTATGTTAATACGAACTTTAATTTAGATTTAGGTACTGTGACAAGTTCGTCAGGCACATTTACTTTATATATAGATGTTATAAATACGACTACTTCTAGATATATAGTGACAACGCCTTCTAGTATCTCCAATGCAACTCTATCGGTAAGCGGAACAATAAAAGGTGATGGAGTTCCAATAACAGAACTTGCAACTCATGAGAACTTATCCGGCACCATTGAAATCACAGTAGTTGCAAACTCAACACCTGCAACAATCAACTTGGATGAAATCGAACTTACGCTTGAAGAGAAAAATTATTATGACGTTTCAATAACAAATGATTCTTCAGTGACTTTCTATGTTTTAGCAGACTATAATGGTACAACACAAAACTATACTATTACAACAAGCCAAGACATTAGAGTAACTTCAGTGCTTTACATTACTTCCAATACTACTTATTTCCCTTCGTCGCTTAGTGCAAATAGCGTAATAGAACCGCGAGCATGGGGCACAACCTATTATATATACGCAAATGGAACATTAATTGGAGAACTTAGTCTTTTACCTGCTACCAGCGACGCAAGTTCAGTTACAGCACATGACAACAATATAATTACTACATCAGTTGAAGGTAAAACATTAAAATGCGAATTGACGCAGGATGTAGATATAACTATCACAACAACTCAAGCTTAGATAAAAAGAGAGCATGCTTCAATGTACACGCAAAAGTAGCTCTCTTTTTTAATAACTAACAGTAAAAACCTAGTACAGAGTTTATTCTTAAAACCTTACCCTTGCAAAAATTGTCGAAAATGAGGCAAAATTTAAAATTTCTTTAAAAAGCCTCGCTATTTTGTTGCGAGAAAAATTTTTTTATGATACAATATCTTGAGTCTTTAAGTTAAGACTTTTAACAACAAATGTAAAAACATAATAAATAATCTTATTATGGTTAAATTAATTTAAGGAGGCAATGTGAACGAACAAAAACCAAAATTTAGATGGACCTATATTATAGTTCTTTTACTTATAGTATTACTATTTGTACTAATCTTTACAAATAGGGGATATAGTGGAGAGCGAATTACAGGTGGCGCAACAGAGGTACAAGAGCTTGTCGATGGACGAACAAATCCTGACAAGGATAATAAATATGAAAAGGTTGTAAGCGTTTACTATACAACTGACACAATGTATTTCTTATTGCAGGACTCAGAGTATACTGACCACTTTCCAGACTACGCAGATTATTACATCAATTATTTGACAGCTGACGAACTTACCGAACTTCGTACAATAATAATCGAGTATAATGAAGCGCATCCAGATAGTATTATATCAATGGAGCCAGCACTTCCAGGTGTTAACGCATGGGATATAATTTATCCAATACTTTATATTTGCTTTGGACTATTCCTAGTTTGGATGATTTTCCGCCTTTTAAATAGCTCAAATAAAGGCGCAATGAGCTTTGGCAAATCACGTGCAAAAGCATATACTACAAGCAAAGTTAAATTCTCAGACATCGCAGGTACAGACGAAGAGAAGGAAGAACTCAAAGAGATTGTAGAGTTCTTAAAAGCTCCAAAGAAGTTTACCGACCTTGGTGCAAGAATTCCAAAGGGCGTGCTCCTTGTAGGTTATCCAGGAACAGGTAAAACCCTTCTTGCAAGAGCGGTTGCAGGTGAGGCGAATGTGCCATTTATATCAATAAGTGGTTCTGACTTTGTTGAAATGTTTGTCGGCGTTGGTGCATCAAGAGTACGTGACCTATTCGACCAAGCAAAGAAGAATAAACCTTGTATCGTTTTCATCGATGAAATTGATGCTGTTGGTCGTCAAAGAGGCGCCGGACTTGGCGGAGGTAATGACGAGCGCGAGCAAACATTAAACCAACTCCTTGTAGAGATGGACGGTTTTGAGTCAAATGAGGGTATTATAGTACTTGCCGCAACAAACAGAGCGGACATTCTTGACCCAGCTCTTATGCGTCCAGGCAGATTTGACAGACAAATTTATGTAAATGTACCTGACGTTAAGGGCAGAGAGGGAATTTTAAGAATACACGCAAGAAACAAACCACTTGACGACAATGTAGACTTTAAGACACTTGCTAAAATCACGGTAGGCTTTACTGGCGCTGATATTGAGAATATGCTTAACGAGGCTGCAATTCTCGCTGCTCGTGCTGGCAGACCAAAGATTACCATGACAGATATTACCGAAGGTATCAATAAGGTTATGATGGGGCCTCAAAAGAAGAGCCGTCTTGTTACCGATAGAGACAAGAAGATTACAGCTTATCATGAGTCAGGTCACGCAATTCTTGCCAAGAAACTAGAGCATACCGATGAGGTACAAGAGGTTTCAATTATCCCACGTGGCATGGCAGGTGGATACACTATGCAAAGACCTGAAAATGACAACTCATACAGAACTTACAACTACCTTATGGACGAGATTGCCGTTTGTATGGGCGGACGTCTTGCCGAAGAGCTTATCTTCAAAGATATTTCAACTGGCGCTTCGAACGATATATCTCAGGCTACCAAGATAGCTCACAATATGGTATACAACTGGGGCATGAGTAAGAACCTTGGTTTCTTAGGACTAGAAAGCTCAGACCAAGTTTTCATAGGTAGAGATTACCAGACAAGAAATGACTTTTCTGAAAAACTTGCAGCTGAGGCTGATGACGAGGTAAGAGCAATTCTTGACTACAACTACAAACGCGCAAAGAAACTTTTATCAGACAACATTGACCTATTAAATGAGATGGCAAATCTCTTACTTGACAAAGAAACAATCAATAAGGAAGAGGTTGATATGCTCGTTGAGGGCAAGAGCGCAAAAGAGATTTCAGCGTTAATGGAAGAGCGCGATAGAAAACAAAAAGAGAAAGAGGAAAAGTTTAGAAAAGAGCAAGCTGAGCTTCAACGTCGCGCTATGCTTGAGCGCAAGATTGAAGAGGGCGAAAAACTTTTCAAGAGCGGAGTTATAACTCAAGAAGAACTTGACTCAATTAAAAAAGCATATGCTGATAGCTTAAATGGTCAACCTCAAGAACAGATGGACGAGGTTACCGTGCAACTACAAAGCGGTGTTAAGCCAGAAGAGACATTAAATCAAGGCAAATCATTACTCACAGAAGATAAAGCCGAGGACAAAAAAGAAGATAAGAAAGAAGACGAAAAAAAGACAGAAAGTATAGAAAACAAGCAAAATGACAATAAAAAAGAAGATAAGGAAAGCACAAAGAGTAAAAAGGATAAAAAAGGGGAATAACTAGATGGAAAATACAGCACAAGAAAAAGCTGACAACGTACTTGAAACTGTAAGTGATGAATATCTAAGAAAGAAAAAGCGCAACAATAGGATAATTTTCTCTGTTATATCCTTTGTTGTGCTAGCTCTTGCGATAGTGATTATTACTTTGTCTTGCGTTCGAATAGATTTAAAACCATATTTTATTTCTGAGCCTACAAGTATTATGGTATATATTAATAATTCTTGGAGATTTACTCCAAATGACGAGAATTATGAAGAGTTTTATGACATTTATGATAGTTCTTTTAACTCATCAATAATGACCGCATTATTTACCGGCAAACTAGGCGCATATGAAATAGAAGAAGGACCAACTCAAGCTTTCTACTCAAATGCGAGTGAAAGAAGAGGAATGAGTGATACGTTAAAGTCACTACTAGGTGACAACTACGTACATCTTCACTATGGTCAAGAGCAACAACTTTATAACGCTGATAGGTCTATTTATTATTCGAATAGAAATACAAACGAGTATAATCTCTCTTATGTTGATGTATATTTTAATATATCAAGCGAGAATGTAGACCATGAGCTGACTTTCTATTTTGGTGCATATTATGGTTCTAATACACCGAAGATAGTATCTATCACAATCAGAGCAAATAC
>CAKNIB010000018.1 GCA_930979925.1 uncultured Clostridia bacterium
GCTGATCTAATGCACTTAGTGCATGCCTTAACAGTCTGTGGCTTTCCGTCAACTTCAACTGTTGTCTTTTGAAGGTTGAGCTCATAAGTTCTGTTATATTTCTTATTAGAGAAAGATACTTGTTTGCCAGTAGACTTGCCTCTTCCACATATTTCACATACTCTAGACATAATATTCCTCCATTATTATAATTTTCTATGCATAATACTATATCATTTTTTAAAGAAAAAATCAACTCTTTTTTCAAAAAATGTTACATTTCTTAAAAATTTGTAACAAAACTGGAATAATTGGACAAAAATGGTTGTAATTTTTTTTAATATATTGTATTATATATAAGGCGAAATATCAATTTAGGGGGCTTAATTTGACAGTCGATACTAATAACTATTATGGAAACATATCAATCTCCGACGACTCAATCAGGGTTGTTGCGGGTTATGCTGCACTTGACTGTTATGGCGTAGTCGACCTTGTATCTAAGTCCATCAAAGATAGCGCTAATGAATTATTTAAGAAAGAATCTTATTCCAAAGGGATTAAGGTTAGTCATATCGACAACAGAATATATATAGATGTCTATTGTATACTTAAGTATGGAGTATCAATAAGCGCAGTGGCGGAGTCACTTAGAAAGTCAGTGAAATATAGCGTGGAATATTTTACTGGCATGCTTGTTGATGGTGTTAATGTTCATGTTGTCGGAGTTAGAGTTTAGGAGCATTAATTTATGATAAAGACGATAAACGGAGCAACATTCCGAAAGATGATAGTGGCTGGAGCAAGCCTTCTCGAACAGAATAAAAAATATGTGGACTCACTCAACGTGTTCCCAGTGCCAGATGGTGATACAGGAACAAACATGTTCCTCACCATGAAGAGCGCGGTAAACGAGGTGTCTCAGTGTATCACCAACAACCTTGACGCACTTAGCAAGGCATTTTCCAAAGGCGCACTAAAGGGCGCAAGAGGTAACAGTGGTGTTATAACCTCTCAGATTTTTAAGGGCTTTTGCTCAGAGACAGCCAAGGTGAGTGAAATTACTACCAAAGTTTTTGCAAAGGCTATGCAAGAGGGCGCAAATATCGCGTATAAAGCGGTTACTAAGCCAAAAGAGGGGACTATTCTTACCGTTATAAGAGTTATGGCAGAAAACGCAGTCAACGTTGCCAAGAAATGTGATGACTTTGAGGTTTTTCTTAAAAAAGTACTCGAAACAGGTGAGGAAATCTTAAAACAAACCCCAGAAATGTTGCCAGTACTTAAGAAGGCGGGCGTCGTAGATGCAGGCGGTCGCGGTATTATCGTGATTTTTACCGGTTTCTACAAACTTTTGATGGGTGAAGAGGACTTTGAGTTCCAGTTTGACGACGAGAAAAAACCTCAAACTGTAGATGACGTCATCGCTGATATCAACGCTCTTGAAGAAATTCAGTATGCATACTGCACAGAATATATGATTATCCATATGAAGAAAAAGACCACTGAGGCAGATATTGACAAATTACGTGAAAAACTCATGCAAATAGGTGACTCTGTTATCTGTATAGGCGACTTAAACCTAGTAAAAGTCCATGTTCACTCAAACGAGCCTAACAAGGCACTCGAATACGCTCTTGAGCTTGGCGAGCTTTACAATCTTAAGATAGAAAATATGCGTGAGCAGAATAGAGAGATTAAAAAGAAGGCGGTTGCCGTAGAAGAAACTAAAGAACTCGGTATGATAGCAGTAGCTCCAGGCGAGGGATTATCTGCAATATTTAAAGATTTGAGTGTTGATGAGATTATCTTTGGTGGACAGACTATGAATCCGTCAGCAGCCGACATTGCAGCTGCAGCCGATAAGGTACCTGCAAGAAATGTCTTTGTCTTCCCAAATAACAAAAATATCGTGCTTGCCGCACAACAGGCAAACGACCTTACAAACAAGAACTTGATAATAATTCCAACACGCTCAATTCCAGAGGGTATAAGCGCTACTATTGCTTTTAATCCAGACGCAAGCGTAGAGGAAAACACGGAAGCTATGAATGATGCCATCAAAGGCGTTAAGTCGGGTATGGTAACATACGCCGTTCGTGATACACACGTAGACGGCTTTGACCTTTCAGTCGGTGAGATTATCGGACTTGACGACAAGGCAATTCTTGCAAAGGGGAAACATGTATCCGAGACAACTGAGGGACTTGTAGAAAAGATGATAACTGATGATGTAATGAATATAACACTTTTCTACGGCGAAGATATACGAGAAGAGGAGGCAAACGCACTTGCCGAAAGCCTGGCCTCAAAGTATCCAGATTGTGAAGTAACTGCCGCATTTGGTGGCCAACCGGTATATTATTATATAGTTAGCTTAGAATAATAAAACCAAAACAACAATAACGTTCTCACTCGAGTTATAAAAAGTAGATAGATAAAATCATAGTTATTAAAACATAACTATGATATTTTATTATATAATTGATTTTGTAAGTGTCGCCGATATTGCTTTTAAGATAAATCATGTGGGGAGTTATGGTGTCGCTACGCTCCGATATCCGCACGCTCCCTCTGGTCGCACGCGTGGACACTCGCACGGCTTCCGCCACGCTCGCTCTCGCTCCACCTCGGCTTTCGCCTCGACGTCGCTTGTCGTTCGCTTCGCTCACTCTGCTCGCACACTCGCAATGCTCGCACACTCGCCCGCACGCCCTGAGACGGGCACGCGGTTTATGTGGTGTCGCTATCGCTCCGATATCCGCACGCTCCCTCTGGTCGCACGCGTGGACGCTCGCACGGCTTCCGCCACGCTCGCTTAACAAGGACGGATTAAATAGGGAGGGTGGGGAAGAGAAAATTGACAATATAAGGCGGATAATTCGTCTCGCTCTGTTTGCTCTTGCTCCAAATTGTTTTCGCCGAGTCGCTTTGCTGTTTGCTTTGCTCATTTTGTCGCTCCGCTCGCACGGCTGATGCCACGCTCGTTCTCGCTCCACCTCGGCTTTCGCCTCGACGTCGCTTGTCGTTCGCTCCGCTCGCACGGCTTCCGCCACGCTCGCTTTCGCACACTCGCTTTGCTCGTACGCTCGTTCTCGCCCACGCTCCCTCTGGTCGCACGGGCTCTTAAGCGGTGCCGCTTCCGCTCTAGAAAAAAAATCACAAGGATTTATCATATCATAGTTATTAAAACATAACTATGATATTTTTATACTAAAAATGTTATTGTTTCGAGGATATAACTATACGGTGTCGCTATCGCTCCGATATCCGCACGCTTCCTATGGTCGCACGCGTGGACACTCGCACGGCTGATGCCACACTCGCTCTCGCCCACGCTCCCTCTGGTTAATAATTGTCTAAGGCACCCTCGTCTTCATTTATCGTTCGCTCCACCTCGGCTTTCGCCTCGACGTCGCTTGTCGTTCGCTTCGCTCACTCCGCTCGCACACTCGCAATGCTCGTACGCTCGTTCTCGCCCACGCTCCCTCTGGTTGCACGGGCTCTTAAGTGGTGTCTCCAATAAAAAACATGTGGATTTATTATTTCATAGTTATAAAAACATAACTATGATATTTTATTATAAAATTGATTTTGTAATTGTCGCCGATATTGCTTTTAAGATAAATCATGTGGGGAGTTATGGTGTCGCTATCGCTCCGATATCCGCACGCTCCCTCTGGTCGCACGCGTGGACACTCGCACGGCTTCCGCCACGCTCGCTCTCGCCCACGCTCCCTCTGGTTAATAATTGTCTAAGGCACCCTCGTCTTCATTTATCGTTCGCTCCGCTCACTCCGCTCGCACACTCGCTTTGCTTGTACGCTCGCTCTCGCCCACGCTCCCTCTGGTTGCACGGGCTCTATGTGGTGTCGCTAACGCTCCGATTTTAGAACTCACATGGGTTTATTATATCATAGTTATTAAAACATAATTATCATGTTTTGTTTCTATAATATTATTAATTCCTTATTTACTAAGAGATTACAAATCATAATTGTAATTTAAAAATTAATCATGAAAAAAGCTATGCAATAAGCCCTAGAACTTATGCATAGCTTTTTACATAAGAAATTACATGTTTAAATTAAAAAATTGAATGTATGCGCTCGTCAATAACATTTAAATTATTTAAAAGGAGTTTAAACATGTAATATCTTCTCATCTTTTGTGTATATGATTAGTTCTATGTGATCAGATACATCTTTTGTATAATTTTAAATGTTATTGACATGAATATAATAACACACTTTTGTGTATATTGCAAACAAATTTCATTATTTTATATAAATTTCACATATTTTTATGTAATTCGTATATTTTTACACGAAAACGTGTAGAATTTTGCCTAGGGAAAAGATATGAAGGCGGGAGATTGTATAAAATACTGGAGAACAGAATTAAAGTTATCTCAACAGAAATTAGCAGAAATGATAGGGTCTAATCAGCAGGCGATATCTAGATGGGAAGCTAACGTAAATGTTCCTAACATTAATGATTGTTTTAAAATTGCACGTGCATTGCAATTATCTCTTGATGAAATATTTGGAGATTTGGATGTGTAATTTGGGGTGATAATAATCACTACGTGGGCACAACTTATGCAACAATAATGTAAAACCACTTACTTTATTTAGTTATTATAAAGAAATTCAAGTTTAAAAGAAAAATTATATGAGAAGACAAAGAAGACTTTGTCTTTTCTTTTATTTTATGCTATAATATGACCATGAGACTTGACGTATACTTAGTTGAAAAGATGGGGGTGGGCTCTCGTGCGAAGGCTCAACAGCTTATCAAAGATGGGCTGGTTTTTGTTAACGGGAAGTGTGTAAACAAGCCAAGTTATGAGCTATTATGTAATGAAAACATAACAATTACAGATTACCGTCAGTATGTTTCTCGCGGAGCATATAAACTGCTTGGCGCGATTGAGGCTTTTGGTCTAGATTTTACTGGTAAAGTAGTGCTTGACATTGGCGCGTCTACTGGTGGGTTTACTGAGGTTGCGCTTGAAAAGGGAGCTAAAAAGGTTTACTCTATTGATGTTGGCAGGGGCGAACTTGCCGAAAAGCTTAAGAATGACGAACGGGTCGTCAATATGGAAGGTCGAGATTTTCGCTCGGTCTTACTAGAAGAGGTCAAAGACACCGATTTAATAATTGGCGATATCTCGTTTATTTCTCTTCGTCATATCATCCCAAAAATTAAGGAGCTTTTTGGAAATATTCCAATCGTTATTCTTTTTAAACCTCAATTTGAGTGTGGCAAAGAAATAGCAAAGAGGTACAAAGGTGTTTTAAAAAACTCTGCCATACATAAAAGCCTGCTTAAAGATTTTATCCGTTATTTAACTTCCATAAGCTATAGCGCTGACGGGCTAACTAACTCTCCAATTACTGGCAAAAGTGGGAATATTGAGTATCTTTTTCTCATTAACGGAGGTTGCAAAAAGATTTACAATGTGGACGAGGTTGTTGATAATGCTTTCAAGAATTTAAAAATCAAGGGATAAAATTTATAGTTTTTATCACGATTATTTAAGAGCTTGCAATAAAAAAGATGTCATAATTAGGAGACCAAAGAACATCCTAAAATAACATCTTTTATTTTTGTTTTTATAGAACAAATTTAGGTTTTATAGACCACACATTTTGCTTTTAAAGAGCTTTTTGCAAAAGAACTTTGCTTAAATTGTGCGGGTGATATTTATATTCCCACTTGTTGCCGTTGGGTAGAGTGGTAGGTCATTTACGCCAGGGCAGACTGTGCAATTTTGGCATGCCTGACATGGTGGAATAACTGGGTAGCCGTATGATGGAATAAGTAGGTCAACAACGGCAGTTACTTTGATAACAATTTGCAAGCAACCGGTTACCGTGAAGGTGTTTTCAGCGGAATACGAGCCTATTGTGCTTGAGAAAGACGCATTAGCAATTATGTTAATAGGTGTAAGTGATGGTTGCGGTACGAAGAGTACTGTACTTTTTTGGATTGTTATGTTTGAAGTTCCTGTGCCTATCACGCCATTTGCGTCACGATAGGTGACAGTTAGCGGAATAGTTATTGTCATAGAGACATTAGCATAATTTGGAGTTTGCTCCAGTCGGTCTATCACAATATCTGTTACAGTGACCTCACTGCCTATTTGGTTTTGAGCGGAAATAAAGGTGAGTGGCTGGGCAGGGTTAGCAGGATTGAAGCTTGTAACTGGCAGAATTATACCTGTTTCTGTTGATTGAGAAAGGCAGGCGTCGAAAACTTTAGTAGTTTCAATTAAGACCTTCTCACAAATCCCATTTACAGGGTTACTGGTTATAGGACCCGGACGATTGGGATTTGTATTATTGATGTAAAAAGACATATAATTTAACCTCCTATCTTTTTAAAAGTCTACCTTAGGTAAACTCACTACTTAATTTTATGTACAATATTTTTCATTTGTGATTTTTTTGTCACATACTAAAGGTTATGCTAAACACGCAAAAAAGTTGACTAAATACAAAAAAACAATTAAAATATAGAGGAAATAACTTGGAGGCAAATAAAATGTTAATAGACAATATAAAGGAAAGATTAAGTAAAATAAAAGAAGAAATTGATTTTATAAAGGAGTGTCTTTGACCCCACCACTCTTAATAAGACTATTGAAAAGCTTAAAAACGAACAATTAGAGGAGGGGTTCTATCAAGACCAAAAAAGGGTGCTTGAGACAGGCAAGAAACTTAAAACCTGCGAGGATAGACTTGGGTCGCTTAAAAATTTAAACAATCTTTACGACGATTGCTCTGCCTGTGTTGAGCTTTACGAGGAGACACATGACCCTTCTTTAGATGGCGAACTTGAAAACAACCTGCACATACTTGAGGAAAAGGTGGAAGAGGCCAAAATCGCAACCCTCCTTTCTGGCAAATATGACAGCTACAACGCTCTTATAACTCTTCACTCAGGCGCCGGCGGTACTGAGGCGCAGGACTGGACAGAAATGCTCTTTAGAATGTACAAAATGTACTGTGAAAAGAGAGGGTATAAACTCCGCGTACTTGATATTTTAAATGGTGACGAGGCGGGCATTAAAACTATCACCTTTGAGGTTGACGGCGAGAACGCATACGGCTTTTTAAAAGCAGAAAAAGGGGTGCATAGACTGGTAAGGATATCGCCATTTGACGCAAACGCCAGACGCCATACCTCATTTGCCAGCGTTGAGGTTATGCCAAAGATAGAGGAAAAGCCAAATATTGAAATTAGACCAGAGGACCTCAAAATAGACACCTATCGCTCAAGTGGCGCGGGCGGGCAAAACGTCAATAAGACAGAGAGTGCTGTTCGAATAACCCATATTCCAACAGGGATAATTGTCTCCTGCCAAGTGGAGCGAAGCCAGCTACAAAACCGTGAGATTGCTATGCAAATGCTTTACTCTCGCCTTGCTGAAAAAGAGGAGCGCGAGGAGATGGAGAAACTTGCCTCTATTCGTGGTGAGGTCAAAAAGATTGAGTGGGGAAGCCAGATAAGAAGTTACGTCTTCTGCCCATACACTTTAGTCAAAGACCACCGCACTGGCTATGAGGAGACAAACATTCAGTCGGTGATGGACGGTAACATACAAGGCTTTATAAATGCATACCTTAAGATGATGTAAAGTTGCTAAGGAGAAAATATGAAGAAGGGTATAAGTTTCTATTTCGGTTATGACCTCCCTGCAGAGGAGCGAGCAAGACTTATAAGCGAGGCCGGTTTTGACTCGGTTATAACCTCAGCCGACCCAAGATTTAACTTTCAAAATGGAAGTATTCGCAAGCAAATGAAGCTCTTTAAAAAGTACAACCTAATGCCATCTAGCCTTCATATGAGATACAAAACAAACGAGCTTCCTTACTTTTGGAAGGAAGGAAAAAAGGGTGAGAGATTAAAAAGAAACCTTATAAAAGATGTAAAGCTTGCCTCAAAATATAATTTTACCTGCGTTGTTGTGCACCTAGCAGGTGAGTACTCTTCTATTGGAGAAAAAAGGCTAAAGGATGTTTTAAAGGTATGCGCTAAAAAGGATGTTCCTCTTGCGATTGAAAATATTAACTATCCAGAAATGCTTAAGAAGGTGTTTGCAAATATCAATCATGGCTATCTAAAATTTTGCTACGATAGCGGACATCACAACGTCTACGATAAAGACTTTGAATATTTAAAAGAGTATGGTAATAAGTTAGTAGCTTTGCACCTACATGATAACGATGGCGTGAACGACCAGCACACACTAAATATGTTTGGAACAATAGATTGGAAAAAATTAGGCAAAAAACTTGCATTTTGCGATGTAAAATGCTTAGACTATGAACTGCTTTTACGCAAAAAGTCAGAGATTAGCTGTCAGGAATGCTTGAAAAAGGTTAAAGAACAGGCAGATAAACTTGAGAAAATTATTGAGGAGGCAAAAAATGGATTTTGAAAAATATAATAAGGCTTTTGAGTTTGCAACTCTTCGTCACGCAAAACAATTGAGAAAAGGCTCAAAAATACCATACATCGTGCATATTTATGAGGTTGCCCAGTATTTAAAAGAAGAGGGGACTGACGAAGATACTCTTATCGCAGGCATTTTGCATGATACTGTTGAAGATACAGACACCAGCCTTGAGGAGATAGAAAAGCTTTTCGGTCGCGATGTTGCCGCACTTGTTGGCGATGAGTCAGAGGATAAAAGTTTGCCATACCTTGAGCGTAAAAGGCTACATATGGCACACTTGAAAGCCTCTTCGGAGAGGGCTAAACTTGTTAACTGCGCCGACAAACTTTCCAATTTAAGAAGTATTTATCTTGATATAAAAACCTTTGGCAATGATGTTTGGAAACGCTTCAATGGTAGCAAAGAGGAGATAAAAATCTACTATTCTCTCGCGCTTGACGCACTTTCTTCGCTTGAGGGAAGAAAAATTTATAAAGACTTACAATATTATTTTAATAAGGTATTTAACGAGGTAAAATGAATTACTTTAGCCGTATGCAAGAAAAATTTGCCAGTTTAAAAGACAAAAAAGAGGTGATTATTCTCTCTATCGAGTCCTCATGCGATGAAACATCTGTTGCAGTGGTCAAAAATGGTAGAGAGGTTTTGTCAAACATCATTGCCTCACAAATAGAAATCCATAGACGCTTTGGCGGTGTGGTCCCAGAGGTTGCCTCGCGTAATCATATAACCGCTATTTCAAGCATTTTTGAAGAGGCGCTTAGCGAAGCGGGGATAAAAAAAGAGGATATAGACGCGGTGGCGGTTACTTATGGCGCAGGACTAATAGGAGCTCTCTTTGTTGGTATAAACTTTGCAAAAGCCCTTGCCTATAGCCTTGAGGTCTCACTAATTGCGGTAAATCACGTCTACGGTCATATCTCGGCAAACTATATCTCTCACCCTGGGCTAATTCCACCTTTTGTCTGTCTCATGGTCAGCGGAGGTCATACCGCACTATTGCGAGTTGACGATTATAACAAAATGAAAATGCTTGGCACCACGGTAGACGACGCGGCAGGCGAGGCGTTTGACAAAGTGGCACGCGTACTAGGACTACCATATCCAGGCGGACCAGAGATAGACCGCTTGGCAAAAGAGGGTGAGGTAAAGTATATTTTTACCATCTCAAAGGCATTAAAAAACACCCTCAACTTTTCTTTCAGTGGGGTTAAGACTGAAGTGGTCAACCTTGTCCACAACAAAACACAGCGCGGAGAAGAGGTTGACAAAGCGGATATCGCTTGCTCTTTTCAAGAGGCGGTCACTGACGAGCTTGCAACCAAGGCAATAAAAGCTTGCAAGAGGGAAGAACTTAAAAAACTTGTTGTCGCAGGCGGGGTGGGCGCTAACTCAAGACTTAAAGAAAAACTTGAGTTTCTATGCAAGGAAAATAACATAGAGTTTTACAGCCCAGTGCTAAAATACTGTACCGACAACGCTGCCATGATAGGCTCATGCGCCTACTTTATGTTAAAAGACGGCTTAGGACTAGCTCCACTTAGCCTTACCGCTAAGCCTAATTTAGATTTATAACTTAATAGGGAAAAGATAAAAAATAGGATAAAATAATTAAATATTGAGAAAAACACACAAAAAAATTAATTTAGATACGCAAAAAGGAGAGAACTATGGAACTACTAGCACCAGCTGGCAACTTTGATAAACTTGTCACAGCCGTTCATTACGGAGCGGATGCTGTCTATTTCTCAGGCAAAAAGTTTGGACTTCGCGCCTTTGCTGGCAACTTTGACGAGGACGAGATTTTTAAGGCAATGGACTATCTTCACGAAAGGGGCAAAAAGGGCTATGTTACGCTAAACATAGTGGCAAAAGATGAAGACTTTGTAGGTCTTGACGATTATTTAAAACTCTTAATAGATGCTAAGGTAGACGGGCTAATAGTATCTGATGTCGGACTTATCTATTATATAAGAAAAAACTTTCCTTCGCTTAACGTCCACGTTTCTACCCAAGCAAATGTGAATAACTCTCAGTCAGCAAAGTTTTTTGCCGATTTAGGTTGCACTCGTATTGTGCTTGCAAGAGAGCTCAGCCTTGAAGATATCAAAAAAATGCATCAAACTTTAGGCGACCAGATAGAGCTTGAGGCCTTCGTTCATGGCGCTATGTGCATATCTTACTCTGGGCGTTGCCTGCTATCAAACTATTTGACTGGGCGTGACTCAAACCGTGGCGCCTGCGTACAAGCTTGCAGGTGGAAGTACTATATCCGCGAGGAGAACAGGCAGGACGAACTGCCTATTGAAGAGGACGAACGGGGAACATACATCCTAAACTCAAAGGATATGTGCCTTATCGACCACTTAAAAGAGCTTGAAGAGGCAGGGATAGCCAGTCTAAAAATTGAAGGACGTATGAAGTCTGACTACTATGTAGCTTCAGTGGTCAACGCTTACAGAAGGGCTCTAGACGGCTTTTCTGACTACGACGTACTACATAACGAGCTTGAAAAGACCTCTCACCGCCGTTATACCACAGGCTTTTACTTTGGCGCTGAGGACAAGGAGTACCTAGAAAGCTCCATGCCAGTGCAAACCTATGTATTTATTGCAAAGGTTGTTGAGGACGCGAAAGAGGGACAAGTTAAGGTTGAAATGCGCAACCGCTTTAGAGTGGGCGATATTTTAGAGGTGCTTTCGCCAGATGGAAACTTTTTAAAGACAATAACCATCAGCAAAATAATCGACTCAAAAGACGAGGAGATAGATGACGCCAAACGCGTACAAGAGATTGTCACCATCAACTGTCCATATTCTCTCAAAGCAGGCGACATTCTAAGAGTTGAAAAAAACGATTAAGAATAAAACCATAAAAGCTTAGTTATAGATGTTAAGCTATAGTATTTGACAATATAAAAATCGCGGAGAATTCCGCGATTTTTAAATAACACAATATTCTTTTTTCTAAATTTGATTTATTTAAGTTTAACAGTTGCGCCAGCCTCTTTGAGTTTAGCTTCGATCTCTTTAGCTTCTTCAGCTGGAACGTTCTCTTTAATAGCCTTTGGAGCGCTCTCAACTAAAGCTTTAGCTTCTCCAAGACCAAGTCCTGTGATTTCTCTTACAACTTTGATAACAGCGATTTTGTTAGCTCCGATTTCAGTAAGCTCAACAGTAAATTCGCTCTTCTCTTCAGCAGCTGGAGCAGCAGCGCCAGCAGCAGGAGCAGCAGCTACAGCAACAGGTGCAGCAGCAGAAACTCCAAAAGTCTCTTCAAGTTCTTTAACAAGTTCAGAAACTTCAAGAACAGACATAGATTTAATTTCTTCAACTAATTTTTTAACATCAGCCATTTTAATTTTCCTCCTATTTTTGTGCTATTTTGCACATTTTTGTTTTTAAAGTTTTATTTTGTTTTTGGATCGTTAATCCGAATTTTTTAATGCTTAATTTTTTTAAGCACCTTGTTTTTCAGCAACAGCGTTAAGCGCTCTTGCAAGCCCAGTCACTGGGGCGATAAGTACTCTTGCGAGTGCAGATATTGGTGCATTGAGAGTACCAAGAAGTTTTGCAATAAGAACTTCCTTGCTTGGAAGTTTAGCAAGCTCTTCAATCTCTTTAGCATCAACAAGTTTTCCATCAAGTAAACCAAATTTAACTGTAAGCTTTTTAGTTTTTTCAGCAGTTTCGCAGGTGATTTTAGCGCCACTTACTTCATCGTCATAACTGAAAGCAACAGCGGTTGTGCCATGAAGGTAGTTTTCAGCACCTTGGATTCCAAGTTCGCCCAGTGCAAGGAGCAAAAGTTTGTTTTTGTAGACTTTGTACTCTGCGCCGTTTTTCTTGAACTGGCGACGCATTTCGGTGTCTTCAGCAACAGTCAAAGCGTTATAGCTTGAAAAAACAACAGATTTAGACTTTGAAAGCTTATCTTTAATTTCTTCAACTACAAGCTTTTTTGCTTCTAAGTTAGCACTCATGAAATTCCTCCTTTAACGAATATTGTGTTAGAAAAAACAAAATCTCTATGCCATGGAAAAAAGGCATAGAGATGAAATATTCACTATATCTTCTTTCCTCGGCAAGCACACGGGACAGTGTTTACGCTTTCGCACTTGCGTTCTACGGACAAGATTTTATTTTAACGAGGATATTATACACGCATAATTTAGCTTTGTCAACTATTTTTCATAAAAAATAAATTATTTTTTAAAAAACTCTAGATTTTCTCTAGAGTTTTAATTTATTCCTTTTCTTGGTCTTCAAGTTTCATAAGTTTTGAGTATAATTTTTCACCTTGAGTTTTGCTTTGTTCTAATACCTTTTTTCGTGCCTCTATTATTTTTTCTTCAAGATTTTTGTCACAAGTAAACATTTCATCAGGCAGATATTGTGCAAGCTCAGGTTCTTCTGCTACTGCTTCAACAATAGGTTGAAATAAGATATTATAGTAATTTCTAGACAACTCACTTATCATCATATCTCGTTCTTCATGTGGTCTTCTAATCGCACTAGCAACAGAATCTATTTCTTCTTTAATTTCAGCTAGTTTACTGTAAAAGTTCTCCCAGTCACCACCCTTGATTACGGCAATTTCGACGCCATCTTGTGTAAGTAAAGCTCGGTCTTCAGTATGCATATCTTGGTTATCATATCGGCATACTCCCACAATGAAAGGTTGTGTTGCTAGCGCCTTTTCTAAATATTTATATTTACAATCCCAATCCATTTCATAAAAGCCTGCACCCCAATCTTTTTGTGTATAACTTGGATCTATTCTATACATATTATCCTCCTTTCTCCCTTAAATCTAAAAATATTATATCATAACAATACATTAAAGTCAATAGAGCGGTATAAAAAACTTGATTTTAGCCGATTTAATTGACAACTGCCATAGTTTTGTTTTATTATATCCTTATAAATGTTTTCACAAGGAGAAATGATGGACTACAATTTTAAAGAGATTGAAA
>CAKNIB010000019.1 GCA_930979925.1 uncultured Clostridia bacterium
AGTGCGTTTTCTTGTAACATAGCGCCTGATTTTATAGAAAAGTCCACCTGCTCAAGCAATGAGTAGATTTTTTTAAGTTGCATTTTGGAAAAGTTTTTAACCTGAGTGCGTTGTTTTGAGATAGCGAACTCTTTGACGCCAAGCAGTCCTGCCAAAGTTTTATCGTCCATATCAGAGGTGGAAATATAAAAGAGTCTCCTAAAGTGATTGGTAATAAGAGACAATATCCCCTGTTCTTTAGAAAGGCTGTCAAGTATGGTCAGTGCTCTATCTGTTTGTTTTTTGCCTAGTGCCTCGGTAAGTTCGTATACCACGAACTCGTCATCCTTACTTACCATTTCTTCTACCATCTTTTTTGTGACAAGAGGCTCATTTAAGTCGTAGCAGGCAAGTTTTTCAACATCGCACATAGCACGAGTGAGGTAGCCGTTGCAATATTCGAGTAAGGTATCGACTGCCTCTTTGCTTATTTGTTTACCCTGTTTTGCAAATTCGCTGACTAGTACCTGAGTTGCAAGAGCTCCGTCAAACCTTTTACAGTCGACAAAAGAGACCTTTGATTTTAAAAATTCAAATTTACCTAAAAAGTCATAAAACACGATAACGGTTGTAGGCGTTGGAGAATCAAGGTATGATAAAATTGCTTTTTTATCGCTTTCTGAGATTTTTGATACATTTTTAACGACAATCAGGCGTCTCTCGCTACCAAGAGGCATAACCTCGGCGCTATCAAGAAGGGCTTTGCACGAAAAGTTGTCGTCATCGAACTTTACAAGGTCAAAGTCCTCGAGAGCTATGTTGCAAGCCTTTTTAATCATAGAAAAAGCCCTATCATAGAGATAGTAGTCATCGCCTTCAAGCAGGTAGCAGGTATCAACGCCATTTTTCAGGCGAGTTTTCAGGGTTTTCAATCAAGCCTCCTAACCGAGTAGCCATTATCAGACTTTAGAAAGAGCAGGTTGCCGTCATCTATATAATTATAGGTGGCACTACCAGCAACAGAGGCAACAGAGATAAAGCTATCCCCTGTAAGCTCTGTTTTATCGCCGAGAAAGACGATATCAGGTTTAAGTTCTTCTAGCAAAGACTGATAGGCTACAAGAATATTATAATCAATTTCTGTCTCGCTTGCAACAAAAAGAGAGGTAGCATCAAAAGAAAGATAAATGCCGAGCAATTCGTCCTCAAAAGCAAGATAAGTAAAGCTAAAGTCCCCTGCCTGCATAGTAACACCTGGGATAATGGTGACAATATCATCCTTGCCTGTATCGCCGAGTGGTGTGCAGTAGTAGGTAAAGCCATACTCTTCAAGTTCGTTGGTGTCCTCGGCATAGAGTGGATCAAAAGAAAGGTAGTAATCTAGTTTATCTATATCATGCTTTGCCATAAAGCGAGGTGCGAGGTAGTTTTCGCCTATCATTAGTTTTTGTCCGCCAGAGGACAGGAGCATGACGCACTCCTCGCCGCCTGCGCTTAGGTAGACGGTGCCACTTCTGATATTGTCGGCAAAGTTTGTAAAGCCAAAGGAGAAGGTCATGCAAAAGATTAGAACGCTACAGAGTAGAAACTTGCTCATAGGTTTTGCCATAAGGTATTTGCCGACTGTAAACAATATAAGAAAGAACGCAACAGCCACAGAGAGGTGCATAGGGGTTAAGGTAAACTGAAGAGAGGTTCTTGAGAAGATTGAGGCGATAAAGTTTGTGGCGACAAGACCCCACTCCACCAGAGTAAAGGCGAAGGACATAAAGGGCAAAATCATGCAGACGATGGAGCAGACGAAGAGGTAAGGAAATACTACCGCAAATATAGGCACGACAAACAAATTTATTACAAAAGAGAGTAGGTTTATATTTGACGAGAAGCTAGCTAAGAAGGGCAGAATAGCAATTTGTGCCGAAAGCGACACTGCTATATACTGAGCCGTCCAGTTTGGCATACATTTTCTAAAGGCTTTATAAAATGGCGAGTAAAGTAGAACAATACCGCATACGCAAGCTATTGACATTAGAAAGCCGGTATCAAAGGCTGTAAGTGGTGAGCAGATTAAGATTATAAAGCCAGCAAGACCGGTGGAGTTAAGTGCGTCGTAACGGCGTCCTGAGAGTTTGCCTAGCATGACGACAATGCCCATTATGGTTGCTCTTACCACTGACGGTGCAAAGCCACAAAGATAGGCGTAGATAAGTAGTATTAATATAGTTATAGTGAAGTTGACATATTTGTTTGCTTTGCAAAGTTTTAGAAAGCCGTAGATAAGAGCTATCAAGAAACTTACATTAAGACCACTAACTGTCAAAATATGTATGATACCAGAATTACGGTACGCCTCGTTAATCTCATAACTAATACCACTTGAGTCGCCAAACAAAACAGCGTAAGCAATGCCTGCGTTGCCTTCGCTCATATTGTCATATAATTGTGATTTTACTTTAAGGCGAATATCCTCATCAAAGTAGGTATAACCGGTGGTTATAACAAGGTCAGAGGTGCTGGCTGAAAGGCTATAGCCTATTTTAGAGCGATAGGTGGAGGTATTTAATGAGCCAAGAGTAAAAAGTGGCAGTGAGCTAACCTCGCCCTCAAAAGTCAATATATCGCCCACCTTTATAGTTTTATCGCCTTTTGAAAATGTAGCCTCTATGTTTTTAGCGCTCTCCCCGTTTATTGTGACGTTGTCAAGCACGGTCATGTAATAATAGTCATTTTCTTCAAAGCTGTCGCTAACACGGGCTACTATCGCCACCTGACCGTGATAGTCTTTAACCTTGTAGCCCATCTCCCCCAAAAAGTAAAAACCATTTCCTAAAAAGAAAAAAGCAAAAAGTAGTGCCAATATTTTATACTTTTTCTTGTAGATTAAAAGTCCACCTAGTGCAAGCAAGCTTAAAAGCACAATGACGAGTGTTTCAACAACTCCAGCATAAAAGCTTCTTGCTACGATTATGCCGAACAAGAACATTAGAAAGGGATAAAAGATATATCTAAAGTTTACAAAGCGTTTGGTATTCATTGATAGGTTAATTTTAGCAAAGTGCAAAACAAATTACAAATTTTTAAGAAAAATTAAGAAAATTTAGTGAAATTTTGTCGATTTTAATTAAAAAACAAAAAAATCGCACCGTTTTATGATGCGATTGTGTTTTTAGTTAAGATGCAATTATGTTTTTAATATGGATATGGGCTGTCAGAGTAGTCCATAAAGGCAATGCCTGTGTAGAAACGATAGTTTGTATCAGTATCACCTGCGCGTTTAACTACTTTGTAGGTTATCTCAAGGTAGTCACAACCGTCAGAGCCTGAGAACATCTCTGGGTTAAAGCGTCCTGAAATGTAGGTGTAACCATCTTCAAGCTCATCAGTGTCGTACTCTGGGTTTGTACCGAATTCTACTATCTCATAGTACTTTCGTATATCGTTTGTTCCTACAAGGATAAGTGGCTCTGCCGAAACAAGTGGAGAATAGGTGTAACCTGCTCTGCCTACGTCGGTCATAAGTATGCCAGTGCCGTCAGAGGTGCGGTCTGACCCAATGTTAACATTAAACTCGCCAACATGTATCTGATCCATGTCGTCAAATACTACGCCACTGCAGTGGTCCTCTGGAGCTACCGAGCCATCGCTGACCGGTCCTTCAGTGCCTGCGAAACCATAGAGATAATCCATGTCATACGGCCCATCATATACTCTAACTCGTTTGGAGCCCAAGACTTGTCTTGAGTTAGTCGCATGATTATAGTAGTTAAGGTCTACAATTATATCTATATACTGGTCGCCAAACTCACCTTCTACTGTACCGCTATTATCTGCGTCATACTTGAGTGCTACCCAAAGACCATTTAGGTAAACCTCTTGGTCTAGCATGATTGCAACCGATTGGTACTCAAGTGGAATAATCTCGCCAACTGCAACCTCTCCACCATCATAGCGAGGGAAATTTGAGTCATCATTAATGAAGAAGGTGTTACCAGAATACTCCATTACATTTGAGGCAAGAAAGCGCTGATCAATCGTTACATCTTCGCCGTTGTCATTGCCAATAGGTACGAGCTCGCATACTCCTGTTATAATGTTTTCAACAGCTGTGCGATAGTCTCTACCAAGAGCATTCTGAGAATATGTTGCGTTAGGAGAAAAATAATAGCCTACCACTGCGCCCTCTTGATCAATGTAAGCATATACACCTGAGGTGTAGTTTGTAAATATATCTGCATCATTGACAACATTTAGTCCAATTATATTTTCAAGTATCCAGTTTTGTATTTTTGTAATCTGTCTGTCTACAAGACCAACATATGAGCCTAAAATTTCAAATCTTTCTTTGGCTGAAGCAAGCGCCACATCCACGCTTGTCAAGTCGCCATTTGGAGCAAAGTCACCAATGGTTAACGAATAAGTACCATCATTATTAAGTGTAACCCTAACCTCTGCTGGCTCTAAATCAATTGCGTAGCAGTAAATTACATATTCTAGTGCTTTAACATATTGAGAATATAGGTCATAGTCATTTTCTGGAGTGTCAGAGTCACTAGTTGTGAGATATCGGTCTTCATAATAAGCTGAGTCAAACAATGGTGTGTCATAATAGTTAGATACTATATAATCAGAAGGTTCATCTGTACTATCTATAAATACTTTACCATCTTGCTGTATTGGCGTGCCACCAGTTGCCGTATTGTAAGCATATGCCTTTATATTCTCACCATAACCTGTAGTATTAGCAACAAGTGACCAATTCCATTTTACATTGGTATCTGCCCCAACTATATATATAGGACTATTTAAATCAGTAGGGGTTTCACTTATCTCAGTAATCTGACCATTGTCATAGGTTACCATATAAGCCTGAGTGACCTGTGCTACAGTGTCTACTTGATATCGGATACTATCATATAGATAACTTATCATTTTCTGAGCCCATACATCGTTGCCTTTGCCGTCGCTGAAATTTGGCAAGCGACCTGGTAGGTCAGCTGTGCCTATAACAGTTTGTTCATTTGTCAAACCATATGTACGAAATAAATCTCTCAAAATATAGAAGGCATATTTACCATAGTAATCATTCTCTTGACCTTCGGTAGCACCAGAGCCCTCGTTATAGTCATAGTCTTCAGGACGATAGAGAACTTTAGTGCCATACATTTCAACAACTTCACTGTCTTCAAAATCATCCTCGTTAAAATCATCACCGTATTCGTTTGGAGGCGAACCTAAACAGCCCACACTTAATAGTGTGAAACAAGCAATCATCAATACAATCAATATTTTATAAAATATATTTTTCTTTGTTATCATAATTTTATTTTACCCTAAAAACTTATAAAAATCAACTTTTTGTTGTTATTTATATGAAAAAAGACGATTTTTATTATTAAAATCGCCCTTATTTATTTATATATTTAAAACAATTTCTTCTTTGCTATCTGGATCTTTAAATACAACCTTATATGATACTGATGTATAACTTTTTGTTTGTTCTAGTAAATCTTGAGAGATTGTATTATCTGAAAAAGTAGCTGATTTTTCACCATAGGTTATATATTTAGATTTATTTAAATTTTCAATTAGCCCACTATCATTATCTGCATTTAATATTCTTAAAGATATTTCTTCGTAACTATTTCCTGTTATATTTAATATTGTAATATCTCTACCAATTCCACCTAAAGCAGGCTCAACATCACTTCCATTATCTTTTATAAAAGACAAGGTTTCTTCGTTGGTAGATTTTATTAAACTGTCACTAGCTAGTTTTGCATTGATTGCATCTTTAAGCTCTTCTCTTCTCTCCTGTTGTGATGGATCATAACTAAAAGAATAATCGGTTGTATATCGTGCTCCAAAAAATCTATTAGTATCAAACGCTTCTCCTAAAACTTGCTCATCTGGATTTAATAAATTATCTAAAGTTATTGTAGTTTTAGGTATAATTTTTTGTATATAATAAGCTCTTACAGTCTCTGAACTATTGTAAAAGAAAAATACTCTTATATTTTCAATTGTTTTGCCATCTTCAGCAGTATTAATTTCCCATTTAAAATCTTCAATGTTATTTACATTATAAGTTGGGCTTAAACTTGTAACCATATTTTCAAGCAGGTTATCATTTAAAGTTGTCAATACTATGCCTTGAGCTTCTTGTGAAAGGTCGTACAATGCTTTTGCCTCGTTGTACTCCTCTTCGCTGTCAAAGTCTGGATAAAAAGGCTCTTCCATAAATAGCTCATCTATAGTATCTATATCATCTATTGTTGGCTCTTCCTTGCTTGGCTCACTTGGATCAGTGCCAGGTTCGCTTGGGTCAGTACCTGGATCGGTGCCTGGATCAGGCTCTTCCTTGCCCGGATCACTTGGATCAGGGTCTTCCTTGCCTGGGTCTGTACCTGGGTCAGGATCCTCTTTTCCTGGGTCTTCCTTGCCTGGGTCTTCAATCCCTGGATCAGGTACAACTATACCTGGGTCTTCTTTGCTTGGATCTTGTGTGTTAACGCATCCTGCAAAGCCAAATACCATACCTGCAATTGCGGTTAAAGAAAGCACAATTGCTGCAGCCTTTGTAATAGTCTTTTTGATTACAGAAAGCTTGTAAGGTTTGTTTGATTTTAATCCTGCGAGTTTATCCTTCTCGCCACCATTATTAAATTTTCTCATATTCCCCTCTCTAGCAATATTATACCACACATACAATAAAAATCAACACTTTTTTTAAAAAATGTTTCCAGAGCTAGGTTGCAACCATAAAAATATTAAAAAAAACGGCAAAAATAACGTTATTTTTCAAAAAAATAGGCAAAATTAAAGAAAAATGAAAAAATTTATAATACAAACAATTTAGATTTTATGTGAAAAAGTACTTCCACGCCAAGAAAAAACCGCTCGAGTATGAGCGGTGAAAATGCGCGCTAGGCAAGGCTTGAAAAGGCTTGTCAAAAGCGCACATTTTGGAGAGCTAAAGGTATTTTTAATGCCATTATGCTCTCTTTTTCTTGGCGGATAGCTCCGCTAGTCATTTGACTTATCATCGTTGTTACTTTGCTCATCGTCAACATGTGATGACTTATCTCCATCGGTTTCAGATGATTGGTCATTATCGCTATTTTCAGATGATTGATCATCATCAGTTTTATCGGTTGGCATAGTAACTACACCTAAAACCACCAAAATTCCTGCAAATGCCATGATAAGACCGGTTACGAGGTCGTTATCAATAGAAAATCCAAAGCATTTACCAAGAGCGTTTAAGAAAATGACCACGGCGCCAGCGAGAGCTGTCCAAAAGCTATAAGATTTAAACCTCATCTTCCCTCCTTTTAGCATATTCGACAAGTTGGTCTATCTGCTCTTTTAACTCTTTCATAACACCGAGGCTTTCAGTTAGAGCCTCGATAGTTTCTCTATAAGATTCCTCGCGCTTTGCGCTATCTTTGAGTTGATAGAAGAAAAGAAAGACAAAAAGCATAGCGAAAACGCCATAGCTGACAACATTTTTTACAAGTTCTGACCAGAAATCCATTTAATATTCTCCTTTTTGTTAACGTTGAGAACATCTTGGAAAATTTTTTCTTCGCATAAAATACGCGACCTTCTAATCAATTTTATATGGTTTTTATAGATAATTTTCACTTAATAACACTCGCTTGAAGTATAAAATTGCTTATTGCAACATCACCTTCAGCTATAATCTTTACAGAAAACTCATTGCCTACAATATTTGTTCTGACCTTTTGCATTCTATCGCTTCCTAAAACCGTATAGGTCTTTTCTTCTCTTTCGCTTGCCAGCACCACCTTAACCTCTCCGCTCGTCTTTATATTAAAGGACTTTATTCTTTTCTTTTGACCATGATAGCCAAGGTCGGTTTTAACGCTCTGCCAAACACCTTTAAGATTTTCTCCAAAGAGTTTGCCATCCTTTGTAAGCTGACCTATTTTGCCCTTATTTTGGTTATAAAAGCAGGCGACAAGTTTAGACTTATATGGGTTGTTTAGCGCAAGCACCTGATTAATATCAGCGCCACGCATAATATCAACATGTTCGGTGAGGTAATCGTAAACAATAAGGGTATTATTGATATAGCCAGCGCTATTACCCTCACAGCCTATTGTTTCGCCATCATCAAAGTCGCACCTGCAGGCTAGATAATATTTACCATCAAAGGTAGTTGCCCAGCATGACTTTTGTGACAATCCCTTTAAAAGATAGTCGCAATCTAGCTCTATATTTTGCACGCTGGAGCCATTAAAACTCTTTAGTCCGCTACGCTCGAGGAAGAACACCCTGTCGCCACCCTGTGCTATAGAATTTGGATAAATATAACTGTCAGACTGATACATATGGTTTATTGAAAACTCCTCATCAGAGCTGTAAATTGAAACCTTGGTAATACCATAGTCTCTAAAAACATATAGATAGTCGTCAAAAGAAATTATTTTATTTAAATCACCTCTTTCGTCACTAAAATCTAGGTTTTTAGTCTTTTCGTCCGTCCAAGCCGTTATATCCGTATCCTCATTATAGACAAGGGTGCTACTTGCTGACGCTGTTACTGCAAAAAGTTTGCCATAGTGCGAACAGCAGGACTTTATAAGCGGTGCGGTGTCGCAAGTCTCAACTCCGCTACCAGTAATCACCATTAGGTTGTCGCCCGCGCCCGAAAGCAAGAGAGCGTCCTGAGAGTCTGACCTATAATATGTTGCAAAGGGCGTCTCGGTGTAATCATTTGGTACAATAAGGGTGGCTATTCTGTACATAAATAGGTTATCATAGCAGATATAGCCCTCGTCATTGTAATAAAATATGTAGTAATGGTTGGTGTCAGTGTTATAGTCCCACCACTTAAGACGCCATATCGCTTTAACGTCGCTGCCTCTGATAGATACTGTCGTCTCGGTGTCAACATCGGTGGTTGACTCAGGACTTTTCAAAACTTCAAAGCCATAGCCTGACTTTAGCGCGCCGTCCTCAGTGATAAAGTTGTAGACCAGTTTTGTACTTGCTATCTCTCTTTTATCATCGCTGAGATTTTTGGGGGTCTCTTCAAATAAGTTGTACTCAAATTCTTTTTCAGTGGTAACTTTAGTTTTTAGTTTGTTTTTATAAAACATTACAGCCACCTCCTCCTAGGCATGACTGTGTCACTCCTCTTCCTTTGTAACACTTGAAGAGTATTTTTAAATCTCTCCTCCCAAATATCAGCATCGTCAAAGAGGGTTTGCAAAAAGTAGTACTCTCGCGCTATGCCATAGGCATACACCCGCTCAGGCAGTACTGATGAAAACTGACTTTGAAGGGTTAGCTCTTGAGGAAGAGTGGTATAGACAACCTCCACAACGTTTGCCATGGCGATAATGTAATCATCAAACACTTTAAATTTAACCTTTCGACCGGCGGTATCTCTTACCGATATTATCTGGCAGGGAGAATAGCTTAGGCTTGAAAAGTCTATTCTAAAATCTTGAGTTTTTATCGTTTCGCTCTTAATATGAGGTATATACTCACTTGCTATCTCATTATTTACAAGGTTAAAACATTTGACCAAGCTATCACACAGGATATTTTGCTCGTCTGTGAGAGCCTCATTTTCTTCTAGCGCCTTTTTAAGGTCTGAGTTCTCGGTAAAGTCACAGGCAAGGGCTATAATATCTTTTACTAACATATTGCCTCCTTTAGCAGTTTTACCTGCTCTTTTATCTTTTTGTTGTAAACATCTTCGTTATTTTTCTCAATCTCTTTGATTATTTTGTCGCGGTTCTCTCGCCTGGTTTTTAAGGCAAATAATAAAGTGCGCTCGTCAAGCTGGTCAAAAGGCACTGTAAAACAATAGCTATCCTTTTGGTCAAGGCAGTGCACCTCATAGCAAGAACGCCTCAAGTTGTAACGCAAACAATATTCCCTGTCTATCTCCTTTAAACGAGAAGAGATAAAATAAACATCGTTTTCAATTTCAATGTAATCCAAAATAACCCTCCTAAGTTTGCATTAAAATCAAGCAAATTTATAACTTAAAAAGATTTAAGAGTAAATTAGCTTTTTAGATTTAAATGCAAAAAATTTAACGAAAATTATATTAAAAAGGGCAAAATTTTTAAAAAATTCGCCCTTTTTACATAAATTTACAACAATTTTTATGATTTTTTATTTATTTTAGCCTTGTACCTCACCGTTGTTTACAGTTACATTTGTTTGGAATGGGTTTGTAACTGTTGACTTGATACCTGAGATTTTAGCCTGTCCGCATGGTTTGTCGCAGATAAGTTCTGCATACTTAACAAGCGTTGCGCTGTAAGTTGGATAGCCTTGGTTTTGCTTCAAGATTCTTCCGTCCTCACCTTCAAGCCATTTCCAGTCGCAAAGTTCGTGGATAGTGAAGTCATCAGTGTTTAATAGATACATAGTATCATCATCTACAAATCTATCAGCTACTACTGGGATACCATTGTGAGTGATTGTCTTGTATCCGCCTTCAAGCTCGGTGATATCTATATTTCTTCTGTAAGCGCCAAGGTACTCTTGGTATGCCCTTCTTACCTGGCTTGAGCAGGTGATAAAGTTGATTTTTGAGTCAACATTCATATCAAGGAAGTCTACTGCTTGCTGTATTAAAATATCAGAAATTTCAGTAGAAGTTGTGCTTGTGTATGGTGTAAGCCATGGATATTCTGTTTTGCTAACGCCATAGATTGATGATGCACTGCTGTCAAATATCTTGCCAAGACCAGTTATTTCAAAGTCCTTTGAGCCTTGTACATAGAATTTGTATCCACTTGAGATAGTTACAGTGCTTGCGCACTCATAGGTAAACTTTTTGTTTACTCTGTCAACATAGGTAATCTTCATTGGAGATGTGTTAACCTTAGTAGAAGCATTGTAAACATCAATAAGCATACCTTCAATTAAGTTGTTAACTTTATCGCAAGTTACAGTTTTGTCACTTTGAGCAGAAGCAGTTGCAAGAAGACCAGTTCCATCACCATAAAGCATTCTGCCTAGGTTGAAAGAACTTGCCTTAACAAGCCCCTCCATCTCATCAGATAAAAGGTTTACAAAAGCACCGATATTGTTTGCTGATGCTCTAACAGCCTTATCTGATATCTCAATTTTTCCGTATAAGTTTTTAAGGTCGGCTACAAATTGTACATAGCCATTGCCAGAAGAGGCTGGCAGAGCTCCATCTTCACTCCCAGCGCCAACGCCACCATTAATACCAAATGGTGCAAGTTTTCTAACCTCTTTACCCCAAACATCTTTGGTTGAGTGTTTAATTTTTGCTAAAAGTGGATTTGCATTGACATTAAGTTGATTTGCAACAACGCCAAGATAAACATTTTTTAACGCACTTTCAGCTGTTTGTAATGTTACCATTTTAATCTCCTTTTTTAAAAATTATTAGTTTTTTATTAAAATTTAAGATTTTTTATCAATATTTTCTAGGTGCGTGCCTTATGCACTTTTTGTTTACACTTATCTTAACTATGTAATTGTGATATAACTTTTTTAGTAAACTCAGCCCTTAGACGGGATTTAAACGAGTAATGCTAGGCTCGGGGTGCGACTCGCGAAGGAGTTTAGTGAGCCCTAAAGACTAAAGCGATGAGCACCCCAGTAAACGACGCAGTACAAAATTTAAACAGTCCATTTCTTAGACAGCATTTAAGCTAGTAATGCAAGGGTGCCTTAGGCATTTTCTATTTGATTGCAATCGCTACAAACTGGTCGATATCGCTTTCCAGTAAACACGAAGTTCTTAGACGTGATTTAAACGAGTAATGCTAGGCTCGGGGTGCGACTCGCGAAGGAGTTTAGTTCGTCCTAAATGACTGCAAGACGAGCACCCCAGAAACGACGCAGTACAAAATTTAAACAGTCCATTTCTTAGACAGCATTTAAGCGAGTAATGCAAGGCTCGGAAAGCGATGAGACCAGGAGCTTAGTACAATCTAAGTGACTGGTCGATATCGCTTTCCAGTAAAC
>CAKNIB010000020.1 GCA_930979925.1 uncultured Clostridia bacterium
CTTATAACTTCCACCACTTTAAAATCATACTACATATTGTAGTACGATTTTTGTTTTATATCCATATAATGTGCTTCAAAAAATTCAGGCACAAAAATAAGGGAAAGATTTTACTCTTTCCCATAGAATTTTTACTAAAAATATTTTAAACCTCATATTTTATGAACATTTATCCAATCTACTATATCTCGATAGGATATGCGATTAGATGCCACTCCAAAGCCAAGCTCTACTAACTCGTTCTCATCGTAAACGACATTTATCCCTTCGGATTTTAAAAACAAGAGCATCATATGTAGCCCTATCCTCTTATTCCCATCTGTAAAGGTGTGATCTGTTATTATATTGAAACATAATCTTGCCGCTTTTTCTTCCTTTGTTGGATATAAATCTTTATCTTCAAAAGTAGCAAATACAGAAAATATAGCAGATTCTAACCTTTTCTCATCAACATAAAAATCGTTCCCGCCACTTTCTTTTATTATTAATTGATGTATTAATAGCGCCCTTTCAACCCATTTCCTCATTTCGCGAGCCTCTTATATGCTGTAAGATTGCGGTTTAAGATATTAATCATGTATAGCTCTTCTTTTTTCTCTTCTGACAATTCTTTATTAAATACTGATATCTGAGACTTAAAGTAATCTCTAATTTTGCTATGCAGTATGACATCATTTTTTTGCGTACTTTTAAAAGGCTTTTCTCTATGAGTCTTTTCAACAAGTTTGTATGCTGAGTACTTTCCGTAATATTGTTGAACCTTTTCTAAAAACATAGCAGTGTTATCATCTATATCCACTTCTTCTACTATCTTTATAGGCTCTCTTTGATAATTTTGATAACTATAATATACCGATTTTACTACAGGACCATAATCCCAAGCATATATTTCATCATTAAATAACGGCGTATCATAAATAGCAAGATGAAGCCCTTGCGCATAGTACAACAATTTTTGAAGTTTTAATGAAGTTATATAATCACCTTTGTCTAAATCCGCTAAATAAGCATTGCGATTTATAAACCATTGTGCTATTTGTTTTGCAGAATATCTAGCCATACTACCTCCTTTGTTTTATTATAATATTAAAATAACGGCTTTGTCAACATAAAAGTAAAAAAGAAATATAAGTAAAAATTTTGCAATTGCGTTTTAGCTACCAAAAGGCGTCTAAGAAAAAAGAATAGAATTTAACCTTAAAAGATTAAAATCTATTCTCTTTTTGATGCGTGTTATTTTTTAGCTTCTACTAGTGGATCTATCATCTGAACCCGAGTCTGGACCACTTGAACCTGCTCCACTTGTACCAGCTGGAGGTGAACTAGTAGCTTTGAATGTCTTGCCCAAGTTATTTAATGCATCAGTCTGAGCTCTATTTGCATCTTGAGTTGCCTTAAGAAGTTCTTTCATAGTTAATTGTAGGTCACCAAGTGAAGCATTCATATCTTTCATTGCAGATTGACGATTTGCCTCAACTTGCTTAGCTGCATCTTCTCTCTCATCCGCAGCTCTAACATCAGTAACTTTCTCTTTATAAGCTTTTCTAGCAGTTTCTATTGCGCCGCCCTTGTAGGTAAGCGATTCGCCCATTATCTCTTTAGCTCCGCCTATAGCTTTATCGCCAAGAAGTAAACTACCTACGCCTTTAAGTGCTTTTAAGAAACCATCTGCCATAGTTAGACCGATATCACCAGCTGTCTTAAGGAAGTCTTTACCAATCGTCTTTCCAACACTACCAAATCCTGTATCTTTGATCTTCTGTCTTGTAGCGTCAGTTTTTTGATAACCAGTTGTGAAATCACCAGTTAAACCATTCTTAGTTTTAATTTCTTCTGCTCGTGCAGTGTTTTTATTATATCGTGCTTCTTGCTTTTTAACTCGAGCTTTTTCTCTATTGTAAGCTCTTCTTCCAACTGATTGTCTAGTAAGTTTTTCTACTTCCTTCTGTCTAGCTTCATCTGCCATTCTATTGGCATTCTCGTCATCCCAGCCTTTATCTTTTGCTGTTTGGAAGGCTTTACTTCTAATTTCTTCTAATTCTGCTTCATGACCTGCAATAGACCTTCTTTCCATGCCTTGTTTTCTTCCAGCGGCCCAATTTTTTTTGCGTTGGTTCTCTGCAGCTCGTTTTGCCCTACTGTTTGCTCTGCTGGCTGATGTCTTAAGCGCTATAGAATTCTTTATACCCTTTCCGGCATTCCAAGCTGATTTTCCAATAAATTTTGCTCCCTTCCCGGCTGCACGAACACCTATTCCTGCCAGTGCACCTGCTGGCTTAAGTCCTGCTTTTAGTTTGCCGCCGATTGAGCCTTTAGCATCCGCACCTGCTTGTGAGGCATCAGCACCCCCAACAAAGCCGTTAACAATTCCGATAAAGTCTTTTGCCATAAGTAGTCCAGTTATAAGCATTAGAAGTCTAATAATTACATTAACAACTTCAACATTAGCTGGGAAGAAAGAGATTGTTTGTACAGTTGGAACAATTAAAAGTAGTAAATTTATTCCAACTATTGAACCAAACGCCATCATGAGTTGTTTCATAAAATCGCTCATCACGCCTTTAAACGCTTTAAAGTCGTCAAGTGGTGCTATACCAAGCACGGCAGGATAAACGAGGAATAACGCTGCACCCTTGATTAGACGTGTAAACAATCCCATAATAATTGAGAGCATTATGCCAAAAACGACGAATACACCTACGAATGCAACTATATAGTTAAAAGACCAAAGATTATAGAAAAGCCAAACAAGTGAAACATTGTATTTGCTAAAAGACTTAACTTGTCCGCCTCCTATACCATAGAAGAGGTCTGTCCAACTTGCAACGGGCGCAACATCGTCTGTTTCGTCGATGAGCTGGCTATAACTGTATGCACTAGAGAGATATATATTATTTGAGAACAGGTAATCGACCTGATCTGCTATGTACTCAAGTTGCTCGGCTGGATCATCTGGCATATCTGAGTCTGATGCGCCGAAGATTTGGCTTCCTCCTGCTGTAAACATGTTTTGCAATTGCCTAACCGAGTAACTACCACTGCGCGCTCTATTTGATGAGTAAGCTGATGCTTCAAACAGCATCCCACTAAATGACGATGTATTTGTCGGCTCGCCTGTTCCGAAGAAATCATAGTGACCATAAACTATCACATCATTTGCCATTGTCTCGCCCTGGAACCGATTAACTGCGGTACGTCCAAACATTGTTTGAATTTCACCCTCGCCACCCGATCCGGCTGTAATATTGTCAAGTGTTCTTAAAACGAAAGAGGCAAGTTGAAGTCCAATAATAACTACAACTGGCATAATAGCAAATGTAAATATAGCTTTGGCTGCTGTATAAAGATATTTATATGGTGCGGTTTGAGCTGCGTCTTCACTATAGTGCGATTTAATAATAGCAATCATAGTTGTGACTGCAAGTACGATTAGTCCAAAGATTGCAAGGCTCCAGAAAACGGTATTAAGAGCCGAGTATAGGTCAGAGCTTTCGCCAAAACCAAGAATGCCGTAAATAAACTCAGTCAAAGGGTCTCTATTTGAAACAGGTGTGTTGTTTACATAATAAACATCAAGTCCTGCTAGTTTTCTTATGAGTGCTTGAAGAGCGTCAACTGCCGAGGACAGACAAGCATAAAGGAAATAGATAATTTTTGGAAAAATATCTAGAATTGTTCCAATTTGCGCCCAAAATCCAAGATTTAGCAAAGAAACAGTATTCAACTCTCCCCCCTCTTAAATACAACGATAAGTGAAATGAAAAATAATATAAACTATGTGATGCTAAAACTTAAACAAGTTAAGTTTTAATTTTGCTAAACGCAAAACACACAATAAATTGTGTCCATCACAAGTATGTATAACCATCAGCCTCACCCTTGCAAGCAAGTTCGGCTTCCGATAATATCACTTACTAATATCATTTACATTATAACAAATAAAAATACAAATTACAACAAAAAGATAGAAAAAATAATTAAAAATATTTTTGTATTGCCTATTCTTAGGCGAAAATTTACACAAAAATCCTATCTCATAGTTTAATTTGTGTCTATAAGCCTCTTAGCATACATCTAATATTCTATTTTTTTAAACATTTGGACAAGCTCTTCTAAAGAAAAATTCTCAGCTCGAGAAGAAAGCTCGCTTTCAGTCAAAGCGCTTGTAAGCTTGTCGCTTGGCAGGTTTAACGAGTGCGAAAGGTTGTTTCTTAGTGTTTTTCTCCTCATTGAAAAGCAGGCTTTTATAAAATTATAAAATTTGTCCCTGTCAACATCTGTATATTTATTTTTAATTTCTATGTTTACAATTGCCGAGTCGACATTTGGTTTTGGATAGAAAAGATTACGACTGACAATTCGGGTAATTTTTGCATCTCCAAAAAATCTAACCATTATGGACAGAACGCCATAGTCTTTGCCACCTTTTATTGCGACCATTCTTTCAGCCACCTCTTTTTGCACCATGACGGTTATTGACCTAAGTCGCCTTGAGCCGTTTAGAAATTTAAAAAGTAATGGCGTTGTTATATAATATGGAAGATTTGCAATCAGCTTATAGTCACCCTCAAAGTTTTTTTCAATTTCCTCAATATCATATTTCATAATATCGTCAAAGATAAAATTTGTGTTTTTCAAATTTTTCTGCAAAAGAATAGACTCGAGGTCTCTGTCTATTTCATAGCTTACCACTTTTTTAGCATTTTTGTCGAGTACTTCTGTCAAAGCGCCTGCTCCTGCACCGATTTCAAGTACTTCATCATCACCTGTCACTCCTGCGTCTTTGACTATTGCCGATAAAAGATTTGTATCTGTTATAAAATTTTGCCCAAATTTCTTTTTAAAATTATGCTCTATCATATTTTAAATAGCCTCCTTGCGTTTTCGGTGGTAATCTTCGCCACTGTTTCCACATCTACACCTTTTAAAACTGCCAAGTTTTCAGCAATGGTTGGAATGTACTTAGGCTCATTAATTTTGCCCCTATAAGGATGTGGCGCAAGGTATGGACAATCTGTCTCAAGAAGCATTCGCTCAAGTGGAACATTTTTTAAAACCTCTCTAACATTTGTTGCATTTTTAAAAGTTGAAACTCCACCAATAGAAATATAAAACCCAAGTTTAATAGCCTCAATCGCTATCTCATGGCTCCCGCTAAAGCAATGAAAAGTTCCGCCAAACACAAGAAGATCTTTATTTCCTTTTAAAAGCTTTATCATATCACCATATGCGTCTCTGCAATGCAACACCACTGGTTTCTCAAGCTGATAGACAAGATTCAACTGCTTTAAAAAGACCTCTTTTTGTAATTCTCGCTCTGGCATACCATCGGTGTACTGCAAACCAATTTCGCCTATAGCAACTACCTTCTTATCTTTTGCTAAGTTTTTTAACTTTTCTTCTGTTTCCACAGTATAATCTTGAACAAACTCGGGATAAAACCCAATTGACGCATAAACGCCATCATGTTTTCTTGCAAAATCTATCGCCTCTTTAGAAGATGCAAGGTCAAAACCTGATGTAATAACTTTTTCTACCAAACAGTCCTTTGCGTTTTGTAAGATCTCTTCTTCTCTTCCTGCAAATGCTTTGTCTGTAAGATGTGCGTGCGTGTCAATAAACATAATAAAACCTCTTAATATTTATTTTAAAATTTTATCCTTATTTTGTCAAATTAGCAAGAAAAAATGTCCTAAAAAATGTCATAAAAACAAAAATTTCTATTTTTTGAGCTAAATTATTCTGCGTCCGAATAAAATACATCATGAATACCATTTGGTTTATTATGATAGTGGGGTCTATTTGTTTCCTTCTGTGGAGTGACCCATCGCTTGTGCTGAGCTCCATGATTGACGCGGCGGGCGAGGCCTTTACCCTTTGTATTGAGCTTTGTGCTGTCTACGCGGTGTGGCTGGGAATACTTGAAATAGTGGAGGTAAGCGGACTTGGTCAAAAACTGGCTAAGGCGCTACATCCTCTTATTAAAAAACTGTTTAAGATTGACGACCCAGAAACAGAAAAGATGATTGCCCTCAATATGTCCGCCAACATGCTCGGTCTTGGCAATGCCGCCACTCCTATGGGAATAAAGGCTATGAAGCGTCTAGATGATGGCAGTGGGGTCGCGACGCCTGCAATGATAATGCTGATTGTGCTAAATGCTACCTCCATACAACTTTTGCCGAGCACGGTTATAGGTCTGCGTGCTTCAGCTGGGTCAACCTCGCCATCAGATATAATTTTCCCAACTATAATTGCCACCTTTTGTACCTGTGCCCTTGGAATAAGCCTTGTCAAGCTTTGTCAAAAGTTATTTAAAAAGAGAGGTGCAAAGAAATGAGCGCCTATATTATTCCTATACTTTTTATCGCCCTCTTTTGTTATGCAAAACACAAAAAAGTTAACACCTACGATACATTTGTAAAAGGTGCGAAAAAAGCTGTACCTCTTGTAATTGATATCTTCCCATACATCGCGACTATTATGGTGGCAGTAGCACTTTTGCGCGTTAGTGGAATTACCACCCTACTTGCAAACACGCTCTCGCCTGTTTTTAACCTGCTCGGAATTCCTACCGAACTTGTCGAGCTAGTTCTCCTACGTCCATTTACCGGCTCGGGAAGTTATGCTCTACTCAATGACGTGCTTCTTGAGTATGGCGCCGACTCGTATATCTCACGCTGTGCTTGCGTTATCTTAGGCTGTAGTGAGACAATATTCTATGTAACGACAGTATATATTTCACAAACAAAGGTTAAAAAATTGTTATATGCCATTCCTGTTGCCCTTATCTGTGCCGTCTTTGGCTCTTGCATTGCCTGTCTTTTATGTAAAATAATGTAAGAATAAAAAATATTTGAAAATTAAAACAAAAAATAATTTAATAAAAATATTTAAAAATTTAATAATTTATTTTTATTTAATTATAAATTAATAAAAAATATTTATAAGACAAATTAATGCAAATAAATAAAAAAAGTGCGAACAAATTTTCAGACTGCATAAAAACGAGTGTAGGCTTGTGCTCGGAAAATGCCCAAAGCCAGGAGTTTAGTAAGCCTAAATGACTGGTTTTGGGCGTTTGGTATGGGTACCCGAAAAATTGTAAGATTTTTTGGGATAAGGAAAAAGCGAGCGTTACCGCAAATGTTTTGCATTAGCAAAACTTGCATAAGCGTAGCTTTTGACGCAACGCAGCAAGAAAAATTATTTTTAATTTTTCGGTCGCGACGTTTTTCTGCAGTCTGATATTATTTTTTGTTTTCTTTAAATCTTTGTAATCCCTCAATTTCAATTATTGAGATATTTGATGCAATCGATTGAAAAAATAATCGCAATCTTCGAAGGTCATTGCAATCGTACTTTGATGCAAAACAAATGGCAAGACTACAGGCAAGCGAAATAAGCTCAGGACCTGACATATTTAATTTATCTTTGTCACTCATATATTTTATTTATTCTAAATTTTGTCCTTTAGTTAATAGACAAATTAAAGAAGTTGTATTATAATAAAAATATGGAAAACTCATTTTTTAAAAAGGTTTATAAAGTTGTAAAGACAATTCCTAAAGGCAAGGTATGCTCCTATGGTGAGATTGCGAAGTTTTTGGGCGCGCCTACCATGTCACGGCAAGTGGGCTGGGCGTTACATAAAAATCCGCAGGCATATATAATACCTTGTCACCGCGTGGTATTTGCTAACGGAAGGTTGTCTCCTGCCTTTGCTTTTGGCGGAGAAAACGAACAACGCAGACTGCTCGAAGAGGAAGGCGTTATTTTCAATGGCGAAAAGGTTGACAAAAGTTGTTTTTATAAATTAATTTAAAAAAGCATGATGAAAGATTGCTACTATTGCCTGCTCACCATGCTTTTTTGTTTTAATAGTATTTATTGTTTAAAAGTTTTCTTCCTGAGTTTCATCAGCTCCTAATTTGGTTTCATCACCAAATAATGATAGATACTCAATTCTTTCGGCAATTTTTACCAAAAAGTTATCATAGGAGATATCGTTTGTCATGCTATCTTTAATCGCTTTATTCATTCTTATTCTCTCGGCGCCGTTAAAAACAACATCTTCCATATAATATAGATAGTCACCCTTTGTAACTAGGTAGGTAAAAATAATCTTGTCCTCTTGCTCCCAATTAAAACAATCCAAAAGTTCTTGTCCTAAATTGTATTTAAAAATCAAATAAAAAGCGCTAAAATCATCTATGTCTTCAAGTTTTAAATTAAGCTCCTTGATAAAAGGTAAAACTTGGTCTTTAATCATATCTCTTGTGCCCTTCTCATCGTTCGCTTCAACATAGAACTCAAAATCTGATGGAAAGCTATTTAAAATATTCTTTACCACTCTTATTGCCCGCCTTTTTGACGCAAGCACTTGTTCATTTTTCTTCATAACTACTCCTTTATAATATTATTATACTATAAATTTCGTTATTTGTCTAGCCTTATTTTAATCAACAACCTCTTCGTAGAAAAACAGTGTTTAAAATTGTTGTAAATAAAAATATATAGCTCCATAATAGACAGTAGTTCTTTCATTTAAAATAATCCATAAAATAAAAAGTAAAATGGTAACACCAAGCACAATTATGAAAGAAATAAAAGCAAAAGGTACCGATTCGTATTCAATCTCCACGCTTATAGATTGCATAACCAAAGTAATTAAACTAACCGTTAAAGAAAGAAAATAAAACCCACTGCCGACAAAATTATCCCCATTTTGTATGCCGTTAATATTTTTTATCTTTTTCATTTTTCTTCCCTCTCTTCAATCCACAATTTGTGCAAATTGCGTCATCATCAAATAATTGATAGCCACATCTCTTGCACAAAACAATGTGCTCGGGCTCTGTGTCGTCTACTTCCTCTACTAAGGGACTTAATTTATCCTCATGTTCAATTATGATGCCAATTAATTTATAAAATAAATAATCAATAAATAATACCAGCACTGAAAATAAAACATAGCCTAGCATGTATAACATAATTAGCCCTGCATTAAGTTTTAGTTTTATTAGTGCTATCAACAAAATCGGAAAACCAATGCTCGCTCCTAAGCCATAAAGAAAAAAGGAAATCAAAAAATAATAGTAAAATATTTTTAAGACCGTTCTATTTGCCATATTTATCCTCTAAAATCTCACACTTATTTATCTAGTTAATATAAATATATACGAAAATTTTTCGTATATCAAGTAAAAAACGAAAGTTTTTCGTATACTAATTCTATGAGCATAGGGCAGACTATCAAAGAACTCCGTAAAGAAAAGAACCTCTCGCAAACAGAGCTTGCGTCTCTTTTGTTTACAAGTCAAGATACTATCTCTCTTTGGGAACGCGGAAAAAGCTACCCAGACGTCCTATCACTTATTAAAATGACGGAAATATTCGGTGTGAGTAGTGACTATATCTTAGGCATAGAAAAATAGGAAAGACAAAAATCTTTCCTATTTTATATTACACTATTTTTAAATTTTCGTTTTTAGTTTTTTATTCCATTTGGTTTTCTTCTTTTTCTTTTAATCGCAAAAGCTCTTCCATAATTTGACCAAAAAACTGGCTAAAAGATGAAAACTTATCTATATTGTCAAAATAATTCTTTTCAATAAAGTCAACAAGTGGGCGAATATATGTAAACCCTACTTTTTCTCGTCTTTGAAGGCGGTCTTCCATTACATCATCTAGCTTTCTTTTCTTTAAATAAAGATCTACTATCGCCTCTATTATAGTATCATGTATTACAGTCACTCCTTTATATGCACCATTTGCCCTTGTCAAGTCATTGTCTATCTCAAAGTAAGGATGATTTTTAAAATAGTCGTTAACTAGCGGATTGACGATAGGATGTGAAAATTCGTGAAGTGCGGTGTTTGGTACATAGTTTTTTCGTGTCTGTCCCCCCACAAAATAGGAGTGTCCGTTGACATTCTCGGCTACCGTAACGCCACAAAATTGCTGATTTCCTACTGTAATGCACATATTATATTGCCCAAGTGAAGGTATTAAGACGAACTTTTCCGTCTTTCCGATATAGTCGGTCTTATAAAAGGTCTTCATAAAATTTTGGTAATTGGTTTTATCTAAAAAATTACGATATTCCTCTATAATAGTATCATAATAATCCTGATTTTCTTCAAAAAAACTATCAAAATCAATCTCTTCTGCAAATTTTGGTAAAAAATCCACTATCTTCTGCATGGTTTCATTAAGTTTCCAATCTACGGCGAGTTTATATTCATTATCAAGAGACAGTCCAAGAAAAATAGGTCCTGTAAAGGTGTATCCGCCATTAGTAGTTAACTTACCATAGCGCTTGACATATTTATTATCTTTATACTTTTCAAAACGGTCATACAACCTTTTTATATAGCTTGGATCTCCCTCAAAGCATTCTGGATGGTCTCGTTTAAACTTACAATCGCTCAAATGTTGAAGCAAATTTATAAGCTCCACACCTTTGTTTACTGTAATATCCATAGCAACTCCTCTTTTAAATATTATTTGACGTCACAAAAGGGCTCTTAACTTTTTCAATATTTTTAGCACAAACAACAAAATCTTTGCTATCATCATAATACAGTTTAAATTGATATGCACTCACATCTCTGAAATACGTTTTACTAATAACTTTCTTTCTCATAGTACCATTATACAAAAATAAGTTTAATTGGTAAAGAAAAAATCAAAACATTTTGAAAAGAACCAAAATAAAGATAAACATAAAAACAAAAGACCAACCGCGTGAGGTTGGTCTAATGGTAAACCAGCAGTGTTCTTAGCTTGCGCATGCTCGCCTCCTTATGTCACTTCTTATTAAGCGAGCATATTTTCTCGGGCGCCTGGGAAAATGTTTTGCCTCGCAAAACGCACACGATAGTGTGCCGAACACTGCTGATATTAAGCCTTTAAAAATTTATTTATAAACAAAAAAGTAGGCTCTTGCACCTACTTTAATGGTAAACCAGCAGTGTTCTATTTTCCCGGGCCGTCGCCAGCCAAGTATCTTCGACGATGAAAAGCTTAACTTCTGTGTTCGGGATGTGTACAGGTGGATCCTTTTCTCTATCGCCACTGGTTATGGTATAATCACAAGATTGCTCTTGAAATTATCTTCAATTATTATATCACCTTTCTTGAGTCTTGTCAACTAAATAAGTGATTTTCAGGTTGTTTATAAAACCCTGACAACTACATAACAGAACAGAATGAAACTAAATATAGCTAAGTTTTCCGTGATTAAGCCCTCGTGCTATTAGTATCGGTCAGCTGAGTACATTGCTGTACTTACACCTCCGACCTATCAACGTTGTAGTCTACAACGGCACTTACTAACTTAATGTTATGGGATATCTAATCTTGAGGTGGGCTTCACGCTTAGATGCTTTCAGCATTTATCCCTTCCATACATCGCTACCCAGCTATGCCACTGGAGTGACAACTGGCGCACCATTGGTATGTCCATCCCGGTCCTCTCGTACTAGGGACAGCTCCTCTCAAATATCCTACGCCCACGATAGATAGGGACCGAACTGTCTCACGACGT
>CAKNIB010000021.1 GCA_930979925.1 uncultured Clostridia bacterium
GGTTATTTTTGTTTGTACTCTTCTTCCTTATTTTTTCACTCTTCACTCTTCTTTTGATGTCGGATTATTTTTGAAATAAGAAAGAAAAATGAAAAATGAAATTCGATTACTAAAACTAATTTTTGTCAAAGATAAGTTGCAGCTTTTTGTTAAAATGATAAATAATAACCCAAAAGATAACCAAAACTGATAAAACAAAATAAAAACCCAGCGTCAAAATATTTTTAAATGCTTGCTCTGTGCATTTTTATGCTCAAATTTTTGCATTTTTATATCTTGGAACGCTGGGTTCGCTGTTATTTTTATTTTGTTGTAAATTTATTATCTTTTTTTTCTAGACCGTTTGGTCGCTTTTTTTATTTTTCAGATATTTCTTATCCTTTCTTTAAATTCCATCACGATAAATACTTCATTCTTACATTTCAAACACTTCATGTTGTGTATAAAACACCTCTTTGTTCTATGTGGCTGATTAATAAGCACTCGACAATCACCTGTTTCATCAGAGGATGAGCACTCGCCTAAGCACCTGCCACAATGAGGACAAAATAGCTTTTGTTTCACTGTCTGCCTCCTTACAAACTGTGTATAAATTGTTTGACTATCCCTAATATCTTGACATCTTTTGTAATTATATCATTATATCGGCTGTTTTCTGGATGGAGGACAACATGGTCTTTCTTTTTGTAAAAGGTCTTAACTGTTGCCGAGTCTTCAAGTAGTGCCACGACAATATCACCGTTTTCTGCGCTTTCGCTCTTCTTTACAACTAGTAAGTCTCCTTCTCGTATGCCTACTCCCTCCATACTGTCTCCCTTAGCGTGAAGCAAAAATACATTTTCACTGCCAAATATCTCTGTTGGAAGACGATACACCGATTCTATGTTTTCTTGTGCAAATATAGGCTCTCCACATCGCACCTCGCCAACTACTGGGGCTAGTATTGACTGGCTGAGATTGATGTTATAGGATATATCAATTTTGCCTTGTTCGTCCTTCTTGATATCCCCCCTCTCACCTAAAAGGTTGACATATCTACTCACTTGCGAGAGACTGGACAAGCCGAGATGTCGCATAATCTCTCGATAAGTCGGACTACAAGCATTTTCAAGTTGATAGACCTTTATAAACTCTAAAATGTTGTTAAGCATCTTTTCATTTATAGTTTTCAAAGTCACCTCCTTTCTGATATATCTTGTAGAGATAAAAGAACAGGCTGTTCTTTTATGACATCATTATAGAACATACAAAACAAAAAATCAAGCGTTTATGCCAAATTTTTAAAAATTTGTGAAAATATTTATTTTGCTTTACTTTAACTCATAAATTTGTTATTATTAGGTTAGTAAGGCAAAAAACAAACAAGGTTTGCCTATTTTAATTAGTTTGGAGGAAATATGAAATTTAAAATCGTTGCTGATGCATCTTGTGACATTCCTAAAGAATATATGGAAAAATATGATATTACAATAATACCTATTGAAGTTATGTTTGGTGAAGATATCTATCCTGAAGGGTTAGAGACCAAAGAATTCTACAAAAAGATTGAAGAGACTGGGCTTATTCCTAAAACCGCAATGCCTAACTCATATAAATTTGAAAACTTTTACAAGGACTATGTAAATAAAGAGAATGTCTTTGTAATTACCATTTTAATCTCAATGGAGATGAGTCAAACTAAGCTTCAAGCACAAATGGCAGCTGATAATCTTGGCATGAAAAATGTGTTTATTGAAGAAAGTGGCTCAACTACTGTTGGACAAGGCGCTATCATTGGTGAGCTTTGCAGATTTATTGATAAGTGCCAAGATATTGAAAAAATTAAGGAAGAGTTTTATCGTCTTAAAAACAACATACATATTTATGCTGTGATTGATGACCTTAAATACCTTAAACAAAGTGGTAGACTTTCTTCAACAAGTGCGTTTGTTGGAAATATCCTTGGAGTAAAGCCTATCATTGCTATTAAAGATGGAAAAGTTATGACTATCGCTAAGTGCAAAGGTGCACAAAAAGCTGAAAACTTTATTTTAGACAAAATAGAAAATATGGATACAACTCACCCGTTCTATGTTGTGCACTCTGATATGCCAGCTGGCGCAGAAAGATTGGAAGAAAAAGCTAAACAGCGTATAGGTGAAAATCAAGAGGTTATAACCGCTCAAATTGGCTGTGTTGTTGGCTCTCACGTTGGCCCAACCTGTTACGGCTTTGGATACTTTTCTAAAGACGAGTAGATAGTTTTAATAATTATAAAATAAAAGCCGGCTAAATGTTTTAGCCGGCTTTTACTATGTTGCCGCTTCAATTACAATTGAGCAATTATTTGTTAATATTATATTTAAAACATGTCCATCATTAGATGTATAATAATTTTCGTTATTTTCATAAAAACTCCAACCAGAGCCGTCAGTAGGATCATGGTTTACTGCAATCCATTCTCCATTTATGACTATTCGCCACGCGCCACCACCTGGTGCATATAGTTGGATATCACTTGCCTTGTAATTGTAATTTAGTGTAACACTATTTATTGAAGTTGCGCTTGTAAAATATGATTGAGCGTTGGCAAATGACAACACATTTGCTGTTATTTCTGAAGTGCTACTACTAGATATGGAACTTACCGCGCCACCATCTGCCTGTACATATATATTGCTATTAAAATTATTTGTAATTGTTGCTATTGTAGTTTCCTCAAAGGTTATTGTAATTAAAGAGAGATCAATTGTTTGAGCGTTTGGATTTGAAACCACAATATCTAGTGTGGTTGAAGGAGCCTGTGAGTTTATCTCTGTAATCTCTTCACTTGCTGCTGGAATTAAATTAATAGAGGTAGTTATCTCAAGACCGCTAATTGAGCTAAGACCCGAGTAGTCAAGGTTTACGCTGTATGATGTTGTTGTAGTATTTATTATATCAAAAGATAGTGTAAAAGAACCATATTGATTTGTTGCACTGGAGATAGCAAGGTCAAACTCACCATTTATATACCCTGGCATAAAACTTTCTATACTTTCTTCAGTATAGTTATCATTGCTAATGCGTACATCTTTTACCCATAGACTTTTATCTGATATTTGAAAGTTTATATTGCCACTTAAGTTTATACTCTGATTTGCTGCATATACTCCTAAGAGCATTATTGATAACATTAGGATAAATGCTGATATAAAAGATAGTAGTTTAATTTTCATGCTCATAATAATATCTCCTCCTTCTTTAGTATTTACATTTTCTATATTACAATTCGACATTTTACAACAATATTATACAATATTAAAATCTTATTGTATTTTGGATGACGTCACTATAGCGTCAAATCTTCTAGCAAATTTTAAAAATTTAAAATTTGCTATTTTTGCGCCTTCGGCGCCGGCTATAAATAGAAAAATTATATCTATATTTTTAGTGATACTTTATATTACCCCCCCCGACTTTTTTGTCAAGCAAAATTGCGTCATTTTTGAAAGTTTGTCAAAAATTTTTAATAAAAAGTTAAAAATTATTTTATATTGACAATAAAAAATCCGCAAGTTTGAAATGTTTTTCAAAAGTGCGGATATTTTTGTTCTATTAAATATAATCAAATTATTTAATTGCAAAAAACTTAAAGTTTATTCCATTTTTGGTAAATTACATGCTAGCTATTATCGTCATCTTCTATCTTATCAATTATTGTCTCTTCACTATCTATAGTCTCCTCGCTGGCAGTTTCGGCTATAAGCTGGCTTTGCTGGGAGAGGTCGGCTGTGGCTACACTTTTTTCTTTGACGAGTTGTTTTTCAAAGAATTTGGTGCCGAGTGTTGCCTTTGTTGACTTGCCAATGATATACTGGATAGAAAAGACGATTGCGCCACAGAAATTACATAATATATCTACCATAGTATCGGTAACAAGTGGAGCGTTATAGCCGTTAGCTACTGGACCTTGTGCTGTTTGTCCGAGACAATTGTCAACGAACCACTCAAGAAGCTCCCAGATAAGTTCGCACGCCAAAGAAAGGCAGAAACAAAAGATGACAATCGTCCACTTATTTAGTTTGCTATAGTTTTCAAGGCGAGACACTACAAAGATTCCAAGCAAAGCAAAGACGTAGCCGGCAAGAGTGTGAATAATTAGGTCATACCAAGAAGCTAGATAATAAACATTTAATACCGAGCCAATAAAACCTGCAAAAAGAACATATAATTGATAAAATAAGAATATAAGTCCTGGAAGGTGAAATCTAAAGATAAGTTCGGCTAAATATGGCAAAATTACCAAAACAGCAATACCAAAGCAAGAAAATACCCTGTTTTCTGAGTCGCCTATTGTTAAATAATAAATGCCCATTCCTATGCAGGCTAAAAACTGCAAAACCATAAAAACCACGTTAATTATTCTAAAAATTTGGTCACCTTTTTTAAGTTCTTTAAATTTTGTCATTGTTTTCAACTTTTCACCTCGTAGTGTTTATAGTTTAGCAAACTCACCCTTCATCTTCTCAAGTTGAGCTTTGTTTTTCTCAAGTTTTGACTTCTCATTTTCAACAAGGCATGCTGGAGCTTTTGCTACAAAGCCAGCATTTGATAACATTTTTTCTGAGCGAGTGACTTCAAATGTAAGTCTTTCAATCTCTTTTTCAAGTCTATCTCTTTCCTTCTCGCTGTCCACAAGCTGTCCCATTGGAAGATAGATTTTAACTCCCCCGCAGATAAGCTTTGTGCACTTTTCTGCTGGTTCTTTTGTTACTATTTCGCAGGATAGTCCATAGCCAAGTTTGGCAATCTCGTCAAGGTTTTCTTTGATTACTTTGCTTTCGCCTTCAAGGCTGATATAAATATTTGTACGTCTATTATCTGGTACGTTAAACTCAGCTCTTGAGTTACGTATTGCCTTGATAACCTCAATCACCTGGTCAAAATTGTTTGCAAGGTTTTTAACCGCCACCTTCTTTGGATAGCTACAATACATGATTGTCTCTGCGTGAGAAGGAAGCTCTTGATAGATATATTCGGTCACCATTGGTATAAATGGATGGAAAACAACAAGCAGGTTTTCAAGCACGTACTTTAATACGTTTTGAGTGACCGACTTTTTCTCCTCGTCATTGCCATAGAGGTCAACCTTGCTAAGCTCTATATACCAGTCGCAGAATTTAGAAACGGTAAACTCAATTAAATTGCTAGTAGCAACGCCGAGAGCATACTTATCAATATTTTTGTTTACCGATTTTATAAGTTTGTCAAGCTCTGAAAGTATCCATTTGTCTTTCTCTTGAAGGTTAAGTTTTGTTATATCTTTAAGTTTGATATCTTTTATGTTTTGAAGAACAAACTTGCTTGCGTTGTAAAGTTTGTTTATAAAAATCTTAGCCTCTTTTGCCTTTTCTTCGCCATACTTGATGTCGGTACCCATGCTCATGCCGTTGATTAAGCTTAGGCGGAGTGCGTCTGCGCCATACTTATTAATCATATCAATAGGGTCAACGCCATTGCCAAGGTGTTTAGACATCTTTATGCCGTGAATATCGCGAACTAGTCCGTGGATAACAACATCCTTAAATGGTACATCGCCCATAAACTTAAGTCCTGAGAACACCATTTTTGATACCCAGAAGGTTATAATATCATAACCTGTAACAAGTGCTGAGGTTGGATAGTAGTAATCAAGGTCGTTAGTCTTGTTTGGATAGCCAAGGGTTGAGAATGGCCAAAGGGCTGACGAGAACCAAGTGTCAAGTACGTCGTTGTCTTGCGTTAAATTGCTATCGCCACATTCTGGGCATACGGTTGGATAGTCCTCGCTTGCAAAGGTATGACCATGTGAGCAGGTAAAGACAGGTATGCGGTGACCTAGCCAAATTTGACGAGAGATACACCAGTCTTGGATATTTTCTAGCCAGTTGAGATAGGTTTTTTCATAGCGTTTTGGATGGAATTTAAGTGTACCGTTTTTAACCGCTTCAATGGCAGGTCGAGCAAGCTCCTTCATTTTAACAAACCACTGAGTAGATATGCGCGGTTCGGTAAAAGAGCCACAACGCTCGCAAGTGCCAACTTGGTTTTTGTATTTTTCTTTCTTTACAAGGTAGCCACCTTCAATAAGTGCCTTTTCAATAAGAGGACGTGCATCTATTCTATCCATGCCGACAAACTGCCCTGCCTCTTTTGTGAGTTTTCCGTCATCGTCAATACAGTTTACCACCTCAAGATTATGACGGAGTCCAACCTCGTAGTCATTTGGGTCGTGGGCTGGAGTTATCTTAACGGCGCCAGTACCAAAGCCCATTTCACAGTAGTCATCGGCAATGAGTTTTATCTTTTTGTTGACAAGAGGCAAGATTAAATCTTTTCCTATTTTGTCCTTAAAGCGCTCGTCTTGTGGGTTAACTGCAACGGCAGTATCGCCAAATAATGTCTCAGGGCGAGTAGTAGCAACTGTAACCTCACCGCTTCCATCTGCAAAAGGATAGCGGATATACCAAAGATATGTGTTTTGGTCAATGTGGACATTTTCATTATCTGAAATTGTGGTTTTACAGCTTGGGCAGTAGTTGACAACGCGTTTGCCTTTATAAATAAGCCCTTCTTTATAATACTGACAAAATACATGGCGAACGGCGTGGTTTAAGTTTTCGTCCATGGTAAAGGCAAGCCTTGACCAGTCACAAGATATGCCAAGCTTTTTAAGTTGGTCGCAGATAACGTGAGTATATTTGCCATACCACTCCCAACCTCGCTTTAAAAACTCCTCACGACCTATGCTTTCTTTGCTCTCGCCGTTACGTTTTAAGTCCTTAACAAGAACCTGCTCGGTGGCAATAGCGGCGTGGTCAGTGCCTGGTACCCACAAGGTATTATACCCCTGCATACGTTTTGTTCTAATTAAAATATCCTGTATGGTATTGTCAAGAGCATGACCTATGTGCGCCTTACCGGTAACGTTAAGCGGTGGCATAACGATTGAGTAGTGCTCTCTTGTATCTGGGTCAGTGTGAAAATAGTTTTTGTCAAGCCATTTTTGATAAATTTGTTGCTCAAATAATTCTGGTGAGTAATTTTTGTCCATTGTCTTCTCCTATAATAATTTTTATTATATAACAAAATAAAAACAAAAAGCAAGTAAAATAAAGTATGGCTAAATATTGTTTAATATATTTTGACAATACTAATAGTTTATGTTATAATCGGCTTAACGGAGGTTAAATATGGAGCTAATTGAAAAAATAGACCCTATTGTTTATCAAAAGATGCAGGTGGAGCTTGGTTGGAAGTTTTTGGATACCAAGGTTATTGAAAAGTCAATAAAAAATTCTATGTTTGTTGTATCTTGCATTGTTGATGGTCAAATGGTGGGTATTGCTCGAATAGTTGGCGATGGCTATACGCATGGGCTACTTACCGATGTTAAAGTGTTGCCAGCCTATCAAGGTAGAGGCATTGGCAAGGCAATGGTTACCTACCTTTTAAACAAAACGCAAGAGTATGTAAACAAAAACTGTGATGAGTTTATGCTGGAGCTTACCCCTACTCTAGATAATGCCGCTTTTTATGTTAAATGTGGTTTTAAACATAAGCCTGACGAGATGGAAGGTTGCTATCTTTGGATAAAAAATCAAAATATATATGACAAGGATAGCAAAAAATATGTTATGCACTTGCAAGAAAAGCCTTTTAAAATGATAAAAAGTGGCAAAAAGACCATTGAGATGAGGCTTAATGATGAGAAACGCCAAAAGATAAAGGTTGGCGATGTGCTTATCTTTATTCTAGATAGCGAAAAATTTGAGTATATTAAAGCCAAAGTTGTTGCCTTACATAAATATCCAAGTTTTGACGAGTTATACAAAAATTTTGATCTTGAAAAGCTGGGATACAAAAAAGGCGAGACTGGCTCGCCTGAGGATATGAGCAAATATTATTCCAAAGAAAACATCGAAAAATATGGTGTTGTTGGAATTGAAATTAAGGTTATAAAATAAGAGGTGCTTGTTTGCACCCCTTATTTTTTATTAAAAAATCATAAAAATTTAGCAAAATTAATGATTTTTTAGTTAATTTTTATCAATTTTTGCAAATTTACTTGATTTCTATGCGGTTTGAGCCGTCTACTCTCTTCTGCTCTTTAGGAAGAACAATCTTAAGCTCGCCGTTTTCTAGGCTAGCCTCAACCTCCTCTTTTCTAATATCCCCTACATAGAAAGAACGGCTAAAACTACCATAGCTACGCTCTCTTCTTACATAGTTCTCTTTTGAGTCGTCAACCTTATGCTCGCGCTTTGCTGTTACTGTCAAATAACCGTTTTTAAGGTCAAGATTGATATCCTTTTTGTCAACCCCTGGTATCTCCATGATGAGAGTGTAATTTTTCTCGTCCTCTTTAACATCTGTCTTCATAACGTTATTGAGGCGTTTCATCTCTCGCCTATCAAACATTGGATAGCCAAAGAAGTCCTCAAAAAATGGGTCAAAGATATTAAATGGATGCTCACCCCCTCTTACAGTTAAATCAAATTTATCGTTATTTTTCATAATTTACCTCCCTGCATTTTTAAATGCAAGCATATTATAACTCTTTTTGCTAGCAATGTCAAACGATTAGTGCCAAATTTTAAAAATTTTTTATATTTTTATTCTTTTATGTTGCATATAAATGACAAAATATGTTACATTTTTGTATGCATAATTACAAGATTGTATACCAAGCCACAGATGAGCTACTCAAACAGGCTATTGCTCTTGACAATAAAGTTTTTAACAAATGGGACGCTGGCAATTTCGATGCTTGCAAAAGATGGCTTTCAATAAATAAAGATATCTACACATTTTTGCTTGATGGCGAGAAATGCGTTGGGTATATCAATTTTATTCGTATATGTGATAAGTGTTTTGAAGAGTTCCTTCACGGAAATATGAAGGACTACAATTTACAAAATGAGGACATACTCCCCTTTGAAAAAGGAGAAAATAAATGTCTTTTTATGTCTATTGCCATTGATAAGGACTATAGGGACTCTGACGCCATCATTTGTTTGCGCAAAGGATTTGACAATAAACTTAACGAATTTAAAAAACAAGGAATTTTTATCAAAGATGTGGTAATCGACTGTGTAAGTACTGATGGTGCAAAATATGCTATTGAAAGGCTGAACGCAAAATTTATTAAAAACTCAAAAGGTGGTAAAATTTATTATTCTAAAGATATCTTTGCTCCTACAACCGTGCCAAAAATAAGTCTTGAATTACTTAGTCAAAGCAATTTAAAAGAAGTTGCACTTATGCAATATAACCTATTTAAAGATTATTGGTGTGGTTATACTGATTTTATTAGAGAGCTTCAAGGTAGAAAAAACGATTTGCCTGTAACATATCTAATTAAATACCAAGGTAAAAGTGTAGGTATTGTCGGGCTTTATCAACTTGATATGTATCCTGATGTTATTTGGCTAAACTGGCTGGGTGTATTACCACAATACAGAAGATTAGGCATTGGTACGCACACTCTTTTTAAAATTATTGAAATCGCTAAACAATATAAAAAAAATGAGTTTAGATTGGTTACATATAAAGTTTGGAATAATACCGCTCAACATATCTACCATAAAATTATGCAAAGGTCAGAATATTACACTAACTGTGATGATTGGCAAAAGGGAATTAAAGAGGGAAAAGCTATGATTTTTTCATCTAGTTTGATTGATAAAAAGATATCTAAATGGAAAAATAAATATATAGACCTAAATTCTGACATTATATTACATAATGAAAGCATAAAAAAACTTAAAGAAGACCATTTGATTGATTAATTTGTTGATTTTATTTGACTAAAGCTATCAAATTATAATATTATATTTATATATATTTATTTTTGATATTATAATGGAGGGCGAGATATGCAGGCACATACCACCCCAACTAAAAATGCGGAGCTGAAAACCTTTGGCAGGCGAATGGGTAAGATTTTTTCAAACCTTTTAATTTTTACGCTCATTTTATGTTTATGCGCACTCTTATCCTTCTTATCAGTTGTCTTTGTATGGCTTTTTGGTATTGTTCTTATCATATTAACAGTTGGGACCATCTTTGCAATGGTGCCAGACTATTTCAGTAGGCTTTCGTCTGCGAGTAATGTCACCTCAAATATTGCAGAATTTTTCTTTGATAACTTCTATATTTTTGTCTCTCTCTGCTTGGTTTGTGCAATTGCCTCAATAGTTCTACTTGCTTTAGATAAGCAAAATAAACATACAGGAAGAATTGTCCTCTCCAGCCTAGCGATTGTGATTTGCATAATTCTTATCATAATTTATGCGACAGGAGGGCTACAATGAAAAGCGTAAACATTAAACTACTTGGATTAAATGCAAGCGTTACTCCTGTTGTAAAAATAAATGGCGAAGATACTCCCCTGATAAAAAATCAGTTTGGTGGATATGAGGTAAATTATCAAACGGAAGACGAAGAGATTGAGGTGGAGATCTCTCGCAGGTTTGAGCTAAAGGCTAAGCTGTGGTGGCTGTTTATGATAATATTCTATATTGTGAGCATTTTGGGTATTTTTGAGCCTATATATGACAAAAAAAGTATCGGTATAATCGGCAAATATAGATTTAAACTAAATGAAAACAACAAGATAAAGTTTAGGTTTAACCCTCTTGCAAAACAAGGTAAAGCCATAGAACTTGAAAGTCAGTGTGAGCTTTTAGAGCTTGAAAACCGTTATCAAGTAGACAAAAAGGTCAAGACTCGCAAGACGGTATATCTCATCATAAAAATTTTAGTTTGGATAGCAGTTGCTGTGCTGGTAGGATACTTTATTTCAAGGTAAGGAGGAAATATGAAGGTATTTATTAAAAACAAAATTTGGTCGATTGGCGGTGGCTCATCAGTCGTTGATGAAAACAAAAACCCTGTTTACAAAGTAATAGGTAGACCTTTTAGTATCACTCATGTCAAATATGTGTGTGACACTGAAGGTAAAAAGCTTTTCAAGGTAAGAAATAAATGGTTTAATTTCTTTGTGCACAAAGCTTATATCTATGATGCGAACAAAAACAAAATTGCAATTGTTAAAGACAAGATGTTTAATGTTAACCAAGAATATTTTGTGCTTGGATACAAGGATGAGATAAAAATTCAAGGTAGATTTTTTGGCACAAATTCTCAAATACTTAAAAATGGAGAAGTTATTGGCTCAATAAATCGTCAACTTACCATCATTAACGATGCTTTTGAGCTAGAGGCAAACGAAGAGGATATACCTTTTCTTATCGCACTCACCATTGCACTTGACAATATTACCGATAAAAAGTATAAAAATTAAAATTTAAAGACATCTTTTTGCATAAAAAATCAGTTTTTGGAGCTAAAACTGATTTTTTTG
>CAKNIB010000022.1 GCA_930979925.1 uncultured Clostridia bacterium
TGTAAGCATACAGTTTCAGGTTCTCTTTCACTCCCCTCCCGGGGTTCTTTTCACCATTCCCTCACGGTACTATTCGCTATCGGTCACTAGGTCGTATTTAGCCTTACGAGATGGTCCTCGCGTCTTCACACAGGATTACACGTGTCCCGCGCTACTCTGGATACCGCTAGACGATTGTCAGATTTCGGTTACGGGGCTATTACCCTGTATTGCGTAATTTTCCAAAAATCTTCACCTATCGTTCAATCTATCACATCGCGGTCCTAAACCCCTAGCAAATTTCTTCGCTAGGTTTGGGCTCTTGCAGTTTCGCTCGCCACTACTCCCACAATCGTTTGTTTACTTTCTTTTCCTCCGCTTACTTAGTTGTTTCAGTTCAGCGGGTTCCCCTCATAACACTATGGATTCGTGTTATGATACTACAACATGACTTGTAGTGTGTTTCCACATTCGGAAATCGACGGATAACAGATTATTTGCATCTCCCCGTCGCTTATCGCAGCTTATCACGTCCTTCATCGGCGCCTAGTGCCAAGGCATCCCCTATATGCTCTTTGTAGCTTAATCATTAAAAATGATTTGGATAATCTTAGCATTTTCGCTAGTCTTATATAAGACTCTTGTTTATTCATTTACTCGACGTAAATTGAATTTTGCAAAAGATATTCGTATTACATTAAAGTAACTTGAATATTTGATTTGCTCGTTTTACATTCTGTTGTAAAACTTTCTATTATGTAGTTGTCAAGGTTCTATTGCTAACAGGTACAACCTGTACCTTTTGGGTTAGCATGAGTATAATATCACAAATCAAAATATAATGTCAACACTTTTTTCAAAAAATTTTTAATTTTTTTTAATTTTTTTTGAAAAATTTTTTATTTTTGCCGACACATTACCGCGTGTTCGCGAATTTGCCCGAAAAATGGCTAAATTTAATGTCAAAAATAGACATTTTTAAGAAAAAAATTTTTTGAAAATTTTAAAAATTTTTCAGATTTTGCCCTAAAACAAGGCTTACCACTCCTAAAATTTTTGTTTCATTTTACTTTCTCAGCAAAAATTTATAGGTAAAAATAGAAACTTCCCCGAACTCAACACGCCCCATACCACCTTAAAAAGAAACACCCATCGTTTTTAGAACGCCAACCTTTTCAAAGTGCGGACTTTTTATATTGTTATATATTTATATAATATATTATATATAAAATATAGTAAAAGCAGAGACATCATATTTAATTTCTAGTGTAAACATAGTAGCCATTTTCATTTGCACTTTGACTGCGTGTAAAATTAGAGGTTAGGTATGAACTTGCAGTTAGCGAAGTATCCTCCACAAGATTTGCTTTAACATATACAGTATTTGCAGTTTCCAAAAGATATCCATAGGCACTTGACGTGTCGCCCTCATTTTGATATGCATAACTGCTGTCTATTGTAACATCATTTAAACTAATGCAATCATCGAAGGCTTGATTACCGATACTTGTTACACTAGCCGGTATTGTGATTGAGGTTAGACCTTAAACATTTTATAAAAAAAGAGCACAACATATATAACCCGTAGGATTAATAATGTTTAGCTCTTTTTTTTATTTGTTTGCAATAATCAAATAGCTTTTAAACGTTACTTAGGCAAGGCAAACAGTACAACCTCTGTAGGATAGAGATCGCCGCCATAGTAGCGCAAGAAAAACTTATAATCTTTGTTATTTCTATAGATAAGCCTTGGTATCTGCCAAAGATGGTCATTATTATGATAAACAGAGATTAATAACTTTGGGCAGTCATTTTTTATATGCTCTTTGACGCCCTTTAGCGCAGAAAGCTCATCACCTTCAATATCCATTTTGATAAGTGATATCTTTTCTTTGATGTCTTCGTCAAGGCTAACACACTCTACCGCCTCCTTGCCTTTAGTGGAGGTGCGATTAGACGAAGGGTCTGTGTTCTTATCTAAATATATAACTCCCCTCCTATCCTTTGCCGCTTTATGACGATACTCAATATTATCAAGCGTTGCAAGGTTAACTTTTAAAGTGTCAAGTATCTCGCCTGTTATATCATAGCAATAGATACGCTTGTAGCTATCTTTGCCATAACTAGCCAAATAGTCAAGCACGCTATCGCCAGTATAAGCGCCTAAATCTACAAAAACCTCGTCTTTGCAATGAGGAATAAGGTCAAAATCAAAATAGTGTTTATATTTATAATCAATTGCTTTCTTTAGCGAATTAAAGTCGTAAATATACCAATTATTTAAAATTGCAAACAATAATTGTTTGGACGAATAGTCTTCCAGTCTTTTGTAAAGCCAGGCAAAATCTTTATAATGTCTTTTTAAAGTCAAGGCTTTTAGCTCAATTTCTTTAAAGTCACCTCTTTTAACATCTAAACTACCCCAAAAGGTAAATCTTGCAAAATAATCTTGCAGTATACTTTGACAATATTCTGGAATAGTTAAGAAATTTAGTTTAATTCTGCCAAGCAGTTCTTCATAAGTACAATTTTTAAAAATATCCATGAGAGAATAAAATTTCACATCAATTTCATTCATAACAAAAAACCTCCCACTTATATAATGTATTATCAATATAGGTGGAAGGTTAATTTTTGTTTAATTTCTATGTTTTCACGCACCAATATTGCAATTTGGCTTGCAGTGTGCTATACTTTTGTTGAAGGGAATACAAATGAGAAATTATCCTACAATAAAGCTTGACTTATGGCAGGACGAACTACCGCCTGCGCTTAACTCAGAGCAAAACAGAAAGTTGATAGCAGAATATCAAAAAAGTGGAGACATTGAGATAAGAAATAAAATTATCGAGGGCAACTTGCACTTTGTTGCCTATTATGTAATTTACTTTTGCAAAAAATATATTTCAAAAATCACTCAAGTTGAGCCTGACCTTGACGACCTTTGTCAAGTTGGAGTGCTCGGGCTTATGAAGGCGATTGATTTATATAACCCAAATCTTACATACACTTTCAACACATATGCAGGTCCGACAATACATAATCAAATAAAAAATTATTTAAAGACAAAGTCGAAATTTATAACTACCAGCCTAGATCAACCGCCTTCTGAGGAAGTAGATGAGTCTAGCGACTACTATGACATAGTGCCAGAGTTTCTTGACACAGAGGATAGAACAGCCCTGCTACTTGACTACAAACTCATTAAAGAGGAGATTTTGCCTCTTATCAATAAAACATATGCCGATATCTTTTATGCTCATGCGGTCGAGGGCAAAACGTTACGAGAAATAGGAGAACAGTATAATTACACTCATCAGCGTATAGCGCAAATCTATAAACTGGCAAAAGAACAGATTTTAGAGATATATCACCATGGCAAAGGTCAAAGAGGCGTTATAGGTCAGGAATTTGCAGGAGTGCATGCGCAAAGAAGGTATGACATAAACCAAGGATACATCAAAAAATATGGCAAGGATTTTTTAGAAAATTGCTTTATGTATAAACTTCCACCAAGACAGGCAGAAGTACTTAAAAGTGCGGTTCTGGAATATAAGGGACAATCTATAAAATCAATAGCCGACGACCTCGGTCTAACTGCCCAGCAGGTCTTCAATTCGCTAACGGCAATATATGATACACTTGATGACAAAGGAGCAAAATTTTTAAAAGAATATCAAGAAAAAGAGTAAAAAAAACTTAATTTGGAGGTTTTTATGGTTACTTATGTTAAAAAAGATGATGTTGTAAAGATAAAAAATGGACAGACTGCAATAATTTCGTCCCTACTTAGCGATGAGATAATGCTTGTAAGAAACAATCCACTAAAACCGCTAGGCGCAGAAACTCATGTGCTTGAAAGACTAGACAACATAGACCAGATAAATGGTCTTTGCAAAAGAGCGGGGTTTTCACTCGACTTTGTTTTTCTCCACACCGACATCACGGGCGAGGTAAGTCTAACCATGGAGTGTGCAAACTGCCTTCCTGTAGTTTTATGCGTACAAGAGGTAGAAGAAAACGGTAAAACGCATCTTAAAAAATGCAATGCAATAATCCGTGATTATGAAGGAAAGGATAACGAGCAAGCGCAAGAGCAAGAAATGGAATTTTAATGTTTTTGAAAATTTTTTAATTTACAAAAATACTTTTATAAATTAACAATTTTTAATAAATTGCAATATTTTTTAATATATTTTTGATAAATTACGCAATTTTTAATATAATTTTAATAAATTAATCAAAAAACCTAGTTTTACAAAATTAAAAACTAGGTTTTATATATTATTCTATTGAAATATCAGAGAGCTCATCAGTCTCTTCAAAGTGATGGCTTTGAAGAACTAGGTCTTGATTGAAGACAACGTTGCCTTTAAACTTTTTACCAGCTATCGCCATTGGCATCCAAAGAAGGTCGTCTTGTAGCATTTTATCATATGGCACCTTATCAATGTCATACCAGCCAGGCGTCATTTCGTCTGTCTCTGTAATCTTTCCTGCAAACTTATCGCAAGTGTAAATGTTTAAATGCATATTTACATGCTCGCCTTTATACCAGGTGTCAAAGAAAATCTCGCCAATAAGTCTGTAATCAATAGGCGTAACGCCTATCTCCTCTTGCGTTTCTCTGACCATTGCCTGCTCATTGGTCTCGCCAGGGTCTTGTTTTCCACCTATACCATTTAGCGTGCCCTTTGCAAAACCTCTCTTTTTTTCGCCTAATAATACTTTGTTATCTTTAAAAATTAGTAAAAGTGTTGTGTTTAATGTTTTTAATTTCATAAATCCTCCATAAAAAAATTCGCTGTTTAAAATTTAACCTCCTTTTTAGCCTACGACAATTTTAACAGCAAAATAAATTGCGTATTAAAAATTGCCATTCTTAGAAATTAAATTCTCAATTTTTACAGCGAATTCGGAATGGACGAAATAAATTGCTACCATTAATATATCATATAACAACTTGATTGTCAAGCAAGAAAATATTAAAATATTTTCTAAAAATAAGCTAATTTTATGTGACTTTACTCTTGAAAACAGCTAAAAATTGTGTTACATTATTAATAGAGGTTTTAAGAGTGGATATATCAAGTAAATATCAAGAAAAAGCAGATAGTTACAAGTTAAATAGCACATGTCTATGGAAACTAGGCTTGCTTAGAAAAGAAGATAGAAAGTTCTTAATAGACTTTGGCTCTTTGCATGCTTTTGTCAAAGTCCCTCATAGTTTGACATATAAATTAAACACCTACCCTGAAGTTAATGCCGAGGCTGCATATAACGACAATCACCTCGCTACCGCAAGCGAACTTATTGCTAGCAAATTGTTTAAGCAACTAGGCTTCCTGACTGCAGACTATTTTCCGCAAAGGAGATATGGTTTATACTATTTAGCATCTCCAAACTTTCTTGAAGGTGTTTGTCAGTATGTGACACTGAGTAAATTGTTAGAAAAAAGAAGAAAAACTAAAGCATACGAGACTACCGAAGAGATGCTACTTGACGCCATGCTAAATTCTAGCAACAATATATCATATGTTCTTGACAATAGACAATTTTTTCTTCAGTTTATGACAAAAGAGTGCTATGATAAATACATCGCATACATGTTAGTTGCGCTTTTTACCTTTAGTAATGACGAGCACAATGGAAACATTATTCTATGCAAAAGAAAAAACGCTAAAAAATTTGAAGATGTCTTCATATATGATAAGGAATCAACCGGATTTAACTATTATCTTGCGCTAGGCATCAGTTTCCGTGATATTAAGTTTGAGCTTTTCACTTACAACCGTCCTAGCACAGACATATTAGTAAACAAATTAAATGAAAATTACGATTATAAATACAAAATTCTCAAGGCTTTGATAGAAAAAGGTGAAATAGGCAAAAAACACATAGACCTTATAAAACAATATGTAAACATTGACTTTGACAAACTATGTGAAGAGGTTGCCAGTGAGAACGAGATTGTCTTGCAAAAGACTCAACTTGATTTTTACAAGCTCGGTCAAGACTGCGCCGGCGAGCTTATGAGTGAGATATAAAATAAATTGTAAAAATTTTAAATAAAACCATAAAAAACATCAAATTTTAATAAAATTTGATGTTTTTTGATTTAGTCTTTCTTTTCTTTGTCTTGTTTGTCATCGCTATTTGTTGACTTTACGGCAGTTGCTATTCCAACGCCAGTTAAAACAATGCCAGAAAGCGCAGCAACAATATATCCAATGTTGCTAAGTGCTATTGCAAGTTGTGAGCCGTCAAAGTCTGAGCTCCATGCGACACCTTTAAGCACGCTACCAACAACTACCATAGCAATTCCGATTGCAAGAATAACAACAGTCGTTGTAATTAACTTTTTCATATCCCCTCCTTTACATATTAATTAATGGCAAAAACCATTAATCTTTATATAAATATTAGCAATTCTTTTAAATATTGTCAAACATTTTTGTTGAGCTTCACCTTAAAACCCAAGTGAGTTTAAAATTTGTTTTACAGCGCCTTTGCCTTGTGTTATACCAAAGGATAGCGATTTTCCATTGTTAAGCTTTATTTTCAATTTTCCGCTTAAAATACCAGACACTTTAGCAGTTTTTATTTCTGATTTCTTGATTATAGTTGTCTCCGAATATTTTATCTGCTTGTTTGTAAATGGTATTACCAAAATATTCCCATCCTTCATTGAGATGGTATGCATTGATGCTAGAGCTGCACCCATAGCTCCAAAGAAAGCTCCCCCAGAAGCTTGTCCCCATGCAACAAGACCGCCATCTGCCAAATTCTTGTTGACTAATTCGCTAGTTAGCGATTTTAAATTGTATCCCATAAAATCCTCCTTTTCAAACTATATTATACTATATCTTCCTCAAAAAGTCACGACATTTTTACTCACATTGGGTGTAAATTATTAAAAATATTAAATTGATTGCTTAAATTTTATAAAAATTAATTAAAAAATATAAAAAATCCACCAAACATAACTTTGTTGGCGGATTTTATTAGTATATAAACTTATTTATAAATAAGGAATTTTAAAGGTACGATTATAACCCTATACTTCCTCGCTTGAAAAGCTGAAACAGCCTTTCAAAAGTTTTTACAATTCGGCTGATTAATAGATTGCTCTCAATCGATAATTAACTTTAAACATTGACAAATTAGGGATAATAGAATAACCTATAACAATAATCAGCCTAAACTATAACCTTGGAACATTTTGAAAAAAGTTGCCAAATTGAGGGAAAAAGCAAAATTAAATCTCAATAAAGCAGTTAAGATTTGCTCTATCTATAGCAACCTGAAGTTTGCCGATTTTAGCAAAAACTTCTTTCTGATCCTTCTTTGCTTCGTCTGTGTCATAAGTGCACTCTGTGTACTCAAGAACACCATTTTGTGTTATTCTTCTTGAAATTTTGTTTCTGCTTGCAAGTTGAGAAAGATTATTATACTCTGAGTTAAGCTGAGCAAGATATACGAGAGCCTCGCCGATTGTAATGCTAAATTCGTCAATTTTGAAAGTGCTATTAGCTACAGCAAGTGCATTTTTAATTTTTCTAATTTCAGCATTTATTCTTTCTATTTCCTTTCTAGTTTTAGAGTAGTCGTAGTCTACTTTAATCTTTTTCTCGCCTTCCTTGTAAGATATCATAGAATTTTGAGCTTCACTAAATCTTAATTTATTAAGCTCCTCTTCAAGTGCTTTAACTTTTTTCATTGCTTCTGAGTTACAAACTTTCATAAAATCCTCCATAAAAATTTAACTTATCAATATTAAAAAAAATCGCTTGGCGGGAAGAGAGGGATTCGAACCCTCGCGCCAGTTGCCCGACCTACAGCCTTAGCAGGGCCGCCTCTTCGACCTCTTGAGTATCTCCCCAAATAGCGACTATTTCATTGTATCACACCCTTTTAATATTTGTCAATCTTTTTTTTAATTTTTTCGACCTTTAAACAACATAATATGCAAAATAGATAAAAATTTGTTTAATTCTCGTAATAGTAACATTTTTATTAAATTTGAAATAAATTACCGATTAAAAGCAAATTTAAAAACATTGGGTATTGACTAAATGACTATTTTGTAATATAATGTTATCAAAATAGGAGGGAAATATGCTACTAGAGCAAGATCTTCAAGACATAGCTGTGCAGTACTCATTTGTCAAGCAACCTGTCATGTTTATTGAAAATGAGATGTTCGGCGAACAGCCAACAAATAACGAATTTATTGGCGACTTCAAAGCAACTGAAATATACAAAAAGTTGTCCTTTAATGTTGATGATGACACTATAACCTTCAACAAAAAGCAGGACTTTGTGAGAGCTTATGTTGACATGCTAAAAACTGCCGGGCTTGCAATCGTAAGTACAATTTTGTCAGATATAGACAATATCTTCACTACAGCTAAAAAGAATGAAGTATATAACCACATATACGAATATTTTAATAAAATGGAATATTTTGACAAAATACAGGCTTATCTGCCTTCTAATGAAAGCCCGATAGATAAAATTTCTTTTATAATTTCACAGAGCAATTTGGAGTCAAAGTACCTTGAAAGTTTGAGAAACTTGCAAACATTTTTCTTTGACATTGCAAAGGGCAATCAGGACAGAATGCGCTCAGTCAATGTAGATTTTATAAATTATCAAGATTATTGTTTTAAAGCTGTATCAAACTGGATTGTGCCATATTTTATTAAGTCAAATGAAAAGGCATCGCAGGCTGTATCAATAATTTATGGAAACGACGAGGCGCCAGAAGCTAAGCCAAAGAAGATGCCAACAAGCGCTCACCTATCAATTGATGAGGCAATCGAAAAGAACTTTAGCCATTTAATAGGTCTTGGATATGTAAAAAGCATAATAGCCCAGAAAATGAAGCTTATGATGAAAGCTCCAAACAAAATGATTGACTGCAACTTTATATTAGTTGGCAATCCAGGTGTGGGCAAGACCACGGTAGCTGAGGCAATGTCGAAAACCTTCTTTGACGCCGGCATGATTAAAAATCCACAATTTGTACAACTTAACGGCGCGGGACTAAAAGGCAAGTATGTTGGACACACTGTAGGTCAGGTAAAAGCCATCTTTAACAAGGCAAAAAATGGAACGCTATTCCTTGACGAGGTCTACAGTTTGATGTCACCTAACGGCAACGATGACGCCTTCACCCAGGAAGCCATAACTCAGCTCATGATAGAGATAGAAGAGCTATATAAAGAGCAGGAGAAAAATCCTAATAGTCGCACCCTCGTGATTATGGCTGGATACAAAGACAAGTTGAGCGAGCTACTAAGGCAAAATGATGGCTTTGCTAGACGTTTCCCAAATGCAATCGACATTAAAGACTACACAGTTGAAGAGTTAGTTGAAATATACAATATGTTAATGCGTAAAGACCAGTTTACAATGTCATCAAGTGCAGAGAAAAAGTTACTAGAAATACTCAAAGAAAACAAAGAAAAACCTAATTTCTCTAATGCCGGTTTTGTTAGGAACCTTCTTCAACGTGCTGAGGAGCACCAAGCAGGTCGAACGGATATGTCTGACTTAACCATTGACAGCATCGACCTTGATTACGCAAACAAAAATGACCTTGAAGAAGAAACTATAAAATTAGGATTTGGCACTAAAATTTAAATTAAAGTAAAAAGACGAGAATATATGATAACCTTAAAAGTCAAAAACTTTAGAAGGCTAATAGCTCGTCTTTTTATTTTTGTTATTGTAATGATAAGTTTGACTTTTTAATGCTTTTTTGTTAAAATTAGCCCATATTGGAGTAAATTATGGCAAAAAAAACTGAAAAAAATCCTATTAAAGAAAATAAAGACCTACTTTTCTATAACACCACCAAACTGACAGAAGAAGAGATAACCGCCTTTCAAACTTTCGCCATGAAAAAAGATAACCTTTGGGCGTCAATTTTTATTTCTCTGCTCTCTGTCGGGCTGGGCGTAGGGCTAATCTTTGTAAATACATATGTGGGCGTGGCTATAATAATTGCAGGACTGCTTGGCGGACTGGTGCTGTTTCCTTATATTACCAAAGAACAACTAAAAAGACAAAACCTTGAAATGTTTGAAGATGGAAAATATATCAACACCTTTGAGTTTTATGAAGATTACTTAAAAGTGACAAATATTGACGGAAACAAGACGGAAGAGAATTCTATAAGCCAAGAGTTTAAATATGACGAACTTTATAAGTTTACCCTCTTCAAGCAATACCTGTTTATATTTGAAAATAAATTTCAAGGCTTTATCTTAGCTCAAACCTGCATGACCAAAGGCACCATCGGAGACCTTGTAGACTTTTTAAAGTCAAAAAACATCCCATTTGAAGACCGCACCTCCCTCGGCGATGTCAAAGGCGTAAAAGCTAAAAAGAAAAAATAAATTAAAGATTTTACTCAAACAAAAACAGCGTTTTTCAACAAAGAAAAAATTTAATCACAAAAAAATCTAACGGATAAAATTCCGTTAGATTTTTTATTAAACAAAATTGTTTTTATTTGAAGTTTAATAGGTTATCAAGTTATTAGTT
>CAKNIB010000023.1 GCA_930979925.1 uncultured Clostridia bacterium
TAAAATTTTCAACACAAAAGTAAAAATTGTATAAATATACTTATAGGAGATAATTATGATTGTCAATGAAGAAGGCTTAAAAAGAGAATACATCAGAGATTTAAGTGGAGACCTGTACGCTGTATTTACAGACGGCAAAAATGTAAAAGCAGTGGTAGCTCTATTTGAAAACTTGGAGTTTATGATCAAAAAGTGTGAAGAGGTTGAGTGTTTTGCTCTCCCAAAAGCTATACCGCAAAAGCTCGATGAGGTTGCAAGGCTGTTTACCGCCTGCTACAATAACATGTTAACCGCTTTTCAATTCCGCCAGACCATCGACTATTACAAACAAGATGAAAAATTCCTTTCATCAGACATGATGAAAAAGCTTGACCTCTACGCAAAAGAGCTTACTCGACATACAAACTCGCAAGTCGAGTTTTTGGCAAACCTCCACTCTCTATGGCAGGGTCACTCGATAAATGGGATAAAATACAAAGGCGAAAGTCCAAATAAGCTAGCCTCAGATAACAAAACGAACAAAAATGTTATAGGAATGATGTTTGGTCAGAAAGACTTCACTCTAGAGCAAGTCTCAAATGAGCAAAACCCAAAAGCAAAGATAAAGGAGTTTGAGGTTATAATAAGCTACAGCGAAAGAGAGTAAAAAATATAGCGTATGTCAAAAATTTAAGACCACGCATTTCTATTTATTTTCGAATTTTATCTTGAAAAGGTTGCGTTGCTGTGGTATATTATTTAAAGAGGTATTATGATAAGCGAAGATTTTATTTATTTACTTAAAAAGAAACTCGGATTTACAAGTAAACAAGTTGAGAATAAAATGTATATCCTTGAGAAAATCAGAAATTACACTGAAAAAGAACTTGACGATGTAATAGATTTTTATATGAAAAAATTTAGTATTGGCAAATATGATATTTGCAGAATGATACAAAATTGTCCATCTCTTTTAGGACTAAAGCCAGAGACCATCATTTTAAAAACAGAGCGCTACCAATCATATTTTAAGCTTTCAAATAGACAGTTTTCTTTGCTTTTTAAGGCGTTCCCTGCAGTTATGGGCTACAGCCGAGAGAATATTAACGCAAAATTACAGCTTTTCAAAACAGAGTTGCAGGCAAGCGATGCTGAGGTTAGAAAAATTATATCAAATACTCCAAGCCTTTTGGGGCTTAAAGAAGAAACTTTAAAAAACAAGCTCGTCTTTATAAAAGCCTTTTTAAAATTAGATGACAATGAGCTTAAGAAAATAATTGTAAAATACTCATCAATCTTAATAGTAAGCTACTCAACGCTCATACAAACTCCAAAGTTTTATAAGCAAACTTTTAACCTTTCGCCAGAACAAGTCAGAAAAATGCTCAAAACTCACCCTATTTTGTTCGAGTATTCTCAGCAAAAGACATCCGAAATGGTAGAATTTTATCGTTCTAACATTGGGCTAAGCGATGCCGAACTTTTAAAAATACTAAACCCTGTGCCAACTTTGCTCACATTTGGCAAGGAAAACATACAAGCAAAGGTCGATTTTTATCTAAACGCAATAGGCTTATCACAAGAAGAGTTTAAAAAATTGTTGCTTAATTCCCCTGTTGTTCTTTCGACAAGTGTAGGTTCAGTTCTTGATAAAATCAGCTATTATCAGCACAGACTAAACATTTCGCCAAAAGAGTTTATAAATATGGTAAAAAATCAAGGCACTCTATTAAATATCACCAAAGCTTTAACTGAAGACAAACTACTACATTTGAAAGATATCTTTGACTTTGACGACCAAGAGCTAAGGCGAGTTGTTAAAATCTGCCCATCATTTATAATATATAGTATAAACGCTATAGACAAGAAAAAAGAATTGCTTGACAGTCTAAATATCACAAAAGAGGACATACTTAAAAATCCAATCATACTTGCGACCGCGTCAAACAGCATGAAACTAAAATATATGATGCTCTGCCTTGCTGACCCAAAAAAGAATTTTATGCGCCAAAAATGGCCTATGCAAAATCAGAAAAAGACATGGGCGAGGATTATGGAACTTAAAAGCCTAGATATTCCCCTTACACCTTCCCTCTTGTTTTCTGCTGAAAAAGATTTTCAAAAAAGATTTAAAGTCAGCGGAGAAGAACTTATGAAAAAGTATCCGCTAACCGAAGAGGTTGTGCGTAATATTATTGTGTCGTACAACAAGCACGCACGCAAAACAAAAGAGCCTGAAGTTGAGATCACCGATGACGAAATCTCTGCTATGTTATAGGTGGAACATGGATAAAGAATTAAAAGATTATTTTATTTCCCTAGGTTTTGATGACGACGAAATTTTACAGCTAAAAAGCATTTGCCCTCAGTTTGAGTTTACATCTCAACAAGATATTACTAAAAACATCGAACTGCTCACCTCTTTTGGCTATCCAAAGGAAGACATCCCAGAGCTAATGCTAGTCAATCCCAACTTGTTCTGCTATGAGCAAAACTACTTAAAAGCTCAACTTAACAAATTGCAATCTCAAAACCTTGACATAGAGGTTGCATTAAAAGACAATCCATTTTTAATTTAAAAAAAATAAAAAGTTTTTTATTAGTTATAATCAAGAGTGCCAGTGCGATGGCACTTTTTTTTGCTAATTTTGTTGACATCTTCCCCTCTTTTGATAAATAATTATTTTATGAAATTGATTTTACCACTTTTAGCAATAGTTTTCTCTAGTATGAGTTTTACGCCAGCCCAAGAGGTTAGCGTAATTTCCTCTTATAGTTATCTTTACGCCCAGCCTTCTTTTACCTCTGAAAAAATTATGGATGGCGAAGAGGAATTATTAATTTATCACGGCGAGAAGCTAACCGTTATTAAAGAAGAGGGAGATTTTGTGCTAGTCGAGTATCAAAGTAATTTACAAGGATACATCTATAAGTATTATATAACTACAAATTCCTCTCAGGTTGTCTACCCTGTCTTTAATGGCAATGTGAGAATAGAGGGTGCTGTTATCTATGATATAGACGGCTCTCCCACTGAGTACCGAGCACATGCAGGTCAAGAGGTATACATCTATGGCGGGTTTAATGATGATGGAGATTTTACCGCAGTGCAACTTGTGCTTGAAGACGGAAGTCTATACAATGGACTTATCAGGACGGAAGACCTCTCGCCTGACGGCGTTAGTAGCCTTCTTATAGTAGGAATTTCCATTATCGCCGCCTGCGTAACCATAATACTTTCTCTTGTGTTTATAAAAAAGGTCAAGAAAAAGAAATAGTTGGCAGTGAAAATTGATTTTGTGCTATCTCTTTAGTAAAATCTTACTAAGGAGATTTTTTATGAAGAATATATATGACGATATAGAAAAATTAAAAAAAGAGCTATGGCACTTAAGCCGAGTGACCATCCCAGCTTTAAGAGACATGATAGAAGAAGGAGGCTCAGTTGACCTTTCAGCTTTGCAAACTGAAATTGACGCCTGCCAAAGTAGTATACAAGCGCTGACCTCCCAAGACACCAATTTACGTACGCTGATAAACGGTAACGCCTCTGCTATTACCTCCTGCGTGAGCCAGATAAACACATTGGGTGACGAAATCGACACGGCAAACACAAATATAGGCAACCTTTCTTCTAGTGTATACACCCTGCAACAAAACATGACAACAGTAACTAGCGATATTTCAGACTTAAATAGTTCAATCTCTGGCATTAATTCCGACATATCTTCACTTGAAAGCTCGGTTGAAAATTTAAGCTCAGACGTTTCCTCGCTAGAAAGCTCAATGTCTACCATAAACTCTGACGTTTCCTCGCTAGAAAGCTCAGTTTCTACAATAAACTCTGATGTTTCTTCGCTAGAAAGCTCAGTTTCTACCATAAATACAAACATATCAACGCTACAAAGCTCAATATCGGGTATAAACTCTGACATATCTTCGCTTGAGGGCTCGGTTTCAACTATAAATGGCAATATTGACGGCTTGGAAGACGACATCTCTACAATAAACACAACGCTTGACGGGCAACAAAGTTCTATCTCTACAATAAATAGCAATATAGCCTCTTTGCAAGGTCACGCGACAGCAACAAATTTGAGCATTTCTAGCATTAACACCAAGATAGACAATATTGAAGATGATATCTCATCTATTGACACATCTATAACAAGCATTAATGGAGACCTCTCTGACCTTAGCTCAACAGTGTCAAGCGTGCAAACCACAGTCAGCGGACATGATGACGCAATCAGTTCTCTAACTACTCAAGACCAAGTACAAGATGCAAGCATCTTGCAAAACTCTATTGATATTGACGCAGTTGAAAACACTGTTTCTCATCTGCAAACAGTGGTAAGCTCGGTTAGCACCAATCAAGACTCCCTTGACTACGCACTTGAAACCATGCAAACCACCGTCAACAACCTCTCAAACAAGGTTGACGACCTTGAAGAACAGATTCTTACAATAGATAGCGGATCGTCAGCACTGAGCTTTGATTTGGTATTTGATAAGGATAGCGAAGACCCAGACATCAACTTAAACTATCCAAATGGCATGCAGATCGGCAGGTCAATCAACCTTGATCTTACAAAATACACCTACATTCGGGTATACTTAAACCTGTCTACCTGTGACGCCCAAATTTTTGTAAAACTAACCAATAGATTGCGTACCGACTTCCCTGTTATAGCATTCTCGTCTACCATGTCAACCTGCTATGTGACCAAAGTTCTTGTACCTCCATCGCAGGACAAGATTGTAACCTCAATGTATGCCGCCTATACCTGGCAAAATGATGGCACTATCAATAGAACTATTGGCAACTTAAACTCAAGTTACTACATTTACAGAATAGAAGGTTATTATTAATACCTTTTAAACAAAAATAATTCCCAAGCTTTTAAAGGGCTTCTTAAAAACAACTTTTTAAGAATAAGCCTTTATTGCTTGGGATTTTTTTACATTATTTTAAACTAAATTATTTTTATTTTTAAAACTGTGTTTCAAACTGACCTGAGGTAAAGCCGTAAACAAGCAAAAATATTACAAAAAGGAACATGATAAGCGAGCATATGGTATTTATTCTCTGCCAAGGGTTACCTACGCGTATGTCTTGAATGTTGGCGTTTAAAAGGAAGATGGTTGCAATGGCATAGGCAATCATAATAATGCACCACCAGTCAGCCACCACACCAAGCAACTTAAGTACAAGCCCAGCGATAGCAACTAGACAGGCAAAGATACCAGTAATTCTTGAAAACATCATTTTTCGCTTTAGATGTTTGACGTAATCGTTCATGCTCACCTCTTTCTTGTATTTTAAAATAAAATAGGCTATAAAGTCAACAAATTTAGAAATTAGGTATAAATTTTTCGTCGGCGGAAGAAAAATCTTGAAAATATCCCTCACTTAGCCCTAGTTTTTGTGCATGATTTAATAACGCTTTGTACTCAAGAGGGTTAAGTCCTCTTTTTATAGAACAATTATTGCAGGGGGTAAATTGGCTCATCAAACTAATAAAGGGGTTTTCTATCTTTTCTTTTATAAAATCTAATATCTTATAGCTGTCTCTTATCTGCCCCGGCAATGCCAAATGTCTGATAAGTAGACCGCTTTGTAAAATGCCTTCTGTAAAAATATTTTTATGCTTAAGCTCTCTCATTTTGATAATGCATTTGCTTGCTACCTCAAAATAATCTTCCGCCTTTGAAAATTTTTGCGAAAGCTCGTTTGAAAAATACTTAAAGTCAGGCATAAACACATCGACCACCTCGGCAAGTTTTGGAAGAAGGTCAATATTTTCATATCCGCTACTATTCCAAACAATTGGGATAGGAAACTTCTGACCCTCGAGCGCCTCTATAATCTTGCTTGTAAAATGTGTGGGCGTTATTAGGTCAATACAAGAAAACTTGCTTAGATCATACCTTTTTAAAAGCGCCAAAAACTCTTTCGGCGTGTACTCCTCTCCTTTGCTAAAATGAGATATTTGATAGTTTTGACAAAACTCACACCTTAAGTTACAACCTGAGAAAAAGATAGCAAGCGCTCCCTTTTCTCCACTGATGCAAGGCTCCTCCCACATAAAATTTTCAATAATCTTCGCAATCTTAATTTGCTCTCCCTCTCCACAAAAACCTTTTTGCTTTGAGCGGTCTACCCCACATTTTCTAGGACAATCATTACAAATCATGACAATATTATAGGATAATTCCATTAAAAAATCAATTTTTATCTTAATTTTTGACAAGTTTATATAAATACGCTCTAAAAATAAGAAAACACTCATTTCATTCGTGTTATTCTTGCGTCCCTAAAGAAAACACTCATTTCATTCGTGTTATTCTTGCGTCCCTAAAGAAAACACTCATTTCATTCGTGTTATTCTTGCATGCCTAAAAAAAGTAGGCTTATATTTTTAATAATAAACCTACTATGATATTTTAAATTTTTTATTGGATATATATTATGGTTATACCAGGGTTAGCTTTTCCCATATCCTCGTCGCCATAAATAGTCTTATCCTTTTGAAGAATTTCCATCGTCAAAGGGTCAAAGATGTTCCATCTATCCCCACCAAAATAGTCTTTTATAAATTTTGACCTCTTCCACCTCTCCAGTTGCTTGCGGAGCTCAACAAGAATTACCCCGCCTCGTCCATGCGAGCCATAACCATGCAAGACTTTTATGACCGTTTGACCTTCCAGTTTGCCGCCTTCTATGGCAATCTCAACTAGGGCTAGCGCATAATCTACAGTAGCATTTTCCTTTTTTAAATCAATAAATTGCACACTTTCCTCCGAAAACATTTTATCACTTTTATATTGATTTAAAAAACAAAATTTTTCTAAAAGGTGCATTTTTACTTATCTTTTTCTACTTTTCGCGCTATTTTTATCGTTTTTAGCCTTCCATAATCATTTTATCGGCAATAAGCGCAATAAGCTCGCCGTTTGTTGGCTTGTCATTGCTTGAGTAAATCTTAAAACCAAATAGGTTGTTTATATTCTCTATCTTGCCTCTATTCCAAGCAACCTCAATCGCATGCCTCATCCCTCGCTCTACCTTTGAGGAGCTTGTCTCAAACTTCTCAGCTATGGTTGGATAGAGTTTTTTAGTGATAGACCCAATTATCTCTGGCTCTTCAACGGCAAGTTTGACCGCCTCTCTTAGAAATTGATAGCCTTTGATGTGGGCAGGTATTCCTATGCTAATAAATATGTTAGAGATTTTTTCGTCTAGTAGCTTTTCGTTTTTATCCTCTTCATTTATCTTAGGATTTAATAGGTCTTGCATTCTCTGCTCTAAGTTCTCTGGCATTATAGGCTTGACCATAAAATAGCTAGCGCCCTCTTTAATCGCCTTTGACACAAAACCGCTGTGCGAGAGGTTGGATATAAATATAACTTTTGGCAAGTTTTCTCCCATATCCTTTTTCAAGGTTTCAAACACCATAAAGCCGTCCATGCCTGAGAGCAAAACCTCACTTACCAAAAAGTCGGGCTTTAACTCCTCAACATCTTTGACCACCTGTCTGCCATCACTGCTTGAGCCTAACACTTTATAGGCTTGATTTTCTTTAAAATAACTAATAAGCTCATTTTCTTCAGTATCTGCGAAATAAATTGTAATTTTGTTCTTTTCCATAATTTTCTCCTTTCTCTTTAAGACACTTTTAAGATAGCACTTTTTGGAGAATAATAAAATTGTTTTAAGTGGTATAAAATGCCGAGTATTGCTATATTGTGTCGAAATTTGTTGTATTTGGATGTTTGCCTCAAAATGAGCAACCTAAAATATGACAAATTATCAGTATTTTTGCTAATTTTTATAAGTCCGAAATAGCAAAATTTTATTTTTTGTAATAAATTATTTATTATTGAAACAAAACATTTTTTCTAAATCTCCTATTCCCTTGACATAAAAAACTAAATACAATATAATACTAATGAAAATAATTGACTAAATAGGCAAAAATTTTCAATAGGGAGTTTTTATGATTAAAAGAGACTATTATTTACAAGAACTTATAAATAGAAAACATAATTCTTTAATAAAAGTCATAACTGGAATGAGAAGATGTGGAAAATCTTATTTGTTAAACATAATATTCTATGACCACTTAATAAAATCGGGCGTAAGTAGTGACCATATTATTAGATTCGCTTTTGATTCCGCCGACGACCTAAATAAAATTGGGGAGGATTTACTAGGTATTAGTGAAAACAATGAAAAAGTAGATCCTAAAAAATTTATTGAATACATCAATAAACAGTTAAAAGATTCAGAAGTTTATTACTTGCTATTGGATGAAGTACAAAACTTAGGTGGATTCGAATCGGTTTTAAATGGCTATTTAAGAAAAAGCAATTTAGATATTTATGTAACTGGTAGTAATGCTAAATTTTTATCAAAGGATGTTATAACAGAATTTGCTGGTCGCGGTGACGAAATTAATATGCTACCGCTCTCTTTTGCCGAATTTATGACAAATTTTACGAGAGAAAAAAGTGAGGGACTGCAGGAATATATGACTTATGGTGGATTACCATTTGTAACATTACTTTCTACTCCTGAGCAAAAATTTGCTTATTTAAAAAATCTCTTTGAAGAAACTTACTTAACAGATATAAAAAAGAGATACAAGTTAAGAAAGAATAATGCAGAGATAGACGAGTTATTAAACATTCTCTCCTCCTCAATAGGCTCGTTTACTAATCCAACAAAATTGAGTAATACATTTCAATCTTTAAAAAATAAATCTATAACAAGGAACACTATAGAAAAATATATTGAATATATTAAAGACTCTTTCTTAATTGATGAAGTAAGACAATATGACATAAAAGGAAAAAAATATATTAATTCTCCAAGAAAATATTATTTTTCTGATTTAGGACTTAGAAATGCCAGAATTAATTTTAGACAGCTTGAAGAGTCGCATTCTATGGAAAACATCATATTTAACGAATTAAAGCTAAGAGGGTTTAATGTCGATATTGGAATTGTAGAACAAAGGATCAAAGACAACAAAGGAAATGAACAACGAAAAAAATTAGAAATAGATTTTGTTGCCAACAAAGGATATAATAGATATTATATCCAATCAGCCCTTGCAATGCCAACATTAAAAAAAGAACAACAAGAACAACGCTCTTTGATAAAAATCAACGATTCTTTTAAAAAGATAATTATTACTGGCGGTTTCACTCCGCAACATTATAATGATAATGGGATTCTAATAATTAATATATATGATTTTTTACTTAATCCAAACAGCCTAAACTTATAGTCTTGGCTGTCAATAAAAACTTAAATACATTTCTACAAAAAAACGGCATCTAAAACGAAAGACAGTTAAAACTTATCTACCGCCTTTCTTTCGATGCCGTTTTTATTTTATTCTTAGAGTTATATTTTAATTAAATCGATTTTTTTGTTTCTAACTATTTGCCCAGGCTTTTATCTCGGCAAGAGTAGCTCGCTCTCCACCATATGCTAGCCAAGATAGCCCTGCTGGAACTGGAGCTGATAGGTAGTCTACTATTACATAGTTTGTCTCTGTCGAGTCTGAGTAGCCGGTAAAGGTATAACCCTTTACGCCGTTTATTTTGTACACACAGC
>CAKNIB010000024.1 GCA_930979925.1 uncultured Clostridia bacterium
CCTTAGGCACTTACTATCGTTGAGTTAATCCATAACCTCAAGTCTTTCTGTTCCGACATTATGCACTTACTATCGTTAAGTTAGTCCATAACGTAAAGTTTATCTGTTCCGTGTGCCTTAGGCACTTACTATCGTTGAGTTAATCCATAACCTCAAGTCTTTCTGTTCCGTGTGCATTATGCAATTTTTATCGTTTAGTTCTTGTGGGTGCCTTGCTGGCGTTTTTAAATATTATTGTCTTTGATAGAACAATATTAATGACGTATCCTCTGAAAGTGGAAAGACTACATCGGCGTTTTGAGTTACAATCTGCTCTTCTTTAACTTTGGCTGTTTTTGCGATGTCCCAAAGCTCTTGACCAGAGCGAGCAAACAATACTTCCATTGCGTAGTCTTTTGGAGGATATTCATCCGCAGGAGTTGCCTCTGTGATTATGCCTGAGACCTTATCATAACAATAGTTTACATTTGCTTTTACCTTGGCGTCATAGAATAATTCTCTGCCCTTTTTAACTGCCACATCAACATCATACACCACTGCGTCAACCATAAGCGTGCCACCTTCTGGATAGGTAAACTTGTCAGATAGAGTAAATGGCACATCAATTTGCGCGCTATAGAGAGAGTTATCTTCATCGTTTAGATATACAACTGTTGTCTTGGCTATGCCCTCGATAAATATCTCGCCATCGTTTATATAACTATTTGTAATAGTCACCGAATTGCCACCACTAAACATTATTTTATCAACGCGAGGTTTATCTTCGTCAAGCACAAGCGAGCCTTCTATCTTGCCTTCAACGGTCTCCATTGGGCAAACGCAGGTCATGTCAAAGGACTCGGTGGTAACTTTGATTTCATTTTTAGTGCTATAAAGGTCTTGTACAACTGAGATTTTTTCTTCACCATAAGCGGACGCGGTAAGAAGAACAGGCACTTTCACAACAATCTTGCATCCCTTTTCATCTTCTACTATCTCGGCTGTTACGCCTTCCTGCTTAACAAAGGCATTCCCATCGACCAAGCTTTCACGGGTAGTCCCCTCAATCTCGAGCTCTTCTTTGAAACTGTCATAGACATAACCGCTTTCAAACTTGTCATCCTCTGTTAGATAGATGACCTTGCTTGACACCTCGCCACTTATCGTAACAAAGTTGACACCGCTCTCCACCGATTTCATAATAACGCTACTTTCTGAGAGGATTATCTTTTTAATCTTGTCGCGAATGTTTATATCACTTGCAACCTCTATGTTTTCGCTTGCCCAGCCGATAAACTTAATAACTGATATCTCGTCATTTTTCTGGCAAACATCATCGTCACCACTTCGAATAGTGTGTACATCGCGGTTTGTGATAACAAAGCCAGACTGCTCAAGGTTTACAACAATCTTAATATTCTCACCGCTGATGCTATCAATGTTATAGTCAATTATCTTGAGCTTGACAAAAGCCTTTTGTCCGTTCTCAATGTTTTCACTTTCAAACTTGGAAGAAAATGGACATGAGCTGCAGGCGGTATTAAGCTGTCCGTCATCAGATAAAAAGATAAGCTTGGTGTCTATAACACCAGAATAATTGATTACCCCATTTAATGTTTCACAGCTCACCTGCCCAGTTGCAAGCGATACAGATAAGACCTTCGCAACATTTTCGCCAGCGCTGATATTGCACTCAACCGAAAACTCGCTTTTTTCTAGGCTGATTTTCTTCGCCACACTAAAATTATTTGTTTCAAATGCCATATACCCTCCAAACATTTACAAGATATAACTACTCGCGGGCGCCGTAAAATATTACAAAAATGTTTAAAATTTTAAAAATTTGGCTAATATCAATATAAATATATGTAAAGGAGTCTTATTGTGAGAAAGGTTGGCATGAGCATTGATGATATAAAAAACAAAATCCTCGCGCTGAAAGGCGAGGAAGTTGAGATGAAATATAACCGCGGACGCAAAAAGTTTGATACAATAAACGGAACCATCCAAGATGTATATCCCAGCGTTTTTACCGTGCTAGTCAAGGACCAAATAGGACAAATTCAAACTTTCTCCTACTACGACGTCCTCTGTGGCAATGTGATTATTTTGTAATATATTAGAAAATAGAGAAAATAAAGGCAGGTCGGGCACAAGAAGTAGAGGCGGTTCCATGATTAAAATCATATAACAATCCATCACTGTTTACATCAAGAGTTGAAGAAGGTCTTGATGATGGTGTTCTAAGCCAATAGTATGTGCTCCACCCCCTATTATTATCTGCTGATGTCGTAGAATTACCTAACAACTTATATGCCTCTTCATAAGATATAAGCCAAAATTTATCTTTATCATCCACAGTATACTGGTAGCCGTCTGTAGCATTACTTAAGTCCGGGAAAGTTATCCCATTGCCTGAAGAATCTAAACCTGTAGTTGAAAAATAATTTTTAGAATATAAATCTCCGAGCGACCTTGTAATTATGTTTTGGTATACAGCATCATTCTCTGGATCTATTTTAAGATCGGTATACATATCTGATTTATTCCCCGATGGAGAAGTTATTCCATTAGACACTGAGTAGCCTTTATAAACTGCCTCACCATTGATGTATCTTCTTATAGTACTGGTTGCATAATCATTTGCTATAACATTTGTCCAACCGTTAAGATTATGATAGTAATTGCCTGACTTTGTAAAGTCATTATTAAAAGATACACTTAAAAGATTTGTATAATCCTCCAATATAAAATATCCTGTGCCGGTTGGCGATGTAGAAGAATCAAAGGTATAGTGCTCGTCACCGTCTGAAAAATATCGCCATTTAAGATATTGACTACCTGTATCGGTTGCCATTGTACCCATCTCTACATAATAGTACTCATTTTCTGTATCTACTTGAAGCAGGCTTGTCTTCTCTTCAAATGATACTTGTAAACCTGAGATTGTTGTTGGGGAGCCTGTGTTGTTAACATATATCTTAAGGTCTCGGCTTTCACCACTTGTTATTTCTTCGCTTGGATTTTGTGGCAGGTATAAACTTGTCGAGCTGATTGAAACTCCGTTTGTATTTATCCATGACACCTTATTCTTTATATAATTTTCATTGAGTGATGTCATTGAAATTGTTAAGGTTGTTTCACCTGAGTTGAAGGTTATGTTTGATAGGTCTATTGAGCCATCTAACCATCTCTCCCCTGTTAAATCGTTATATGTATCAGTGGTTGCTCCTGTCGAGAATACCGAGGTTACTTGTAAATCTGGTGCTATATACTCCTCTATTGTAATTGTTATTCCGCTTAGGTCTATTGCTTCGCCGGCTGATAGGTTTGGTGCGGAGATTGTCAAGATAAGGGTTCCACTAAGCTCGGTATCTTGGGTGATTTGGTCAGAGCTTGTTAAAGTGCCCGCTGAAATTACTCCGCTATAGCTTGCGGTTACTCCTTGTGACTGTAACTCAGATGACAAGGTTACATTTGATATTGCCCATTGACTAGTTGTAGTGTTAATAATATCAAAGTATAGGGAGAATGAGCCAAGAGTGTTGGAGTGTTCTCCAGTAAAGTCACCTATATTCATATTAAAACCGTTCTCTCCGTTTATGTAGCCTGGTAAAAATTCGGTTACTGGTACTGGGTCTGTGCCATTGTCTTGCTTTATCCTCACCTGTTTTACCCATAGGCTTTTATCGGCAACATTAAAATTTACACTACCTGTCATAGTCAGTGTCTGCTGGCTTGCGGCTAGTACGCCGATAATCAGTATACCCAATACCAGCACAAACATTGATATACAGGATAATAATTTTGATTTGACACTCATAGTTTTCACTCCTTTTCTTTTGTGGTGACACCAAAATTTTATTTTTAATGTGGATAAAATTAGTCGTTTATCCACATTTTTATTAAAAATCGTCGATTTTTGACTAAAAAATCGATAAAAAGTATATTTCTATAAAAAGTTAATCTATTTTACCCCCCCCGAATTTTTTGTCAAGCAAAATTGCGTCATTTTGAAAAATTGGTAAAAAATTTTAAAAAATATTTATTCTTTAGCACAAACTGACTGTAATTTGCACAAAAATTTTTTCGTCATATAAATTGTGGATAAATATTAATTTCATTACCTCGCAATAAACTTACACAAATATTGTGTGTTAGGTAATACCTAATTGTCAACTAAAATTAGGCACAAACTAATATAATATGGTTATGAATAAAGAGGAAATTATAAAAAAGAATTTAAAATTTGAAATTGAGCACTGTGGAAAAAGCAAAACAGAGATAGCAAAAGCTCTTGGGATATCTAAGCCCACCCTATCCCAATACCTTTCTGGGCGGATAATGCCTTCACTTGAAACTTTTGCGAGGCTTTGCGAAATAATTGGTTGTTCTGCTGATGAGATTTTAGAAATTAAGTAGTTATCGCTCTTTTAATTTAGTCCTTAAAACATAAAATTTTTATAAACTAGTTTACAAATAAAAAATTCCACTAAAATTTAAGCATAAAAAAAATACCCTGACTGTATGTAGCCAAGGGTATTTTTATTAATCTTAATCGCCTAAAACGATTTTGTTACGTCTATCTATATCGTAGTATACCTTCTCGGCGTCTAGTTTCTTAGATAGAGCAACTGGTTCTTGTGCTGGGCTCTTTTCCATGCACTTTGTTGCGTAGAAAGGTGTCATCTCATCCATCATGATTTCCTTTCTAAATATCTTTGCAACAACCGTCCATCTAGGCAATTGTCTAAGTTTTTGTTTGTCAAGGAGTGGTCTTCTTGTCCTTTGGATAGATGTTGACACGTTGGTTCCCGAATCGCTATCCTTTGTATTGCGCGACTCATTTTTCTCTTCGTGGAAAACGGTAATTTCACCGCAGGCCTCTGAGAAGGCTTGGATGGTTGAAGGGTCCTCTGAGCCAAGGAAGACCTCCATTTGGAAGTTACCTCGAATATTTTGCGCCTCATCTGGACCATACTTGATATCAAGTTGTTTATAGGACTGAAGTACTATTTCAAAGAAGATATTTCTCGAACGTGAAACGGTGACCATTGTACCAAACTTAGGTACAGGTGGCATGTTACCAAACTCATCAAGAATGAAGTAAACTGGTCTTTTCAATTGACCTTTTTTGCCTGTCTTTGGATTGACTGTTCTATTTGCCACATCGACAAGCACCTTATATAGCTGACTGATACAAAGCACGCCAAGTGGGTGACGCTCTGTCTTATGGTCTGGGATACGAATGAAAAAGGCTGTTGGACGTTCTGGGATGTCTTCAAAGTCAATCTCCATACCACTGGTCATATAGAAGATACCTTCGTCGCCAAGCATATTGCCAATAGACGCGCCGAGTGTTGATAGGAAGGACCTTTGAGTTACAGGGCTTGCAAGGCAGACTGTAGACATAAGATCGTGGACATTGCTTGTTATAGGGTTACGTCCGTCACTATACTTAGTTAGTGTCTTTAATGCGCTTTCTCTTTCGCCGGCTGGGTCTTTGCGCATACAAATCTTATAAAGATTGAAAAAGTTAAATTTATCAAGGGTCATGCCAAGTCTTGGGTCTCGGCTATCTTCAAGCATTGCTTCCATAATACCAAGAACTAGGTCACGACATCCATCTGGCCAAGTCTTGTCTTTGCATTGAGGGTCATCTGGTATCAAAGAAAGTGCTATATTTTTAAGGTCTGACTTAGCCTCGTCCTCAAGTTGCTTTTGTCTTGCATCAAGTTCTGCGTTTAAAAGTTCCCTATTAGGAAAAGCTTTACCTTCAAAGCCGTACCAAGTATCTCCGTAGGTAACTCCACCAATCTGCTCTGGCTTAAATGTCTTGTAGCCCATAGCCTCTGGTTTGGCATTGCTAATCTTTTTAACCTCTTTTGCTAGATTGCCCGCCTTCTCGTATACTCTGTAGGCTATCTCCATCGGGTTCCAAAGAGATGAAGCAAAAGGGTCCTCAAGGTTTAAAACGACAATGTTGTATCCCTCTTTCTTCAATATGTTAGCATTATCAGCATAGAGCTCACCTTTAGGGTCGGTCATAACAAGACTTGGTTTTTGCCCGCTATGAGCAAGTATTCTTATAGTAGGGTTTGCAAAAATCTGAGTTTTACCAGTACCAGTAGTACCTAAAACAAGGGCGTGAGTCTCAGGTTTCATGTTAATTTCATAACGTCCGCCAACCTCTTTGTTTCTAAAGACAAAGCCTGTTCTTTGCAAACTTGGAAGATTATTCCATGTAGTGTAGACAAGTTCTTTATCTGTTTTTAATTTTTCTTCAGTTATAAACTTAGAGTCAAAGTTAATATCAGTTTCTTGCCCTGACGCAGTTGTACCTGTGTTGTTCCCAGTCACATTCTTTTTTGTCTTTGTAGTAAGACCAAGGCAAAGTCCGCCAAAAGCACCAATGCCAAGTCCGGCAAACGCTATAGTGTTAGAAAGGGCATCTACAAATTCGAATCCCTCCTCTTGAGTAAAGTAGGCTATTGCAACACCTATAATGTAACCTAAAATGCCTAAAATAATTAGCCAAATAAGCGACATTTTCAATTTTTTCTTCATAAACATCCCCCAAAATATGATGTTTTTTATTGTAGAAAATATTCTACGCAAAAAACATATATTCTTACACTTATAAAATAACACTTTCTATAAAATTAGTCAAACATTTTTTTACATCATAAAAAAAGAAGTGCAAAATAACACATAAGGTTAAAACTGACTTCTTTTTTATTTCCATCGTTTCTTTTATAAGTTATTCTTAATTTCATTCGTTTCTATATCATCTTTAATAAGCTGTATCCAGTCCGCCATTCATAGTTTTGACCTAGCAGGTTGTAGGCTTGAACCTCACCCATTCCGCCAAGTTTTACAGACGAAAGCTTTTCATAAGGTGTGCTATCAATAATTCTAAGTGCAGAATAGCAGGCATCACTTATCGGAATACATGCGGACGTTTTACAAGCAGGACAGACGATGTCGCCTATATCAAGATTAAAATATTTAAGACCAAGTAGGGAGTTACACGATGAGCACCTGTCAGATAAAAACTGATAGCCCATCGCGCCAAACAAACTAAGGAGGAATTTATCTATTACGTAATATTTCTTAACATCCTCATAACAGAGCGTCTTTAGCGCCTTGATAAGCTCAATAAAAACTTGCGGATTTGACTCACCTGCCGTTTTGTCCACAATGTCGAGTATGGCGCTGGCTTCATAGTATTTTTCTATATCCTTTGATAAGTCGTAAAAATTATCAATTACATCAACTGCTGTGACAATATAGGTGTTATGCGCCTCTTCAAGATAATACTCTCCAAAGCAAAAGGGCTCCTTAGCAAATTTAAGTTTCGCCTTTTCACCCCGCACTCCACGCATAGAGACAGAAATTTTGCCCATCTCCAGCGAATACAAATATATTATTTTATCTTTTTCTTTAACGTTTACCCCTTTGATTACAACAGCCTTTACTTTTGTAGATGCCATGTGGTTCTATTCGCGCTCCTCTTCAAGCGATCTGTCTAGTTCTTCCTTAAGTTTGTAATAAATGTTTGCAAAGTCAATAAGGATACGCATGTCCTGAGGGTTACCTGTAACCTTCGCAACCGTAAACCAATAGCTAATATAATCATCATAGGCATCTTGTACTTTTTGCTCAAGAGTTTTTTCCATACCCCCTCCTGTTACTAATAGTATATACCAAAAAATTTAAAAACTACAACAAAATTTGAGGATATTAAGAAATCTTTGTCGCAAAATTTTTCATGAAAAAACTGAAAGATTATTGCATTTTTTCTTCATTTTGCCACAAACGCTAGCTGTTATTTATCGTTTGTAATATTTTAATAATCTTATCTAATTAATCTTTTGTATGTTTACACTGCCACCATTAAGTACAGCAGTAGATGTGTTTACATTTCTTAATGTTATAGCTCCAGTTGGGTTAACTATTTGTACAAAAGCGCTCCCTGAGTGAGTTGTGCTTGCGCCAGCAGTGCCTGATGTAGTGCTTTGCGATGATGGAATAATCACTCCGTCAAGATAAATAGCGTAACTGCTACTACCATTGGCACCAATGTTGCCGTTTAGATTGTAGCTAACTAGGTATCGTCCAAATACTGCTGTAAAAGTCCCACCATTATCATTGGTTATAGCGCTACCTGAAGAAAATGAGGTTACAGGCACAACAAGACCACCCGCTGCTACAGTTTGAGGATTGACTGATGAAAGCAAAGTCGCCCCTTCAACAACAGGATTTACAATGGTATTCCCCGATTGGTTTAGCAAAGCTATAAAGTTTCTAAAACAGGTAAAGATAGGACGCGGAAAATTGCAACCGGTATTACATTGGTTAAAATTTAAATTACAAGGCATAATAATCTCCTTAAATCACAGCCCTAATACATTATATTAAAAAATTTTATTTATGTCTTAGATTATAGCGCGGATTAAAAATAAATTTACAAATTTTAAAAAACTTTAGAAAAACAGTTGACAAGAGGGCAATTATTTGATATATTAATAAGGCAAACTTAAATCATGGAAGTTTAGCTCAGCTGGGAGAGCATCTGCCTTACAAGCAGAGGGTCATAGGTTCGAGCCCTATAACTTCCACCAAAATACCGCTCATTGAGCGGTATTTTTTTGTTGTCAAACAAAACGATTTCGCAGAAAGCGTGGTGGAAGGCTACAAGGTTCTGCTAGTAAATTAAATGCTTTTTGTGCAGGTTGTGCAGGTTCTTATAACTTCCACCAAAAATATCGCTCAATGAGCGGTATTTTTTTTTGCTGTCAAACAAAACGATTTCGCAGAAAGCGTGGTGGAAGGCTACAAGGTTCTGCTAGTAAATTAAATGCTTTTTGTGCAGGTTGTG
>CAKNIB010000025.1 GCA_930979925.1 uncultured Clostridia bacterium
TTGATAGAAAATATTATAGTTATGTTTTAATAACTATGGTACAATTAATCCATATAGAGCGAGTGTGGCGAATAGCCGTGCGAGCATCCCCGCGTGCGACCAGAGGGAGCGTGCGGATATGGAGCGAAGTGATACCATATAATAAATATTTATCAATAAAATTTGTATAAAAATATCATAGTTATGTTTTAATAACTATGATACGATAAGTCCTTGTGAGTTTTATATTGGAGCGAAGCGACACCATATACCGCGTGTCCACCCAGGACGTGCGAGCGAGCGTACGAGCAAAGCGAGTTGTGCGAGCAAAAGTGAGCAAAGCGAGTTGTGCGAGCAAGAGTGAGCAAAGCGAATTGTGCGAGCGGAGGGAGCAACGCGAATTGTGCGAGCAAAAGTGAGCAAAGCGAGTTGTGCGAGCAAGAGTGAGCAAAGCGAATTGTGCGAGCGGAGGGAGCAACGCGAATTGTGCGAGCGGAGGGAGCAAAGCGAATAGCAAATGATAACGAGTGCTCCTTATGCAGTTAATATTTCCCCCGCCATCCTTATTTAATTCATCCTTATTTAATCCATCCTTATAGAGCGAGCGTGGCGAATAGCCGTGCGAGTGTACGAGCGTGGCGAATAGCCGTGCGAGCGTACGAGCGTGCGACCAGAGGGAGCGTGCGGATATGGAGCGAAGTGACACCGCATATCAAATAAAAACTAGGAAGTTTATTCTTCCTAGTTTTCTATTGTCAACCCTATTTTTTCTTATTTACAAAAATGCTCGCATTTAAAATAAAATACCTTTTATTACTTTTTTCTTTTGAGTAGTAATATCATAGCGTCAAGTTCTTCATTTGATAACGTTTTGGTAATTTCTAAAATCTGTTTATCCCTTTTATAATTATCGTAATCATTATAGAAAAATTCTTCAGTATCAATCTCCAAAGCTTCAAGCATTTCTAAAAGTTTAGGCAGGCTTATAATTATTGAGCCATCTTCAACCTTATAAAAATATGTGTCCGAGTTACCTAACATCCGCCCGAACTCTCTGGATGATAAATTCTTTCTTGTTCTAATTAAAGATAATCTCTCAATAATTTGCTTATAGTCCATAGTGTTATTTCTCCATTAATATTTAAATATAAATTTTACGTACGAGGCTTTACAATCAAGCCTCAATTTCTCTTTTTTATTTCAAAAGATCTGAGACTAAGTTTTTTGATGTATAATAACTAAATTAATTCAACCACAACTCTTCTTTTTTCTTTCTTATTTCAAAAAATCTGAGAGTAAATCTCAGATTTTTTTGCTACCTACTCCTCCTCTTCTGAGGTCTCTTCGGTGGTCTCTAGTTCCTCTGGTCTTGTGTAAAGTAGTTTCTTGGCTATCTCATAACGTGAAAGGTTATAGAGTGCAAGTTCGTTAACATATCGGTCTATCACCTTTAAAATCTCGTCATTCTCTGGTATGTTTCGTCCTGCTGGAAGCTCAAGGGTTACGCCGGCAAGTTCGGTCTTGAGTTTTGAGGCGACATCCTTGTAAGTTGCATTCTCAAAAACCATGCTGGCTCTATAACCTGAGCCACATATTATTTTATACCTTGTTCCCTTAATTGTTATCTCTATCTTTGGTCTTGTCTGTTTTACAAGGCCGTCTAGGTCTGAGGTAAAAGATGCATTAAAGGCGCTCTCAATCGCGGTAGAAATTTCGAGTGAAAGGTCCTTTGGCTCGGTCTCTTTGCCAATCTCGCCAAGGTGGTAGTCCTTACTTGGTCTTTTCATATTGCCTTGCAAGGCGCTTAGTTTGCTGACATTTAGTGTCGTTTTATCACCGTCGTAATGTTTGGATATAACTACCCCGCTATCTGTAAGTACTGAGTCAGGGTCGTCATACACCACCTCTTTTGTATCAATCTCACCCATTTGAGTTATGCGATAGAAAGGCATGTTTTGATTTAATTTCGCCAAAACTTCTTTATGCTGAGCAAAGCCAAGTAAAACAAAATGGTACCTTCTGATATTGTCAAATTCGAGTTTATCTTCCAAAATAGACCTCCTTAGAGCTTTCTTTAGATATATAATACATTTTTTTTGATTAAAAATCAAATGTTTAACCTCTTTTTAATGTGGAATAATTAATTTTGGAGGATTTATATGACTTTTAATGAGAGTAAGACCAAAGAAAACTTAGCAAGGGCGTTTGCTGGGCTATGTCAAGATGGAGCAAGGTATCAGTTTATTGCAAAGAGTGCGATGAGTGAAGGTTACGCCTATATCTCCGACATTATGAAAGAGCTTGCAAAGAATAAGATGGCGCACGCCTCTACCCTTTACCGCGTTATGATTGAAAAAATAAAAAAATCAAAGGACAATGTGTCAATAGAGGCTGGCTATCCTTTTGAGGACCACATTTTAAAAACCTCACTAATCGACTCGGCTGAGATTGAAGAGTATCAGGGTAAGAACGTCTATCCTCATTTTGCAAAGATTGCTGATGACGAGGGCTTTGGAGACATTGAAAGACTTTTCACTTTAATTAGTGAGGTCGGACTTGTAAACGCGCTTAAGCTAAGAGAGATGGCTGTTAAGTTTGAGAGCAAAAGCCTTTATAAAAGTACCAAAAAGGTGCTTTGGGTATGCTCAAATTGTGGGCACAGAGAAGAGAGCAAAGAGGCGTGGAGCACCTGTCCATTGTGCTCCTACCCTAGAGGCTATGTGATATTCCCTAAAGATAATTAAAATTTTCTTGTAAAAACGCAAAAAATACTTGTCTTCTTTTTGTATTCTTTAAGATAAGTTTTAAAGGCAACTTAAAGTTAAAGATTATATATAAATAAAAAAAAACGGGTTAACAAATGAAACCAACGTCCATTTTTAACCCGCTTTTATCTTTTGTTTTTAACAATTTTTCTTTTGTAGTAAGCTTTGGTATTTATTTGATTTTATCTTTTGTAAAATATCTTATGTACTTACAACATTTTAGCTTTTGTAACGCCAACTTAAAGTTAAGTCTTATCTTTTGTAAAGTATAGTTTTGTCCTTTGTGATGAGACTTTTTTAAAAGTTTTATCTTTTGTTACGCAAAACAATCAACTGTTTACAAAAATTATTCTTCGTCAGCGCCTACAGCTTTTTTGAAGCTAGTACCAAACTTGAAAACTGGGCTCTTGCAAGCTTTGATTGTGATTTTCTCTTTAGTCTTTGGGTTGATACCTTCTCTTTGTGCTCTTTGTTTCATTTCAAAAGTACCGAAACCATCAATAGAGATTTTTTCTCCTTCTTTTAAAGTCTCAGCGATAGTTTCTGCTATTGCCTCAAAAACTATTCCTGCGTCCTTTTGTGTGAAGTTAGCCTTGTCAGCAACTGCTTTGATAAATTGTTTCTTATTCATCTAAATATCTCCTTTTTGTGTTTTTGGCTTTCACCTTGATATCATTCTATCATATTTTGCCCAAATAACAAAACGATTTTGCGTTTTTACCTAAATAAATTGACTATCTCCTCCCAAATAATCGACAAAAAGTCGTAAATATTCTCAAGCCAGCCAAATAGACTATTTCTCAGACTATAGCTGTTATGGACTATTCGCACCACCTTGCCAACTATTTTATCAACGTCTGAGGTACCTGTCTCGCGCGAGTCTTGGCTGTTTATCCTGTTATCGCCCATGATAAATATTTGGTCGGGTTCGCTTGGCATTTTGTCACTGCCAATGGTAAAAAAGTGCACGTCAAAGCGCTGGCCATCTATATAATATGGATAAATTTCAGTCTGATTTGCAAACATAATATGATAAAAAAACATATCATCATACTCTATCTCGTCGTAAAGAACAGTATATTGTCCCCACTCCTCGTAGCTTTTTACATAATCTTCTTCAAGGCACTCAATAACTCCTGTGCCCTCCTTTATGCGCAAAACTCGCATTTCATATTCGCCATTCTCGCCAACAGGAAGCTTTACTATGGAAAGCTTGTCGCCTTCAAAGCCAATCACCCTTTTTATGACTGTATAGCCCTCTTCTCCTTTTTCCTCTGAGCGGTCAACTATGACAATATCACCGTAGTCGATGTCGGCGAGGTCCTCTTCGCTGTTGTTGAGCTTTATATATACGCCGTCCTGATGCTCGACGCCATCTACATAAATAGGGTCTGGATTGAGGGTTGGTTGCATAGACGGACCTTGTATGGTTATATATCTGTACTCTTTATGAAAAAAGAAACTGACGGTCAAAAGGATAGCATAAAAAATGAGCAAGGCATACATAAATTTTGCAAATAACTTAAATGCCGACTTGCTCTTTTTCTCCTTTAAAAAATAATCTGTAAAAGAATAGTCTTCCATCATGCTCCTGTGTCTAACAGATATATTACAACCTTTTACCCTTCTTCGTCAACTCTTTTTGAGAACTTGCATCCGCAATAGTTTTGTCTGTATAGGTTATATCTTTTAGATATCTCTATGCTCTTTTTGTAGCCATCCTGTTTTTTATAATTGCCTTCTAAAAACTCTACGCCCTCTTCTTCACCGACAGTCTTGCCAACCGCGTTTATTATAGTAGAATTCTTATGCGGACTGACAGTTAAAGTAGTGCCAAAAAGGTCAAAGCCAAGCTCTTTTGCCTTCTTTGCCGTTTTCTCAAGGCGGAGGCGGAAGCATACTGGGCAACGCGCGCCACCCTCTTTCTCTTCTTCAAGACCTTTGACGCGACAGTAAAACTCCTCTGGGTTGTAGCCATCCTCAAGCACTGGAACGCCAACAATCTTGCAGTAGCGTTTTTGCTCGGCTAAGCGATGAGCATACTCCTCATCAGTGTCAATGTTTGGGTTATAATAATATATGGTTATATCATAGTTCTCTTTTAAAAAATCTATCACCTGTGTGCTACAAGGTCCGCAACAGGAGTGCAGTAACAATTTTTTCATCACTCCACCGTCCTTAATAGCTTGATGATGTCGGCAAGGAGTGGCTCTTTCTTGATAAGGGCTTTGATATCGTCATCGAAGCTACCTATGCACGCCATAAAACAGCCTAGGCAGTCGCCACAGTTGACAAAGGCTTGTACAGTGTAGATAAGCTTATCGTGGTAGCCCTTTATTATATAGATAGGAAAGACAAACTCGCCAAGCTTAACGTTAAACTGCCCGGCTAACTCAAATTTATCGGTAACCGTCTTGTATCTCTCGGTCAGCGTCTGATAACTTTGCAAAAACTCGGATGGGTCACGGTGGATTTCAAAAAAAGATATAACCCTGCCATCCTCTGAAAGATAATTTTCTTTGTTAATAAAGCCCTGTCCGTTTACGAGGTCATATTTGTCAGCTGTGACCTTGTACCCTTTAGGAAGCTCAAAGGACATACTATTTAATGTATCAATAACTCGTCTCATAATTTTCTCCTATTAAAGTATAGGGCAAAATTAGAAATTTGTCAATGTGCATTATGCACTTACTGTCGTTAAGGCAAAACTTGCCAAAGCGTAGCCTTTGACGCAACGGAAGCATCACGCCGTTTTTATGCAGTCTAAACAATGCCGCTGATCGCATAATTCATTAGATCATTCACCGCATTGTCTGTAAGATAGTAAACTAGTATCTTGCCGTCACGCTTGTAGGATACTATGTTTTGGTCCTTGAGCTGTTTAAGCTGATGGGATATGGTGGTCTGATTGATACCTAGAAGGCTGGACATATCATTGACGCACATATTCATAAGTGATAGGCAGGTCAAAATCTTTATTCGTGTGGAGTCGGAAAAGTTTTGAAAATAATCAGCAAGTTTTGATATCTCGTTTTCTCTTGGAAGGAGCGAAAGTAGCTCCTGTTTGTTTCTCTCGGTGAGAAGTAAAAATCTATTTTGCATTTTTTCTCCTTTTTAGCTCACAATTTTTTAAATCTTTTCATAAATATCTATGTATCGCACCAATATTATTGCATTTGCAGAAGAAAAAGCAAAATAAAATTTTGTTTTATTTTGGCGGGTTTTAAAGAATTTTGTTTTAAAGGAGGAGACATGATTTCATCACAAAGTATTCTTTTTGTTTTGCTTTTATCGGTAATTGCAAACGCAACTGACACAAATTTAAACACCAACACCAACTTTTTGCTATTGCTTCTTCTAGCTATCGGAGGCTGGAACAGCGGTAACAACTTTAATTGCTGCGGTCAAAACACCTGCCCAGGGAATAACAGCTTTAATACCTTCTTTGCATAAGCAAAAATTGTGTAGAAATTTTACAAAATGCTTTTGTAATATAACAGGCAAGTTTATTGCCTGTTTTTATTTACAACCAAAAATATAAAAAGTTTTTCTCTCCTTTTAACAAATATAAAAAATATTTTTTAAAAAAATAAAAAAATTTGAAAAAATTGTAAAAATCGTTTTGCAATATCTTTTTTTTATGCTATTATAATCTTGTAAATTAAATACAAATAAATTTTAAGGAGGGGAAAATGTATTCTTTACTTAATGAAATTGTAGCAAGTTGGACTGGTTTCATAGACAAGATGAACGGCTTAACTCCAGAACAAGAAGCGCTTTTATCAAGAGTTTTCTCGATTATTTCTACTGTATTATGGGTTGTACTTGCTATAGTTGGTGTTATCGGATCTATTTATGCCATCTATCTTGGTGTGCAACTCGCTCGTGCTGATGAACAAGGTAAACGTGATGATGCTAAAAAACATTTAACAACAACGATTATTGCAGTCGGTGTTACACTTGCACTCATTCTAGTATTTAACGTATTCTTACCAATGCTTCTTGATGCATTCCATGTTGGTCAATCAGGTACTGAAGGAGGAGAAGGTATACCAGATGACGAAATTCCACCAGCAGAAACTATGATCAATTTATTCAGTGGATTTGTAAAGTCAATCACATGCAGATTTTAACCCCTACTTTTAATATAGACATTTAAAGCACAGCTTTTTAGTTGTGCTTTTTGTTTTAGAATTATTTAAAAGATATTTCCAATTTGATTATTGTAAAAAAATAAAAATTAATTATTTTTATTGTACGTTTTTTACCACTAAAAATAAAGACCACACAACAAACTAATTTTTAAAAATATATAAAATTATTCTAATTATTTTTATTTTTCTTGCAAAACATTTTATTTTATGCTATTATATAGTTATTAAGGAGAGATTATGCAAGCACTTTTGTCACTTCTCAATTATACTTATTTGGGTCAGTTATCTTGGCTTCAAGATACATATGCCGTTCTGCCACCTATTTTATACACCATTTTAGCGGTTGTAGGTGGTGCTGGAAGTGTCTATGCCATTATTTTAGGTATCAACCTTGCAAAAAGTGAAAGTGACGACAAAAGAAAGGCTGCCGCATCTAGAATGAAAAACACTATAATTGGTGTTGTAATTCTACTTGTGCTTGTTCTATTTATCAATATTGGTATACCTGAAATTTTGAAGGCTGTCTACCCTGACCTTGTAGTTGACGAGGTTGTAACAGAGTCAGCTCGGGTTATAGAAAACTTTTGTCATTTATTTGTAAAGTAGATTTGTCTCATACTCTTAATAAGAAAGATAAGAAACTACGATTGTTTAATTATCTACTTAAAAATGTCAACAAAATTTAATTTTTATCATAAAAACTTGTGTAAGGAGAAAGTTATGCACAAGTTTTTTTGTAATTATAACAGTCTTACTGAAAGATATGAGTTAGGCATAACTCGAAGCATGATGTTTAACAATAAGATAAATGTACTTGCCGAAAACACCCTACTTCCTGAGATAAAGGCGCTTTTGCAGGAGCTTTATGAAAACACGCTAGCGCTAAAGGGCTTGCTAACTGATGAAAAACAACTGAAAATTCTTGACGAAAGTGAGCTTCTTATGTCAAACCTATACTATTCGCTTTTTGCCTCACCGCTTGAGCTGGTAGAAAGTAGTGGCGAGGCAAAAACGCTACTTGCGCGCAATGTGGAGATAGCAAGCGAGCTAGAAGCAAAGATAAATATACCCGAATACAGTCGGTCGGCTATGATAATCAAAAATAATTTTCAGAATATAATCAACCATATTGGGATAGAGACAAAACGCTAACGCTGACACGCCTCACAAAGTGAGGCTAACAGCTAGCGTACGTGTTTTTCGTGGACGCCACTCAAAACACTTTTGCCTCCCCTCCCAGCTCCCCCTTCACCCCAGCCAAAAATTTTCTAAATTTTTGGCTTAATAAGGACCCACAAGGGGTATATTTTATGACGCTAGGTTTGCGATACGCGGGCACGGCTGACGCCTAACCGCTAGCGTACGAACTTTTACGCGGAAGGCGCTTAAAGTTCTTTTGTTAGGGCCCACAAAATTTTACAATTTTGCGGGTGCCCAGTTTCCCTCCCTCCGGGTCCCCTAAAAATTGTTAAATTTTTAGGGTGGCGCGCCTCTTCCACCCCCTCGAAAAATTCTCTGAATTTTTCTTCGTAATTTGGACCCACAAGGGGTATATTTTGATGACGTAAAGTAAAAATGCTGACAAAATTTCTATATAACCGCAACTCGTCTTTCTTATTTCTTATTTTTTCTTTCTCAAAAGCTCCCCCTTCCACACTCGACAAAAAAATCTTCTAGATTTTTTGCCTCAATGTGGGAACCCATAAAATTGCAGATTTTATGGTGAGAGTAAAGACCCTTACAGGGTACACTTTTATGACGCGAGCTAAAAGAGACGCTAACATGCTTTATTAATCCGCAACTCTTTTTTTTCTTTATTATTTCTTCTTTCAAAAATCATTTGGATTTTTGCGGGAGCCTTACCGGCTATACTTTTATGACGTTAAGATTTTAAAGGGCTTGTTGGAGTACCATTTTTTCTTTAAGCCTC
>CAKNIB010000026.1 GCA_930979925.1 uncultured Clostridia bacterium
GAAGTTTCAGCAGAAACAGCACAAGACATGCAAGCCAAAGTTGACAAGATTATTAATGAAAGGTATGGCAAATATCTTCAAGATACCAAAGAAGCTGAGGCTTTGTATGCAAGAATTAAAAATGGCGAAGTTGTAGATGAAAGTACTATTAATAAAACACTTGATAAATTAAAACAAAACTTGTACGAAGCTGATGATATTTTCTATAACCCTGAAACACCAGATGATTACGAAGGTTATCTGGCATACAAAAAAGTAACAGACGACATCACATCAATTGCCGAGGAATTATTGAAGCACACAACGTTACAAGAACAAACGCCTTCAGAACCAGAAAATCAACAATAATCAACAAAAGGACTATTAAACCTGATGGTTAAAATAGTCCTTTTTTTGTTTTTAGGAATTTTATATGAGTATAACTACAAAAGTTTATCTTATTTAATTGTTTAATCTACTTTATAAAACAATAATTTAAAACAAGATTTTAATTTTTTGTTTCTTGTTTGTCCATTTTTTTCTCAACTTTTTGCATGCCGTCTTTAACTTTTTGTTCTAGTTGGTCTATACCCTTCTCTGCCTTCTTCTCCATCTGCTTAGCACCTTTGACGATTTTCTTCTCGCCTTGGTCAACGAGGTCCTTTGCACCTTGAGAATATTTATAAAGCATAGCACCAGTTAAAAGTCCCATACTAAAGCCGAGTAACATCATTACATCTTTCATAATTTTTCCTCCTCAGGCTTAGTATGTGTAAAAAACAGTGTATTATTCAATTTTTAATAAAAAGTTTATTTATAAATAAATTAACTATACATAGATTAAACATAAAAAAACAAGTATTTTTAACCTCTTGGTTACTTAATAATACTTGTTTTCTATTTTTATTATATAATGCGACGTGTTTTATTCTGCAACAACTCAAGCTGAATAAAACCAAGCAGTGCTAGGCTCGGGCTGTGAAGTGACAAGGAGCTTAGTATATTCTAAGCGACTTGGCAGTGAGCAGCACAGTAAACGCAGCAATGCGACGTGTTTTATTCTGCTTGAGAGGCTTTGCGCTCTTCGCGCTCCTTCCTCTTGTAATAATCCTCTACCGCGCTATTGATTGCTTCCTCAACTACTACTGTAGAATAAGCTTTGTCTTGAGGAACTCCACCTTGGAATTGGTCAAAAATTTCATCACTTGTAAGGCTAAGTGCTTCTTCAAGGCTGAGACCGGCAAGTATTTCACAAGCTTCATCGCAGGCAACTATAGTGCTTACACCGCCAAATGCTTTAAATTTTGCTAGAGATATAACTCCATCCTCATCAACAAGAAGGTAAATTTTTACAATATCGCCACAGGCGTCACTACCTGCTTTGCCAATAGCGTTTGCTCCACGAAGAGCGCCGGCAAACTTTGGATTTTTAAATCTATTTAAAACTTCATTGCTATACATGGCTTACTTCCTCCCCGCTTTTGATACTGCAGATATAGACCTTAATTTTGTTACAGCTTTAGTGAGAACGTCGACTACATAATCTATATCGCTTCTACTTATATTTTTACCAAAAGAAATCCTTATGGATGATTTTATTGCGCTATCGTCAAGTCCCATAGCTTTTAATACGTGAGAAGGCTCTGGTGAGTTTGAGGTACAAGCTGAACCGATAGAAACTGCGACGCCTTCCATATCAAGGAGCATGAGAAGAGATTCATTATCCACCATGTCAAAAGACATGTTAAGAATTCCATTTACCTTTTGGTGCGTATGACCGTTTACGCTGGTGTAGTCAAGTTTCTCCTCTAAGCTTCTTATAAAGTAATCTCTTTCGCTACGGAGCTTTTGCTGATTGATGACAATATCACGAACGGCAATCTCAACGGCTTTACCAAAGCCGGCAATCGCTGGAACATTAAGAGTACCGCCACGTTTAGCACGCTCTTGACTGCCACCAACTATCATATTTTCAATTCTTATGCCGTTTTTTAGATAAAGACAACCTACGCCTTTTGGTCCGTATATCTTGTGAGCTGATAGTGTCATAGCGTCTATTTCCATATCTTGCACGTCAAGCTTTATGGTACCAAGTGCTTGCACGGCGTCAGTGTGGAAGATTATACCATAATCGTGAGCTATCTTTGCTATAGCTTTGATGTTTTGGATAGTACCAACCTCATTATTGACAGCCATAACTGAGATGAGAGTTGTATCTTTTCTGATAGAACGAAGAAGCTCCACCATATTTACAAGACCAGATCTATCAACAGGAAGATAAGTTACCTCATAACCTTCCTCTTCAAGCTGTTTGCAGGCATCAAGCACTGCGTGGTGTTCTATCGCGCTTGTGATTATATGTTTGCCTTTATTAGAATAGGCATGAGCTATACCTTTTATAGCCCAGTTGTCAGCCTCTGTTCCACCTGATGTAAAGTAGATTTCATTTGATTTTGCTGCGTTAATGGCATGAGCTATGCGGTCTCTAGCTCTATCTGTAATTGCACTTGCTTCGCGACCAAAGCTGTGAAGAGAGTTGCTGTTGCCATAGATTGAGTTGAAACATGGGAGCATTTCGGCAAGCACCTCGCTTGAAACATAGGTAGTTGAAGCATTATCTAAATATACTTTTTTCATAAACTCGCCCCTTTTTATCTATTATAATTTTATCACGAAAGCACTTAATTGTCAATAGTAAAAGTATTAAATTATATTATGGTGAAGAAAAATATTAACTATAAAAGAAGACGCCCTAGAAAAAACTTGGGCATCTTTATTGTTTAAATAATTTTATTTTTAAATAAAACCTTATAATAACATCTTTTTTAGATATTTGCCGGTGTATGATTTTTCTACCTTTGCTATCTCTTCTGGTGTCCCTTCGGCTACTATAGTTCCGCCACCATCTCCGCCCTCTGGTCCGAGGTCTATTATATAGTCTGCTGACTTAATAACGTCTAGGTTATGCTCAATAACCACCACGGTATTACCGTTTTCAACCAATCGGTTTAAAATTGAAATCAACTTTTTAATGTCATACATATGAAGTCCGGTAGTTGGCTCATCAAGAAGATATATTGTTTTGCCGGTTGATTTTTTAGAAAGTTCGGTAGCCAGTTTTACCCTTTGTGCCTCACCACCAGAAAGAGTGGTTGCAGGCTGACCAAGCTTGATATAGTCAAGACCTACATCGTGGAGAGCTTGCACTTTATTCTTAATAGATGGTATATTTTCAAAGAATTTAAGTGCCTCTTCTACCGTCATGTCAAGCACATCTGAAATGCTCTTGCCCTTATACTTGACCTCAAGTGTCTCGCGGTTATATCTATGACCTTTGCAGGCTTCGCAAGGCACAACAATGTCAGGCAAGAAGTACATCTCAATTTCTTTAACGCCCGCACCTTCACAGGCATCGCATCTGCCACCCTTGACATTAAAGCTAAATCTGCCAGGACCATAACCTTTAGCCTTAGCATCAGGGGTACTTGCAAATAAATCTCTAATGTAAGAGAACATACCTACATAAGTTGCTGGGTTTGAGCGTGGAGTGCGTCCTATCGGTGACTGGTCAATATCAATGACCTTGTCAAGATAAGAAACATTTTCTATTTTATCAAACTTTCCAAGCTCAAGACGGCTATTGTTTAAGGTATTAGAAAGGTATGGATAAACAACCTCATTTAAAAGAGAAGATTTACCGCTACCAGACACTCCTGTTATGCAGGTGAAAACGCCAAGTGGAATATTTACATCAAGATTTTTAAGGTTATTTTCTTTTGCGCCCTTTACCTTTAAGAAATTGCTAGCCCTGCGTCTAACTACTGGCACTTCTATCTTCTCCTCGCCCGTCAAAAACTTTGCAGTTACCGAGCGCGGTGATTTGATAATATCTTCGTACTTACCGTTACCAACAATCTCACCGCCATGCACGCCAGCATATGGTCCAACATCAACTATCCAATCGGCAGCGCGTATGGTATCCTCGTCATGCTCAACAACTATTAGAGTGTTGCCAAGGTCTCGAAGATTTTGCAGCGTTGCTATAAGCCTATCATTGTCGCGTTGATGAAGTCCAATTGATGGCTCGTCCAAGATATATAAAACGCCTGAAAGTCCACTACCTATCTGTGTGGCAAGGCGTATGCGTTGTGCCTCACCGCCTGACAAGGTCTCGGCAGAACGAGAAAGAGTGAGGTACTCAAGGCCCACGTCAGATAAAAACTTTAGTCGAGCGTTGATTTCTTTTAAAATACTCTTTGCAATCTCGGTTTTTTCTTTGCTTAAGCTCAAATCTTCAAAAAATGGAATAAGCGCCTTGACCGACATATCACAAACTTCTGCGATATTTTTGCCTTTTATTTTTACAGAAAGCGCGCTCTCGTTTAGTCTTTTACCTTTGCAAGTTGGACAGGTTATCTCGCGAACAAACTTACCAATTTCAAACCTGATAAAATCGCTCTTACTTTCGGCAAGGCGTCTCTTTAAATTATTGATTATTCCTTCAAAAGATAGCGCTTTTTTGCCGTTAAAATGCTCAAAAGTCTTGTTTCTTGCTTCATTTTCATACAAATCGAGCCTTTCGCCATCATTGCCATAGAGCAGAATATCAAGTTTTTTACGTGGCAGTTTTTCAACTGGGCAATCAAGGTCGATATCATACTTTTTTGAAAGAGCTTTGATATAGCGCTCGGCAAGTCCGCCACCATCCATGCGCCAACCTGTTGAGTTAAATGCGCCTTGATTGATAGACAGGTGGCTATCTTTTAAAATGATGTCCTCAGACACGTCCGAGTAGACGCCCAAGCCCGAACAGGTTGGGCAGGCGCCATATGGTGCGTTGAAAGAAAATAGTCGCGGTGTAATCTCTTCAAGTGTCCAGCCACAATATGGGCAAGAATAATTGGTGGAGAAAAGTTGCTCGTTTTCATCGTTTTCGACAATGACCAGCCCTTCGGCTAGTTTAACTGCCGTCTCTATTGAGTCGGTAAGTCTTGAGCCAATACCCTCTTTAAGCACAAGCCGGTCAACTACCACGCTGATATTATGCTTGATGTTTTTGTCAAGGTTTATCTCCTCATCCAGCATATAGATACTACCATCGACTTGCACGCGAGTAAAACCTGATTTCTTTAAGCTTTCAAACTGTTTTGCAAAAGTACCCTTTTGCCCTCGCACAATAGGTGCAAGCACGGTTAGTTTGCTACCGCTTGGATACAACAAAACGGCGTCAACTATTTGGTCAACAGTCTGCTGAGATATAGGTTTATGGCAATGTGGACAATATGGAGTGCCAACGCGGGCAAAAAGTAGTCTTAGATAATCATAAATTTCGGTGACAGTACCAACTGTAGAACGTGGGTTGTGATTGGTCGTCTTTTGGTCGATTGAGATGGCTGGACTTAGTCCGTCAATAGACTCAACGTCTGGCTTTTGTGCCTGACCTAAAAATTGACGTGCATAAGAAGAGAGGCTTTCAATGTAACGCCTCTGCCCCTCTGCGAAGATTGTCCCGAATGCAAGACTTGACTTGCCAGAGCCACTTACACCGGTAAAAACAATAAGTTTATTTTTTGGTATTTCTAAATCAATATTTTTTAAATTATTTTCTTTTGCGCCATGTATAACTATTTTATCTTTCATATGCTAATTATACCACTTTTAATATAAAAGTAACAATTAATTTTAAGAGAATTTTTGTAGTAAAAAAATAACCAAAATTAATAAAATTTAACTATTTTTAAGCTTTTTGATGTATTTTTTGCGATTTTTTCTTTATTTTTTACCTTTTGTTAATTTTTCAAGTTGTTTGCGGAGTTTTTGAATTTGGTTGCGAAGCTCTATTGCGCGCTCAAAATCAAGGGCACCCGACGCCACCTTCATCATGCCCGTGAGGCGCTCAATCTCGGCTGGAATTTCCTCCTTCTTCAGTTTGCCATCATCAACCTTCTTGGTAATTTCAAGAGTGTTTTTAACCTCTTTTATAATGGTCTGAGGAATTATCCCATGCTCTTTGTTGTAAGCCTCTTGAAGTTGACGGCGTTTATTTGTAGTATCTATTGCTCTTTTCATTGAGTCGGTCATTACATCGGCGTACATGATAACCCGTCCGTTTGCATTACGTGCAGCACGCCCTATCGTTTGGATAAGTGCACCCTCGCTACGCAAGAAGCCCTCTTTGTCAGCATCGAGTATGGCGACAAGTTCTACCTCGGGCATGTCAAGGCCTTCTCTCAAGAGGTTAATACCAACAAGTACATCAAACTCACCTGAGCGCAGTCCGTTGACTATCTCAACACGCTCCATTGTATCAATCTCTGAGTGCATATATTTGGTTTTAAAATTATGCTCTTGTAGGTATGTGGTCAGACTTTCTGCCATCTTCTTTGTAAGAGTGGTTACAAGTACGCGTGCGTTGTGTGATATCACCTTTTGCAATTCTACCATTAAATCTTCAATCTGATTTTTAATAGGTTTAACCTCAATCAGAGGGTCGAGAAGTCCGGTTGGTCTGATTACCTGCTCGACAACTTGACCAGCGCGAGACAGCTCATACTGCGCTGGAGTGGCTGACACATACATGACCTGCCCTATTTTGCTTTCAAACTCGTCAAAGGTAAGTGGGCGATTATCTCTTGCGGCTGGAAGGCGGAAGCCATACTCAACTAGCGACTGCTTTCTTGCTTTATCGCCGTTATACATGGCGCGAATTTGAGGTAAGGTCATATGACTTTCATCAATTATTGTTAAAAAGCCCTTTGGAAAGTAGTCAATAAGAGTATATGGAGGCTCGCCTGGTGCTCTGCCGTCAAAGTAACGCGAATAATTTTCTATTCCACTGCAATAGCCAACCTCTCTCATCATCTCTATATCATAGGCGACGCGCTGACCAATACGTTCTGCCTCAATAAGTTTGCCTTCTTTAGTAAACTCCTCTATCGCCTTTTCTCTATCCTTTTCTATCTGCTGGAGTGCGTTTTCTAGGCGGTTTCGACCAACGGCGTAATGGGTGGCTGGGTAAATTGAAACAACTTTAAGCTCGTTTATCAGATTTCCAGTAACGGGGTCAAAGTTATATATTTTTTCTACTTCGTCACCGAAAAAACGGACTTTTACGGCAAGTTCTGACTGGTTAGCTGGAAAAATGTCAAGGGTATCGCCCTTTACTCTAAAGGTAGAACGTTTGAAGTCAATGTCATTTCTTGTGTACTGTATGTCTATAAGGCGAGAGATAAGCTCGTCACGGTCTATGAGGTCACCCTCATGAAGAGAGATGTGAAGGTTATAGTATTCATCGGGGTTGCCTAAACCATAGATACAAGAGACTGACGCCACAATAATAACATCGTCACGCTCAAGAATTGAAGAGGTGGCTGAAGAGCGAAGTTTGTCAATCTCGTCGTTGACAGCCATATCCTTTTCTATGTAGGTGTCAGAGGAAACAATATATGCCTCAGGCTGATAATAGTCATAGTATGAGACAAAATATTCCACACGATTGTGCGGAAAGAACTCACGAAACTCATTGCAAAGTTGTGCTGCCAGCGTCTTATTATGAGCAATTACCAAAGTCGGCTTTTTCATTTTTGCTATAAGATTTGCCATGGTAAAAGTCTTACCGCTACCAGTAACGCCAAGCAGTACTTGTTCTTTCAGTCCCTCTTGAAAACCTTCAACCAGCTTTTCTATCGCCTGTGGTTGGTCGCCCGAGGGTTTGTATTTAGAAACTAAATCATATTCCATGTTTTTATCCTACTACACATCAATTATATATCAAAGTTTAAAATTTTTAAAGTAATTTATTATAATTTACGATTTAAATATTGCTTTTAAGATAAGACCAAATACAAAGCTGACAGTGGCTAGGAACATACTACGAACAACTAGCATGAGCATCGCTTTTTTCTGTCTTTTGCTGTCTGCCAAATAAGTTTGCCCCTTTTTCTTTAATTTTACGCAATAAAAGTAGCCGTTTTTGCTGTCAGAAACGACAAAGTCAATATAATTTTGCAAAGACAAACTTGCCATAATCTCGTCAATCTCACTGACCGATAGCACCATCTTTTTACAAATATTTTTGGCAATATCATGTGGCGAGATAAGTGAGGTCTTTTTGCCCGAGCATGTCTTGCAAAGATATTTCAAAACAAGCTTTTCCTTTCTATCCGGCATTGCGTGACAACTCCTTATATTATTTTTTCACAATATAGAAAAAATATTACAAAGGAGA
>CAKNIB010000027.1 GCA_930979925.1 uncultured Clostridia bacterium
GAGCGATAATGGTGATTTTGCGTTAAGCAAAACACCCTGAGCGTAGTTTGTGACGTGGGCGCAACTTATATAAGGAAGATATATAGATTTTTCTGTGGATTATTTTTGTTTGTACTCTACTTTCTTATTTTTTCACTTTTCATTCTCTTTTAATCTCGGATTATTTTTGAATAATAGAGAAAAAAGAAACGTTTATAAGTAATGGAGAACGGTGATAACGTTTAGCTTTATGGTTGCTCTATCGGACAGTGATCCAAACTAAGTTTGGTCACCAAGCGCTTGGGCTTGTGCCCTCGTTTCGTTTTGCTAACGGCATAAAAATATACCCGGTAAGGCTCCAAACTAACACCCATAAAATTTGCAATTTTATGGGTACCCGTATTACGACGAAATTTACAGAGTAAATTTCTAGGGGATGAAAGAGGCTTGGGAGAGAAAACAAAAGTGTTTTGAGTGGCGTCCACGAAAAAACACGTACCTTAGCTGTTAGCCTCACTTCGTGAGGCGTGTCAGCGTAAAGGTTTTGTTGTCTCACCAATTTACCGTGCCCGCGTAATGGATTTGGTGTCACCCCAAATCCAATTGCGTTCTTGCCACCGCACATGCGTAAATCTTCTTTGCACCCACAAGCAGACTTGCACAGGTGTTTATAGTCGCGCAGGTAGTTATAATATCATCAACTAATAAAACTGTTTTGCCTTTAATCAAACTTTTGTCAGTTAAGGTCATGCTATCACGCAAGTTAGATTGTCTTTCTTCATAGGTCAAATTCTTTTGAAATTTAGTTAGCACATTTTTTGTAAGTGCTACAATAACAGGCTTGCCCGTGAGCTTTCCTATTTCATTTGCAAGCAAGAGGGCAGGGTTGTAACCTCTTCGCCTAACAACTTTAGGATGAGATGGCACGGGCACTATAATATCAAACTTTAAATTTTCTTCTTGCAACCTTTGGACAATAAGCTTGGCAAAAGGTAGAGCAAGATATTTGCCGTTATCCTCTTTAAGCTGAAGCATAGCCTTTTTGACTTGGTGGTTGTAATTAAGCGGACAAAAACACTTCTCAAAATATCTTTTAGTGCTTTTACAATGGTCACAAATAATGTTGCCTTCTTTAATAGCCATGTCGCACTTAACACATCGGTTACCCTTATTGAAGATGCCGTCATTTAAGCACTCGTCACAAAAGGTGGAGTCGTCAGACAAATCATTCCCACAGAGCACGCACTTAAAGTCGTTAGGGAATATGATATCCAGCACTTTATTTGTAAATTTTTTAATCATTGGTACAAATTTCATGACAAACCTTTTTAATCAAACAATTCTTTTATCTTTTTATCTGAAGTTATAAGAAGCTCTTTAAGCAGGGTAAAACGTTGCACGGTATAGTTATTAGAGACCATTCGCTTAAGATTTTTTTGCTCACCAACAATAACCACCATCTTTTTTGCCCGCGTAACAGCGGTGTAGATAAGGTTGCGCGTTAAAATCATGGCCGGACCTGCAATGGCAGGGATGATTACCACATCAAACTCTGACCCTTGACTTTTGTGTATGGTGATTGCATAGGCAAGAGAGAGCTGACTTACCTCAGTACGCGGATAAAGACAGCGCCTTCCGTCCTCAAAGTCAACAACCATTTCGCCTGTCTGAAAGTCGATAAGCTCAATATTCCCGATATCGCCATTAAAGACCCCTTCACCTTCTTCTTCAACAAAACCGTTCATTTTCTTCCAAACAAGGTTGTAATTGTTTGTCGTTTGCATAACCTTGTCGCCAACGCGGAAAATAGTATTGCCAACAACAAGCTCCATTTTTTTAATAGAAGGAGGATTGATACTCTCTTGCAAACACTTGTTAAGGTTGTCAATACCACAAACGCCAGCCTTAAGCGGTGCAAGTACTTGAATTTGCCCACTCTCAAGCCCAGTAAATTTAGGTAGCCGTCTTGTCACCATGTCAACTATAGAGTTTTTTATCTCATTAAGCTCACTTTTCTCTTCAAAAAAGAAGTCTTTTGAGGAGTTGTTTATAAGTGGCATTTTACCACTGTTTATAAGGTGAGCATTGGTGATAATAAGACTGTCATCACTCTGCCTATAAATCTTAGTAAGCATAGTGACCTTAATAATTCCGCTTTTAATGATATCGTCAAGCACATTGCCGGGTGCGACAGAAGGTAGTTGATCCTTATCACCAACAAGAATTAGCTTGCAGTCCCGCGGAAGAGCCTTGCAAAGATGGTTCATAAGCGCCACGTCCACCATGGACACCTCGTCAACTATTACTACATCTGTTTTAAAAGTGTTGTTTTCATTGTAGACAAATCGGCTGATAGTCGCAAGGTCACCCGAGGCAACTTCAAGCGCTCTATGTATAGTTTTAGCCTCTTCTCCTGTCGCGTCACCCATGCGCTTAGACGCTCTGCCGGTAGGGGCAAGGAGCATAAACATCTGCTTGTTTTGCTTAATAATTTCAATTATGCACTTGATTATTGTGGTCTTACCAGTACCAGGTCCGCCAGTAATAACAGAAACGCCACTATTTATGGCATTTTTTATAGCCTCTTTCTGCTCATCGTGAAAGACTATGTGGTTACGCTCTTCAAAGTTCTTGATTTCGTCATCAACATCTTGTTTTTTTGTAATGGTTGCCGTGTTTAATAGCGCCAGCTTTTGCGCGACCGTGCTCTCATAAAAATAGTACTTTGATGGCACCACAATTTCATGCCCATCATGCCACATAATGATAACTGTTTTGTCAAGCGTAAGACCAGATAGAGCGTCATCATAGAGGCTTTCTCGACCTTCTTGACTTAGCTCTAAAATAGCCTCTGCCTGATTTAAAAGTAAGGTTTTTGGCATATATGTATTGCCAGTTTTTTCAACCGCCTGATTTAAGGCGTGCAAAATACCAGCCCTCACTCTAAACTCGCTGTCAAAAGGTATACCTATACTTTTAGCTATTCTGTCGGCGGTCAAAAAGCCAATTCCGTCCACATCTTCAACCAAGCGGTAGGGGTTATTTTTAACTATATCTATGGTCTTTGAGCCATAAACATCATAAATTTTTATCGCCATATTGGTGGTTATGTTGTAACTTTGCAAAAACATAACCGCATTTTGAAGTTTTTTTAGCTCCTTAAACTTTTCGCCAATCTCAAGCGCCTTTTTCATGCTGATGTTTTTGACTTCAGCAAGCGACGCCGGACTCATCTCAATAATATCAAAGGTATCCTCTTTGAAACGGTCTACAATGTTTTTGGCGGTCACCGGACCCACTCCTTTGATAAGCCCAGAGGCAAGATATCTCTCAATACCTGCAAGCGACTTAGGAAGCACTACCTCATAGCTTGAAAAGGCAAACTGATTGCCGTACTTAGCGTTATTTACCCATTCGCCCTCAAGCAAAAGGTTTTCGCCCTCGTTTGCACGTGCAAGCTTGCCCACACAGGTTACAGGTGTGGAGTTATAATCTAAAACAAAAACAGTGTATCCATTTTGCTCATTTCTAAAAATGACGCCTTCAAGTGGTCCTTCAATTTGCATACATATATTTTAATGCCATTTAAAATTAAAATCAACTAAAAATCGCTTGCTTTTATTAAAAAATTTTGATATGCTATTAATAAATAAGAGAAAAGTTATGAAAAAAATAGAAAAATTATTAGAGATTGAAGCACTCCTTGAAAATATGATGAAGAGTCATAAAAATGGCGGTATTTTGCGTACCAAAATTTTATTTTTCTGCTCAATCTACCAAAATTTGTCAGTTAGTATGATAATCGATAAACTTGGCATAAAAAAGACAAACTTTGCACTCATGACAGCAGAACTTGAAAAGGATGGTTGCATTATACTTAAAAGGTCTAATCTTGATAGACGATGTCGCCTTGTTGAGCTTACCGAAAAGGGCAGAAAGGAACTTGACAGCTACTTAAGGAGTATGGATAAAACCCTCGGCAACACTCCTATAGAAGTTGATAAGGCAATAGATACATTGTCAGCCTTTCTTAACAAAATTGTTTAGCTTTTAATATATAAAATAGAAGGAAGTATTTTTTATGCTTAAATTTTTCAATTCTCTAACAAGGGCCAAGGAAGACTTCACTCCACATGGCGATGTGGTCAAGATGTACTCTTGCGGACCTACCGTATATAGTTACCCTCATATAGGCAATATGAGAGCTTATCTTTTTATGGATAACATCAGACGCACCCTTAAATACAACGACTATAAAATAGACGGCGTTATGAATATAACAGACGTTGGTCACCTAACCTCTGACGCTGACGAGGGCGAGGATAAAATGCTTGTTGCAAGCGAGCGGGAGCATAAATCACCTTGGGAGATAGCCAAGTTTTATACCGATATTTTTATGAAGGATGTTAAAAGCCTCAATGTCGACCTGCCCGAACATATTGTTCCAGCAACCAGCGTGATTGAGGATATTATAGCTTTTGTTCAAGGATTACTTGATAAAGGCTATGCCTACCAGACTAGCAAGGGTATTTACTTTGATATTTCAAAGTTTGCCGGTTATGGTCAACTTGGTATGGACGTAAACGCTAAGAAAGCGGGCGCTAGAATTGAAGTAGACGGCGAAAAGCGCCATCCAGCCGACTTTGCTCTTTGGATAAAGGCACCAAAGGAGCACATCATGCAGTGGTCTAGCCCTTGGGGTATGGGCTATCCAGGCTGGCATATAGAATGCTCTTGCATTGGCAAAAAGTATTTAGGCGACTATATAGATATCCACACAGGTGGCGTTGACCATAAGACTATACACCATGAAAACGAAATAGCTCAAAGCGACTGCCTAGAAGGGCATAAAGTGGTACATTTTTGGATGCACCTAGAATTTTTGCAGATAGACGGCGGAAAGATGTCTAAGAGCCTTCACAATGTTTTCACACTAGAGGACCTGCAAAACAACGGCTTTAGCCCAGAAGACTTTAGATATTTTTACTTTATGGCTCACTACTCAAAACAACAGAATTTCACCTATGACTCACTGATGTCTGCCAAAAACTCACTTAAAAACTTTAAATTGGCAGTACAAGAACATAAGAAGGGTGAAAATAAACTGCCACAAGAGACTATCAACCGCTATCAAGAGGAATTTTTGGAGGCGATAAACGATGACCTTAATATGCCGGTCGCTCTTGCCGTTTGCCAAAAACTACTCAAAGAGCCTAAGAGTCAAGACGTCTACAGACTTATCATGAAATTTAACGAGGTACTCGGACTTGACTTTGAGGAGAAAGAGGAGCAAATACCAGCGGAGATAAAAGCCTTGGCAGAACAACGCTGGCAGGCAAAACAGAACAAAAACTATCAAGAAGCTGACCGATTGCGCACCGAGATAGAAGCTAAAGGCTACACCATCAAAGACCGCAAAGACGGGTACGATATAATAAAAAACTAATAGTAAAAACAAAAAAATACTCTATAGATGACCATTTTGAAGGTGCAAAAAAGGTGACTGCGGAAGATAAAGAAGCTTATCGATTTTATTTGCAGAAGCTTATGTTGTGGTAGAGTATTTATAGGATAGGTTAAACGCCTATCTTTTTTAAAATAATTTTTATAAAATATTAAAATCTAGTTGACAATTGCGTAAGAAATACACATAATATAACTGTGAGGTAAAAATGGAAATAAATAATCCACTCTATAAAAATCAAGGCATGCACGTTATAACGGCTCTTTTCACGGTAGAGGAGGGTAAATTTAAAGTCCTACTTGTCAAAAGAAATAACCAGCCATACAAAGATATGTGGATGCTTGTAGGCGGAGCCTGTTACAACAATGAGACCATAGAGGAGGCAATGGCTCGTGAGATGTATGAAAAAACAGGGCTAAAAAACATAAATACGACATTTTTTAAAGTATATTCTAATCCAAATAGAAGCCCTCTTATGCGGATGTTCGCCGTAGTATTTGTCGGAGTCATTGACTGTAAAAAGGTGAATTTACTAAGAAAAACCACAAAAACCAAGGACGCTGACTGGTTTTTGCTTGATAGAATACCTCCATTAGGATATGATCATAACAAAATATTGCTTGATGCTATAGAATTTTTAAAAGAAAAGATTTTTGACTCTCAAATAACAATTTCTCTTTTCTCAAAGACTTTTACTTTGCCAGAAATTTACAAGGCATACCAAAGCATATTAAACAAGGATATAGATAGAAGAAATTTTAGAAAAACCCTTTTGCAAAATCACATTATAGAGCCTACCGGTCAAACTGAAAGCGCCATAGGCAAAAAGCCAGCAAAGTTATATCGATTTTGTGGGAGTAAAAAGACACTTAAACCATTTTAGATAGCAGAAATACGTCGCGACGCTAACAAGTTTTTACACTCTAAAAATGTTCTAAGTGTTTTTTAAAAAGCTATAAAAGCGTAAAAATTACGCATTTATATAAAGGAGGAGAAATGGACAAAAAGACAATTGTAATCAATTTTACAGGAGGACCGGGAGCGGGTAAATCATTTATGGCAACCAGACTAGTATCAATATTAAAAGAGAATGGTGTATGCTGTGAATATGTACCCGAGTTTGCAAAGGACCTTGTATGGGATGGTAGGTTAAGCGAGCTTAATGACCAGCTTTATATATTAGCAAATCAATTCCATATGCTGAGCCGTTTAAAGAATAAGGTAAACGTTATTATAACGGATAGTCCTATAATTTTAAGCATGTACTACAATGAGCAAAGCAAATGTTTTTCAAAGGATATTTTTAACTCTTTAGTACTCGCATCATATCAAAATTTTGATAATATTGTATATTATGTTGTAAGAAATCATCCCTACGAAAGAGAGGGGAGATATCAAACAGAAGAGGAGAGCAATCAAGTATCACTAAACATTAAAAAGACGCTTGACGAAAGCGGGATAAGTTATCAAACTGTAGTATCAAGCGGAGCTAAAGCGGAGGAAATTGCAAAGTTTATTATCAGATTGATGGCTCTATACGGACAAGCAAAAGATAATGTGGAATACGAAAGAAAGTTTTTGCTAAAGGATAGAAAAATTTTAAAAATCAATCTTTCAAGCATGCATATTTGCCAAAGTTATTTGGATATTGGTCAGACGGAAAAGCGGATAAGGAAGGTTGATAATAAGAGATTTTTCTTTACTGAAAAGGATGGACTAGGCAATAATAGACGGGAAAGAGAAAAAGAAATTTCTAGAGAAGAATATGAGTATTTTATATCCCACTTTGCCAAAGGGAAACCAATTGAAAAATATAGAACAGTAGTAAATTTAGATGGCACAAAATCATGCGAAATCAACACCTTTGTCTCTCCAAAACCTATCAATTTAATAGAGGTTGAATTTGATAGCGAGAGAGCAATGCAAACCTTTATCCCACCTAAATGGTTTGGCAGAGAAGTAACCAGCGATGAGAATTATTATAATTATAATATTGCGTTAAATAAAGATAATTAGTTATATAAATAAAACTAAAAATTAATAAAAAATAACATTCGTTTGATAAGTTTTTCTTGCCTACTGCAGAAAAAACTTGTAACATTTGCCTTAATCTTGCGCACTTAAATCGCTTTATCATTTGTCTTGTTCTATCATTACTAAAAAGCACCTCAAAAACGAGGGGCTTACATTTGTCAAAAATCAAACTATTAAAAATTGTGTTGTGTTAATG
>CAKNIB010000028.1 GCA_930979925.1 uncultured Clostridia bacterium
ATATATATTTCTAGTAAAGTTAATTTATTGTAACCCCCCCCGACTTTTTGTCAAGCAAAATTGCGTCATTTTGAAAATTTGTTAAAAAAAATTTAAAATTTAAGAAAAAATATATAATTTTATCTAATTTTTTGGTGAGTTTTGCCTTTAAACTTTTTGTTTTATTAAATAAAAAAATCCACATGAAAATGTGGATAAGTTGTGAGGTGTGAATAAATAAGAGGCTTGTCTATTTTTCATTTTTTCAAAAATGAAAAGTAGAATGTTGTGGCAATCGAAGATTGGTACAACATAGAAGAGACCGAAAGGTGTTTCGGTCTCTTCTGCAAGCCTCGTTGTTGGGATTATAGATGTTGCGCGTTTTTTATATTTCCTTACTTGCACATATGAGAAGAAATTTTCATAAAGTGTTTGTTGTAAGGAGGAATAATGCAAAAAATAAAAAATATCTCTATCTTTATCGTCTGTCTTCTTATTATCCTTGCTTCTAGCATTCTCTTTATAGGTTGCGGAGATAATGAAAATAGAATACGTCTTAATGAAGTTACGCATAGTATCTTCTACGCCCCGCTCTATGCAGCCTACAATCTTGGTTATTTTGAAGATGAGGGGCTTGATGTCACCATTGAAAGTGCGACTGGTTCTGACGCATCTATGACCGCCCTACTTAGCGGAAGTGCTGACATCGTACTCGTAGGACCTGAGACCGTTGTATACTCTCAAGGCACTCAAGATAGTCCTGTAGTCTTTGGACAGCTGACGCAAAAGGATGGGTCATTCTTTGTATCGCGTGACGATGTGCAAGACTTCTCAATAGAGGACCTTCGAGGTACTACCATAATTGGTGGGCGTCAAGGTGGGATGCCGGCTATGACACTTGAGTACATCATTGAGCAGGCTGGACTTACCATAGGCACAAACACAGCAGCTGGCGAGGTAAACCTACGAACAGATGTTTCCTTCCCTATGATTGGTAGTGAGTTTGTTACAAGTGGATGTGAGTACTGCACGCTTTTCGAGCCAACTGCAACCAACCTTGAAAAAGAAGGTAATGGATATGTACTTGACGCTGTTGGAGAGTTCTCTGGCTACCTACCATACACTGTATTTGCGACCAAGCAAAGTTTCTTGGAAGACAAATCAGAGCAGGCAGAGAAATTCTTAAATGCAGTATACAGAGGCTATCAATACATTGCTACTCAAAGCTCTTTGAAAGCTGCCGAGGCTCTTGCTCCATCATTTTCAGGCATGAGCACAGAAGAGCTTCAGATTGCTGTTGAGCAGTATCTATCAATAGATGCATGGTGCTCATCACCTGTTATGACTGAGCAGTCTTTCCAAAAGATGATGGAAATCATCAACTCAACCTCAGACACTCAGTACAGCGCGACATACAGCGAACTTGTTGATAATACCATTGCTAGCAAGATTGCAGGTTAAAATCTATAAAATTTTACTGCTATAAACAATAGACCTAACTTTAGTCAACAAGCCATCTAACTGCAATAAAACGAGCGAGGCTTGTGCTAGGAATGGCTTAGATACTTCCTAAGTAGCTCCCAGTCGCGATGTTTTAGTGCGCAAAAAAATCATAGCCTTCAACCGCTATGATTTTTTGTCTTTATATATTTATATATAATATATACCTATTTATTATTTACCTATTAAATATAATAGTCGCGATAATTTTGTTTCTTCTCTTTTGGCGCTTTAGGACGACGTCCACCTCTGCGTTTTCTGATTATAAGGAATATTATAAGTCCTATTATCAAGACGGCAACAATTGGAACAACAATATATACCCAAAGCAAGTCATTGCCATTTGCCGAGCCATCTTCGGCAAGTTGAAGGGTTAGGTTGAGTTCCCTACCCTCAAGCGAGTCTTGCATATAGCGCATATTAAGTCTAAATTGATAGGTTGTTCTTCCTTCGTCGTCAATCAAAGGCTCAGAAACTATCAGAGTATCGGTAGGGTTATTTCCATAGAGTCTTGCAATGCTATTTGTAAACGCTTCAACATCTAGCACATAGCCTCTACTTGTAGTTATCTCTACAATAACTGAAGAGCTTGATGGAGAAACGGCTATTGCCTCGCCTTCAAACTGAGCTCCACTTATGGTGATACCGCTAATATTGTCGTCAGTAAAACCGTCAATGCTTATTAAAATAGCTTCTTCATCGGTAAAATATGCAACCAGCATAAACTCTCTATCAAATGGAGCAGAGCCAAACTGCTGATTTATGACAACATTGTTTCTCATATCTTCGGAGAGCGTGCCTTGTACGGTGAAATCGCCGTTTGTGTCTCTATAATAAATTTCCCAGTATGCAAAAGTGTAAATGCCACTGCCTACAGCCTGCAAGTTTATATTGCGGTTTGTATCTGAGAAGAAGAGATTCATTGAGGTTGTTGATGAGCTTGCGCCAACCACTCTTACACCGCCCTGTCCATTGTCAATGGCGTCTTGCGAGACAGTTACCATACAGCTATATGGAATGGTAGCTAGGTTAAAAGAATATGCGCCATCAGTTGCGTCAGACGCGGTAATTCTTATGTTATAGCCTGTTATTCGTCCGCTGACATTTGTCACTTCTTCTAATTGATAATAGTCAGTTGAAAGAGTGGTGTTTGTATTGATTGCAACCGATGAAAGTCTATAATAGCCGATATAATTATCGCCAAAAGACAATTCTATAGTTATCTCTTTACCGTACTTAGTTGTTAAGGTCTGAGAAGAGGTGCCATCACAAGAGAAGACTACGCTCTCTAAAATTCTGCCTTCACCATAATCTAACGTGGAGCTAAATTCGTAATAGAACTCTTGGAAATTTTGCAAAACAATTTCGCTATTTATCATTGACCATGTTTCACTAAAATTAAAGCCTAACTCGCGAGTGTCAAAGTAATCGCTGTTTGTTAAGAAATTCATGTTTATTACGCTTACTTGTGAAAGTTTATCAGATACTAAATTGTATCCATTGCCATAAAAATTAATAGCGCCCTGTGTCCAGTATGAAAAGTTAACGTTATAATTGCTTGCAACTTGTGGGCAATTTAAGTAGCCAACTATTGCACCGCGGTGGCCAGTTGCGTTGTCGTTTGCAAAAATTATATTACCACCGTTTGCCGTGTTTGTTATCCTGCTACCCTCGCCTTCTATCTCGCCAGCAATACCTCCAAAATATTGGCTATTGGTAGCATTTGAAATATTGTTTGTAACATTTATGTCGCCAAAGTATAAGCAGTTTACAATAGAGCTTCCCCCGCCTATAGAGCCGACAATACCGCCAAAGGTCACAAGGCTGTCTCTATTTACCTCAATATTGTAGTCATAGTAATTGACACAGTTCTCAATACGGCTGTTTTGGCTTTGTCCTGAGGTTATGCTTGTTAGTCTGCCAGCAAGACCACCAAAGGTTATATTTGACTGTAATTCTAAATCGGTAGAATGATTTACAGTCTCTTCGCTATCACCAGCAGTTGTAATTGTGGTGTTATATAGCTCGCAATTTCTTATAGTTACATTTATGCCATAGCCTACTAGCACGCCAGCATAGATTGGAGTGCCTGAGCTTGTCAACTCAAAGTTAATATCACCTGAAAGGCGCAGGTTTTCTATAGTTGCGCCATTTGCATAAGGAAAAATTCCGTAATAATACATATTTGAAGAAAGGGTTATATTTGATATCGTATATCCATTGCCATCAATCACACCTTGGAAAGTGCGTCTTTCTTGATAAAGTGAAGAAAGGCTTATATCGGTAAAGTCTAAATCGTCATTTAAAATAATTTTAACAGTTGGGTCGTTATATGTAGAAGCTGAGTTTAAGGTCGATACAAAAGTTTGTGCGTCGCTCACCACAATTTCGCGATAAGATATATCTTCTGCATTTGAAAAATATGAGGTAGAAATCATTCCGCCCGACAAACACATCAAAAATGCAAAAAGAAAAACATATATTTTTTTCATTTTTTACCCTTTCAAAGATAGAATAAATAATTCTAACTATTATTATTTTACATAATTAATATATTTTTTGCAAATAAATTATAAAATATTTTATTTATCGGCAAATTTATTAAAAATTTTGAACATAATAAGCCAGACTGTTCAAAAACGAGCGAGACGAGGCTCGCAAAATGCTCAAAATCAGGAGTTTAGTAGACCTAAATGACTGTTTTGAGCGTTTTGCAGAAACAAAGTAAGAAAAATTTTGCAAAAATTTTTCGGTCGCGACGTTTTTCAACAGTCTAAATTTATATGTATTTATTTTTTAACCGTTTAATTAATCTTTCCTTATCTTTTTGCACCTCATTTTTCTTCTCTTTAAGACGCAACTTTAATTGTTTATCCATCAGATAATACCTCATTTCGTCTAGGCAGTGGTCATCTTTTTTTATTGGCAAGTCATTGTCACCCCACCAGTATGATTTTATCTCTTTTATCAGATTTGTGCAATTTTTAAAAATAAATAAATGCGCTTTGCCGTTGGCGTCTTTTAAATACCTTTTTACCGTATTTATGCCGCTAAACATATCCTTATTGACCTTGGGATTTACTAAAATGTCATTTTCATAAAAAAGGTCGACTACACTTTTTGAGCTTGCTAGAGTGCGTTGCATGGCGGCACTATCAATAAGGGCTGATATCTTGCCATTTGTATAATGCCAGTCAAGGCGCCTGCATATCTCTTTGATGGCGTTTGCGTGGTAAAGCACGTCTTTGCCTTGGGCGTAATGCTCGGCAATAACATAGACATTGCCATCAAAATCCTCGGCGTACCAGTGGGCAGAAAGTGGATTGTTAAGTCCAGGGTCTATAGCTATATTGTCATACCACTCTTTTGGAACGTCAAAAGGGTCTATCACATGGACGGACTCATCAAACTCGCTGTAGACAAGTCCTCCATTTTGCATAAACTTGCCATAACGTCTGCTTTCGAGTTCCTCGGAAGAAAGCGATTTTGTCATAAGTTCTATCTCTTTTTTATCTAAGAAAGGGTTGTCCGCCCACTCCATTTCTACATGCCAGATTTCATCGTCGTTATTTTCGTTTAAATAAATTTCGTTATACACCCAGGTGAGTCCTTTGAGAGGTGTCATAGTGCCAAAGATTATCCCTTTTTTGTCAAGTACCCGCATGCGACACTCTTGGTAGATATCGTATGGTGGTTCTTCGTCAAACCACACAAAATCTAGAGAGGTGCCTTGGAATTTTTCTCTGCCTTGGTCGCAACTTCTAAAGCCTATCTTGCTGAGCGTGCCAAACACATTGCGAACGAGAATAAAATCTATAATTCCGCTTTCTGCGCTGTCCTGGCGACCGCTTGACATTACTATTTTTTCTATCCAGTCGTGGCGAAGGTAATGCAATATTTTCTCTTGAGCTACGTCGCGTTGTACTTGTTTAGAAAGAGACACCACCCATGCCGAAATTTGTTTATTCTCTCGAAAGGGATGTATTCCGCGGGCCAGCCATACCGTCTCGACTGCTCCGCACTCTGTTTTTCCACTGCGATTGCCACCAAATACCCATCTGTTTTTCTTTAAGCATTTATGAAATGCCATCTGTTTTTTATGGACAATCTCTCCGCTGTTATATTGAGCTAAAAAGTCGTCCTTTTTTCTATTTTTTAGCTCATTTTGTACTAAACTTAATTTATACAACAATTCTTTCATTTTCTCACACCAAAATAATCAATTATTTGTTAATATTAGACAAATATTTCTTTGCCTCATTATAAAAATGATATTAAAATTAGGTTATGTTAAGTTTAAAGTCAATCTGCAAATATATTATAAAAAGTCAGGTTTTATGGGCTATTTTTCTAATTTTTATAGCTATAACAACCCCTGTTATTTCTTCAGCTCATGCCGAGGAGGATATTTTCTACTATGCCAAAGTTGAAAGTGACAATGTATACTTTTACTCAAGTCCTGCCGAAAATGGGCAAAGGCTTTTTGAAATTCCTAATACCTATTTTGTAAAGCTTATAGGCGATGAAAACCAAACATTTTATCAGGCAGAGTATAGTGACATGGTTGGTTATGTCAAAAAGTCAGAGGTTACGGCAATGGATGGGACGCCTGCAAATCCTTATGCCACATCAAACTTTCGTATTTTTTCGCTTGAAGGTATTGGGCTTTACTCGTCACCCTCTCTAAATGAAGACAACCGCATTGCAAATATTCCATACCTTGCTGAAAATCTAGTGTATTATGGTCGCATTGAAGGCGAAGAGACCATCCCTGATAAAAGTGATATTTGGTACTACTGTAGATATAACGACACCCTTGATTATGGCTACGTCTATTCTGTTTTCTGTGACCAGCTCACCGATTTTGTAAGTAACAACGAATATTTTGAGGTGGTTGAGCCTAGTTTTGAAAGCCCTAGTGGACTTAGTGAGCTCTCGCCTGTTGCCATGACTTTTATTGTCATTGGGGTAAGCCTACCCTGCATTGTGGTAATCTATTTGCTTATCAAGCCAACCCTACTAAAAGACAAAGTGTTAAACAACCACCCTAAAGTCCACAAGAAAAGGCATGGGGATTATTACGAGTTTGACGAAAGCGACCTAAATTAAATTGCCTCCTCAAGCTCTTCTAGCTCTCCAACCCTTTTGCTTAAAAAATTTCTATACACATCCATTATCCACTTTTCTTGTTTGAGCTGGTCTTTTAATTTGTCATCAGTAAAGCCTCTTGACGCAATCTTGGAGGTAAAGCTGTCCTCTGCCTGTTGCAGTTTTCTAAAATATGTACGCAATGGCAAACCATGTCTTTCAGCTACAATCTCACTTCTGTCGCCATCAATGTATCTTTCTATTAAAAGTTGAGCAGAAAGTTGGTCGCAAGCCTCAAGAGTCTCCTCAATCAGCACCTTAATGTTGATAAGGTTTATCTTTCTATCCATTAGTGCATAAATCCTGTTAGTCACAGCCATGACACTATTGTCTTGAATGCTGCTTGAAATATTATAAAAAGAGTTTAGTGCATGTTTTTCAACAAGCTTGTCTATGGAGCTAGCAAGTATCTCCAAATTTTTATAAGTAAATAATAGCGTTCTCGCCCACACATTATTTTTCATATTTTTCTCCTTTAAAACGAATTATAAAATCATAGAATTGTCATAGTCAAACATTTGTGCCAAATATTTAGTATTTTTGTAAAAATTTTTACAAAATGATGTCGAAATGCTACCAATTTTTGTCGAAATATGTCAGAAATTCGATTGTTTTCTTGTTGTTTTGACAAAATATGACAGAAAACGACAGTAAAAGACTTGCAAAAATTTTATTGAAAAGAGTAAAAATTGAGGATAAAATGGTTGAAATTTAAGGAAAAGTTACAAAATAAATGGCAAAAGTAACAAAAATTTTATTATAAAAGTTGAAAAAAGTTTTTATTTGTGATAGAATACAAAGGTATCTAAAAAAACTTTGCTGGTGTGGCGGAATGGCAGACGCAACAGACTCAAAATCTGTCGAGGGCAACTTCATGTGGGTTCGACTCCCACCACCAGCACCA
>CAKNIB010000029.1 GCA_930979925.1 uncultured Clostridia bacterium
CAAGTAAAATGACGGCATTTTGGAAATTTGTTAAAAATTTTGTGATTTTATCTGATTTTTTGTCAGTTTTTGTCTTTATGCTTTTGGTTTTGTTAGATAAAAAATCCACATAAAAATGTGGATAAATTAAAAACGTCACTATTATAGTGCCGTTTTGTGTTTGAGTTTTGTGTTTATATTAAAAATATAAATCTTCTGGTAGTTGGATGTCGCAGTAGCCTTGTTTTGCTTGGCATAATGGGCAGGTCTCCCATGCTTCTTTGTCAAAGCTAACATATCCGCAAGCTGGGCATATCCAAGCAACCTCTTTTGCCTTTTTATAAAGGCTTTTGTTTTTAAATTGGTTATAGACCTCTTCAAAAACGCGTGCATGGCGTACTTCAACGTCTCTAATCATCTTAAAAAGGTCGGCAATCTCAGTAAAGCCCTCTTCTCTGGCAGTTGCCTCGAACTCCTCATAGGCGTGAGCCTCGTCAAGCTCATCTTGGCAGAGCAGAGCAAGATTGGTCTCAAGGTCCCACTTTTCTTTAAAAGGAAAGCCAGCACAAACGTCGATATTGTCAATAAGTTTCATCTCTCCGTCTTGAAGTTTTGTGTACAATACCCTTGCGTGATTAAACTCCTGATAGGCAATTTTATCAATCAAGGTTGCGATTGCCTCATAGCCGTTATACCTAAAGCCGTACTCACAAAACTCATAACGAGTTCTTGCCGAGCACTCAGCCATATAGGCTCTAGCTAGGTTAACAAATGTTTTACTATCTTTTAATTTCATAAATAAACCTCCTTGCTTATTATTTGCTACTTTGAAATAATTATGCAAAGAGGATAAATTTAAATTTCTTGACTTTGATTTTGTTGGTCGACAAGAATTCGTCCTGTCTCTTCTACCACTTCACCTATTTTAGAGATACACTCACCTATATGCTCTTTTATGGTATTCCAGGAGTGCATGATGGTAATATGCGGCGTCTTCTTGTTTATTGTAAATTTTTTCTTGCTTTTTAGCGTTCCTTTAAACAAAATGGAGTCTATTCCCCGTTTATCGAGAGATTTACAGGTTTTGTCAAAGTCATCAATAATTAGTGATACCTTATTTTGTTTGGCGTACTCGCCTTTATTATTACAGCCCATAATAAGCTTGTCAAATTTTACACCGTTTTCTTTTAGCCACGCCACAGTCGCCGACACTATTGGGCTAATTGCTGGACGGCTTGTTATTATATAGATATGATAGCCTTGGTCATAAAGGGCGTTTATCGTTTCAATGGCCTCGGGATAAGCCTTATAACTTGCAGGATTTAAAATCTTATGAAAATTTTTTATAATCGGATGGACCTCTTTAGCCTCATTTGTATCAATTTCTTTATACTTTAATTTGTCGTCACTTCTTAAAAATTGGAACTTATTCATAAGCATATATGAAAAAGACCTCTTGCAAGTAAACATTGTATTATCAAGATCGACACCGATTATTCCCATTTTCCACCTCAAACAACGTAAATATTATATCACAAATTTTGTCACAGACAATATTAAATTTTATTGTTTTTAATAAAATTTATGTTTTTTGCAGGTTTTTGTTGAGATTTTAATAAATTATTTCAATTTTGTATTGAAAACTTAAAAAATCTTTGTTATAATGTGAATAGCTTAAAGTTTTAAAGGAGGTAAAATGCTAAACTTCAGAGTTATGACGCTCGACCAATTGCTTGCACTTATAAACGATGATTTTTATAAAAATGTCACCTCCAAAGCAGAACTTGAAGCGTACAGTAAAAATGTATATCACAAAGCATGTCTTGCTGATGGCGATTTTAATAATCCAAGCCAATTTTACATAAGAAGTTTTCAAGAAAGAGCGTTTGGGCTCTTTGACCACATCCACAATATAATTTATGTTAACCAAATACTTTTTGACCTTTTTGAAAAAAGTAAGCAAGAAAACAACATATTTTTGCCTTACATCTTAACGCAGACTTTAGTCCATGAGGCTAGGCACTTTTCGCAAAACAATCAAAAAAGTAGTGTGGACGGCTACTTAAAGAAATTTGCCTTCTGCACAAAGGTCTTTAAAGGTTTTGACTCTGATATTGCCTCGGATACAAATCCGCTTGAGGTAGACGCAAGAGCGCACACTTTTACCATTCTGCAAAGATATCCAAGCATGCAACGATTTCAAAATCATCAAAACTATTTAAAAACTGAGATTAGGCGCAAAAGAGGATACTCATCAATATTCGCCTCTGTCTTTAAAACTATGCTTAAACAGCAGTTATATCAAGGTCCAAGAAACGACTACCTAGACAGCCAACTTGAAAAACTTAAGCAGTCTTGTATTGAGTTTTTAGAAAATCATAGCATTGACACCGACGAGTTTTCTAAATCAATCATGCAATACGCTATCAATCAGCGACTTGTCCGATGCTACAGCAAAAGACCTACTGAAGACCGGTTAATTGAAACAGAAAGTCATCCTCTAGTACAGGCGCTTGAAGATAAAATATATTATGATGGCATAATTGATGACAGCTCCCTGCTAAAATGTCATGATAAGATATACTCGCTAAATATTAGACCGGCTATTCAAGATTATGCCTACTATAGCATTAAGCTAAACGCTTTTAGAGCGCTTGAGACAAAAGAGTTATATGATACATACGCACCACAGTTTAGAGACTTTGAGTCGAAGGTTGCTTCTGCCCCTCTTCCACTTGAGGAAGAAGTATCTTTTATGAGAGAGTTTAGAGAACTTTCAGCTAAATAGAACAAAAGGAAACATTACACATGAAAAAGAAAGAAAAAGTAGTTGTAGAAAAAGAAAAATGGCACTTTTTTAAAGAAATCAAATATGCAATAGTACCTTTTTTTATTTTTGTAGTTGTGCTTTTAGTGTCTTATTTTGGCAATCAGGTCATCTATGACCTATTTGATAGAAAAGGCTCCCACTACCCAGAAATAGAACTTGACAGCCAAGTTCCGCTTATATCTTGGTTTGTTTATTTCTATTATCTAACCTTCCCTCTAGGCTTTATAACCTTTTTCTATCTTGCCTACAAAGATAAGAAAAACTTATACAATATTTTTCTAACCCTCTGCATAAGCTTTGCTATCTCTGGCGTAATATATTTCTTCGGTCAAACCGAGTTTGTTAAGCCAGACTTTGAGCCCGTTACTTTCACCGACAAACTGGTTGTTATGACTTGGGGAGCTGTCAATCCAATCAACTGTTTCCCATCACAGCACTGCTTTATGGCTTTTGCAATGTTAATAGCCTGCTTTATGGGCAAAAAAATGAACATCTTCTACCGACTATTCACCAGTTTCTGCGCCATTATGATTATACTTTCTACCGTATTTATCAGACAACATTACATACTTGATATTGTAGCTTCATTTGATATCATGCTTGCAGTTTGGGCGGTAGTGTATGTATGTAAATTCGGTGAAAAGATGGTAAAAAGATATGACAAAAAGATGCAAGAGAAGGCTTTAAAAAAGATAACTGCTAATATGGAAGAAAAAAATAAATAAAAAATTTAGACTGCAGAAAAACGTCGTGATGCTGCGCCGCGTCAAAAGCTACGCTCTTGCAAGTTTTGCTTGCACAAAACATTTGCGATATCGCTCGCTTTATCCTTATCCCACAAAATCTTACGATTTTGCGAGTACCCTAAATAAACGCCCAAAACCAGTCATTTAGGTTTACTAAACTCCTGGCTTTGGGCATTTTCCGAGCACAAGCCTACGCTTGTTTTTCTACAGTCTAAAAATTTATTTGCATTTTGTATAATCTTGTCTAGAAAACAAGATTTTTTATCAATAATACGAAATGAAGCTTTTAAAATTAATTTCCATTAATAAATTTTGATTTTTTGCTAAAAAACTATATAATAGATAAATAGGATAAAATTATGGAAAAATTTGACGCTATTGTAATAGGTGCAGGTCATGCCGGCTGTGAAGCTGCACTCGCACTTGCACGAACTGGCAATAAAACCCTTCTTTTAACACTGTCTCTCGATGCAGTGGCTTTTTTGGCATGCAATCCGTCCATTGGCGGAACGGCTAAAGGTCAACTTGTCTGTGAGGTGGACGCTCTGGGCGGAGAAATGGGCGTCAATACAGATAAAACTCTTATCCAGCTCCGTATGCTCAATGGCGGAAAAGGTCCGGCAGTGCAAAGCTTGCGTGCCCAAGCCGACAAGGTTGAGTACCATAACCAAATGAAGCTCACCCTTGAAAAGACTGACAACCTATATCTAAGACAGGGAGAAGTTACAGAGATAGCCGAACTTGAGGACGAAAAGCTTGTAACAACCGCTGTCGGTCAAAAATATTCGGCAAAGGCGCTGGTATTTGCAACAGGCGTTTACCTAAAAAGCCGAATAATTATAGGCGACTATACCAAAGAGTGCGGGCCAAACGGCTTTTCAAATGCACAAAAACTATCTGACAGTTTAAGCGGATTAGGTATCAAGCTTTTACGTTTTAAAACAGGAACACCTGCACGAATAAATGGTCGCAGTATAGACTACTCTGAGCTCGAAGTGCAAAAAGGCGAAGAAAATATACAAAACTTTTCTTTTATAACAAAAAAGAAGGCAAAAAATAGAGCGGTTTGTTATCTAACATACACAAACCTTGAAACACATCAGATTATTAAGGATAATCTAGACCGCGCGCCTGTGTTCTCAGGGCTTATCAAAGGTGTGGGACCAAGGTACTGCCCGTCAATCGAGACTAAGATTGTTAGGTTTGCGGATAAGGACCGTCACCAGCTTTTCTTAGAGCCTGAGTCGCTCTCCACTCAAGAGGTATACTTGCAAGGCTTTTCTACTTCTATGCCTGTTGAAGTGCAAGAGAAAATGATACATTCGGTTAAAGGACTAGAACACGCCGAAATTATGCGTGATAGCTACGCCATTGAGTATGACTGCATTGACCCGACCCAACTTTTGCCAACGCTTGAGCTTAAAGGTCACAGCGGACTATTCTTCGCCGGGCAAATAAACGGCACATCTGGTTATGAAGAGGCAGCAGCACAAGGTATCATTGCCGGAATTAATGCAAGTCTTTACTTGCGAGGCAAAGAACAACTTGTATTAAAACGCAATAACGGCTATATAGGCGTGCTTATTGACGATATTGTAACCAAAGGCACAAACGAGCCTTACCGCATGATGACCTCGCGTGCCGAGTATCGACTTTGGCTAAGACAGGATAACGCCGACCTTAGACTTACTGAAATAGGCAGAGCAGTAGGACTTGTTGACGACAAAAGGTGGAAGATTTTTCTAAAAAAGAAAAAAGAGCTTGCAGAGGCTTACGAACTTCTCAAAACTAAGTACAAAGCAGAAGAGGTAAAAGATTTTTACCTTGAAAATGGCGAGAACCCTCCAAAAGAGAGTGTGACAGTCAAAGACATGCTAAAGCGAAGCAATATTGACGCTTTTAAAATAAATGACCGCTTCAAGACCTTTGAAAAATACTCCTTTGAGATAATCAATGAGCTAAATATACAAGTCAAATATGAGGGCTACTTAAAACAACAACTTGAAGAGATTGAAAAGTTTAAGAAAAACGAGGACATCACCATCCCAGCCGACTTCGACTACTCAAAATATCACGGTTTGCGCCTTGAGGCTATCGAAAAACTCCAAGCCATCCGCCCACTCAACATAGGTCAGGCATCTCGCATCTCAGGCGTCTCCCCGTCTGACATTGCCGTCCTCTCAGTCCTAGTCAAAAAGTTTAAGGAAGAAA